>NZ_JBJQJI010000003.1:0-486829 GCF_046487485.1 Escherichia sp. WS1368
GCGGGTGTGCGCTAAGCTCTTTTCGTCCCCCATTGGGACCCCCTTTTGATTTCTTGTTTGACACTTGCAGTTGCCAGACCGCAAGGTGTTTTAACAAATCAAAAGGGGTTTGAATAACTGGCTCAAAGCTGAAAGCTTTCCGGAACCCCCAGCCTAGCTGGGGGTTTTCTGTGCACAAAAAAGGGCCGGATGTACAGCACATCCGGCCCGTGAAATCAGACGCCGATATTTCTCAACTTCTCGCCTGCCATCAGTTTGCGTTCGATATGTTCCAGGGTGACATTTTTGGTTTCCGGAATGAGCCAGAAAGTGATGCCCACAAACGCAATGTTCAGCGCAGTGTAGAGCCAGAATGTACCGGCAGCGCCAATGCTATCAAGCAGTGTCAGGAAGGTCGCGCCGATAATCATATTCGACACCCAGTTTGTCGTCGTTGAGCAGGTGATGCCAAAATCGCGGCATTTCAGCGGCTGAATTTCAGAGCACAAGATCCACACCACTGGCGCGGCGCTCATCGCATAACCGGCAATACACATCATCGTCATGCCAACAGAGAGCCAGGACAAGCCACTGGAAGCCGTACCGTTATCAAACTGCATCAGGCAGTAACCCAGCACCAGAGTGCCTAACGCCATCACGCTGAAACCAATTTTCAGAGCCGGCTTACGCCCTGCTTTATCTACCGTAAAGACCGCAATGAAGGTGGCGAACATAAAGGTCAGCCCCACGACCAGAGTCGCAATCATCTGTTGTTCTGTGGTCGTAAAGCCCGCCATTTTGAAGATACGCGGCGCGTAGTACATGATGATGTTCATACCGGTAAACTGCTGCATCGCCTGCAACAACATACCGAGAAATACAGCACGACGGACGTTACGGTTGATCTTAAACAGTGCCCAACCGCCCTGTTTTAACTTCAGGCTTTCACGAATTTCGTTGAGTTCTTCTCGCGCTTTTTCCGACGTATCGCGCAGCATACGCAATACTTCTTCCGCCTCAATATGACGCCCTTTTTCCGCCAGCCAGCGCGGGCTATTTGGCAGGAAGACAACCAGAATAATCAGCAGGACTGCTGGTAAAGCAAGAACCCCCAACATTGCGCGCCAGTTACCGCTATAACTGAACGCTGTATCGGATAAAAACGCCAGCACGATGCCGAGTGTGACCATCAACTGGTACATACTGATCATCTTACCGCGAACGTTTTCACTGGCCATTTCAGAAAGATACAGAGGAGCGGTGTAAGACGCGATCCCGACAGCAATGCCCAGCACCACACGAGCGGCGATTAACATCTCTACGCTGGTCGCAAAAGCGGACCCTATCGAGCCGAGCACAAACAGGATGGCCCCCGCCATCAGGCTGTATTTACGCCCCAGGCGGAACGACAGCCAACCATTAAACAGCGCACCAATTGCCGCGCCGAGCATCATGCTACTGACCACCCATTCCTGCAAACGGCTGGTCAGCACAAAGTGATCGGTAATGAACGGCAACGCTCCGGCGATTACGCCGATATCAAGACCAAATAACAATCCTGCGACCGCAGCAGCTACCGAAACAAACATATTCATACGCCGCGTATCCCGCAGAGGACGTGGCGTTAAAGCAGATTCCGTATTGATAGTAACCATTTTTTCCTGCCAGCAGAGAGTAAGACATAGTGAAAAAATACGTGAACAATTCACACAGGTGTCAGGTCGGAAATAGCATAAATATGGATTAAATTGCTACGACATGTCGTTATGTGATGGATATTCCAATTTTCAAATTAAGTTGAATAATTGAGATTATTATTAACCACCTAATTTTAAAGCAGATAAAATTCATAAAGTTCATTAATTGATAATTGATATGGATTATTTCATAACCATGATATGGATTATGATGATCTACAGGTATAAAAAACCCTGCCATGCGGCAGGGTCATAAAAGTAAGAGAAATGAATTAACGAGCCAGCCAACCGCCATCCACGGCAATGGTATAACCATTCACATAATCTGAAGCGCTGGAGGCAAGGAACACTACCGGCCCCATCAGGTCACTCGGCAGTCCCCAACGGCCAGCTGGAATGCGGTCGAGAATTTCCGCGCTACGTTGTTCATCTGCCCGTAGTTGTTGAGTATTGTTGGTTGCCATGTAACCCGGAGCTATCGCATTAACATTAATGTTGTGTTTAGCCCATTCATTCGCCATCAATCGCGTCACGCCCATCACGCCGCTTTTTGATGCGGTATAAGAAGGCACACGGATCCCGCCCTGGAAGGAGAGCATTGACGCGATATTGATAATCTTGCCGCCATTGCCTTGCGCGATAAAGTGTTTCGCCGCTGCCTGAGACATGAAGAATACGCTCTTGATATTCAGGTTCATGACATCGTCCCAGTCTTTTTCGCTGAACTCGAGAGCATCTTCGCGCCGAATCAATCCGGCGTTATTCACCAGGATATCAATATGACCAAACTCAGCTACCGCGCGATCCAGCAGTGCTGGAATGCCATCAATCTTTCGCAGATCGGCGGTCAGGCTTAAAAAACGACGCCCCAGCGCCGTGACCTGCTTGATGGTTTCAGTCGGTTCAACGATGTTAATGCCAACAATGTCACAGCCCGCTTGCGCCAGCCCCAACGCCATCCCCTGACCCAGTCCAGTATCACAACCAGTGACGACCGCAACTTTACCTTCGAGAGAAAATGCACTTAAAATCATAACAATACCTTATTCGTTTATGCCCACAACTAGCGCAAATCTTTAACGGCCACATGGTCCATATCATCAAAGACCTGGTTTTCACCGACCATGCCCCAGATAAAGGTATAAGCTTTGGTTCCGACACCGGAATGGATCGACCAGCTCGGGGAGAGCACCGCCTGCTCGTTATGCATCACAATATGACGCGTTTCTTGCGGCTGCCCCATCATGTGGAAAACGCAGGCGTCATCATCCATATTGAAATAGAAATAAACTTCCATCCGGCGCTCGTGGGTGTGACACGGCATGGTGTTCCACAAGTTACCCGGAGCCAGCTCCGTCAGCCCCATACTCAATTGGCAGGTTTCCAGTACATCCGGGACAAAATATTTGTTAATCGTGCGACGGTTACTGGTGAGGTTATCGCCTAACGTGACTGGAGATACTTCGTCCGGTGTGACTTTTTTGGTGGGATACGTCGTATGCGCGGGTGCGCAATTGTAATAAAACTTCGCCGGAGTGGCGGTATCAATACTGGCAAAGACAACTTCTTTTGCACCTTTACCAACATACAGGGCGTCGCGGTGACCGATTTCATAGCATTGACCATCGACAGTAATCGTACCGGCACCGCCAATATTGATAACACCTAACTCGCGACGTTCCAGGAAATAGCTTACGCCGAGTTGTTTACCAACTTCCCCGCCAACGGAAACCGTTTTAGTTACCGGCATAATGCCGCCAACAATTATACGGTCAATGTGGCTGTAAACCATGGTGTACTCATCGGCGACAAATACCTTTTCAACCAAAAATTCATTGCGCAGCCCCTGGGTATCCAGCGTTTTTGCATGCGCACTGTGGATGCTCTGTCTTACGTCCACATCAACCTCCGATAATCAGTGAAGCGTGAAAATAGAAAACGATAGTGAAACGCTGTTTCGTTTTCTCTATAAGGGGATGATATGCCCACGGGATAGGGTTTTCAATTAAAAATAAAACAATGTTTCATTTTTAAGTTAAGGACTGAAAAAAGTGCAGTGTCGATCACGAATATGTCATGAGAATGGAAAAATCAGGGAGCCCTGAAAATGTATGTCGACTCGCCAGCCACCATTATTCAACAGATTAATGACGGCTGATATTTATCGGTAAGGAGGAAATGCAGAGCTATTCGTCACGTTCAATGGTCAATGCCACGCCCTGGCCCCCGCCGATACAAAGCGTAGCCAGTCCTTTGCGGGCATTACGTTTCACCATTTCATGAACCAGAGAAACGAGGATTCGGCAACCGGAAGCGCCTATTGGGTGACCGAGTGCGATCGCGCCACCATTGACATTGACCCGACGCTCATCCCATTCAAGCATCTTGCCAACCGAAAGCGCCTGTGCAGCAAACGCTTCATTAGCCTCGATAAGATCGACATCAGCCAACTGCCAGCCAACACGCTCCAGGCAACGGCGGGTCGCATACACCGGCGCAATTCCCATCAATGCCGGATCTACACCAACACTGGCAAATGCGCGGATGCGGGCCAGCACGGGTAAATTCAACGCTCGTGCTTTGGCTTCGCTCATCATCATTACTGCAGCTGCGCCATCGTTTATGGATGATGCATTACCCGCTGTCACAGAGCCGAGACTATCAAATGAAGGATTTAAACGGGCTAAGCCTTCTGCACTGGCGTCAGTGCGTGGCTGTTCATCGGTATCAACAACCAACGTCTGACCGTTACTTTGGGTCATTACCGGGACGATCTCATCTTTAAATCGTCCGGCGTCAATCGCCGCTCGCGCTTTTTGTTGCGAGCTAAGTGCGTAAGCATCCTGCAACTGACGGCTGATGCCATATTCGCGAGCCAGATTTTCGGCGGTGACACCAATATGATAATCATTGAAGGCATCCCACAACCCATCGTGCACAAGACTGTCAACCAACTGGCTATTGCCAAGCTGTGCACCGGTGCGGCTATCAGTCAGAACATGTGGTGCGCGACTCATGTTTTCCTGACCACCGGCGATGACAATATCAGCCTCGCCACACTGTATCGCCTGAGTAGCCAGATGCAGTGCTTTAAGCCCGGAACCGCAAACGTCATTAATCGTGATTGCAGAAACGCTATTAGGAAGACCACCTTTAATAGCCGATTGCCTTGCCGGATTCTGCCCTGCCCCTGCAGTCAACACCTGACCAAGAATCACTTCATCCACCGCATATGCAGAAACACCGGTACGTTCTATTAATGCTTTCACGACCAGGCTGCCAAGTTCCACGGCGGAATGACCCGCTAACGCACCACGAAAGCAGCCGATAGGTGTCCGTAACGCCCCGACAATCACAACGTCTTTCATCACAACCTCGCACCAATTAACAGTGCAATAGTAAATGATTGTTAATTACAGTTATCTTAATTGTTTAAAAAAAGTGATTTTTATCACAAAGGAAATACGCCTGACCAGCAGTCAGAGACATAACTGGCACGTAAGGTTTGCAACCACTAACCCACCAATAGAGAGGTAGAAAGGGCGTTAATCTCCCATACTTAACCTGGTTTATGGTAAATTGCCCTCCATTTTGTTTAATTTGTAGATGATACGTTCAGATAATGTCTAATATTTGGTCAAAAGAAGAAACTCTGTGGAGTTTCGCGCTCTACGGCACAGCCGTTGGTGCAGGCACGCTCTTCCTTCCTATTCAGTTAGGTTCGGCAGGGGCTGTGGTCCTGTTTATTACTGCTCTGGTCGCCTGGCCTTTAACATATTGGCCACATAAAGCCTTATGCCAGTTCATCCTCTCATCAAAAACATCAGCAGGTGAAGGGATAACGGGCGCGGTAACACACTACTATGGCAAGAAGATTGGTAATCTGATTACCACGCTGTACTTCATCGCCTTTTTTGTCGTCGTGTTGATATATGCCGTGGCAATTACCAACTCACTTACGGAACAGCTGGCAAAGCATATGGTTATTGATCTTCGCATCCGTATGTTGGTGAGTCTGGGTGTTGTATTAATCCTGAATCTCATTTTTCTGATGGGACGCCATGCCACTATTCGGGTAATGGGATTTTTGGTATTCCCATTGATTGCCTATTTCTTATTTCTTTCTATTTACCTGGTCGGTAGTTGGCAACCTGATCTATTAACTACCCAGGTAGAGTTCAATCAGAATACCCTTCACCAGATATGGATATCGATTCCCGTGATGGTTTTCGCCTTTAGCCATACGCCCATTATTTCTACGTTTGCCATAGACAGACGTGAAAAATATGGCGAACATGCTATGGATAAATGCAAAAAAATTATGAAAGTCGCTTATCTCATCATCTGCATAAGTGTACTGTTCTTTGTCTTTAGCTGCCTGCTTTCTATTCCACCTTCGTATATTGAAGCGGCTAAAGAAGAAGGGGTTACCATTTTATCGGCGCTTTCTATGCTGCCGAACGCCCCAGCATGGTTGTCAATTTCCGGGATTATTGTCGCAGTAGTTGCGATGTCGAAATCATTCCTGGGTACGTACTTTGGCGTTATTGAAGGTGCCACAGAGGTCGTCAAAACAACACTACAGCAGGTTGGTGTAAAGAAAAGTCGTGCATTTAACCGCGCACTATCAATTATGTTGGTATCGCTGATTACCTTCATTGTTTGTTGCATTAACCCGAACGCGATTTCGATGATTTACGCGATCAGCGGCCCGCTCATTGCCATGATACTTTTCATCATGCCTACGCTGTCAACGTATCTCATCCCGGCGCTTAAACCCTGGCGTTCCATCGGAAATCTGATTACGCTGATCGTGGGTATCCTGTGCGTATCGGTAATGTTCTTTAGCTAATATCCATTGTGAATGGTTCAAAATTGCTACAATTTTGAACCATTCCAGTTTTCATAATGTTCATTTGTTATAACTCCGCTCTATCACTTCTCTCGTCATATCCTAGTATTATCAGTTAGTTAAACACACAAAGAGATCTGAACATCTTAAATAAGACTATTTAAGATGCATAACTTAGATTCGCAAGATATCTTCTGGTCATTCAAAAACAATTTGCGATATAGATATTCTCATACCATGAGATAGTTATCTGAACCACCATCAACCAGGTAAGATTAAATCAGTGAAACATAATCATATTTAATAACGAGAAATGCATTTTTAAATGCTTTACTCAGAATTATAGCAAATTCAGATTAATCGCAATTTTTCCCAGCAAATTTACAAAATCATGGTGTATTGACATCATCAATAACCAATGAAATTATGCAATTATATACGGATAGGGAGGTTCTTAACATGGGCTTTGTAGTCGTTATAAAAGTCTTACATGCAATAGTTGCTCAATGCATTGCCAAATAATGCCAGAAGAGTCACCGCGTTTGCAGTATTGCGCAAACTCGTGTTTTTGTATGTGGCCCGAAGAAAGTTCATATTTTAATCGTGGTGTGGTGGAAGGTATTTTAACAAAAAACCACAATGCGAGATTAAGCGGATATATTTTTGTCGATTTTTCAGTAAGTTTTTTACGTCTATTCCTTGAAAAAGACTGGATTGACTATCTTGCAAGTACTGACATGGGGATTGTTTTAGTCAGCGACCGCAATATGCAATCGTTAGCTAACTACTGGCGAAAACACAACTCTGCAATATCTGCTGTCATATATAATGATGATGGTCTTGATGTTGCCAATGAAAAGATCAGACAACTATTTATTGGTCGTTATTTATCATTTACCAGAGGGAACACATTAACTCAGATGGAATTCACCATAATGGGATATATGGTTTCTGGTTATAATCCATATCAGATTGCTGAAGTTCTGGATATGGATATCCGTAGCATCTACGCGTACAAGCAACGAATCGAAAAGAGAATGGGTGGTAAAATAAACGAGTTATTTATTCGTTCACATTCGGTCCAACATTGATACTAAATAATCTGCCAGAATCATACTCTGCTTATACGGGCATCTATTGAAATGCCCGTATTTTACAAATAAGCAGTAACCCCAAGAGTAAACAACATGGTATTTAAAACCATCACACGAAAAATTCAGAAGCATTACGAAATATGAATTTACAAACAATAGTGGCATAAATGTTAATCATGTTAATTTACGTAAAGTTTTACGTTGCGACATTAAAGCCTCATTTCAATCATTATGATAAATATAAAATTAATATATATTTATGCCGTAAATACCAATATACTTAGCAAACTATGTGATTTCCATTTTGATTGATTTAGTGTCTATTGACGTATGTACTGGATTATTAACGATAATATCGAGTTCTGGCCTGAGCACCGAAAATTAATATCGGTACATAACGCCGATCTTAACGTCGTTCTGACAACGCCAGCCAGTCGTTGTTTATCACTTCTACTTGAAGCTTTTCCTGATGTGGTTGCACAACAAGATTTTTTCACCAGAGTCTGGGAAGAAGAAGGTATGCGTGTGCCAACTAACACGTTATATCAGAACATATCCATTATCAGACGCGGATTTCGCGCTGTTGGTGATACCACCCACTCGCTTATTGCAACCGTGCCGAGAAGAGGATTCAAGATTCATAATGACATTAACATACAAAATCATGTAATAAACTCTTCAACAGACGCACATACACACAATGCCCCACCTGCCATAAAAGGTAATGCGGGGTACAAAGAGAGCATTGGTGGCGCAAACAATTTCAATAACAAAATCCTCAAACATATAAAAAGTTATCTAATTATGTTGAGCATATTTGCTATAGGCGTATATTCTGCACATTGGCTATGGAATAATAATCAACCGAAGCCATTCTTCAAGGATTACAAGACTGTTGCGGAAATTAATGGCTGCCATTTTAATGTGACAGAAGATACAATTGATGGGTTGAAAGAGTTCGATAAATATAAGACACGGATACTGGATTCGGGGATTAACTGTAAAAAATATCCGTGGTTATACTTCCCTCTTGCAAAATCCTCACCAGGGATGATTGTTATGGCATGCAATAAAAACTATAACCAACATGAAGTGGCAGGCTGTTTAACCCTGTCTTACCGTGAGGTTAATCGTGATTGATTATAAAAAAAACTTATTATTTATTTTAGTTTTTATCAGTGGGTTTATTCTCTTCATTGTTTACTCTTATACTGCAGAAAAAATGATATATAATGAAACATGCACTGCAAATTGGGTAATTTTTAATGACAAGGGGCGAGCAAATCTTACCATCGACTTTATGTATAACCAAAAAAATAAAACAGGAACTGTTGCGTTGAGCGGAACCTGGCAACAAGGTAACAGAGAAAGTAAGTCAATACGGCGAAATATTGAATACACATGGATTGAAAACTATGACACAGCCCATTTAACATCAAAGAAAGTTAATAAATTTGAGATCATGGATCAAGTCGATGATGATAGACTTGCAGAACTTATTCCTGATTTTTATGTCTTTCCAGAAAAAAGTGTAAGCTATAATATACTAAAGCAAGGTAAGCATGCTTTTATTTTGAGTATTGGTAACAGAGCAATAATGCATTGTGCAAGGTAAACTTAAATAGATAATAAAAAGATGGAACCTCGTTAATCATAAAACAATAAAATTAAATATGCTTGTAGTATATGCCAGTATAAAGCATCAAAGTTTTGATCAACATCTTTCATTTTAGATATCACCTTGCAATGCAAAATATCATGTATCAACAACATCTGGTGCAAATCCATGAGTCGAACTCAACATTCATCTTAGCTCTATTATTATTCCTTCGTACAGTCGATGTAAACAATACAGAAAGAGGATTATTAAGAACCAGTTTACTTAGAGAATCAATAGAGGAAAGGACTAACGTTTCTTTAAAAGAATTGATTTCATCATCTGTTAAACTAAACTCATCATTGACAGATCGTGAGATATAACTGTTTTTAACTTTACTCTTTACGTTGACTTTACTGACAGAATTAACATTCACATATCTTGAATTTAGTACCCATGATGTTGTTTGCGTGAGAACTTTCTCAGCATTAAGGAATTTTTTTAACGGAATCCTTGGTTTCTTTTTCGAGTCCGAATTTACAATATCATGCATATAGACCATTTCATGAATCTGCGAAAACTCAATGTCCATTATATACCTCACATTTTGACCGTGACTCGATGTTACTGTTCAATAATCACCTTCCATCAATACTAAATTTAATACCCCTAATGTGCCGATAACAAATATAGTCATTCTACGTAACGTCTCCATAAGGTGATAACCTTGATCAAATGAATTTCGAAAATAATAAAGGAAATCTTTTGAGATGTTTGTCACGAATAAAGCTATTTATGTTACCAATATCATTTCGAGTGTGCACACTATCTATCTGTTTTTTCAGGATATAAAAAACAACATGTAAGTTATGTAAATTGCCGATGCCACTAAGTAACATTATGGTAAAAAAAGTAAAAATGAGCGATTTTTGATAGAATAAAGCATGAGAAAAGGTGATATTTGACATTATCAGAAGCTGCGAATTCGGATTTTGCTCTAATCAAATGAGAGAAATGTAAAATGAAGCCACGAAATATTAATAATAGCCTACCACTGCAACCATTAGTTCCTGATCAGGAGAACAAAAATAAGAAAAATGAAGAGAAATACGTGAATCCAGTTAAAATTACGATGAGGTCTGGTTTAAATTATATTGAACAAGAATCTCTTGGAGGAAAATATCTAACACATGATTTGTCAATAAAGATAGCGGATATTTCTGAAGAAATAATTCAGCAAGCAATATTATCGGCTATGAGCATATATAAATTTCCGATAACAGATGATTTAATGAGTATGGCTACAAATGAACTCATAAAACTGGCCAAAATAGAGAATAATTTAGACCTGAATAAATTCTCTACTATATGCACCGACGTTCTATCCCCCCTCGTCACCAGACATAATAAAGAAAAAAAACTAGACGACTTACTACCCTTCGCAAAAATCCCCTTTTTAATTTTCATCGAAAAAAGGGAAATTGATAATATGAATCAAGGTCATGCATATTAAGGCATTTATGAAATGTCGTAAATAAGATAACTAATAAGGTGAATATTAGCAAAACAACTAATGACATTATTGGTTTATAGTGGTCAGTATTTTTACTAATAATAAACCAATATACCCTTAAGCAATGCAAGCTTAAAACTCATAATTCAAAAAAGATAAATGCAAAAAATAATGAGTCAATTAATAATAATTTAGCATCACGAAACACATCACAGAGGAATATTATGAGCACAGATACACTTGAAATATTCAATAACAGTGATGAATGGGCAAGTCAACTAAAACACGCATTATCACAAGGAGAAAATCTGGCATTACTACATGGATTGACTCCTGATATCCTTGATAGAATATATGCATATGCATTCGACTACCATGAAAAAGGTAATATAACGGACGCAGAAATTTATTATAAATTTCTGTGCATTTATGCGTTCGAAAATCATGAATATCTAAAAGGTTTTGCATCAGTATGCCAGTCAAAAAAGAAATATCAACAAGCATATGACCTTTACAAACTAAGTTACAATTACTCCCCGTATGATGACTATTCAGTTATTTATCGTATGGGTCAATGTCAAATTGGGGCTAAAAATATCGATAACGCAATGCAATGTTTCTATCATATTATTAACAATTGTGAGGATGAAAGTGTTAAGAGCAAAGCGCAGGCATATATTGAACTCTTAACCGATAATTCAGAAGATAATGGCTAAGCATTACAAGCATTTGGTAAAAATTGCTGGTTATAGTGCAGTTAACCACTATGACCAGCTTCTCTTATGTTTTCTTAAATCAACATCTTAAAACAGTTAAGAACACACTATAAATTACTATTTTTCAACGCGTTAGAGAACAATCTATTTTATCAAAATTGAATAAGGCTATTTCAGATTACATCACTGAATTCCTAAGATAAATTAGTGAACACAATCATAGATATGTCGAATGTAAACTCCTGTAGCATTAATGACACATAAATATGAATAGCCACAATTTCTATTGCTTATGCAGGATGCAAGAAACCAATTTTTTCATAGAGGATAACTAATGGACTTAGAAAATAAATTCTCATATCATTTTCTCGAGGGATTAACGCTCACGGAAGATGGAATTCTTACTCAAGGAAATGAGCAGATTTATATTCCACCGAAAGAGTTAGGAGTATTGATCGTATTACTTGAATCCGCTGGTCATGTTGTCCTGAAAGATATGATCATCGAATCAGTATGGAAAAATATTATTGTAAGTGACGAGTCCCTGACAAGATGTATCTATTCTTTGCGCTGCATTTTTGAAAAAATTGGCTATGATCGTTGCATAGAAACAATCTACCGGAAAGGTTATCGTTTCAGTGGACAGGTTTTCAAAACTAAAATAAATGAAGATAACACTTCAGACTATTCCATAGCTATATTTCCTTTCACCACTTCATTGAATACTCTGGATCCATTAATACTTAATCAGGAATTAGTGCAAAACATTTCGAATAAAAAAATCGATGGCCTTTATACCTATCCGATGGCTGCGACAAATTTTTGTAATGATCACATATCGCAAAATTCATTTTTGAGAAGATTCAAGCCAGATTATTTCGTTACAGGAAGAATAAACCAGAATAACGCGGTGAAAACTTTATACATTGAACTGATCGACGCTAAAAATCTTTTCCTCATCGCCAGTAATCATCTTCCTGTTGATGAACTACATAACACATCACAATTTATTATAGATAATATCCTTCAAACGGTACATAATCCAGAGCGTTCTGTAAGATTAGCTAAACCGGACCAAGGTTATAAGAATCATTATTTATCAGATGAACTGTTGGCTGGTAAGAAAGAACTTTACGAGTTTACTCCTGAAAGCATTTACAGGGCTATGGCTATATTTGATGGATTACAAAATAAAAGTGATATACAGACGCTAAAAATAGAATGTTATTGTCTGCTAGCGGAATGCCATATGTCTTTGGCACTTCATGGAAAGTATGAACTTGAACTTGCTGCTCAAAAAGCATTAGAGCTTTTACATTATGTATCAGACATAACCAATGTCGATGGAAAAATTTTAGCTATTATGGGACTGATAACTGGTCTGTCTGGACAAGCAAAAGTATCTCATATCTTATTTGAACAGGCTAAGATACACACAACTGATATAGCCTCTCTCTACTACTATAGAGCACTTGTCAATTTTCATAATGAAAGAATTGAAGAGGCAAGGATTTGTATAGACAAATCACTACAACTCGAACCCAGAAGACGAAAAGCAGTTGTGATAAAAGAGTGTGTAGATATGTATGTGCCTAACCCGCTCAAAAGCAACATGAAACTCTACTATAAAGAAACTTCGAGTGAAAGCCATCGAGTTATAATTGACAACATTTTGAAACTAAAGCAACTGACGAGAATTTGTATGCGATAAATCTTTATTGTCGCAATTTTATTGTTTAGATGTATGCAACTGGTTATGTCAACAACAGAGATGAAAACATCTAAGATAATTACCTTATTGCAATATATATCAAATACTCTAGATTAAAAAGTATTGTGTATAGGCTATTGGCCTGGACAAATAAAAAAGGGAATTTTATGACTAATCCAATCAATATGAATAATTTTTCTCAAAGTTTAAATATAGCAACCGCAACGGGTGATGAAGTCGTTTCATTAGATAAACACATCACCACCAGTACTACTGATACAGATCAAATACAAGCATTTATAGTTTCAACATGGATGGCATCTTTTCAAAATGATATGTATTCGAAAGATAATCCTATCTCTCCTTACTATGAACTGGAATGGTAGATAATTGACCACTTAAATGATTAACGAGATACTGAATATATTAGTATCTCGTTCCTTTCCTTCAATCCTACACATAAAAATATATGCGCTTACCCAAAGTTAAAATCTTATCCATCTTCATGTTTTCTATATTAATTACAAAAATGTCTTTCGCCAGTAGCGCTTGCTTTAATGAAGCAGGATCAATTTTCAGAATCGAACCAAATTTGATCAAAGCTATCGCTCTTGTTGAAAGTAATTTAAAAAATGATAGCATCGGCAAAAACAGGGATAAGAAAAACAATATAAAGAGTGTTGATTATGGTTTAATGCAGATAAACCAGATGCACATTCCCATGTTAAAAAAACGTGGAATAATAAAAGATGAACGAGATTTGTTAGATAACCCCTGTCTGAACATTAAAATAGGGACCGAGATTTTATATAATCATTTTTCACGTTGTGGGGTAACGTGGCAATGTCTGGGGACATATAACGCGGGTTTTGCAATGGAAAACAAAAAAAAGAGGCTGCAATATGCAAAAAAAATATATGTTGTATATACCAGACTTAATGAAATAGACAAGCGTAAGGCTTTAGCAAAATAAACCTAAAGCCTCTTTTTTTTATATAGTGCAAACACCCATACGTAAAGCTGTTTTGATCAACTCGATACCACTGTGAACATCTAATTTCTTCATGATATTGAGTCTATGAGTTTCGACTGTTTTCCTGCTTAACTGCAAGAAATTAGCGATTTCTTTGTTTGTTTTCCCATCAGCTATGAGTTGTAGTATTTCAGACTCACGATTTGTAAGTTGATTATCAGAGGAATATCTTGAAGATATTTTTTCACAATCCATATGTACACTATCAAAATAAGTGTAACCATTACTAATCGAATCAATAGCGCGATTTAGTTTCGCCGGATGACTGGTTTTCCATACGCATCCTTTCGCACCGGCTTCAAGCAATTTTATTGAATCAATATACGGCATTTTTGCTACAAATGTAATAATATGAGCATCTATTTTATGCGATTTAACCCATTTTATGAGTTCGGACCCCATCATTCCACCTGCAAATTCTCCTAAAATAAATATTTGGGCTGCAGATTTGTTACACTCCGCGATAGCTTTCTTCAGATCTTTATAGCCCCCAACAACCTCATATAAATCGGGATAATGTCCGAGAAATCCAATTATCCCATCAATCATAAACGGCTGCTGATCTGAAACTACAATTTTAATCTTTCCCATATATTCATCCTGAGTGTAAATGCAATAACGCATTCATTTATAATCATCCCTTCCATTATTATTATAAGCAAAATCCAAAGAATACATTGATGAAATAATAATGAAATATAATTAAAAATAAAATTTTTGCGTAAGCAGAATAACACCCGTGTTGAAAAATCATTAGGCGTTTAAAATATTAGAATTAGATTATATTCAAGTTATTAAACCGGAGACAGTGATCTATAAGTCCTCTGGATTCGTCAAATCAGAATTATTCATAGCCAAAGAATCTATTTCACACATTCTTTCAACTAAATAATGTCTGGCATGTTCACAGATTTCATTAACCTTGTCAGGGGAAAAACAGTGATTGCTAATTAAATATTGCTCACAATTATCCACAAATTCCTGCGGACTAAATTCAGCAATAAATTGATCTGTAAAAAAAATAAAACGTTTGTCATCATGATATGAAATATGGACATTCCATATTGACTTGTCGACAAAATATGACTCTACTTCAATAGACTTATCTTTGAAACTGGTAGGTATATAGAGATTTAAAGGGCCTGATATTGACGGTAATTTTGTTACCCAACTTTCAAAAATTTTGATAAAAACTTCAACTTCCTCTGAAGATTTTAACAATATGCTCTTCAGATCGTTTATCATGTTTATTCTGTTTTTTTCTAATTCTGAGCTCAGCAAACTTATCAAGAGTATAAAACTATCCATCACATCAATAATGCCTTTCGCATAGCCATCATAATAACCTTGAATAACTTTTTCTTCTCTCTTTTCCTCAATACTCTGAATTTTTGCGGTGGTTTCAAGAAGGATCTGTTCTTTTAGAGAAACTATTTCTTTCAATCCATCAGAAATTATTCTTTTGATCACAACACCATTTGCAGGAGAGTTTATCAAGCTCATCTCTATTTTTTTTCGCATAAAATGTAATTCTCTCCAAAAGAGTAGACGCAAGTGGTAACGGCAATTGTATGTGGTCAACAAAATCAGGAAATAATAAATTAAATCGTTGCTGCATTGCCAACGGTTGTTGCCTTACATAGGGTAACAACGTTGAAAAACCACATGTGATGATATTCTGATAGTTAACGATACCAGGTTTATATCGTGCCTTTTCATTTATTTCCACCGGTATCGCTGATAAATAATTCCTTAGCACTTCAGGAATCTTGTAAAAAAATCCGCGTTCTGCAAACCTTTCTCGATAAAAGTGACAACCACTGAGTAAACAGATCAATGGAAATAATTTCCAATTGTTTATGTAGTAAATAAGTGAACTATTCAGACTGAAATGCTCAACTGAAAGATTGTACTGTAGGAGTATCATTTCATTGGTAATAGATCTAAGTACCGGATTGCTAATACGTGCATTATTCAAACTTACTCGTTGAGGATGAATATAACTAATTGGATCATATATAATCTTTCTTAGGGCAAGATTCATAACGTTCTCATATGTCTACTTATTTTTTAACCTGATTAAATTAGTTAGAATAGCCCTGTACTTCCATAACAGCCAGCAAGTCGCAATGGACATTAATGCAAGTAAGATAGAAACCGGCATAGTCTTATCATAAGCAAAAATAGGTTCGTTAATTTCATATGTTGGTGCTTGTTCAATAATATCTCTTCGTTTTGACAATACGACTGAAATATTCTCATATTGTACGCTTGCAAAGCTATTAACAATAAATCTCTTAATGTCATTTATTTTTATTTCTGGATTGATATCTTTTTCATATACAGCAAGTACAGAAATATGAATTGGTAAAGCAGTTTTGCCACTATCACCTGTATCAACATCGTAACTAACATGTACTCTTGAAGAAACAATGCCATCCATAATTTTGAGAGATTGCTCTAAACGCTGTTCAATAGCAGAATACAATCTTGCTTTTTCCGCTCGTGGAGAGGAAACGAGTGCATCTGCAGGGAACATCTGCGATATTTGAATATCAGGCTTACCCGGGAGATTGTAGATTTTTAGCCAATCCACCGCAGAAGCAAAATCCGTTGGTTCTACATAGATTGAAAATCCAGTTTTGCCTTGATCCTTCTTCTCAGCATTAATATTATGTCTTTGTAAAACAGCAAGGACATCATTAGCTTGCTGTTGATCAAGATGGTTCAGTAATTCCTGCTGCTTGCAACCGCACAACAGCAGGATAAACAAGAATAATGATATATATTTCATGAGCGAGTCAACGTCTCAACTGCAGCGACAATTTTTCTTGCTAATGTTCCCACCAATGAAACCTCGACATTATAATTAAGCACATGATCCTGCAAGACTAATAATTTTTCAGGAGTTAACCCCTTTTTATCAGACCTTAATGCTTGTAACGCATTTTGCTGCCAATTTTCAGTTTGTACCGCATAGTTGGCAAAAGCGGAGATCATTTTATCATCCGGGTTATCAAGATTGAGAACCCGGTCATTTAAATCAATAACTTTCGCTTGCTGTATTTCACGAGCAGCTGATTGCTCAGCTCTATCAATAGGTGGCATATTGCTTACTGACATAATAAAATCCTTATCCAGTTTAGCGGAAGTTTTGTATGATTGCCGAATCAAGATCTTTATACGCTTTTACAACGTTAGATTGCGCATTTCGATATAATGTATACTCAGCTAATGCACTCTGATATTCGGCAAGGAATTTCGGGTCGGAAGGATTGGTTGCTAAATCCTCCAACGCCTTTTCAACTTGTTGGTTCAGATCATCAACGCCCTGATCAAATTGTTTGCTGATATCCATAATATAACCATTCCAATCTGCCATAAGTCCTCCTCAATTATTCCTGAAATGTCCACTTGCTACCTTGAGACTTCTCGAATCGGTTATCTCCGTAGCTAAATGAACTATTATTTGTATCCTGATTTTTCAAATTTACATTAAATCTTACATATTGTTTACCCCATTGTTTATAATATTCGTCGACATAGTTATTAATTTTATTTAATTCACTGTCGCTTAACGTACCAATGATATTGAAATATACATTGTTAGCTGTTTTATATTTTTCATAAGAAAGACCTATTGCCGACAATGTTTCAATTGCCTGACTTTCCAATACATTATCATCTAATACCGCAATACTTATATTGCTGGCATATGGCATAGTTTGCAGTAATCCTTTAATAAGATTATCGATTAGTTGCTGTGTGATAGCATTCCGTTGCTTACTCACTGTCAGTCTTGGATTACTGGCATCTAATAGCTGTAGTTTAAAATATTGTAGATCTGGGAAATTATCAGCAAGCCATGAAAAAATTCGTATCGATTCATCATCAGGATTTATCACCCGTACTGGCTTTCCTGGTTGATTTTTTTCCAGTGCTTGTTTGACCCAGACAGCTTCATCCAAACTATTGGTATTGATATAGATGACATGATCCCTACCATATAAAATTTCATAATTTCTATTTTTGTTTACAAGAATTTTATCGATATGTCTCAGCTGCGGATCATTACTGGCATTAACAATATAAAAAGCTATAAAAATGATAGCAAAAAGAAAAAATAGCGTTACATATTTAAACAGCGTACTTCTAAAGAAATGTTGTCTTGTTGAAGTAATGTTATTTTCAACAATACCTGGTATTGAATACTGCCAAACTTCATTTTTTACTTTTACAGCAAATTTGAGGCCTAAAACTTCTATTTGCTGATTCAATGTTAACGTTCTATCTTCAGGTTCTTGTGCTGTTAATTCTCTGATTGTTACAACCAGATCAGGGTCGGTAGTGATTATTACCTCAAAACTGCCTGTAAGCTCTCCATAAGGAATGACTATCGTATTCTCTGGTAACTCAGAAAAAGAATCACTTCTTCCTAACGAAACATCATTACCAACGATAACGAGTACACGCCCATTAAGTATTTCATACTCGCATCCATTCAATGGTCCGCTCAATAAACGAATGGCATAAGATTCCAATAAGTCTTGTGATAAGAATTTATCATTATTTTCCATGAATACCACCCGCTAATTCCATAAGCTCTAGTTTAGAGTAGTGTAACAAGACGGAAATTTCATGACCAAATTATGATGACACACAATAAAAAGATTATAATTTTCGAGAACCATTTTAAATGCCTACATACATAACTTTATTTGCAATTTAAGGTATACACCCTATTCCCTCATTGATATGCAAATATAACAATTACCATTATTTTAAATTTTACACGTAATATTTACCCTAAATGATTTTAGAGTGCAGGTTGGCATATGCAAGTCTTTTCCAGTGATGTCTACTTCACTGTAGGCACTAATGCATTATTAGCATCCCAAAAGGAATATTACAGCGATTTGGTTGCGTTGGTTGATCTTGGACATTCGTTCGTTGTTATTGATGAGCACCAACATCGAAATCTCAAACCAAATACAGAACCTGTAAACACCCTTTTGAGCAACAATTTCATCAGGATCAATAAGAATATTACATTATCTGATTTAACGCATTTCCTGGTTTCGAATCTTCATACACAAAATGTGTATTCCACTCAAGAACCACTTACCCATGATGAGATAGATATCCTGCGGTTATGTGTTTCTTATTCGTTAAAACAAATAGCCATTATCAAAGGAATTGATTATAAAACAGTATCATATCACAAAATAAGAGCCCTAAATAAACTTAACATAAAAGGTACTGTTGAGTTGTTTATAGCACTCTGTGAATGGGATAAACATTATTTTAAACTCCAATCTTGCATAAGAGAAAGTTGATATGTCATTAGTAAGATATAATAGTAAAATCATAATAACTGTAGCGCTGATATCGTTGCTCTCTGCATGCACCAGAGAAAATTCATTAAAGGATACTCAGAATAAAAGAAGTGGCGAATCTCAAGCGATAGTAGATGCAAGACAGTTCTTTAGCGAACACCCGGAATATATATCATCAGCAGAACTAGAGCAGAAGCTATATCGCGAATTTGCGCAGGTTACTACTGTTCCAGCTTATAAAGAGATGAGTATGTATCAATTGCTTGTCATTTCGCAAGATCGTTTAACACATTAAATAAGAATCTACACGCTTTTTGCGTGTAGATTCTTATAAATTTCCGACTATGATAGATGTTTAATTTTTTTAATTATTGTCTTTATTCTCGCTTTTTGTGTCTTCACCTTCTTTGAATTTATCTTCTGAGGGGAGCAGTTCATCTGGAACAGGTTGTCCAGCATTCTCCACATCTTCAAGCCACAGCAGAAGACGCAAGATCTCATCTATATTTTCGAAGCTAACATAATCGTAGCGACGATGGGTAGCATAAATTTTTCGTGCTAATTTTTTATCTGTAATAATTGGTATTCCGATTTCCTTTGCATATTTCCTTACGGCTAATGCTACCTCATTAGTTTCTCTCACAGAAATCAATGGTATAGGTGAAAGATGTGGCTTAAAGTATATCCCTATGGCAATGTGCGTAGGGTTGGCAATCATCAGACGGCTATTACTGACATCAGATTTCAATTGCTCTGACAGAATTTCTTGATGGCGTTCTCTGCGTTTAGACTTAATTTCTGGATTTCCTTCTTGTTCCTTGTATTCTCTTTTAACTTCTTGTTTATCCATTTTCATATCTTTCATAAATAAAAAATACTCAGCGATAAAATCAAATATTAGAACAATTATCATACTGCCGAGACAATATAGTATGAGAAGGAACAGCATCTCTCCCCAATCTGATAATAAAGAAATGATATCTCCATCAAGAGTTTTAAAAAGCAGTGATTTATGGTTACTCCAAAATAATTTGATCGCCAATGCAAAAAAAATAATATAAAGTATTGCTTTAACAAATTCTTTTACGGTTTTTAAGCCAAATATACGTTTTAAGCCATTTACTGGATTTAATGAATCAAACTTAAACTTAATAGCTTCAGTTGCTAATTGCATTTTACTTTGAAACCATGAAACAAGTAGTGTTGTAAACATACAAACCAGCAAAAAAGGAATGATCGTTTTCAACCAACCTATCCCCATAGCTTTAAAATAGTCCCAAATATCCGGTTTAGCGTTATGATCAAGGATGTATTCAAGAATCGACATAATGTGATGCACATCAAATACATATCCAAGATATAAAGTACCCACAAGCATTATTACAGAGACTGTTAAGTCTCTACTTTTTAGAATTTGACCTTTTTTAGAAGCATCCTGGAGTTTCTTTTGTGTTGGCTTTTCAGTTTTATTTGCCATGAAACACTCTATTTATCAATGTATAATTGCAATTGTTCTGGGAAAAAGGATAACGGCATAACTCGTTCAGCCAGTATTGGGCCAAAATAAATAATTAATATTAAAAATGCCAGCGCACTTTTGACAGTCAGTGAGATGGCAAAAGCATTTAGTTGTGAAGCATAACGTGCCAGCAATCCCAGGACAGCTTCACCGCCCAGCATAACCGCAATCACGGGGCTTGCGTAAACGATAGTATGAGTCATTATATTATTAATATATGAGAATAAAGGCTCTAATTTAGGAAAATTAAAATTTCCTGAAGGCCATAAGTTATAACTTTGCCATAGAGTCTCCAGAATAAAGTTCAATCCACCGTTAGTAAGATAAACTGCTGCAGAGAAAAGGTTAAATAATCTTGCTAATTCCGATGTATCGACACCAGTAGCCGGATCCAAAGTACTACTTAACGTTGCACCACGTTGGTTATCGATAAAGCTGCCTATAGCAAGGAAAATCCAAAATGGGGATGCTAATAAGCAAGCAATAAACAACCCTATGATAATTTCTCTGGCAGCAAACAAAGCGATATCTATTTCATTTAGGGTAGATAATTCATAGTGGTAATGCTGAACTAATGCACATGATACCACTATTATTATTGGATGACGGACTACTGTTGGTATATTCCCACTGGCGAAAAATGGTAACAAATAGAAAGTTGGTGCCAATCGGCAAAAACCGAGCGCTGTAGCAGCCAGCAGACTATGCAACTGATAGAGCATCGCCTCCCCCATGCTATCCTCTCGCGAATGCTAAATTCAGCATTTCGATACCAAACGAATATAATTTTTCACCATACCATCCGCTCATTAAAAAAAAGCAAATACTTACGCACAATAATTTGACGCCAAATGGCAACGTCTGTTCTTGCAACTGTGTTACCGTTTGAAAAAGCCCTACCAATAAACCAACAAATGTCGCAACTGCAATAGGTCCTGCAGACATAACTAAAATCAGATACAGCGCCCTATTCCCCGCAAAAACAATGTCGTCCATATTTTTTCCTCAGGGATTAATGGATAGGTCAAAATATTGTAAAATGAGTCCTTTCGATAACATTGTCCAACCGTCCATCGCGACAAACAGAATTAATTTTATCGGTGTAGATATGGTTACCGGACTCATCATCATCATACCTAACGTTAACAGAACGCTGGATATAACCAGATCAACTACAACAAAGGGTAAATAAATATAAAAACCTATAATAAATGCACTTTTTATCTCACTCAACGCATATGCCGGGAGTAACGAGAAAATTGAAATATTATCATCATCGATTATCTCTTCATTGTCTTCAGAACTATTCACCTTCTGAATCTTTTCAAAAAAGCTAACCAACTCCGGTTCAGAATATTTTATCAAATATGATTTATAACCACTCATGCCTGTCTCAACAAAATTAACAACCGACGCAACATTATTGAATGAAAGATTCTCATTCTGACTGTTATTATATATTTCCTTCCCAACCGGCATCATTACGAACATTGACAATAGCAAAGCTACCCCATTAAGTGTCATATTTGATGGCACTTGCTGAAGTCCCAAAGCGTTTCGTACAATAACAAAAACAATCGAGAATTTAATAAAACATGTCCCGGATGCTATTATAAACGGTAATAGTGTAAATAATGATAATATCGCTATCAGCGAAATGCTATTTGACATTATTATTCCCTGATAACCAAGAATGAATTTCTACGCCCAATTTATCATCCACTTCAACAAGTTCGCCATAGCCAGTTAGCGCGCCATTTACACGTATTTCTATATTTTTCTCCGCTTCAGGAAGCAAAGATATAATTCTTTTTGCACAGAGATCATCTATTTCATATAGATTCATTATTTTCTTTCCAAGAACAAACTCAATTTTTACAGGCAAGTCTTCAAAACTATTAATCTGCTGATAGTCATTTTCATCATTAATCTCGATTTCGCTTTTTTTGATATCAAAGTCATCTGTTTCAAAATCTTCCTCGTACTCAAAATGATCAACCATTTTTAACTCCTCTGGATAAATTAAATCACAAATCTTTGTATTATAAATAACCGCATAAGCAAAATTATTTGAAATTAATAAAACATCACCAACTTCAATATCAACAATGGTTCTATAACATGTTTTACTAAATCCAATTACAAAATGAATGGGCCAATATAATGATTTTTTGTCTAGCGTTGGAGCGTTTTCGTATTGGCAGACTGTGACTTTATCTAACCAAATATTTAATTCCCCTGTCCATATTCTTATCAGTGGTTGAGCTGGACTCAATACTCCATCAAATACTTTACCGACACACAAACGATTATATTTTAGTTCAGGATACTTTAGATTTAACGGGATACTAGATAAACTGAGCCATTCCCCTATTAACCTTTCCGTTTCTGGCATTAAAGCCATCCCAGCGAGCTCGGCAGAAATTAAGGGAAATAACTCTCGAAGTAACACCCATCCAGACCAGCTGCCGCTCTCTTCTGCTATCGGTAGCCATTTGGCGCTAAATTCGGGCATTAATAACGCAACATCTTCGCCCTTTTCTTTCCAATTTTGAAAAGTGGTTTCAAAGGAATGAGTGTTTCCATTTACTTTTCTCAGACCGAACATTAACTTTCGTCCTTCTGATCGTTTTCGAATTTACCTTCATTTTCTTGCTCATCATGAGGCTGATGTCGTTGCCCTTGTCGTTCATCTTGCTCAGTCAATACCCAGCGTTGTGCTGTAACATCATTGTGTTGGGCTTCATGGAGTCTGTCGGAGACAAGTGTGTCTGATGGTTTTAGTCGTATCCCTTCACTACTTTCCAGAATCCGGACTGTATGATTTTGTCCCCAACGCTGAAACTGATATGTCAATTCATTTTCGCGCGCATTGGCATTATTAGCAGAATTATTTATATCATTCTGATTGAGCGTATGAACATTCCTTTGCTTTTCGATATGTTGAGTAAACATGGTTCTGTTATCAGCAAACCTTCTTTCGTTAGTAATGTCTAATGAATGGGCCTGCGGTCCATTTATTTTGTCTCCATCGCGGTATTTTTTTTCACGATCTTTATTATTACTGTGTTTTTGATCTGTGATGTATTCTGTATGGATACCATTATGGATTTTTTCCTTAAATTGTATCGTTTTATTAGATGGTTCAGAATCATTCCCCTGATCTCGTGAAGTCATATTGAGAATTTTCTTTGTAGAAAATTTCTCTGTTCCATTTGTTTGCAAAGAAAGAGATGGATTCCTGTCAACCTGGAGAGATGATTTGTTGTCAATAGACTCCATGTGCCCATTTTTTTTCCCCAACGTAGAAAATTGGCTATCCTGAGTCTGACGTAATAACTGGAGAATGGTTCCAGCGACAATCTCACTCATTTCTTTATTTTTTTTGTTTTTCTTTAAGAAACTGTCTAAATCTGAAGCAGAATTATCGGGTGTGTCTGTGTTTAAAATTTTACAGTGTTCAATTTTCTTGACTTCGTCCATTATATTTCTCCTCCTGTTCAAGCTCGTCTTGATAAAGCATCTGATTTAAAAGTTGTTTTTTGATGCGCTTCTTTAGTCGATCGTACTTTTCTCCTTTTAGCCACCAGTGTTTTCTTTGTGCTTGCTGTTGAACTATTTCCTTGTTAAGTATTTTTCGCCGCTCTGCTATTTTTTGCTTTTCAAGATTTATCTCAGCGATCTGCTGCTGAATGACTGCAACTTTACGTAACGAGTAAAATATATCCTGTCGAAATACAACTTCGCCGAGTAACTCTTTCACATCTAACAGTGACTGTAGGTTTTTAAGTTGCATATCATACAGGCGTTCCTTTTCGGCTAACTTTTCTTTTTCTGCATTTAACTTTTGTAATGATGCTTCACATGCAGCCAGGCTCTGCGCTGTTCTTCTGATAAGTCGATTAACTTTACTTAACAATTCGTTCAAGCTCTTTTAGCGTTTCACTCATTGGCATTTTTTCATTAACTGACTGTTTCAACCAATTTGTGAGTTTAGGCCGTGCATTCATAGCAAAATCATTTTCAGCATTTTGCCCAGCGCGATATTCCCCTAAATCAATAAACACCTGTAGATCTTCCAAAGTTGTGAGGATCTTCCTTACCCGCGCAGCATTATCTCTGTGTTTTTCATCAGTGACCTGACCAAATACTCGACTCACACTTTTTAGTACATCTATTGCCGGATAATGACCTTGCCCAGCGAGTTTGCGACTTAGATAGATATGGCCATCAAGGATTGAGCGAATTTCATCACCCAGTGGGTCTGATTCATCCTCCCCCTCCAGTAATACGGTATAAAACGCAGTAATACTTCCTTTTAGTGTTGGTCCCGGCCTCTCCAGTAAGCGAGGTAAACTGTCAAAAACAGAAGCAGGATAACCACGTCTGGCAGGTGGTTCACCCGCTGCCAGCTTCATATCGCGTAGTGCTCGTGCATATCGCGTCATTGAGTCGATAAAAAGTACAACTCTCTTTCCTCGATCTCTAAAATACTCTGCCACGGTTGTCGCCATCAGGGCGGCATTGCACCGATCTACTGACGAAAAATCAGAGGTGGCATAAACCAAAACACATTTTGCTGCATTTACTGATTTTTTCAGCGATTCCGCGCATTCCGTAACTTCCCTACCACGTTCGCCAATCAAGCCAATAACAAACACATCAGCTTCAGTGTTGTTTACAAGCATATGCATTAAAACCGTTTTGCCACAGCCAGCCGATGCGAAAATCCCAACACGTTGACCAATGCCACATGTCAGTACGCCATCAATGACTCTTATCCGTGTCTCTAGTGGTGTATTAATAACTCGACGTTCCTGATACGACGGTGGCAGTTCATCAATCAGGCGTAAATTTCCCCTTTCGCCTGGAGTGTCCGGGACAAACCTTTCCATAATTTGACCAGAAGCATTCAAAACTGAACCAAGAAAGGCATCACTGATCTGTATGGTTAACTGCTCTCCCGTTGGTTTCAAAACTGCAGTACGTGTAAGCCCCACAGAGCTGCCTATAAGGTTTAATAATGTCTTTCCATTGCGAAAGCCAACGACCTGAGCCCTGGCTATACGTTCATTTGCTTGCCAGCTCGCATAAATTTCGCATACTTCGCCCACTGAAACGTCGTCAAGCTCTGCT
This sequence comes from Escherichia sp. WS1368, assembly GCF_046487485.1. Taxonomy (NCBI): domain Bacteria; kingdom Pseudomonadati; phylum Pseudomonadota; class Gammaproteobacteria; order Enterobacterales; family Enterobacteriaceae; genus Escherichia; species Escherichia sp. WS1368. The sequence goes on from NZ_JBJQJI010000003.1 coordinate 26,184, forward strand.
TCAATCAGCGAGCCGTTTATGCTATGTAAGTAGCTGTATTTATTTAATAGTTTTAATTTTTTCATACCAGCATGCTCCATATCGCAAGACATTATCCTAAATAGTTTTCAGAATATTAACGGGAACATTTTCCGTTAGTTCCCCGTACGAAAGTACTTCGAGGTCTCGATAACTAGATTCAATAAGTTTTTTGATAAAACGACGAATATCCACAGATCCCAGTAAAATAATGTCTTTAATAGGAATATTGATTCCAGAAAGTGCCAGTTTAAAATTATCCAGAATCATCTCAGCTTCGGATGCATCGAGATTAAGAAAAGTACCGCCAGCGGTAGGCCTGACACCATCTCTGATTCTGTCCTCTATTTCAGGCGAAATCACAATTGCTTTAATTTCTCCAGAATATGAAAACTTATGGCAAATGTAGCGACCTAATGCACCTCGTACATGCTCGACGAGTGTAATTATATCTTTCTCCCGTGGACTCCATAATGCTAAAGCCTCCATAACTAAACGCATATTGCGCACTGAAATTCGCTCCTGGATCAGACGCTGAATTACCTCTGAAATGCGCTGCACAGTTATATATCTTAATATTTCTTTTAATAGATCAGGATACTTCATCTCTAATTGATCAAGAATATATTTGGTTTCTTGTATACCAAAATACTCATTAATATTATGCGCCAGACATACAGATAAATGATTGTACATTTCATCCATGGCCGTGCGAGTATAACAGCCAATTTTTGTTAATTTTTGGGCATCACTTTTTGTAACCCAATAATATTGTTCACCATTACTATTTACGATGACAGGTTTCTTGATCAAAGTCGAAACCACTTCATCTGAATATTCAACCAACAAGACGAGATCATGATAAATTTTAAATTGCGAGGCTCTGACTTCATTTAGCATTAATATGACATCTTCATCATTAAGGCCTTCCCCCTCGCGAATGACAATACCGGGAATACGGATACCATACTCAATAAAAAACTGACTACGAATCCTATCAGCAAGATTGATTTCAGTGTATTTTTTAGCCTGTACACTATTCATAATCAAAACCAAGGGTACCGTTTCGGTAATAACCTGATCAAGTTTATTAATAATACCTAATGAAATATCATCATCCTGATTATAGGGTTCCAACCCAACGGTGATATCGCCCTCAACAACCGTTTCTTCAACCCCTTTCTTTTTGAATTTAAAGTAAAAATAAATTCCTAAGATTACTGCCAAACATAAAAACACAAGAAGGGGAAAACCTGGAAGCAACCCAATACTTAGCGCGAGGACACATGTCACAATAATGACAAAAGAATTACTTAATAACTGGGACATTATATTTTGCCCCATATTATCACTATCGCCATTCACGCGCGTTACGATAAACCCTGCACTAATAGCAATTAATAAAGCTGGAATTTGTGAAACAAGACCATCACCGACGGTAAGAATTGTGTAGACGGTCAACGCTGTCGAGAAATCCATTCCATTTTGGCCTACTCCTACTGATAGCCCACCGATAATATTAACAAAGATAATAATAATGTTTGCAATAGCATCACCTTTGATAAATTTCATCGCACCATCAAAGGAACCATACAGCTGACTCTCTCGTTCTAATACGCTACGACGTTCTTTTGCTAAATCGGCATCAATGATCCCGGCGCGTAGATCGGCGTCAATACTCATTTGTTTACCTGGCATACCGTCAAGCGAAAAGCGGGCAGCAACTTCAGCCACACGTTCCGAACCTTTAGTAATCACGATAAACTGAACAATAGTAACAATGGAGAAAATAACAAAACCAACTACCAGGCTATCTCCAATAACGAATTCACCAAAACTCGTTATAATTTCTCCGGCGTCCGCCTCAAGAAGTATAAGTCGGCTGGTACTGATCGCCAGCGCCAAACGAAATAACGTTGTGATGAGAAGAATTGATGGGAATGAAGAAAAACTTAAGATCCTATCAACATAGAATGATCCTAAAAACACAAGTATTGCCAATGTTAAGTTCAGCCCAATCAAAAAATCGATTAAGTAGGTGGGCAATGGAATTATGAGCATGGCGATAATCATCACCATTAATCCAAGAATTATTAATTCTGGATGACTCCTTAACCCTATCAAAACTTTGTTAAACATTGAACATTACCTTCTTCCATGGTTTTTTATTTTGTTTTTTATTACTGTTTTGTGTATCAAAGAGCTCTGCTGCAAATGTTACTTTTATTGCCTGTTTACAACACTCCCTAATCTCTAATAATTGTTCATTATTAATAAAAAGTGAAAATGGAAGATTTGTACATCCGCTGTAAATCGCCTTCAGGAGTAACGTTTTGTCTTTATAATTAGCATCTGCGGGTAGGGTTACCAGTGCATTTTTCAGGAGTTCCTCTGCAGTCTCAGGAAATTTTATTAACGATATCAGAAAAAATATCCAATAATCTTCTGCGCTAATAAATTTTTTAATTATTGGGTTATTCATTAAAGTTTTCAGAAATAAAGCCTCTGCCGACTGAAGAGACAATAGTTGTGACAACTTATTGAGAAACATACCAAATTCCAATGATGAACAGCTCGCATCAAGTGCATTTATATCTGAGAAAAGCGTCTCTTTGATAAATTTTGTCACCAGCATTCTATTTTGATAGCCATAACTACCAATCCATTCGACATAAGTATCTACAGCATCGTCTTCTGCCATTAAAAATTGTCGATAACTTGCCCTTAGTAATTTTGGATTTAATGACAACGCCTGGCCAAATAACTTTGCTTTTAATGCCGAATTAATACCGCTATTAATGAATTTTTTAGTAGTCTCTTGATTAACTTTTTTAAGTAATGCTTCAGCATTTAGCCGCACATTTTCAGATATTTGTTTTTTACGTAAAATTGCACGTAATACAACCACCAGATCGCTTTCATCTGGAAATAATTTTTTAGCAAAGCTATACACTTCATAGTCATGGGTAGTTGCTGCCTTAAGCGCCTCCATGACTTTATCGGTTTTTTCTATTGGCTGATCTTCCAGGACATATTCTTCTCCGTCCAGAAAGTTGGCCAGTTGTTCTTCGTAGATTTTTTTCTTCATAAACTGCGTTAACGCTGCTGACATCTCGTCAGTAGCTTGTAAGAATCGAGCTTCTTTACCGGCGGGATCATCTCCCATTTTAGGCATTTCAGCTTCAATATCTTCATTATCTTCTGTGATAATGTCCTCTAAGCGAGAAACTTCTCTGGCTCTTTCTAATACACCGACATGTTCTACATGAATCGCCATTTCACTATCCTCCGACGACTTCACGATTCAGGTAAGTTTTTATCCATTTCTGCAGTAATTCATCGTTGATTTCTTTATTTTTTGCCATTTGCTGTGTTATTGCTCTGGCGTCAACCGCAGCCTCATTCGCATTATTCATCATGCGCTCATCGATCTCTCTTGGCTCAATAAGAAAGACACGAACGATGTTATTCGCATTTGTTCCTTCATATCCAAATAATTTACCAATAAATGGAATACTGCCTAATATTGGGATCTTGCGACTTTCATAGGTATTCGTATCTCGTGTATATCCACCAATCAAAAGACTTTTCCCTTGAGGCACGCGCGCAATAGTACTTATAAGCGTTCTACCAACCTGAGGCAGATCATCAACATTGGTCTTGTCAGAATTGATTTCATTGCCATCTTCAATATTCAAGAGTAATTCAATTTGATTTCGCGAAGCAAATCGTGGTAGCACGCTAATCATCGTACCATAGGTTACTTCATCTAACTCCGCAGTACGCTCGCCGACTAATTTAGTATAGAAAGTACGGTTATTATCAAATATAGCAGGAATATTCTCCTGTGTTAAAACAACAGGACGAGCAACAACGGCGGCTCTTCTTTTTTGCGCAAGTGCCTGTATTGTTGCAATAAACTGTGTCCCATCCAGGGTACTAATTGAACCTGAATTATTAAATGATGCACTTAAGCTGGATCCAATTTTTATCGTGCCCGACCAGTCAGCTCCTAACTGTTCTAGATCAGTCTTATCAATATCTATTATCCATAAAGATAATTCAATGTGACGCTTTGGAATATCGAGTGTAGCTACTAACTTCTCGATAAAATCAACCTGAGATACTGTTCCTTTAACAAGTAAACTGTTGGTATCAGGATATGCAATAATTTGTATATCGTCAGTCTCTGGCGCTCCAGCTGTCGATATTATTTTCTCTACTTGTAGATCATCATCTTCTTCAGCACCAGGAAAAGGAGGCATACGTGATACGTTTTTTAGTTGTTGACGACTTGAAATTTCAGAAAGTACGTTAACCCCAGTGCTTTGCTTAATGTTATTATTTAACAACGTCGATAGTACTTTTGCCATGCCAGGAATAACTATCTTTTCGCCACGTAATTCATAAGTCCGATCATTAACGAATGTGTTGACCAGGTGAATAATCCCTACTTTATTGCGTCCGATCTCGATGCCATCACTGTTTTGCTCCATTAATTTTGCAGCATTAACGACCAGGTCAACATACACCGGTGGCCCTGAAACATAGAAAGTACCATTGCCGCCCCCTTTAATTTCATAACGAGAGTTATACAGACCCGATTTTTTTAAAAAATTATTAAACTCATTCGTCGATACCTTTCTCAGATTAATCAGCGCATTACGCATCTCTGATGAGTCATAGATATAAATAGCTTTGCCATCATCGTACCAAATAAGTCCCATCTGCGCCGACAGGCGTTCAATCAAGGCATAGGGTTCGGTTAAATCAAAATTTCCGCTGATCTGTTTCTTCATGGCAAGCTTACTTACTATTGTAGGCTTACCCGCATATGATGAAACCGTTTCAAAAAAACTACGTAGATTTTCTTTATTTGCTACGTATCCATTCGCTGTTGCGGCATATGCACCAGGAGTCAATAATCCATTAAAAATGCATAAGGCTGAAATTAATATAATAGTAATACGTAATTTTATTTTCATAACTTTTTACATAGTTCTCTCGGTGTTTTTCCTAACCGGCTTTTTACTTCGGCTGAAAAGTGTGATGAGGATGAGTAGCCATATTTATGCGCAATAGTTGTCATATCACTGTTTCCTTCAATGATTTCCAACACGGCTCTGGCAACTCTCCAGCCACATAATTCCGTTTTAACTTTACCACCCAATGCATAACTACATAAACGGCGAAAATGTGAATACGATACGCCGTAAAGCTCACCAAGATCATAGAGCGAAGTCTGTATGAGCGATTGCGATAATAAATAGCGAACCAGTTTATAGCATTCTGTTTTTCTTAGATGCTGAAACAGAATTTCATTAATATTATCGCTGCTCAGATAAGTGGCTAAAAACCAGGCTTCACTTGCAACTTTACTGAATAGCACAACTTCTGATGCAAAGGGCAAGGCATCAGCAAACAACTCATGGCGTTCCCTTTCCACACTCCCCGTTGACTCATCAATAAAAGCTAATAATTTACTCAGGATATCAATGCGAAGTGGATGATAAATTACTTTCCCTGCAGTTACCTCAATTTGGCTTCGGTCAATGAGCAGTAATATGTCTTCCACTACCATTAATTTTTGATGGTTATTACCAATCGTAATAACAAGGGTTACATCCTTGTTTTCATTTCCCCGTAAGAACCACATTTCAGGGTCCAGTAGGGTTAACTTCTGTCCTTGAAGCAAAACATTCATTGGAAGTAACAGCCCTTCTTCAATCATGTTTCATCTCCTTATTCCATATTCTCATTCTCCATAAACTTGCAATAAAAACATGATTAAAAAGTGATGATTCCTATTTATAAAATAATGATTTTGTTATGAGCGAATAGCTATCAGCCACTTACAGTAGTAAGTCATTCTGTCCATATACAGAATTGCAACTGTTGATATGTTTTACTTAAACATACCCCGTATTTCTTATAACACTTGTTTGGTGACTATTTTCAATAAAAATCATATTTGTTAGTTACACATTAACGTACTGCGAGTGTTTTGTTACTCCCCGCATATATTTTATTCTCTTTTTCGATTCTATTTTTCTTAATCGTTCATATAATTTTCTTGTTAGTCGGATTTACGAATCATGAGACTTATGATGGATGGAATGAGGCTAAGCGGCCAGGTCAACCCTGTAATTACTGCAGCAAACAACCGATATGTTACTTTTTCTTCCGAGAAGATAAATATTAAGGTCGATGTCACAACCAGACCTATCAGGTAAGCTAACAGTAATTTATTGATCACTTTTACCTCCCTTACGATTTCTCTTTGAGCGGTCCTTTTAATCCAGGACCGCCTCATTATGAAAACTATTTATTTCCCTCATCATGATAAGGTTGGACATTTCTTTCAACATAAGAGTCATTGAGGCTTTCGACCAGTTTAGCGGAATGATAGGGCTTGGCGCTTCATGCAAAGTTCCTGACTTGTGGATATAGTTATAGCTTTCGGGAAGTGCCATTTCAGGTACGCTCCTGCCATTTGCACCAATCATATTCTCGCCTGTTATTTGGGCCAATGATCTATTCATAAATTGCACTGAGTCATTCAAATATTCTTCTTTTCTTGATTCTTTATAAACAATTGCTGCTGATTTTGCATACCATGAGTCAAAAAACCATTCTGCTTCTGTTGATGGAATGAAGCTCTTTTCTCTTTTCGCATGTGAATTTTGATCGGTATCAGTTTTAATATCATTGAACCAAAAATTTGCCGACTGATAATTATCCTTCTCGTATCTTTTTATACCATACGGACCTGCTAATTTTTTAACTATTTTTAGAACTTGCTCTTTTCTTCTGGTGTTTATCTTTGAAAGATTTGCAGGATAAATAACATTAAGTAAGGCCGCATCAGCTTCTCTGTAATGTTTATCTTTTTCCAGATAACCAGGGGATTCTCCCCCTAAATCAAGTTGTAGCGTTATTCTTTCATAACCTTTATCTATGAGGTGGTTCAACCTCGTTGTTGAAAGAGGTTCATCCAGTTCATTGGCTTTAGCTTCGCGCAGTAAATCAGAGATAAAAACAGAGTCTTTCTTCGAGAGTAAGTTCGACAAACGTTCCAGTCCAGAGGTCACCAGTGCAACGGAAGATGTGTTTAATCGGGCATCTTCTTCCCACGCTCCAGAATCTTCCATAATATAGAAATTGGCTTTATCCAGATAAGCAACCAACAGCGCAATCGATTTTAATCGGTCACCTTTTTCCCAGTCTTCAGCGTTAATAGTACCAGTGTCGATGGCTTGTATAAGGAGATCAAGATAAAGACCTAAAGCATCATTTTGTTTATGGTTCCACAGCTGCGGCTTGCCTTCTTCCTGTACATCAGCCATCACGGGGGAGTTGCTGTCAAATCGGATATGTACAGCATTCATTTGCCCAGGAATACCATCCAGTCGTTTTGGGTTGCTAATGACGTCCTGCATCCGCTTAATCTGGTCGGGCGTAGACATATAATCCCACAGAGTGAGCAGAACCTTTTTTGCGGCTACACTATTTCCCTGATCTGATACTAATGCCATATAGCCCCATAAACTATCCCTCAGCCAGACAGCATCATAGTGGGTTTCTGCCGCTGTTTTGTCATCTTCGAAAGTAGAAGCAAGAATAAATGTTCCCCAGGGTTTCTCCGTCAACGTTAACTTTCGTGTATTTTCTGTTAATGTTAGCAATCCTTGAATTTCGTCTTTGGTATAGTGGCTCTTTATTTCATTTTTTAATTTGGCTGAGTGAATCAGAAGACGATAATTAGGATACTTATCTGGATTTAACGATAAATAACTTTTATCAGTTGCTGCCCCCGTGGAATTAAGAATGTTAAATACAGATTCACTCGTCACTTCTGCCCCTGTCGCCTGGCATGTGCCGCATGAAAATATACCAGCGAGCAGAAGAGTTAATGTAGATTTCCCTTTCATAAAAGATTCCATCAATCGTTTGTTAAAAGCGTAGATAACCACTTATTTAACAACTTGAAAATAAGGTATTTTACCTGGGTTGTTACAAATGGATTGCATTGCGTAAACGCTTTTATTTACAAAAAAATGGGGAAGTATTACGGCGATTGCGAAAAGTCTGAAGCGATTGAATTAAGATAATATAGAAAATCAGATACAACAAAAATGGCAGGTTGATGAGGTGAAGATAAATTGGAGCGGGCGAAGGGAATCGAACCCTCGTATAGAGCTTGGGAAGCTCTCGTTCTACCATTGAACTACGCCCGCTTCGAGATGCGTAAGGCATTATAAACCTTACGCTCTCCTTAGCAAGTGCCGCGCTGCTGACTGCTGATTAATTCGCCATCAGCATTTTGGCTTGCTGCCCTGAGGCGGCAAGTAACGTAGCGGATCAATTGCCGTTGCACGGTAACGAATCTGGAAATGCAGGCGAACCGATGCCGCATCAGTGCTCCCCATAGTGGCGATTTTTTGCCCAGCCTTTACGCTTTGCCCATTATTTACCAGCATCGTGTCATTATGGGCGTAAGCCGTAATGTAATCTTCACTGTGTTTAATCATGATGAGATTACCGTAGCCACGCAGCTGGTTGCCCACATACACCACCTTTCCTGCACCCGCGGCGTAAATAGGTGTACCCCGTGGAGCTGAGATATCAATCCCTTTATTGCCGCCATCAGCTGTCGAATACGGCATGATAACTTTCCCTGTCGTTGGCCATAACCAACAACGTTGCCCTACTGGCGGCCAGGAAGATTTCGGTACTGCTGATGACGGTGTAACCGATGCGGTTTTGGTCGTTGATTTGGCGGTTGATTTACGTGTACTGCTACTTTTCGCCCCACCCAGTTTTAGTTTCTGACCAACTTCAATGGTGTAAGGGGGGGAAATGCCGTTCAGTCGCGCCAGCTCTTTTACGCTGGTTCCCGTGGTGCGCGAAATACGATATAGCGTATCCCCCCGTTTCACGGTGTAAACGGAGCCGGAATACGTTCCTGTATCGGATGATTTGCTACCCGAGCAGCCCGCCAAAAGCAGTCCAACCGATAACAACATCACGATACCCAGAGATTTTTTATTCAGGCGTCCCGCACTCAAAATCTTTCCTCGCTTAAAAAACAAGACGCCATATCATAGCAGCCAGCCTCTTGATACCCAATCTCTTGCTTCTGGAAAAACGCGGTAATAGAGAAAGAGGTTAATTTCATTTGGCAAAGGGAAGTATCATCAGCAAAATATTCACTGTAGATGTATCTAATTTCCTGACTCATTTACCCTATTTCCCATCCTGATGCGTAATAATCCCAATTTATCACATTGATTTTATCGCCACTCATATTGATACGTATCACTGCCCCTATTCAGGGTCCTGTTTCGTATCATATCTGTGTTTTTTTAACATCATCACACTTCCTTCCTCCCTTAACGCTTATCGTCGTTTCTGGCGTAAATCTTGCCTGCTTAGACTAAATCTTTGCCATAAGAACCAAATGTTCAAATCGAGGGGATTTCTATGGAAGCGCGGGAAGCAACCGCTACAGGTGAATCATGCATGCGCGTAGATGCCATTGCTAAGGTCACCGGGCGGGCACGATATACTGACGATTATGTTATGGCGGGCATGTGTTACGCGAAATATGTACGTAGCCCTATCGCACATGGTTATGCCGTAAGTATTAATGATGAACAAGCCAGAAGTTTACCGGGCGTACTGGCGATTTTTACCTGGGAAGATGTGCCTGATATCCCATTCGCTACAGCTGGGCATGCCTGGACACTTGACGAAAACAAGCGCGATACCGCCGATCGCGCACTGCTAACTCGCCATGTTCGTCACCATGGTGACGCCGTTGCCATCGTCGTGGCCCGTGATGAACTCACGGCAGAAAAAGCGGCGCAATTGGTCAGCATTGAGTGGCAAGAATTACCCGTTATCACCACCCCAGAAGCGGCGCTGGCTGATGACGCTGAACCAATCCATAACGGCGGCAATTTACTAAAACAAAGCACGATGACGACGGGCAATGTCCAACAAACAATCGATGCCGCCGACTACCAGGTACAGGGGCACTATCAGACGCCGGTCATTCAACATTGTCACATGGAAAGCGTGACATCGCTGGCATGGATGGAGGATGACTCGCGAATTACCATCGTTTCCAGCACCCAGATCCCGCACATTGTTCGCCGCGTGGTTGGTCAGGCGCTGGATATCCCCTGGTCATGCGTACGAGTCATCAAACCGTTTGTCGGTGGCGGTTTTGGTAATAAACAGGATGTACTGGAAGAGCCAATGGCAGCATTCCTGACCAGCAAGCTTGGCGGCATTCCGGTGAAAGTTTCCCTTAGCCGTGAAGAGTGTTTCCTCGCAACCCGTACCCGCCACGCTTTTACTATTGACGGGCAAATGGGCGTGAACCGCGACGGAACATTGAAAGGTTATAGTCTGGATGTTCTGTCTAACACCGGCGCTTATGCATCTCACGGGCACTCCATCGCTTCTGCAGGGGGGAATAAAGTCGCTTACCTTTATCCTCGTTGTGCCTACGCTTACAGTTCAAAGACCTGCTATACCAACCTCCCCTCGGCTGGTGCGATGCGTGGTTATGGCGCGCCACAAGTCGTATTTGCCGTTGAGTCTATGCTTGATGACGCCGCGACAGCGTTAGGTATTGATCCTGTTGAAATTCGTTTACGCAACGCCGCCCGCGAAGGAGATGCTAATCCGCTCACGGGCAAACGTATTTACAGCGCAGGGTTGCCGGAGTGTCTTGAAAAAGGCCGGAAAATCTTTGAATGGGAAAAACGCCGTGCAGAGTGCCAGAACCAGCAAGGCAATTTACGCCGCGGCGTTGGCGTCGCCTGTTTTAGCTACACCTCGAACACCTGGCCTGTCGGCGTAGAAATAGCAGGCGCGCGCCTTCTGATGAATCAGGATGGAACCATCAACGTGCAAAGCGGCGCGACGGAAATCGGTCAGGGTGCCGACACCGTCTTCTCGCAAATGGTGGCAGAAACCGTGGGGGTTCCGGTCAGCGACGTTCGCGTTATTTCAACACAAGATACCGATGTTACGCCGTTCGATCCCGGCGCATTTGCCTCACGCCAGAGCTATGTTGCCGCGCCTGCGCTGCGCAGTGCGGCACTGTTATTAAAAGAGAAAATCATCGCTCACGCCGCAGTCATGCTACATCAGTCAGCGATGAATCTGACCCTGATAAAAGGCCATATCGTGCTGGTTGAACGACCGGAAGAGCCGTTAATGTCGTTAAAAGATTTGGCGATGGACGCTTTCTACCACCCTGAACGCGGTGGGCAGCTCTCTGCCGAAAGCTCCATCAAAACCACCACTAACCCACCAGCGTTTGGCTGTACCTTTGTTGATCTGACGATCGATATTGCGCTGTGCAAAGTCACCATCAACCGCATCCTCAACGTTCATGATTCGGGCCATATTCTTAATCCGTTGCTGGCAGAAGGTCAGGTACACGGCGGAATGGGAATGGGCATTGGCTGGGCGCTATTTGAAGAGATGATCATCGATGCGAAAAGCGGCGTGGTCCGTAACCCCAATCTGCTGGATTACAAAATGCCCACCATGCCGGATCTGCCACAACTGGAAAGCGCGTTCATCGAAATCAATGAGCCGCAATCCGCATACGGACATAAGTCACTAGGTGAGCCACCAATAATTCCTGTTGCCGCTGCTATTCGTAACGCGGTGAAGATGGCTACCGGTGTTGCAATCAATACACTGCCGCTGACGCCAAAACGGTTATATGAAGAGTTCCATCTGGCAGGATTGATTTGAGGATAACATCATGTTTGATTTTGCTTCTTACCATCGCGCAGCAACCCTTGCCGATGCCATCAACCTGCTGGCTGACAACCCGCAGGCCAAACTGCTCGCCGGTGGCACTGACGTACTGATTCAGCTCCACCATCACAATGACCGTTATCGCCATATTGTTGATATTCATAATCTGGCGGAGCTGCGGGGAATTACGCTGGCGGAAGATGGCTCACTACGTATCGGCTCTGCAACGACATTTACCCAGCTAATAGAAGATCCTATAACTCAACGTCTTCTCCCGGCGTTATGTGCTGCGGCCTCGTCCATTGCTGGACCGCAGATCCGTAACGTCGCTACCTACGGTGGAAATATTTGCAACGGTGCCACCAGCGCAGATTCTGCCACGCCAACGCTCATTTATGACGCGAAACTGGAGATCCACTCCCCACGCAGTGTTCGTTTCGTCCCGATTAATGGCTTTCACACCGGGCCGGGCAAAGTGTCTCTTGAGCATGACGAAATCCTTGTCGCCTTTCATTTTCCGCCCCAGCCGAAAGAACACGTGGGCAGCGCGCATTTTAAATATGCCATGCGCGACGCAATGGATATTTCAACGATTGGCTGTGCCGCACATTGCCGACTGGATAGCGGCAATTTCAGCGAATTACGCCTGGCATTTGGTGTTGCCGCGCCAACGCCGATTCGCTGCCAACATGCCGAACAGACTGCACAAAATGCGCCATTAAACCTGCAAACGCTGGAAGCTATCAGCGAATCTGTCCTGCAAGATGTCGCCCCGCGTTCTTCATGGCGGGCCAGTAAAGAGTTTCGTCTGCATCTCATCCAGACAATGACCAAAAAAGTGATTAGCGAAGCCGTCGCCGCGGCGGGGGGAAAATTGCAATGAATCACAGTGAAACAATTACCATCGAATGCACCATTAACGGGATGCCTTTTCAGCTTCACGCCGCACCAGGCATGCCGCTCTCGGAATTACTCCGCGATCAAGGACTGCTAAGTGTCAAACAAGGGTGCTGCGTGGGTGAATGTGGTGCCTGTACGGTGCTGGTCGACGGCACAGCAATAGACAGTTGCTTATACCTTGCCGCCTGGGCTGAAGGAAAAGAGATCCGCACGCTGGAAGGTGAAGCGAAAGGCGGAAAACTTTCTCATGTTCAGCAGGCTTATGCGAAATCCGGCGCGGTGCAGTGCGGGTTTTGTACGCCTGGCCTGATTATGGCTACCACGGCAATGCTGGCAAAGCCGCGCGAGAAGCCATTAACCATTACGGAAATTCGTCGCGGTCTGGCGGGAAATCTTTGTCGCTGCACGGGGTATCAGATGATTGTAAATACAGTTCTGGATTGCGAGAAAACGAAGTAAAAGGATATCCGGCCTGAATTCAGGCCGGATTCACTGAGGTTATGTGTTTAACAACTCATATTTCTTAATCTTGCGATAGAGCGTAGCAATACCGATGCCCAGTTCATCAGCAACTTGCTTCTTGCTGTTATGGCGTGAAAGCGCCTCGCGGATCATTTGCTTTTCCATCTCCTCCAGCGCCGTGCCGCCCGCATCATCGAGTGCCAGGTGCGCCTCGCTGACCTCTGTTACATCACTTTGTTCCGTTGTGCCATTATTCAGCAGATTTGGCGGCAATAGCGTGCTATCGATAACTTCACCTGAAGGAACAACGTTAACCAGATATTCCATCAAATTGCTTAACTCGCGCAGGTTTCCGGGCCAACGATGCTTACGCAATATTTCGACGACATCAGGAGCAATGCCAGGATAAACCGATCCCAGACGACGGGTATGCAGATGTAAAAAGTAATGCACCAGTAGTTCAATATCTTCCTGGCGTTCACGCAGCGGTGGAAGAGTTATCGGGATAACATTAAGTCGGTAGAAGAGATCTTCGCGGAATTTACCTTCGGCAATGAACTGGGCCAAATTCTGATTAGTTGCAGAAATGATGCGGATGTCGACTTGTATTGGGCTACTGGCACCAATCGGCAGAATTTCACGCGCCTCAATAGCGCGCAGTAATTTAGCCTGCAACATTAATGGCATATCACCTATTTCATCGAGAAACAGCGTGCCCGTATTCGCCGCCTGAATCAACCCTGTTTTACCGTTGGCAGAAGCGCCAGTAAATGCGCCTTTAACATAACCGAACAGTTCGCTCTCCAGAAGCTGCTCCGGAATCGCGGCACAGTTGATAGCAATAAAGGGTTTATTCCGTCTTCCGCTCAACTTATGGATTGCACGGGCGACAACTTCTTTACCCGTGCCGCTTTCACCAACCACCATAACGCTGGATGGGCTGGGTGCAATACGGCTAATGAGTCGTTTTAATTGCCGCATAACACGGCACTCGCCAACCAATTGTTCAATATGTGGTTCATCAGGTGCATTTGCTACAGAAAAACTGGTATGCGATTGGTGAAACGCCATTAAAAATAATTGTCGGCCCTGAATGTTATGCAATTGACCAATGATTAATTCACTTTTATCGTCCCACGAAACAATATGCTGCATATGTCCATGGGTAAAATTACTCTCAAATGTTAATGGTCTGAAACGGATAGGTTTCCCAATAATATTATTTTGTACAACACCAAGTGTTTTTAAGGCAGTCTGATTAACAAACTGAACCCGACTTTCATCATCAACAACTAATACGCCCTGATCCATATTATCGATCATGGTCGCGAATATTTTACTGATGTTATCTCCTGGCCCCTGATCCTCCAGAAGTTTCGAAACAAAAATGGTGGATATATGGCGAACGTAATCAGAAAATTCGCGTAAATTATCACTGATATGTTCTTGTTGCTCGTGGGTAACGGCAATCAAACTTATCACCCCAACACAACGATCCTGTAAAATGACAGGCGTACCCAGAAATGCTTTTTCACGGCAATTTTCTTTACTATCGCAACCTTCGCAAAGGGGATCGAAGCGAGACTGTGTCACAACTTTTTCAGTTTTCGTTTCCAGGACGTGGCGGAGCAGGCGTGAGTTGCCGCTCAACTGGCGGCCAAGAAACTTCCCATACGCGCCCGTTCCGGCGACGCGACACAAGTTTTCATCAACGATCTCAACCTCAAGCTGCAAAACGCTGGCAAGCATTCTGGCAAAACGCTGAATTGTCGGTTGAATTTGCATCAGTACTGACTGCGTAGTAGCAAGCTCCATAGCTTTACCTTCCAGACTTACTTAAAAGTCGATCATTGAAGACGTTGATGGTTCACAGATCATGATGATATTAACTCAGACGAAATTGGCTTTGATAAAAACATAAGATTTTTATCACTTTCTAATGAAATTATGGAAGAGATATCACATTTCTATATCAATATGAGAATTACGGCGGTGAGTTTATCAAACTGACGAGGGATAACCTGCCCCTTTATCTTATTTCTGATACTTAGCAGCAAATAAATAACGCGATAAAAAAAGCCAAACGTTTTCGTATTTTACAAACAACCAGAAGCTGGTATCAATTTGTGATCAACCCCACACATTATCCGTCAAATTAGTCTTTTGCAGCCCCGTGGATAATTCTGGCACACTTATTGTTAGTCCCAGGTATAGCTGTGAAAACACCAATCACTTTGGCAAGTCACAGTGAAATAAACCACTTTGCCTGTCATTCCACTACCGGGACTTTATGATGAAAACTGTTAATGAGCTGATTAAGGATATCAATTCGCTGACCTCTCACCTTCACGAGAAAGATTTTTTGTTAACGTGGGAACAGACGCCAGATGAACTGAAACAAGTACTGGACGTTGCCGCAGCATTAAAAGCACTGCGTGCTGAAAACATCTCAACCAAAGTCTTTAATAGTGGATTAGGTATTTCCGTATTCCGCGACAACTCCACTCGTACCCGCTTCTCTTATGCTTCCGCGCTTAACCTGCTCGGCCTTGCACAGCAAGATCTCGATGAAGGCAAATCACAAATCGCTCACGGCGAAACCGTGCGTGAAACCGCCAATATGATCTCCTTCTGCGCCGACGCTATTGGTATTCGCGACGATATGTATCTGGGCGCAGGCAACGCTTATATGCGTGAAGTTGGCGCTGCACTTGATGACGGCTACAAGCAGGGCGTACTGCCGCAGCGTCCGGCTTTAGTGAACCTGCAATGCGATATTGACCACCCGACTCAGTCAATGGCTGACCTGGCATGGTTACGTGAACACTTTGGTTCACTGGAAAACCTGAAAGGTAAAAAAATCGCCATGACCTGGGCCTACTCCCCAAGCTATGGCAAACCGCTCTCTGTACCACAAGGCATCATCGGTCTGATGACTCGCTTCGGTATGGATGTCACCCTGGCCCATCCGGAAGGCTACGACCTGATCCCGGATGTCGTTGAAGTGGCGAAAAACAATGCTAAAGCCTCCGGCGGTAGCTTCCGTCAGGTCACCAGCATGGAAGAAGCCTTCAAAGACGCAGACATCGTTTATCCGAAGTCATGGGCACCTTACAAAGTGATGGAAGAGCGTACTGAATTGCTGCGTGCGAACGATCACGAAGGCTTAAAAGCACTGGAAAAACAGTGTCTGGCACAGAACGCGCAACACAAAGACTGGCATTGTACTGAAGAGATGATGGAACTGACCCGTGATGGCGAAGCCCTGTACATGCACTGCCTGCCAGCTGATATCAGCGGCGTATCCTGCAAAGAAGGTGAAGTGACTGAAGGCGTATTCGAAAAATACCGTATCGCGACCTACAAAGAAGCCAGCTGGAAGCCTTATATCATCGCCGCGATGATCCTGTCCCGTAAATACGCCAAACCAGGTGCACTGCTCGAGCAACTGCTGAAAGAAGCGCAAGAACGCGTGAAATAACCCCTCGGGCCGATCAGCTGGTCGGCCCTCTATTTCCAGAGGCCAAAAGGATAGGATATGTCCGTTTTCTCATTGAAGATTGATATCGCCGATAACAAATTTTTCAACGGCGAAACATCACCGCTCTTTTCGCAAAGCCAGGCCAAACTGGCGCGCCAGTTCCACCAGAAAATTGCTGGTTATCGCCCAACACCGCTTTGTGCGCTGAACGATCTCGCAAACCTTTTTGGTGTGAAGAAAATTCTCGTCAAAGACGAATCAAAACGATTCGGTCTGAACGCCTTCAAAATGCTCGGCGGTGCATACGCCATCGCTCAATTATTGTGCGAAAAATATCATCTTGATATCGAAACGCTGTCATTTGAGCACCTGAAAAATGCCATCGGCGAAAAAATGACTTTCGCGACCACCACCGACGGCAACCACGGGCGCGGTGTGGCGTGGGCAGCACAGCAACTCGGACAGAATGCGGTGATTTACATGCCGAAAGGTTCTGCTCAGGAACGCGTTGACGCCATTCTGAACCTCGGTGCCGAGTGCATCGTCACGGATATGAACTATGACGATACCGTTCGCCTGACCATGCAACACGCGCAGCAGCACGGCTGGGAAGTGGTGCAAGATACCGCCTGGGAAGGTTACACCAAAATCCCAACCTGGATCATGCAAGGCTACGCAACACTGGCAGATGAAGCCGTCGAGCAAATGCGTGAAATGGGCGTAACCCCGACGCACGTTCTGCTGCAAGCCGGTGTCGGTGCAATGGCCGGTGGTGTGCTGGGTTATCTGGTCGACGTCTACAGCCCGCAAAATCTGCACAGCATTATTGTTGAACCTGACAAAGCTGACTGTATTTATCGCTCCGGCGTCAAAGGCGACATCGTCAACGTTGGCGGTGATATGGCCACCATCATGGCGGGCCTGGCCTGCGGCGAACCTAACCCGCTGGGCTGGGAAATCCTACGTAACTGCGCCACCCAATTCATCTCCTGCCAGGACAGCGTTGCCGCATTAGGTATGCGTGTGCTGGGTAACCCGTACGGCAATGACCCACGCATCATCTCCGGTGAATCCGGCGCTGTCGGTTTGGGCGTTCTCGCAGCGGTTCATTATCACCCGCAACGTCAAAGCCTGATGGAAAAACTGGCGCTGAACAAAGATGCCGTAGTGCTGGTTATCAGCACTGAAGGCGACACAGACGTGAAGCACTACCGCGAAGTTGTCTGGGAAGGCAAACACGCTGTAGCACCTTAATCACCCTATTGGAACTGCTCCCTGCAAAACGGGGAGTAAAAAATCTGGAGAAAAATAATGGCTAAGAATATTCCATTCAAACTGATTCTTGAAAAAGCAAAAGATTACCAGGCGGACATGACTCGCTTCCTGCGCGACATGGTTGCTATTCCCAGTGAAAGCTGCGACGAAAAACGCGTAGTACATCGTATTAAAGAAGAGATGGAAAAAGTCGGCTTCGATAAAGTTGAAATCGACCCGATGGGCAACGTTCTCGGTTATATCGGCCACGGCCCGCGTCTGGTGGCAATGGACGCTCATATCGATACCGTCGGCATTGGCAACATCAAAAACTGGGACTTCGATCCGTACGAAGGCATGGAAACTGATGAGCTGATCGGTGGTCGCGGTACTTCCGACCAGGAAGGCGGCATGGCATCTATGGTTTATGCCGGTAAAATCATTAAAGACCTCGGTCTGGAAGATGAATATACCCTGCTGGTTACCGGTACTGTGCAGGAAGAAGACTGCGACGGTCTGTGCTGGCAGTACATTATTGAACAATCCGGCATTCGCCCGGAATTTGTGGTCAGTACTGAACCGACTGATTGCCAGGTATACCGTGGTCAACGCGGTCGTATGGAAATTCGCATTGATGTTCAAGGTGTTAGCTGCCACGGTTCTGCACCAGAACGCGGTGACAACGCCATTTTCAAAATGGGTCCGATTCTTGGCGAATTACAAGAACTCTCCCAGCGCCTGGGCTATGATGAATTCCTCGGCAAAGGCACCCTCACCGTTTCTGAAATCTTCTTCACATCCCCAAGCCGTTGCGCTGTAGCAGATAGCTGCGCAGTTTCAATCGACCGTCGTCTGACCTGGGGCGAAACCTGGGAAGGCGCGCTGGACGAAATCCGCGCCCTGCCTGCGGTACAGAAAGCTAACGCGGTTGTTTCTATGTACAACTACGACCGTCCGTCCTGGACTGGCCTGGTTTACCCAACCGAATGCTACTTCCCGACCTGGAAAGTGGAAGAAGACCACTTCACTGTCAAAGCACTGGTGAATGCCTACGAAGGTCTGTTTGGCAAAGCGCCGGTTGTTGATAAGTGGACCTTCTCAACTAACGGCGTATCTATCATGGGCCGTCACGGCATTCCGGTGATCGGCTTTGGCCCGGGTAAAGAACCTGAAGCGCATGCACCTAACGAAAAAACCTGGAAATCTCACCTGGTGACCTGTGCCGCGATGTACGCTGCAATCCCGTTAAGCTGGCTGGCAACCGAATAATTACTCTTCACTTATTCCCCTCCGGTTCGCCGGAGGGTTTTTGGAGTTTGCTATGCGCGTATTGATCAAAAACGGCACTGTCGTTAACGCAGATGGACAAGCCAAACAAGATTTGCTGATTGAGAGCGGGATTGTTCGCCAATTGGGCAGCAATATTTCGCCGCAGCTCCCGTATGAAGAAATTGATGCCACTGGCTGTTACGTTTTCCCTGGCGGCGTGGATGTCCATACGCATTTCAATATTGATGTCGGCATCGCGCGCAGTTGTGATGATTTTTTTACCGGTACCCGCGCAGCTGCGTGTGGCGGTACAACAACCATTATTGACCATATGGGATTTGGCCCGAATGGCTGCCGATTACGCCATCAACTGGAAGTTTATCGTGGCTATGCCGCCCATAAGGCGGTCATCGACTACAGCTTTCACGGTGTGATCCAGCACATTAATCACGCCATCCTCGACGAAATTCCGATGATGGTCGAAGAAGGACTGAGCAGTTTTAAACTCTATTTAACCTATCAATACAAACTCAACGATGACGAGGTTTTGCAGGCGTTACGCCGCTTGCATGAGTCCGGCGCGCTGACCACCGTGCACCCGGAAAATGATGCGGCTATCGCCAGCAAGCGGGCGGAATTTATCGCCGCAGGGTTAACCGCGCCGCGCTATCACGCCTTGAGTCGCCCTCTGGAATGCGAAGCGGAAGCCATCGCCCGCATGATTAACCTGGCACAAATTGCCGGTAACGCCCCGCTCTATATCGTCCACCTGTCTAACGGCTTAGGTCTGGATTATCTGCGTCTTGCCCGTGCGAATCACCAGCCAGTCTGGGTTGAAACCTGCCCACAATATCTCCTGTTGGACGAACGCAGTTACGATACAGAAGATGGCATGAAGTTCATTCTTAGCCCACCGCTGCGTAACATACGCGAGCAGGACAAACTGTGGTGTGGCATCAGCGATGGTGCGATTGACGTGGTGGCAACCGATCACTGCACCTTCTCGATGGCTCAACGCCTGCAAATTTCTAAAGGCGATTTCAGTCGCTGCCCAAATGGCTTACCCGGTGTGGAAAACCGCATGCAGTTACTGTTTTCCAGTGGCGTGATGACGGGACGTATAACACCGGAACGCTTTGTTGAATTAACCAGCGCAATGCCCGCCAGGCTGTTTGGCCTGTGGCCGCAAAAAGGATTATTAGCGCCCGGTTCCGATGGCGACGTGGTGATTATCGACCCACGTCAGAGCCAACAAATTCAGCATCGCCATCTCCACGACAACGCCGACTACTCGCCATGGGAGGGTTTTACCTGTCAGGGCGCGATTGTCAGAACCTTATCCCGTGGTGAAACGATTTTCTGTGACGGCACCTTTACAGGCAAAGCCGGGCGAGGTCGATTCCTGCGACGCAAACCGTTTGTCCCTCCCGTGCTCTAACCACTGCCAGGGATCTATACACAATCAAGAATGATGAGTGAGGAAAAATGAGTAAGAAAATTGTTCTCGCCCTGGGCGGGAATGCGCTGGGCGATGACCTGGCCGGACAAATGAAAGCGGTAAAAATTACTTCTCAGGCAATTGTTGATTTAATTGCCCAGGGACATGAGGTCATCGTCACTCATGGTAACGGGCCGCAGGTGGGCATGATTAACCAGGCCTTTGAAGCTGCCGCAAAAACTGAAGCGCACTCGCCAATGCTGCCGATGTCTGTCTGTGTTGCCTTAAGCCAGGGTTATATTGGTTACGATCTACAAAATGCCTTAAGAGAAGAACTGCTTTCTCGTGGCATTAATAAACCTGTAGCAACGCTGGTTACCCAGGTCGAAGTCGACGCTAACGATCCGGCATTCCTCAACCCGACCAAGCCGATCGGTTCGTTCTTTACCGAGCAAGAAGCAGAGCAACTGACAAAACAGGGTTACACTCTGAAAGAAGATGCTGGTCGCGGCTATCGCCGTGTTGTTGCCTCGCCAAAACCGGTTGATATCATTGAAAAAGAAACGGTTAAAGCGTTGGTAGATGCAGGCCAGGTGGTGATCACCGTTGGCGGTGGTGGTATCCCTGTTATTCGTGAAGGTAACCACCTGCGTGGTGCCAGTGCGGTTATCGATAAAGACTGGGCCAGCGCCCGTTTAGCAGAAATGATTGATGCCGATATGCTGATCATTCTGACTGCGGTAGAAAAAGTGGCCATTAACTTCGGTAAAGAGAATGAACAGTGGCTCGATCGCCTGTCATTAAGTGATGCTGAACGCTTTATCGAAGAAGGTCATTTTGCGAAAGGTTCTATGCTGCCTAAAGTGGAAGCTGCCGCCTCGTTTGCTCGCTCTCGCGCAGGTCGTGAAGCACTGATTACCGTATTGAGCAAAGCGAAAGAAGGGATTGAAGGCAAAACCGGAACGGTGATTTGTCAGTAATTTAAAGGCCGGGTGGGTAATACCATCCGGCCATTTTCATTTAAGCCACTTCCAGCACTTCTTTCGTCGCTTTAACACCCTGATGCATCAACATCATTAACGCCTCAAGTACGCCGCCGCCAATCGCCCGGGCTTTATCAGAAACGCTGGTGAAATCAGCCGTTTCACCACGAGGATCGATATCACCAATTTTAAAACCACCGACCACTGCTAGTCCGTCGTTCAACAAGCCACGCACCATCCCCGTCAACGGTGCTTTAATTTCATGCTCACCAATCCAGGCAATCACATCGCCCTCTTTCACCAGATCGCCTAATTTCACGTTGGATCGCATAATGCCTGCAGCAGGAGCACGGATCACCCGTCGGGTGGTATGCCCCATAATATTGCCAGGAACACCGGTATTCTCCTGCGCACAACCAGAGTAAATCACCTGACCGAGCCAGTGCCCGCGATTTGTTTCAATTACCGCATGACAATCCTTCCCTGCAATAAAGCCCGGCCCAAGCGCGATTGTTACTGGTGCCATATCTGCCCGCGTCCCCAAATTCTGTTTCGCCAGAATAGCGTCCACCACGCAAAGCGGTTTCAGTTCATCAAGCAATGAACAGGCGGGATCTACCATCACAGGGATGAATCCGCGTTCGGTAAGTTTCATCGCTTCCGCAGAGCTGGTTGCCAGGCGGGCAGTGACGCCTTCGACCGTCATTTCGCCATCGAACACGGCCTGGGCAAACGCCACGGTACAACGAATCACTGTCGGTTTTTCCACTTCCAGCATGATCACTTTAAAACCCGCATGATACAGACGTAGCGCCACACCACTGGCGATATCCCCCGCACCGCGAATCACCACCAGCTGGTGTCCGGAAGGATGAGAAGGTTTCATCATCAGCCCACCCGGCGCGTTATTTTTCACCTGTAATATTTCTGCCAGCACGCTGATGGCGATCTCCTGCGGCGTTTCCGCACCTATGTTGTAACCAACAGGCGCATGTAAACGGGCAATATGTTCTTCAGCCACGCCTTTCTCACGCAATTGACGCAGGAAAAGCTGAACCTTGCGACGACTTGCCAGCAACCCCAACCATGCAATGGGCTGTTCAATGAGTTTGTCGAGGGCTTCACGATCCTGATTATTCGTGGCAATCAGGACAAAATTATCAGGGCGAATATCCAGTGCTTCCACTGCCGCACCAAACGACTCAGCATGGAGAAGCGTGGTTGATGGTGGGAATAATTCAGGATTAAGGCTTTCGCGATAAATATCGGCAACGGCAATATCAAATCCTAATAGCGCCGCACTCTGGGCTATCGCCCGGTTGACATGCCCCGCGCCAATCAACACCAGACGTGGACGCATACCATGGACGCTGATAAATACTGACATTGCACCTCCACAATCTGACCCGACAGCATCCGCACCGTTACGAGCCATACGTCCATGGAATAATCGCGGCTTACGTTCCTGCAATGCCTGAAGCGACTCTTCAATCACCTTCCGCTCAACCATTCCTCCACCAATTGTACCGACGATAGAACCATCGGCGCGCACTAACATTTGTGCAGAATGGCGGGGAGTAGAGCCTCGGCTATCTACAATTTGCGCCATCGCAAACGGACAATTTTGCTCTTCGAGTTTTGCAGCCTCTGTGAAAATATTCATACCAACCTCAATGGATATCCTTTCAGTAACCCGGAATACCCGGGCCGCTAATTCACAAATCTGCGCGCGATTGCAGGATGTTCTTGTATATCGCCCAGCCAGATTGCCTCTACGTTGTGTTGTTGCAGCGGTTGAAGGAGCTCGCTTTGCGCAATCGCATTCTCACATTGAGAAAAACGGTTAATGAACCAGACTCGCCGACAACCTTGCGGTACGTTTTTAAACGCGCCCTGAGGGTGGCGAACCAGCGCAACGAGATCGCTCAGTTGCAAGGGTGCATCAGGTGTTAACCCAGTAATATCAGCAAACTGCGACCAGCGATGGACATTTTCTGTGCTCACTTTTGCACCCAAAATATGTCCTCCCATCACAGCAATCACGCAGCAACTGCTTTTAGGTATGCAAGGTTCGTGCTCATCAGGCGCTTTTAACGGCATTCCACGCGAGCCATCTGCCTCAATGAGAATTACGTCACACTCTGGTCGTTGCACCAGTGCATCAATCGCTTCTGGCGTAAATCCCTGCACCTTTCCCTGGTTCGCTTTCCAGCTGTGAAAACAAAATGAAATGGGGGATGTAAGAGACGCATGAGGAAGCATGGCGGGATCACGACAGAAAACCACGGGCCAGTGAGACGTTGGCATAAACATATGTGTCGTCGTAGTGATTAACACACGCCTGCCGCTAGCCTGGAGCAGTTCTGCCAGCCAAAAAAGCAAGCTGGTTTTCCCCCCAGCCCCAACAACAGAAATCACAGTGGGACGTTTCTGCGCGCCTAAATCAATGAATAATGCCGATGGGTCAACTATACTTTTCACGAGTCTTTATGACCTCTCTGGGATAAATTATCCCCAACTTAATCCATCAGGAAGTAACGCAATTATCAGGCGTTATTAGCCCCTATAAATAATGGAACCACTATGTCAGCCATCGACTGTATAATTACCGCTGCCGGATTATCATCAAGAATGGGGCAATGGAAAATGATGTTACCCTGGCAACAGGGAACAATTCTTGATACAAGTATCAAAAATGCGTTGCAGTTTTGTAGCCGAATTATTTTAGTCACCGGCTATCGTGGTAATGAACTGCACGAACGTTATGCGAACCAGAGCAATATCACTATTATTCACAACCCAGATTATGCGCAGGGTTTACTCACATCAGTAAAGGCCGCAGTACCCGCGGTAAAAACAGAATATTGTTTTCTCACCCACGGTGACATGCCTACCCTCACCATCGATATTTTTAGAAAAATCTGGTCGTTACGAAATGATGGCGCAATACTGCCACTCCATAATGGCATTCCCGGCCATCCGATTTTAGTGTCAAAGCCATGCCTGATGCAGGCAATCCAGCGTCCCAATATCACCAATATGCGTCAGGCACTCCTTATGGGAGATCATTATTCCGTCGAAATAGAAAATGCAGAAATAATTTTAGATATTGATACTCCGGACGACTTTATTACAGCGCAAAAAAGGTATACTAAAATTTAGAAAATGTAGTTAAACGATTGCGTTCAAATATTTAATCCCTCCAGCACTCTTTATCATAATGATAAGGAATCACTGATTTTGAGAAAAGAGAAAAAGTGATAAATGGGCTGGCAATAATAATTTTCAGGAGTGATTTTAATTCTCATTTGGCACCTGTGAGTTCATTCACAAAAAGCTCCTAAGTTTCGAGCCGCCTCACATTTTTTTATATTTCCCGCCAAACCTGGCAAGAGTGGTGCGATTGTTGCTCTATCCCCCTAAACCACCGGATTTCTCAACACCGGTCACTCAATGATATCTGTATAAGCTAAGGAGAGGGTTATGGGGGATATTATGCGTCCCATTCCGTTTGAGGAACTTTTGACGCGCATATTTGATGAATACCAACAACAACGCTCAATCTTTGGTATTCCCGAGCAACAGTTTTACTCACCCGTAAAAGGTAAAACTGTTAGCGTCTTCGGTGAAACCTGTGCCACTCCCGTCGGCCCTGCCGCTGGCCCGCACACGCAGCTCGCGCAAAATATTGTTACTTCCTGGCTGACTGGCGGGCGCTTCATCGAACTAAAAACCGTCCAAATTCTTGACCGTCTGGAGCTGGAAAAGCCCTGTATCGATGCCGAAGACGAGTGCTTTAACACCGAATGGTCTACCGAATTTACCCTGCTTAAAGCCTGGGATGAATACCTCAAAGCCTGGTTTGCCCTGCACCTTCTCGAAGCGATGTTCCAGCCTTCTGATTCCGGTAAATCGTTCATCTTTAATATGAGCGTCGGTTATAACCTCGAAGGTATTAAGCAACCGCCGATGCAACAGTTCATCGACAATATGATGGATGCATCTGACCATCCGAAATTCGCTCAATATCGCGATACGCTGAATAAATTACTCCAGGATGACGCATTTTTAGCCCGCCACGGATTGCAGGAAAAACGCGAATGCCTGCAGGCCTTACCGGCACGCATCCCCACCAGCATGGTACAAGGCGTTACCCTCTCCACCATGCACGGCTGTCCTCCGCATGAAATCGAAGCCATTTGCCGCTACATGCTGGAAGAAAAAGGGCTCAATACCTTTGTGAAACTCAACCCGACCTTACTGGGGTACGCGCGTGTTCGTGAGATCCTCGATGTCTGCGGTTTCGGTTACATAGGCTTAAAAGAAGAGTCATTTGATCACGACCTCAAGCTGACGCAAGCGCTGGAAATGCTGGAACGCCTGATGGTACTGGCAAAAGAAAAATCACTCGGCTTTGGCGTAAAACTGACTAACACTCTCGGCACCATCAACAATAAAGGCGCACTGCCTGGTGAAGAGATGTATATGTCAGGCCGTGCGCTGTTCCCGCTCTCCATCAATGTTGCAGCAGTTCTCTCTCGCGCCTTTGACGGCAAACTGCCCATTTCTTATTCCGGTGGTGCCAGTCAGCTGACTATCCGCGATATTTTTGATACTGGTATTCGCCCTATTACTATGGCAACCGACCTGCTGAAACCTGGCGGCTATCTGCGCTTAAGTGCCTGCATGCGCGAGCTGGAAGGCTCCGACGCCTGGGGGCTTGACCATGTTGACGTCGAACGCCTGAACAAACTGGCAGCAGACGCGTTAACCATGGAATACACTCAGAAACACTGGAAGCCAGAAGAGCGTATTGAAGTGGCAGAAGACCTGCCGCTGACCGACTGCTACGTTGCACCGTGCGTTACTGCTTGCGCCATTAAACAGGATATTCCGGAATACATCCGTCTGCTTGGCGAACACCGCTATGCCGACGCACTGGAACTCATCTACCAACGCAACGCCCTGCCCGCCATTACCGGTCATATTTGCGATCACCAGTGCCAATACAACTGTACCCGCCTGGATTACGACAGTGCGCTGAATATCCGCGAACTGAAAAAAGTCGCGCTGGAAAAAGGTTGGGATGAATATAAGCAACGCTGGCACAAACCAGCCGGTTCTGGTTCACGCCATCCGGTTGCCGTGATTGGTGCAGGTCCGGCGGGTCTGGCAGCAGGTTACTTCCTTGCCAGAGCGGGCCATCCGGTTACGCTGTTTGAACGCGAAGCCAATGCGGGCGGCGTGGTGAAAAATATCATTCCTCAGTTCCGTATTCCTGCAGAGTTAATTCAGCACGATATCGATTTTGTTGCCGCTCACGGCGTGAAATTTGAGTATGGCTGCTCACCCGATTTGACCGTTGAACAGTTAAAAAATCAGGGCTTCCACTATGTTCTGATTGCCACCGGCACTGATAAAAATAGCGGTGTGAAACTGGCGGGCGACAACCAAAATGTCTGGAAATCACTCCCCTTCCTGCGTGAATACAACAAGGGCACAGCGCTCAAGCTGGGCAAACATGTGGTCGTTGTCGGGGCGGGTAACACGGCAATGGACTGCGCTCGTGCGGCGTTACGCGTTCCAGGCGTAGAAAAAGCAACGGTCGTTTACCGTCGTTCACTGCAAGAGATGCCAGCATGGCGCGAAGAGTATGAAGAAGCGTTGCACGACGGCGTGGAGTTCCGTTTCCTGAATAATCCGGAACGTTTCGATGCTGATGGCACCTTAACCTTGCGCGTTATGTCGCTTGGCGAACCTGATGAGAAAGGTCGTCGCCGTCCGGTTGAAACCAACGAAACAGTAACACTGCATGTAGACAGCCTGATCACCGCCATTGGTGAACAGCAGGATACTGAAGCCCTGAATGCGATGGGCGTGCCGCTGGACAAAAACGGCTGGCCAGACGTCGACCATAATGGCGAAACTCGTCTGACTGACGTCTTTATGATCGGCGACGTACAGCGCGGACCATCCTCCATTGTCGCTGCTGTCGGAACCGCGCGTCGGGCGACCGATGTCATCCTTAGTCGGGAAAACATCCGTTCCCACCAGAACGATAAATACTGGAACAACGTCAATCCGGCGGAAATCTATCAACGCAAAGGCGATATCTCTATCACCCTGGTGGATAGCGACGATCGTGACGCGTTTGTCGCCCAGGAAGCCGCACGCTGCCTTGAATGTAACTACGTTTGCAGCAAGTGTGTGGATGTCTGCCCGAACCGCGCCAACGTATCCATTGCGGTCCCAGGCTTCCAGAACCGTTTCCAGACGCTGCACCTCGACGCTTACTGTAACGAATGCGGCAACTGCGCTCAGTTCTGCCCGTGGAACGGTAAACCGTACAAAGACAAAATCACCGTCTTCAGCCTGTCGCAAGACTTTGATAACAGCAGCAATCCTGGCTTCCTTGTGGAAGATTGCCGGGTACGAGTACGTCTGAATAACCAAAGCTGGGTGTTAAACATCGACAGCGAAGGTCAGTTCAACAACGTACCACCGGAGCTGAACGATATGTGCCGCATTATTAGCCATGTCCACCAGCATCATCATTATCTGCTGGGCCGCGTGGAGGTGTAATCATGTTGATTCTGAAGAATGTCACCGCAGTGCAGTTACACCCGGCGAAAGTGCAGGAAGGCGTTGATATCGCCATCGAAAATGATGTGATTGTCGCTATCGGCGATGCCCTGACGCAACGCTACCCCGATGCCAGCTACAAAGAGATGCATGGTCGGATTGTGATGCCGGGAATTGTCTGCTCGCACAACCATTTTTACTCGGGACTGTCCCGCGGAATTATGGCAAACATCGCCCCCTGCCCGGATTTCATCTCAACGCTGAAAAATCTCTGGTGGCGACTCGATCGCGCCCTTGATGAAGAGTCGCTCTATTACAGCGGACTGATTTGTTCCCTGGAAGCGATTAAGAGCGGATGTACATCGGTTATCGATCACCATGCCTCTCCGGCGTATATCGGCGGGTCGCTCTCCACATTGCGCAACGCATTTTTAAAAGTTGGCCTGCGCGCGATGACCTGTTTTGAAACTACTGACCGTAACAACGGCATCAAAGAGTTGCAGGAAGGTGTAGAAGAAAACATCCGCTTCGCCCGTCAGATTGATGAGGCGAAGAAAGCAGCAACCGAGCCGTATCTGGTGGAAGCACATATCGGCGCTCACGCGCCGTTTACCGTGCCGGATGCCGGTCTGGAGATGCTGCGTGAAGCCGTGAAAGCCACAGATCGTGGTTTGCATATTCACGCTGCGGAAGACCTTTACGACGTTTCCTACAGTCACCACTGGTACGGCAAAGACCTGCTGGCACGACTGGCGCAATTCGATCTCATCGACAGCAAAACGCTGGTCGCTCATGGGCTGTACTTGTCGAAAGATGACATCGCCCTACTCAATCAGCGCGATGCGTTCCTGGTGCATAACGCCCGTTCAAACATGAACAACCATGTCGGCTACAACCATCACCTTAGCGACATCCGCAATCTGGCGTTGGGAACTGACGGCATTGGTTCGGACATGTTTGAAGAGATGAAATTTGCCTTCTTTAAACATCGCGATGCGGGTGGTCCGCTGTGGCCTGACAGTTTTGCCAAAGCACTGGCTAACGGCAACGAACTGATGAGCCGCAACTTTGGCGCGAAATTTGGCCTTCTGGAAGCCGGTTACAAAGCCGATTTAACCATTTGCGATTACAACTCGCCGACACCGCTGCTTGCAGACAATATCGCCGGGCATATCGCTTTCGGTATGGGCTCAGGCAGCGTTCATAGCGTGATGGTCAATGGCGTGATGGTCTATGAAGACCGTCAGTTTAACTTCGATTGCGATTCCATTTATGCGCAAGCCAGAAAAGCCGCTGCCAGTATGTGGCGTCGGATGGATGCGCTGGCATAAATGACAAATACCCTCTTCCCGCAGGGAAGAGGGTTAAATAAGGAAAGAAGATGATTGAACAATTTTTCAGGCCCGACTCTGTCGAACAGGCGCTGGAACTGAAGCGCCGCTACAAGGATGAAGCCGTCTGGTTCGCCGGGGGCAGCAAACTCAACGCTACACCAACCCGTACCGATAAAAAGATTGCCATTTCCTTACAGGATCTGGAACTGGACTGGGTTGACTGGGATAACGGTGCACTGCGGATTGGTGCAATGTCTCGCTTGCAGCCACTGCGTGATGCGCGATTTATTCCTGCAGCACTGCGTGAAGCCCTCGGTTTTGTTTACTCACGCCATGTTCGTAATCAGTCGACCATTGGTGGTGAAATCGCCGCCCGGCAGGAAGAGTCGGTGCTGCTTCCCGTCCTGCTGGCACTGGATGCTGAACTGGTTTTTGGCAACGGCGAAACGCTGTCAATCGAGGACTACCTGGCCTGCCCATGCGATCGCCTGCTAACCGAAATTATCATTAAAGATCCGTATCGCACCTGTGCGACCCGCAAAATTAGCCGTTCTCAGGCAGGTTTAACCGTCGTGACGGCAGCCGTTGCAATGACAGACCACGACGGTATGCGAATTGCGCTGGATGGCGTCGCCAGTAAAGCCCTGCGTCTGCACGATGTCGAAAAACAAAATCTGGAAGGCAATGCACTTGAACAGGCTGTCGCCAACGCCATTTTCCCGCAGGAAGATTTGCGGGGCAGCGTGGCCTATAAACGCTATATCACGGGAGTTCTGGTAGCCGACCTGTATGCCGACTGCCAACAGGCTGGGGAGGAAGCCGTATGATCATCCACTTTACTTTAAATGGCGCGCCTCAGGAGCTAACCGTTAATCCAGGCGAAAACGTGCAAAAGCTGTTGTTTAACATGGGAATGCACTCTGTACGCAACAGTGATGATGGCTTTGGGTTTGCCGGTTCTGACGCAATTATCTTTAACGGTAATATCGTTAACGCGTCCTTGCTTATCGCCGCACAGTTAGAGAAGGCAGATATTCGTACTGCAGAATCTCTGGGCAAATGGAATGAGTTAAGTCTGGTTCAACAGGCCATGGTTGATGTTGGCGTGGTGCAGTCTGGTTATAACGATCCAGCTGCAGCTCTGATTATCACCGATCTTCTCGATCGCATCGACGCACCTACCCGCGAAGAGATCGACGATGCACTCTCAGGTCTGTTTAGCCGCGATGCTGGCTGGCAGCAATACTATCAGGTCATTGAACTGGCGGTTGCACGTAAAAATAATCCGCAGGCCACCATTGATATCGCTCCGACTTTCCGTGACGACCTTGAAGTCATTGGCAAGCATTATCCTAAAACTGATGCCGCGAAAATGGTGCAGGCGAAACCCTGCTATGTTGAAGACCGCGTAACGGCTGACGCCTGCGTCATTAAAATGTTACGTAGCCCACACGCTCACGCACTGATTACTCATCTGGATGTCAGCAAAGCTGAAGCCTTACCGGGCGTTGTTCACGTTATTACTCACCTGAATTGCCCGGATATCTACTATACCCCGGGCGGTCAGAGCGCACCGGAACCGTCACCGCTTGACCGCCGTATGTTCGGCAAGAAAATGCGTCACGTCGGCGATCGCGTTGCTGCGGTCGTCGCAGAAAGTGAAGAAATTGCGCTCGAAGCACTGAAGCTCATCGACGTTGAATATGAAGTGCTTAAGCCGGTAATGTCGATCGACGAAGCAATGGCGGAAGATGCGCCTGTCGTGCACGATGAACCGGTGGTGTATGTTGCTGGTGCGCCAGATACTCTGGAAGACGATAACAGCCATGCAGCCCAGCGCGGCGAGCATATGATCATCAACTTCCCGATCGGTTCTCGCCCTCGCAAAAATATCGCCGCCAGTATTCATGGTCATATTGGCGATATGGACAAAGGCTTTGCCGATGCCGATGTGATCATTGAGCGAACCTATAACTCAACGCAGGCGCAGCAGTGCCCGACTGAAACACATATCTGCTTTACCCGTATGGACGGCGATCGTCTGGTTATCCACGCCTCCACCCAGGTACCATGGCACTTACGCCGCCAGGTCGCGCGCCTCGTGGGCATGAAACAACATAAAGTTCATGTCATTAAAGAGCGAGTTGGCGGCGGTTTTGGGTCTAAACAGGACATCCTGCTGGAAGAAGTGTGCGCCTGGGCAACCTGCGTGACCGGGCGTCCGGTACTGTTCCGCTACACCCGTGAAGAAGAGTTTATTGCTAACACCTCTCGTCACGTCGCGAAAGTCACCGTCAAACTGGGAGCGAAAAAAGATGGTCGCCTGACGGCAGTGAAGATGGATTTCCGCGCCAACACTGGCCCTTACGGCAACCACTCACTCACCGTACCGTGTAACGGACCGGCGCTGTCGCTGCCGTTATATCCGTGCGATAACGTCGATTTCCAGGTCACCACCTACTACAGCAACATTTGCCCAAATGGTGCTTATCAGGGTTATGGCGCACCGAAAGGTAACTTCGCTATCACCATGGCATTAGCGGAACTGGCTGAACAGTTACAGATCGACCAACTGGAAATTATCGAACGTAACCGGGTACACGAAGGGCAAGAGCTGAAAATTCTCGGTGCAATCGGTGAAGGTAAAGCGCCGACCTCCGTTCCTTCCGCCGCCAGCTGCGCACTGGAAGAGATCCTGCGTCAGGGTCGCGAGATGATCCAATGGTCTTCACCGAAACCGCAAAATGGTGACTGGCACATCGGTCGCGGCGTCGCCATTATCATGCAGAAATCGGGTATCCCGGATATCGATCAGGCTAACTGTATGATCAAACTGGAATCGGACGGCACCTTTATCGTTCATTCTGGCGGTGCGGATATTGGTACTGGTCTGGATACTGTAGTGACGAAACTGGCAGCAGAAGTGCTGCACTGCCCTCCGCAGGACGTGCATGTTATCTCCGGTGATACCGATCATGCGTTGTTTGATAAAGGCGCATATGCCTCGTCCGGTACTTGCTTCTCGGGTAACGCGGCGCGTTTGGCAGCGGAAAATCTGCGGGAGAAAATTCTGTTCCACGGCGCGCAAATGTTGGGTGAGCCAGTGGCAGATGTCCAACTAGCAACGCCGGGCGTCGTACGCGGCAAGAAAGGCGAAGTTAGTTTCGGGGATATTGCCCATAAAGGCGAAACCGGCACAGGCTTTGGTTCACTGGTGGGAACTGGCAGTTATATCACGCCTGATTTCGCCTTCCCGTATGGCGCAAACTTTGCTGAAGTTGCCGTCAACACGCGTACGGGTGAAATCCGCCTGGATAAATTCTACGCCTTGCTGGATTGCGGTACACCGGTCAATCCAGAGTTAGCGTTGGGACAAATCTACGGTGCCACCCTTCGTGCAATCGGCCACAGTATGAGCGAAGAAATCATTTATGACGCCGAAGGTCACCCGTTAACGCGTGATTTACGCAGTTACGGCGCACCGAAAATAGGCGATATTCCGCG
Organism: Escherichia sp. WS1368; assembly: GCF_046487485.1. Classification (NCBI taxonomy): domain Bacteria; kingdom Pseudomonadati; phylum Pseudomonadota; class Gammaproteobacteria; order Enterobacterales; family Enterobacteriaceae; genus Escherichia; species Escherichia sp. WS1368. The sequence continues at coordinate 59,196 of NZ_JBJQJI010000003.1, forward strand.
TGATTTCCGCGCTGTGCTGGTGCCGAGCGACGATAAAGTCGGCCCGTTCGGGGCGAAATCGATCTCGGAAATCGGTGTAAATGGCGCAGCTCCGGCGATTGCTACCGCAATTCACGATGCATGCGGCATCTGGTTACGCGAATGGCATTTCACACCGGAGAAAATACTCACCGCGCTGGAAAAAATATAAATAATAAATGGCCGCTTCGGCGGCCTGTTTCTCTGTTTGAACGACGACTAAATAGTGACTGCGAAAATGAGATAAGCCGTTCTCAAGGCGTCCTGCGCCCCAAATTCGTGGGAATTTATTTTACTAATTCAGATGATCAAATTTACTTTAAAAGGAGTGAAGGGATGTCTGATATAAACCATGCAGGTTCTGACCTTATATTTGAACTGGAGGATCGCCCTCCCTTTCATCAGGCTCTCGTTGGTGCCATTACCCATCTGTTGGCAATTTTCGTTCCGATGGTAACCCCCGCGTTAATCGTGGGTGCGGCCTTACAGCTTTCCGCTGAAACAACCGCTTATCTGGTTTCTATGGCGATGATCGCCTCTGGTATTGGTACCTGGTTACAAGTAAACCGCTACGGCATCGTCGGTTCTGGTCTTCTCTCAATTCAGTCAGTCAATTTTTCATTTGTTACGGTCATGATTGCGCTGGGCAGCAGCATGAAAAGCGACGGTTTTCACGAAGAGTTAATCATGTCGTCGCTCCTCGGCGTCTCCTTCGTTGGCGCATTTCTGGTTGTCGGCTCTTCTTTTATCCTGCCCTATTTACGTCGGGTTATTACGCCTACTGTCAGCGGTATTGTGGTACTGATGATCGGCTTAAGCCTGATTAAAGTCGGCATTATCGATTTTGGTGGAGGATTTGCAGCCAAAAGCAGCGGTACGTTCGGCAATTACGAACATCTCGGCGTTGGTTTATTGGTTTTGATTGTGGTGATCGGCTTTAACTGCTGTCGCAGTCCGTTGCTACGCATGGGAGGGATCGCCATTGGGCTATGCGTCGGTTATATCGCGTCGTTATGCCTGGGTATGGTGGATTTCAGCAGTATGCGCAATTTGCCGTTAATCACCATCCCGCATCCATTCAAATACGGGTTTAGTTTCAGCTTCCATCAGTTCCTGGTGGTTGGCACGATTTATTTGCTTAGCGTGCTGGAAGCTGTCGGCGATATCACCGCCACGGCAATGGTTTCCCGCCGACCCATTCAGGGAGAAGAGTATCAGTCCCGACTGAAAGGCGGCGTGCTGGCAGACGGTCTGGTTTCTGTTATCGCCTCCGCTGTCGGTTCATTACCCTTAACCACGTTTGCGCAAAATAATGGGGTTATTCAGATGACTGGCGTCGCTTCACGTTATGTCGGGCGAACCATCGCGGTAATGCTGGTTATCCTCGGTTTGTTTCCGATGATTGGCGGCTTCTTCACGACCATTCCCTCGGCAGTTCTGGGAGGCGCAATGACGTTGATGTTTTCCATGATTGCCATCGCTGGGATTCGCATCATCATCACCAATGGTTTAAAGCGCCGTGAAACACTTATTGTCGCCACTTCTTTAGGTTTAGGGCTTGGCGTCTCCTACGATCCCGAAATTTTTAAAATATTGCCAGCCTCTATTTATGTACTAGTTGAAAACCCTATTTGTGCTGGCGGGTTAACTGCGATTTTATTAAATATTATCCTCCCTGGTGGCTACCGACAGGAAAACGTTCTGCCTGGTATTACCTCAGCGGAAGAGATGGATTAACAGTAAAGGAGTCAATGATGTCAGGAGAACACACGTTAAAAGCGGTACGAGGCAGTTTTATTGATGTCACCCGTACGGTCGATAACCCGGAAGAGATTGCCTCTGCGCTGCGGTTTATTGAGGATGGTTTATTACTCATTAAACAGGGAAAAGTGGAATGGTTTGGTGAATGGGAAGACGGAAAGCATCAAATTCCTGACACTATTCGCGTGCGCGACTATCGCGGCAAACTGATAGTACCGGGCTTTGTCGATACACATATCCATTATCCGCAAAGTGAAATGGTGGGGGCCTATGGTGAACAATTGCTGGAGTGGTTGAATAAACACACCTTCCCTACTGAACGTCGTTATGAGGATTTAGAGTACGCCCGCGAAATGTCGGCGTTCTTCATCAAGCAGCTTTTACGTAACGGAACCACCACGGCTCTGGTGTTTGGCACTGTTCATCCGCAATCCGTTGATGCGCTGTTTGAAGCCGCCAGCCATATCAATATGCGTATGATTGCCGGTAAGGTGATGATGGACCGCAACGCACCGGATTATCTGCTCGACACTGCCGAAAGCAGCTATCACCAAAGCAAAGAACTGATCGAGCGCTGGCACAAAAATGGTCGTCTGTTGTATGCGATTACGCCACGCTTCGCCCCTACCTCATCTCCTGAACAGATGACGATGGCGAAACGCCTGAAAGAAGAATATCCGGATACGTGGGTACATACCCATCTCTGTGAAAACAAAGATGAAATTGTCTGGGTGAAAGAACTTTATCCTGAACATGATGGCTATCTGGATGTTTACCATCAGTACGGCCTGACCGGTAAAAACTGTGTCTTTGCTCACTGCGTCCATCTCGAAGAAAAAGAGTGGGATCGTCTCAGCGAAACCAAATCCAGCATTGCTTTCTGTCCGACCTCCAACCTTTACCTCGGCAGCGGCTTATTCAACTTGAAAAAAGCATGGCAGAAGAAAGTCAAAGTGGGCATGGGAACAGATATCGGTGCCGGAACAACTTTTAACATGCTGCAAACGCTGAACGAAGCCTACAAGGTATTGCAATTACAAGGCTATCGCCTCTCGGCATATGAAGCGTTTTACCTGGCCACGCTCGGCGGAGCGAAATCTCTGGGCCTTGACGATTTGATTGGCAACTTTTTACCTGGCAAAGAGGCTGATTTCGTGGTGATGGAACCCACCGCCACTCCGCTACAGCAGCTGCGCTATGACAACTCTGTTTCTTTAGTCGACAAATTATTCGTGATGATGACGTTGGGCGATGACCGTTCGATCTACCGCACCTACGTTGATGGTCGTCTGGTGTACGAACGCAACTAATAATAAAACTTTAACATCCTCGTGAGGACATCATTATGTCTGGAGACATCCTACAAACACCGGACGCACCAAAGCCACAGGGCGCGCTGGATAATTATTTTAAAATTACCGCTCGTGGCAGTACCGTTCGTCAGGAAGTACTGGCTGGCTTAACGACCTTTCTGGCCATGGTTTATTCCGTTATCGTCGTTCCGGGAATGCTGGGCAAAGCAGGTTTTCCTCCCGCAGCTGTGTTTGTTGCCACCTGTCTGGTCGCGGGCTTCGGCTCGTTGCTGATGGGATTATGGGCCAATTTGCCAATGGCGATTGGTTGCGCGATTTCCTTGACGGCGTTTACCGCATTCAGTCTGGTTCTCGGGCAACAAATTAGCGTTCCTGTCGCACTGGGCGCGGTCTTTCTGATGGGCGTCATCTTCACCGCCATTTCCGTAACCGGTGTGCGTACCTGGATCTTACGTAATTTACCGATGGGGATAGCTCACGGTACAGGTATCGGTATCGGCCTGTTTCTGCTGCTGATTGCTGCTAACGGTGTGGGAATGGTTATCAAAAACCCGATTGAAGGCTTGCCAGTGGCGCTCGGTGCGTTTACCTCCTTCCCGGTGATGATGAGCTTGCTGGGGCTGGCGGTCATCTTCGGTCTGGAGAAGTGTCGCGTACCCGGCGGGATCTTGTTGGTGATTATTGCAATTTCGATCATCGGCTTAATCTTTGATCCAGCGGTGAAGTACCACGGTCTGGTGGCGATGCCAAGCCTGACTGGCGAAGATGGTAAGTCTCTGATTTTCAGCCTCGATATTATGGGCGCACTCCAGCCAACTGTACTTCCGAGTGTACTGGCATTGGTGATGACCGCAGTGTTCGACGCCACTGGCACCATCCGTGCCGTCGCCGGTCAGGCGAATTTGTTGGATAAAGACAACCAGATCATCAACGGCGGCAAAGCCCTGACCAGTGACTCAGTAAGTTCAATATTCTCCGGCCTGGTGGGCGCAGCGCCCGCAGCGGTTTATATCGAATCAGCGGCAGGAACCGCCGCCGGGGGTAAAACAGGGTTGACCGCAACCGTAGTGGGGGCGTTATTCCTGCTGATTTTGTTCTTATCACCGCTGTCATTTTTGATCCCTGGTTACGCCACTGCACCCGCTCTGATGTACGTAGGTTTGCTGATGTTAAGTAACGTCTCGAAGCTGGATTTCAATGATTTTATTGACGCAATGGCTGGCCTGGTGTGTGCCGTGTTCATCGTTCTGACTTGTAATATCGTTACCGGTATTATGCTGGGCTTTGTGACACTGGTCGTAGGCCGCGTTTTTGCACGCGAATGGCAAAAGCTGAATATTGGTACGGTGATCATTACTGCCGCACTGGTCGCATTTTACGCGGGTGGTTGGGCAATCTAATAGATTCTCCGCGCCTTTCAGCGCGGAGATTTCTTTCAGAGAGGATTCTCACCGCTGGCAACAATACGCTGCTGGCGGACTCGCCTGAGTTCTCTTTCAGTAAGCAACTGCAGCGCCTGTGTCGGGCAAGATTCAACGCAGGCAGGCCCCTCTTCCCGCTGTTCACAGAGATCGCATTTCACAATTTGTTGCCGGGTATCCCCCGGCAACGACTGAATGGTTATCATCCCAAATGGGCACGCACTGACGCAACTCTGACAGCCAATACAACGGGCAGAATTGGTCTGCACCACCTGCTCGCCCATCGTCAGCGCCCCCACGGGGCAAGCGCCAACACAAGGGGCGTTTTCACACTGATGGCACATCACCGGCGCACTGATGCTGTCCAGTCGCTGTACCTTCAGCCGGGGTAAAAAGACATCGGCATTCAACTCCTGTTCTGAAGGGTGAGCGACCACACAGGCTACTTCACAAGTACGGCAGCCAATACAGTCAGCCGGATTAACGATAATTAACGATTTCATCACGATGCCTTCGTATCAAACAGAGTTAACATATCGCGCGCCGCCTGCCTTCCTGCGGCCATTGCAGTGACAACCAGATCCGCGCCATGAACTGCATCACCACCAGCAAAGACTTTTTTCAGATGCGTCTGGGTAGGTAAATACCCGACGTCACCGGTTTGAATCAGGCCCCATTTATCGAGTTTAATTCCGCTGCCCTGCAACCACGGCATGGCATGCGCCTGGAAACCAAAGGCCATAATGAGAACATCGGCGGGCAATTCAAACTCTGAACCCGCTACCGGACGAGGACGACGGCGACCATCCGGCCCCGGCTCACCCATGGCGGTACGAATCAGGCCCACCGCAGTTAAACGCCCATCTTCGTCACAAGCGATATATTGCGGCTGAACATTGAATTGAAACTCGACACCTTCCTCGCGCGCATTGACCACCTCTTTGCGCGAGCCCGGCATACTGACTTCATCACGACGATACGCGCAGGTCACGCTGGCGGCATTGAGGCGGATGGAAGTTCGCAAACAATCCATTGTCGTATCGCCACCGCCCAATACCACGACTCGCTTACCTTCCACATCCGTCAGCGGATACTCTTCAGACTCCGGCAATCCCATGAGCTGGCGGGTATGGGCAGTCAGGAACGGTAGAGCCTGAATGACACCGGGCGCATCTTCATGCGGCAGATCTGCTCGCATCATCCCGTAAGTCCCCACGCCGATGAAAACTGCATCATATTCAGAAGTTAAATCGCTAAAGGTAATATCGCGGCCAATTTCACAGTTAAGATGAAAGTCGATTCCCATTGCGGTGAATATCTCTCGCCGCTGGCTTAATACCGTTTTATCGAGTTTGAAAGGAGGTATGCCAAAAGTCAGCATACCGCCAATTTCTGGATGGCGATCAAAGACATCAACCTGAACTCCTGCGCGCGCCAGAATATCAGCACACCCTAACCCTGCAGGCCCAGCGCCAATCACCGCCACTTTTTCGCTACGGGGAACAACTTTGCTGACATCGGGACGCCAGCCCATCGCCAGCGCGGTATCGGTGATGTAGCGTTCCAGATTACCGATAGTGACTGCGCCAGAGTGATCTTTCAAAGTACATGCGCCTTCACAAAGACGGTCCTGTGGGCAAACTCTGCCGCAAATTTCTGGTAAGGAACTGGTCTGGTGGCAAAGTTCTGCCGCTTCAATAATCTTTCCTTCCTGCACCAGACGGATGTAATCCGGAATAGCGTTATGCAGCGGGCAATGCCAGTTGCAGTTAGCTTTTTCGGCACAATAAACACAGCGGTCACTCTCATAAGTCGCTTGTTGTGGATCCAACCCGCAATAGATTTCGCCAAAGTGGGTTTTCCGTTCACTCGCTGAAATTTTATCTGCGCCTTTACGCGAGTTAACGGGGAGCAACGCTGCACTGCGAGATGGCTGAGCATCTGATGACGCTTTTCCTGCTGCCGTTTTGCGCTGGCGGGCCACCTTTATCTGCTGCAACCCTTTATCGTCCATCAGCCGTAACGCCTGTGTTGGGCATACGTCAATACAGGCTTGCGTGCCGGAACTGCGCTGGTTACAAAGGTCGCATTTCTGCGCAATCGTATCGACCATCTCAACGACGCCAAAGGGGCAAGCGATTGCGCATCTTTTACAACCAATACATTTTTGCTCGTCCAGTTGTACGCTATCGGGCTGGAAAGTCAGAGCATTAACCGGACAAGCCGTAACGCAAGGGGCATTGTTGCAGTGATGGCAGGCCACCGGATTCGCAGCTTGGCCTTTCCCTACAACGTGGATACGTGGTCGAAAGTCACTGTGACTCAGCGGCCAGTTTTCTTGATTATGTGCCACCGCACAGGCAATTTCACAAGCATGACAGCCTATACATTCCGCAGCTTCAGCAGCGATAAACTTATTCATTTGCATCCCTTTCATTTAATGAGTTATGTCTTCTCAAATTTCGCGATGCAATAAACGGGCATATATTAGGTAGCATGACCGTTTTAATTATAATTTTGCGACTGAGTTCAAATTATTGCCCCTCAATCTGTGCCGCTTTCATTATTTCAACATTGCCGACCAAAAGAGCGCTATCCAGATAAAAACGATTAAATGCGAGAGTGCGACATGCCAGAATGATTAATGAAATATCAATATGAGAAAATTACAGATAATTCCATTGTCAGGTTCTCTTCTCATTTTCGTGGTTTAACCACGATTATGTGATTGCCTCCGCAATTCCTGTCTCTAACTCCCCTTCCTCGCAAAAACTGGCACTCCACGAGCATGTGTTTAGACAGTTTCATTAACGTAAACGGTTGCTTTTTACTCTGGCGGGCGAAAGGAGAAACACTGATGAGCGCCATAGATTCCCAACTTCCCTCATCTTCAGGGCAAGATCGCCCAACTGATGAGGTTGACCGCATATTATCACCAGGAAAGCTGATCATACTCGGTCTGCAACACGTCCTTGTCATGTACGCAGGTGCAGTCGCTGTTCCACTTATGATTGGAGACCGACTGGGCCTCTCAAAAGAAGCTATTGCGATGCTCATTAGCTCGGATCTCTTTTGCTGCGGGATCGTCACATTATTGCAATGTATCGGTATCGGCCGCTTTATGGGGATCCGCCTGCCGGTGATTATGTCGGTGACCTTTGCTGCTGTAACACCAATGATAGCCATTGGGATGAACCCGGATATCGGCCTGCTGGGGATATTTGGTGCCACTATCGCCGCGGGTTTTATCACCACATTATTAGCGCCACTTATCGGTCGCTTGATGCCTTTATTCCCGCCACTGGTTACCGGTGTGGTTATTACTTCTATCGGACTTAGCATCATTCAGGTGGGTATTGACTGGGCCGCCGGAGGTAAAGGGAATCCGCAATATGGTAATCCCGTTTATTTGGGGATCTCCTTTGCCGTCTTAATTTTTATCTTGCTCATTACTCGCTATGCGAAAGGATTTATGTCCAACGTCGCCGTATTACTGGGGATTGTATTTGGCTTTTTACTTTCGTGGATGATGAATGAAGTCAATTTATCCGGGCTACATGATGCCTCGTGGTTTGCGATTGTTACGCCGATGTCGTTTGGTATGCCGATTTTCGATCCCGTTTCCATTCTGACCATGACTGCCGTGTTAATCATCGTGTTTATCGAGTCGATGGGGATGTTCCTGGCACTAGGTGAAATAGTCGGTCGTAAACTCTCTTCACACGATATTATTCGCGGGCTGCGTGTCGATGGCGTAGGGACAATGATAGGCGGAACGTTTAACAGCTTCCCCCACACGTCATTTTCTCAAAACGTTGGCCTGGTTAGCGTGACGCGCGTTCATAGCCGCTGGGTGTGTATTTCTTCGGGAATTATATTAATCCTGTTTGGCATGGTGCCAAAAATGGCGGTGCTGGTCGCCTCCATTCCGCAATTTGTGCTGGGCGGTGCTGGGCTGGTGATGTTCGGCATGGTACTGGCGACAGGGATTCGAATTCTGTCGCGCTGTAACTACACCACCAACCGTTACAACCTCTATATTGTGGCGATCAGTCTCGGCGTTGGCATGACTCCGACGCTCTCTCACGATTTCTTTTCTAAGTTACCGGCCGTACTGCAACCGCTGCTGCATAGCGGCATTATGCTCGCAACCCTTAGCGCCGTTGTGCTGAACGTCTTCTTTAATGGCTATCAGCATCATGCTGATCTGGTGAAGGAATCCGTCTCTGATAAAGATTTAAAAGTCAGGACAGTACGTATGTGGCTTCTGATGCGCAAGCTGAAGAAAAATGAGCATGGAGAATAATATGAATCTTTTAATGCGCGCTATATTCAGTCTGTTGTTGCTTTTTACTCTCTCTATTCCTGTCATTTCTGACTGTGTTGCAATGGCCATTGAAAGTCGCTTCAAATATATGATGCTGCTTTTTTAAATGGTTTTTACCTGTCGGCATCCGCTCAAAACGGGCGGTTGTCGATAAACGCTCACTTGGTTAATCATTTCACTCTTCAATTATCTATAATGATGAGTGATTAGAATTACATGTGAGAAATTATGCAAACGGAACACGTCATTTTATTGAATGCACAGGGAGTTCCCACGGGTACGCTGGAAAAGTATGCCGCACACACGGCAGACACCCTCTTACATCTCGCGTTCTCCAGTTGGCTGTTTAATGCCAAGGGGCAATTATTAGTTACCCGCCGCGCCCTTAGCAAAAAAGCATGGCCGGGCGTGTGGACTAACTCGGTTTGTGGGCACCCACAACTGGGCGAAAGCAACGAAGACGCGGTGATCCGCCGTTGCCGCTTTGAGCTGGGTGTGGAAATAACAGCACCAGAACCGGTCTATCCTGACTTTCGCTACCGCGCCACCGATCCGAATGGCATTGTGGAAAATGAAGTGTGTCCGGTATTTGCCGCACGCACGACCAGTGCGTTACAGATCAACGATGATGAAGTGATGGATTATCAATGGTGTGATTTAGCAGATGTATTACACGGTATTGATGCCACACCGTGGGCGTTCAGTCCGTGGATGGTGATGCAGGCGACAAATCGCGAAGCCAGAAAACGATTATCTGCATTTACCCAGCTTAAATAAAAAACCCCGACATTTGCCGGGGTTGTGAGCATAACGTAATGCTTATTTCACCGGACGCATCGCCGGGAACAGAATAACGTCGCGGATGGTATGGCTGTTGGTGAACAGCATTACCATACGGTCGATACCAATTCCCAGACCTGCTGTCGGCGGTAAGCCGTGTTCCAGTGCGGTGACATAATCTTCGTCGTAGAACATCGCTTCGTCGTCGCCTGCGTCTTTCGCGGCAACCTGATCCAGGAAGCGCTGCGCCTGATCTTCCGCGTCATTCAGCTCGCTAAAGCCGTTACCGATTTCACGACCACCGATAAAGAACTCAAAGCGGTCTGTGATTTCTGGGTTAACGTCGTTACGACGCGCCAGCGGAGAAACTTCTGCCGGATATTCAGTAATGAAGGTCGGCTGGATCAGATGTGCTTCTGCCACTTCTTCGAAGATCTCGGTAACGATACGGCCCAGACCCCAGCTCTTTTCAACGTGGATGCCGATAGATTCAGCAATCGCTTTCGCAGAGTCGAAGTTGTCCAGATCCGCCATGTCGGTTTCCGGGCGATATTTCTTGATCGCTTCACGCATGGTCAGTTTTTCGAACGGTTTACCGAAGTCCAGCGTTACGTCGCCATAGGTCACTTCCGTCTTACCGAGAATATCCTGTGCCAGAGTACGGAACAGCGATTCGGTCAGCTCGATAAGATCTTTGTAATCTGCGTAAGCCATATAGAGTTCCATCATGGTGAACTCTGGGTTATGACGTACGGAAATACCTTCGTTACGGAAGTTACGGTTGATTTCGAATACACGCTCGAAGCCACCGACCACCAGACGCTTGAGGTACAGTTCCGGCGCGATACGCAGGTACATGTCGAGATCCAGCGCATTATGGTGGGTGATAAACGGACGCGCAGCGGCACCGCCTGGGATCACCTGCATCATCGGCGTTTCAACTTCCATAAAGCCGCGGTTCACCATGAACTGGCGAATACCAGAGAGGATCTGCGAGCGCACTTTAAAGGTGTTGCGGGATTCATCGTTAGAGATGAGATCCAGATAACGCTGACGATAGCGCGCTTCCTGATCCTGCAAGCCGTGGAATTTATCCGGCAGCGGACGCAGTGCTTTGGTCAGCAGACGCAGCTCGGTACAGTGGATAGACAGTTCGCCGGTTTTGGTTTTGAACAGTTTACCTTTCGCGCCGAGGATGTCGCCGAGGTCCCATTTTTTGAACTGCTCGTTGTAAACGCCTTCCGGCAGATCGTCACGGGCAACGTACAGCTGAATGCGGCCACCCACATCCTGCAGGGTAACGAAAGACGCTTTACCCATAATACGGCGGGTCATCATGCGGCCAGCAACGGCAACTTCGATGTTCAGCGCTTCCAGTTCTTCGTTCTCTTTACCGTCGAATTCTGCGTGCAATTGGTCAGAGGTATGATCGCGACGGAAATCGTTCGGGAAGGCAATCCCCTGCTCGCGCAGGTTCGCCAGCTTCTCACGACGCGTTTTCAGTTCATTGTTAAGATCGACTACCGCGTCAGCGCCCTGTGCGTGTTGTTCAGACATGTTGGTTCCTCATAACCCTGCTTTCAAACTTGCTTCGATAAATTGATCCAGGCTGCCGTCCAGCACGGCCTGCGTGTTACGGGTTTCTACCCCGGTACGCAGATCTTTAATGCGGGAGTCATCAAGGACATAAGAACGAATCTGGCTGCCCCAGCCGATGTCGGATTTATTGTCTTCCATCGCCTGTTTCTCGGCATTTTTCTTCTGCATCTCCAGTTCATAAAGCTTCGCTTTCATCTGCTTCATGGCCTGGTCTTTGTTCTTGTGCTGGGAACGGTCGTTCTGGCACTGGGTCACGATCCCAGTTGGGATGTGAGTAATACGCACCGCAGATTCGGTACGGTTAACGTGCTGACCGCCCGCGCCGGACGCGCGATAAACGTCGATGCGCAGATCCGCCGGATTGATTTCGATATCGATATCGTCATCAACTTCCGGGTAAACAAACGCGGAGCTGAACGACGTGTGGCGACGACCGCCGGAGTCAAACGGGCTCTTACGCACCAGGCGGTGAACGCCAGTTTCTGTACGCAGCCAGCCGTAAGCGTAATCGCCGGAGATTTTGATCGTCACGGATTTAATACCCGCCACTTCACCTTCCGACTCTTCGATGATTTCAGTTTTGAAACCACGCGATTCTGCCCAGCGCAGATACATACGCTCAAGCATGCTCGCCCAGTCCTGTGCTTCCGTACCGCCAGACCCCGCCTGAATATCGAGGTAGCAGTCGGCGCTGTCATATTCGCCAGAGAACATACGGCGGAACTCAAGCTGCGCCAGTTTTTCTTCCAGAGCGTCGAGTTCAGCAACGGCTTCGTTAAAGGTTTCTTCGTCGTCAGCTTCTACAGCCAGTTCCAGCAGACCAGAAACATCTTCCAGCCCCTGTTTCATTTGGTCGAGGGTATCGACAACGGCTTCGAGGGAGGAACGCTCTTTACCCAGCGCCTGTGCGCGTTCGGGTTCGTTCCAGACATCCGGCTGTTCCAGCTCGGCGTTTACTTCTTCCAGACGCTCTTTCTTGGCGTCATAGTCAAAGATACCCCCTAAGAACGTCGGAGCGTTCCGTGAGGTCCTGAATGCGATTATTTACCGGATTAATTTCAAACATGGTCTGATTTCTTTTCTTGAGCTAGTCAAAATGCGGTGATAAGAGCGGGATTGTACCCAATCCACACTCTTTTTTATAGAGAAGATGACGCTAAATTGGCCAGATATTGTCGATGATAATTTGCAGGCTGCGATTGCCGCGAAACTCGTTGATATCAAGCTTATAAGCCAGTTGCACTTCGCGCACGCCGTTATCCGGCCAAAGGGCGGTATCAACGTTAAAGGCAATGCCGTCCAGCAGCGGGCCGCCGCCGACCGGTTCAACCATGACCTTCAAATGGCGCTCGCCCACCAGTCGTTGTTGCAGAAGGCGGAAATGACCGTCAAACAGCGGTTCCGGGAACATCTGTCCCCACGGGCCAGCATCGCGCAGTAACTGCGCCACTTCCATGGTCATTTCGGCCGGGCTTAACGGACCGTCTGACACCACTTCGCCTTGCAATAGTGAAGGGTCCAGCCACTCAGTCACCAGTTCGCCAAAGCGTTGCTGAAAGAGTTCGAATTTATCCTCTTCCAGTGACAGCCCGGCCGCCATTGCATGGCCGCCAAACTTAAGCATCATACCGGGGTAGAGCGTGTCCAGCCGCTCCAGCGCATCGCGCATATGCAGCCCCTGAATGGAACGACCAGAACCTTTCAGCGTACCGTCGCCCGCAGGGGCAAAGGCGATAACCGGACGGTGAAAACGCTCTTTGATACGCGATGCCAGAATGCCAACAACGCCCTGATGCCATTCAGGGTGATACATTGCCAGCCCGCCGGGTAGCGTGTCACGGCTGCGCTCCAGTTTCTCGCACAGGGTCAGGGCTTCAACCTGCATTCCTTGTTCGATCTCTTTTCGCGTCTGGTTTAGCGCATCGAGTTCATTTGCCAGCACGCGCGCTTCGCCGATGTTGTCGCACAGCAACAGCGCCACACCAACGGACATATCATCCAGTCGCCCGGCAGCATTGAGACGTGGCCCCAGCGCAAAACCTAAATCGCTGGCGGCGAGTTTTTGTGCATCACGGTTTGCCACTTCAAGCAGCGCTTTAATCCCCGGACGGCACTTTCCGGCACGGATGCGACTCATCCCCTGCCACGTCAGAATGCGATTATTAGCGTCCAGCGGCACGACGTCCGCCACTGTTCCCAGCGCGACCAGATCCAGCAGTTCTGCCAGATTAGGAATTGCGATGCCGCGCTCATCAAACCAGCCCTGATCGCGCAAAAAGGTGCGCAGCGCCAGCATCAGATAAAACGCCACCCCCACGCCTGCCAGTGATTTCGACGGGAAATTGCAGTCGCGCAAGTTAGGGTTAATGATCGCTTCCGCCGCGGGTAATGTGTCGCCTGGCAAATGGTGATCGGTAACAATAACCGGAATGCCCAACGAACGAGCGTGTTCAACCCCCGCATGGGAGGAAATACCGTTATCCACCGTGACAATTAACTGCGCGCCACGGGCATGAGCCTGATCGACTACTTCCGGGCTTAAGCCGTAACCGTCTTCGAAACGGTTTGGTACCAGGTAGTCGATATTGCTGCAACCAAGCGAGCGCATCGCCAGCACGCTTAGAGCCGTGCTGGTCGCGCCGTCGGCGTCGAAATCACCGACCACAATAATCCGCGTTCCTTCGCGAAAAGCGTTGTAAAGGATCTCAACGGCCTTTTCGACGCCGCTCAGTTGCTGCCAGGGCAGCATGCCTTTAACACTGCGTTCCAGTTCCTGCGCGCTACGCACACCCCGGCTGGCATATAAACGGCGCAGCAAGGGAGGCAATTCAGCGGGCAAGTCGGCCGTTTCATCGACTTCACGGCGACGAAGTTGTATCTGTTGTTTCACGCGAATTATTTACCGCTGGTCATTTTTTGGTGTTCGTCGAGGAATTCTTTCATGTCTTTCGGCGGCTGGTAACCCGGAACAAGTGTGCCATTGCTCAGCACAACTGCTGGAGTACCGCTAACGCCAAGCTGGACGCCAAGTGCGTAATGGTCGGCAATATCCACGTCGCAGCTGGCTGGTGCGACGCTTTTACCGGCCATCACATCATCAAACGCTTTGTTTTTATCTTTCGCACACCAGATAGCTTTCATTTCTTTCTCTGCATCGCTATCCAGCCCCTGGCGCGGGAAAGCAAGATAACGCACGGTGATCCCCAGCGCGTTATAGTCTGCCATTTGCTCATGCAGTTTGTGGCAGTAACCACAGGTAATATCAGTAAACACGGTGATGACGTGTTTTTCCTGCGGCGCTTTATAAACGATCATCTCTTTTTCAAGCGCATTCAACTGCTTTAACAGCATCTTATTGGTGACATTGACCGGAGCCGTGCCACTAACGTCATACATTGGCCCCTGAATGATATGTTTACCATCATCGGTGATGTACAACACACCGCTGTTAGTCAGAACTGTCTTCATGCCCGCTACGGGCGCAGGCTGAATATCGCTGCTTTTGATGCCCATTTTGGCTAACGTTTGTTGAATTGCCGCGTCATCAGCCTGAGCAAAGCCTGAAAACGCCGCTAACAAAGTAAACAACATAAAACCTTTCTTCATAAATCTTCCCGTTCTTTTCAGACATCACGCCCGCGGGTGATGCTGTTGATGAAGTTGCCGCAGACGCTCGGTAGCGACATGCGTATAAATTTGCGTGGTGGAGAGATCGCTGTGGCCCAGTAGCATCTGCACCACGCGTAAATCCGCACCATGATTTAATAAATGAGTGGCAAAAGCGTGACGCAACACATGCGGTGACAGCTTTTCGCTGTCGATACCCGCCAGCACGGCATAATGTTTAATGCGGTGCCAGAAGGTCTGTCGCGTCATCTGCTGCGCACGCTGGCTGGGGAACAACACATCAATAGAGACACCGTTCAACAACCACGGTCGCCCATGCTCGAGATACGTTTCCAGCCAGTAAACCGCCTCTTCACCTAACGGTACCAGGCGCTCTTTGTTGCCTTTACCAATGACCCGCACTACGCCCTGACGCAGGCTGATATCACTCATTGTCAGCCCGACCAGTTCAGAGACACGCAGCCCTGTAGCATACAACACTTCAAGCATGGCTTTATCGCGTAGCTCCAGTGGCTGATCAATTAATGGTGCCTGCAATAAACGTTCGACCTGCGCTTCGCTTAAATCTTTTGGCAAACGCTGGGGCAATTTCGGTGAAGCGAGATGCGCACTGGGATCGTCTTCACGAAACTTTTCGCGATAAAGATACTGGAACAATCGACGCACTGCACTCAGCAAACGCGCTGAGCTGGTGGCTTTATACCCGCCCTCCAGCCTTTCTGCCAGTAATGCCTGCAAATCGTCACTTTGCGCCGTCGCCAGCGTCAACCCGCGGTGATGCAACCACTCCACCATCATTGACAGATCGCGACGGTATGCGTTCAACGTATTTTCAGCCAGATTTTTTTCCAGCCACAGAGCATCAAGAAACTGCTCGATGCGTGCCAGATCCTGTTTCACTTGCGCCCCTTATGGTCACTCATTTGATCCATTATGCCTTATTGTGCCGTGACTAAAGCGATTCTGATACACTAGCCGCAAAAGCCACAGCAGAATCGAGAAGCTTACGTTATGAATATGGGTCTTTTTTACGGTTCCAGCACCTGTTACACCGAAATGGCGGCAGAAAAAATCCGCGATATTATCGGCCCAGAACTGGTGACCTTACATAACCTCAAGGACGACTCCCCGAAATTAATGGAGCAGTACGATGTGCTCATTCTGGGTATCCCGACCTGGGATTTTGGTGAAATCCAGGAAGACTGGGAAGCCGTCTGGGATCAGCTCGACGACCTGAACCTTGAAGGTAAAATTGTTGCGCTGTATGGGCTTGGCGATCAACTGGGATACGGCGAGTGGTTCCTCGATGCGCTCGGTATGCTGCATGACAAACTCTCGACCAAAGGCGTGAAGTTCGTCGGCTACTGGCCAACGGAAGGGTATGAATTTACCAGCCCGAAACCGGTGATTGCTGACGGGCAACTGTTCGTGGGGCTGGCGCTGGACGAAACTAACCAGTATGACCTTAGCGACGAGCGTATTCAGAGCTGGTGTGAACAAATCCTCAACGAAATGGCAGAGCATTACGCCTGATGTCACTGACGGCTTAGCGCATATGCTTTGCCGTCATCTTTATCTTTGCGTCTCTTGTTGCAACAAAATCCGCCGTAAATCCCGCCATTCGGCTTCGTCCATGCTGTCGGCTGCCAGCCATAAATGTTGCCGTTTACCGCTGTCAGAACGTAAACGCAGCATCATGCCGCTCTTAATCATCCACGGCGCTTTGACGATGCTCCACTCCTGCCCTTGCCAGCGCAAACGCCCGTCCATCAACAGGCGAATTTCCCCCTGGCGAGCATTAATGCGCCGCTGGCTGCGAACGCAATCAAACACCACCAGCGAAAGTAACACCATCCATAACGGGGTGTAACTGAGCGGCCAGGGCATGAGTAAAATAACAGCGGCAACCAGCCCATGAATCAGCAAGGAAAGCCACTGTGCGCGCCAGGAGACGCGCAAATCAGATTGCCACAGGACCACGTTCCCGGTTCCGTGTCTGGATGAGTCGGACCATCATTTCCAGTTCTGCATCGGCCGGTTTACCGTGATTCATCATCCAGTTAAACAGGTCCGGATCGTCACATTCCAGCAGACGAATAAAGATGCGTTTTTCGTCATCGCTTAAGCTGTCGTACTCATGTTCGAAAAACGGCATGATTGAAATATCGAGTTCGCGCATACCACGGCGGCATGCCCAATGAATGCGGGCTTTGTTGTTAATGTCCATCTTCTTCCTGTCTCACGAAAATCCAGTACCCCGCTATTGTAACGTGTTTTTCGACTTCTTTTACGGGAATATCAGTAAACACCATCGCGATCGCGAAATTAATTCACAACAATTCAAGGGCTTCATTTTTTTGGAAGTCGCCTCGCAGAAGGCACAGATCGCGTAGTGAAAGCACTTGCATTGCCTCATAGCTCTTTTACCATTAGTGATTAATACGCCGTTAAGCAACTCAGGACTCTATTATGGCTTTTACACCTTTTCCTCCCCGTCAGCCTACGGCTTCTGCCCGTTTACCGCTGACGCTGATGACGCTTGATGACTGGGCGCTTGCCACCATTACTGGCGCGGACAGCGAAAAATATATGCAGGGTCAGGTGACAGCAGATGTCAGCCAGATGACAGAAGATCAGCACCTGCTCGCCGCCCATTGCGACGCCAAAGGTAAAATGTGGAGCAATTTACGTCTGTTCCGCGACGGCGATGGCTTTGCATGGATTGAACGGCGCAGCGTGCGTGAATCGCAGCTGACTGAACTGAAAAAATATGCGGTATTCTCTAAAGTGACCATCGCGCCAGACGACGAGCGTGTGCTGCTTGGTGTTGCCGGTTTTCAGGCGCGCGCCGCGCTGGCAAATATCTTTAGTGAACTGCCTTCGAAAGAAAAACAGGTAGTTAAAGAAGGCGCGACCACTTTGCTATGGTTTGAACACCCTGCAGAACGTTTCCTGACCGTAACCGATGAAGCCACTGCCAATATGCTGACCGATAAACTGCGCGGTGAAGCGGAACTGAACAATAGCCAACAGTGGCTGGCATTAAACATTGAAGCGGGTTTCCCGGTGATTGATGCCGCCAACAGCGGGCAGTTTATCCCACAGGCGACCAACCTCCAGGCGCTGGGCGGCATTAGCTTTAAAAAAGGCTGCTATACCGGACAAGAGATGGTGGCGCGAGCTAAATTCCGTGGTGCCAACAAACGCGCGCTCTGGTTGCTGACGGGTAGCGCCAGCCGACTGCCGGAAGCCGGTGAAGACTTAGAGCTGAAAATGGGCGAGAACTGGCGTCGTACCGGAACCGTGCTGGCTGCGGTAAAACTGGAAGATGGTCAGGTCGTGGTACAGGTCGTCATGAATAACGATATGGAACCGGACAGCATCTTCCGCGTGCGTGACGATGCGAATACATTGCATATCGAGCCGCTGCCGTATTCGCTCGAAGAGTAAATCTCTGTGTCGCATCAGGCATTTATCGCCTGATGCGACGCTGACGCGTCTTATCATGCCTACAAAGGCATACCCATTACGCCTGCCCAATATACAAATAGATCGCCAGAAAGTGGCACACACTACCGCCGAGCACAAAGCCGTGCCAGATGGCATGGTTGTATGGGATGCGCTTGCAGACGTAGAAAATCACCCCGAGCGAGTAGACCACGCCGCCTACTGCCAATAAGGTAACGCTGCCCGCCGCGAGCTTAACTGCCATTTCATAAATCACCACCAGCGACAGCCAGCCCATCGCCAGATAGGTCACCAGAGATAAAATTTTAAATCGGTGCGCGATGGTCAGTTTGAACAGAATCCCCAGCAGCGCCAGGCTCCAGATAACAATCATCAACCCGCGCGCTAACGGAGAATCTAACCCCACCAGCAAAAACGGTGTGTAGGTTCCGGCAATCAACAGGTAAATGGCGCAATGGTCAAATTTCTTCAGCCACATTTTTGCCCGTTGATGGGGAATGGCGTGATAGAGCGTCGAAGCGAGGAACAGCAGGATCATACTGCCGCCATAGAGGCTGTAACTGGTTATCGCTGTGGCGCTGGCATTGAGATCCACCGCCTGAACCAGTAGCAACACCAGCCCAACGATACCAAACACCAACCCAATGCCGTGACTGACGCTGTTGGCAATTTCCTCTGCCAGCGAATATCCCTGCTTAATGAGGGGCTTCTGAACCATAACTTACTCCGGAGAAACGTACACGCACATGTATACCTCTCCAGCGTAACTGAGAATAGTTCCAGTGAACACCTGTTAGCTAAAATAAATTCTGATTTGGGACTAATCTCCTAAAAATCATGAAATTAAATGCGAAATTTCAACTAACAGGCGTGAGTTCAATTTAAAGGCATTTAAATTCAATCACATAAAACTGTGTCTGGCCGGGATAGATGTCGGCAATGACCTTTTTCAGTTCTGGCAGGGTCATATTTTCCTGCTCTGCATGTTTTTCCGTCAGTGTATCCAGCGTTACGGTTGAGGTTGCGGTGACTTCAATCGTGCAAAAATAACCGTCATCCTCAAAACGTCCGACACGAAGCACATCACCCGTTTTGAAGTGCGATTCAGACTCGTCGCGGATGGTGATGGTTTTACGCCCAGCCAGAATGTCATCCTGGAAACGTTGAAAAAAAGTGATGTCGTTTGGCTGCATGGTACTATTTCCTGTAAGAATTGACTCATCTGGAGCCTATGATAGTGAAAAAACTCACCTTACCGAAAGATTTCTTATGGGGCGGCGCAGTTGCCGCTCATCAGGTCGAAGGCGGCTGGAACAAAGGCGGCAAAGGGCCGAGCATTTGTGACGTTCTGACCGGTGGCGCACACGGCGTGCCGCGCGAAATCACCAAAGAAGTGTTGCCAGGAAAATACTATCCGAACCATGAAGCCGTTGATTTTTATGGTCATTACAAGGAAGACATCAAGCTATTTGCCGAAATGGGCTTCAAATGTTTTCGTACATCCATCGCCTGGACGCGCATTTTTCCAAAAGGCGATGAAGCTCAGCCAAACGAAGAAGGGCTGAAGTTCTACGATGATATGTTCGATGAACTGCTGAAATACAACATCGAACCGGTGATCACCCTCTCCCACTTTGAAATGCCGCTGCATCTGGTGCAGCAATACGGTAGCTGGACCAACCGTAAAGTGGTTGATTTCTTTGTCCGTTTCGCAGAAGTGGTATTTGAACGCTATAAGCATAAAGTCAAATACTGGATGACCTTCAACGAAATTAACAACCAGCGTAACTGGCGTGCACCGCTGTTCGGTTACTGCTGCTCCGGCGTGGTGTATACCGAGCATGAAAACCCGGAAGAGACGATGTACCAGGTGCTGCATCACCAGTTTGTCGCCAGCGCCCTGGCGGTGAAAGCCGCGCGTCGCATTAACCCGGAAATGAAAGTCGGCTGTATGCTGGCGATGGTGCCGCTTTACCCTTACTCCTGTAATCCGGACGATGTGATGTTCGCCCAGGAGTCGATGCGCGAACGCTACGTCTTTACCGATGTGCAACTGCGTGGCTATTACCCGTCCTATGTGTTGCACGAGTGGGAGCGTCGCGGATTTAACATCAAAATGGAAGACGGCGATCTCGATGTGCTGCGCGAAGGCACCTGCGATTATCTCGGTTTC
This sequence comes from Escherichia sp. WS1368, assembly GCF_046487485.1. Lineage (NCBI taxonomy): Bacteria > Pseudomonadati > Pseudomonadota > Gammaproteobacteria > Enterobacterales > Enterobacteriaceae > Escherichia > Escherichia sp. WS1368. The sequence goes on from NZ_JBJQJI010000003.1 coordinate 79,683, forward strand.
AGCTATTACATGACCAACGCGGTGAAGGCCGAAGGCGGCACCGGCGATGCGATCTCTGGTTTTGAAGGCAGCGTACCAAACCCGTATGTTAAAGCATCTGACTGGGGCTGGCAGATTGATCCGGTGGGTCTGCGTTACGCACTTTGCGAACTGTATGAGCGTTACCAGAAGCCGCTGTTTATTGTCGAAAACGGTTTTGGCGCTTACGACAAAGTGGAAGAAGATGGCAGCATCAACGACGACTACCGCATTGACTACCTGCGCGCCCATATTGAAGAGATGAAAAAAGCGGTGACTTACGATGGTGTCGACCTGATGGGCTACACACCATGGGGCTGCATCGACTGCGTGTCGTTCACCACCGGGCAGTACAGCAAGCGCTACGGCTTTATCTATGTGAATAAACATGACGACGGTACTGGCGATATGTCGCGTTCACGTAAGAAGAGCTTTGACTGGTACAAAGAGGTGATTGCCAGCAACGGCGAGAATCTGTAATTAGCCGATGTGCCTGATGCGCTACGCTCATCAGGCCTGGCACTCTTTTAATATATTGAGCTCGCAATATTTTATATTACGCCTCAGTCGAAACACACAAAGCGCACTTTATTAACAAGCTAAAAAGGCGCCGAAGCGCCTTTAGAAGATAGTCGAATCAGTGAATTACTGGTATTCGCTAATCGGTACGCAGGAGCAGAACAGGTTACGGTCGCCGTAAACATCATCCAGACGTTTCACTGTCGGCCAGTATTTGTCTGCCACGCCTGCCGGGAATACCGCAACTTCACGGCTGTACGGATGCGCCCACTCGGCGACCAGTTCGCTCTGAATGTGCGGCGCGTTCACCAGCGGGTTATCTTCCAGCGGCCAGACACCGGCTTTAACCTGGTCGATTTCTGCGCGGATAGCCAGCATCGCGTCGATAAAGCGATCCAGTTCCACTTTGCTTTCAGATTCAGTCGGTTCAACCATCAGCGTACCCGCCACCGGGAACGACATGGTCGGCGCGTGGAAACCGTAGTCGATCAGACGCTTGGCAATATCCAGTTCGCTGATGCCGGTTTCTTCTTTCAGTGGGCGAATATCGAGAATACATTCGTGCGCCACGCGACCGTCGCGACCGGTATACAGCACCGGGAAGGCATCCTGCAGGCGGCTGGCAATATAGTTGGCGTTGAGGATTGCCACCTGGCTTGCTTTTTTCAGCCCTTCTGCGCCCATCATGCGGATGTACATCCAGCTGATTGGCAGAATGGATGCGCTACCGAACGGTGCCGCAGAAACCGCGCCCTGACGGGTTAACATGCCTTCTATTTGTACCACGCTATGACCTGGCACAAACGGTGCCAGATGCGCTTTCACGCCGATCGGTCCCATACCTGGGCCGCCGCCACCGTGCGGAATGCAGAAAGTTTTATGCAGGTTAAGGTGCGAGACGTCCGCGCCAATAAAGCCCGGTGAGGTGATGCCGACCTGGGCGTTCATGTTCGCGCCATCAAGGTAAACCTGACCGCCGAACTGATGCACGACTTCACACACTTCACGGATCGTTTCTTCGTACACGCCGTGGGTGGAAGGATAAGTCACCATGATGCAGGAGAGATTATCGCCCGCCTGTTCCGCTTTCGCGCGCAGGTCAGTCAGATCGATGTTGCCATTTTTATCACATGCCACAACCACCACCTGCATTCCTGCCATATGTGCAGAAGCGGGGTTAGTTCCGTGCGCAGAAGCCGGGATCAGGCAGATATCGCGATGCCCTTCGTTGCGGCTTTCATGATAATGACGAATCGCCAGCAGGCCCGCATATTCGCCCTGTGCGCCAGAGTTCGGCTGCATACAAACGGCGTCGTAACCGGTCAGTTTCACCAGCCAGTCAGCCAACTGCGCAATCATCTGCTGATAACCTTCTGCCTGTTCCGGCGGGCAGAACGGGTGCAGTTCGGCAAATTCCGGCCAGGTGATGGGGATCATCTCGGCGGCGGCGTTCAGTTTCATGGTGCAGGAACCCAGCGGGATCATCGCCTGATTCAGCGCCAGATCTTTACGCTCCAGCGAGTGCATATAGCGCATCATTTCGGTTTCGCTGTGGTAGCGATTAAACACCGGATGGGTGAGGATTTCGTCGTCGCGCAGCATCGCAGGCTGAATAGAGCGACTGTCGTGAGCCACGTCTTTGTCCAGCGTGTCGATGTCCAGCCCGTGGTTATCGCCCAACAGCACGCTGAAAAGCTGCATCACGTTTTCACGCGTGGTGGTTTCATCAAGGGTGATCCCAACCGCGTTCAGAATATCGCTACGCAGGTTGATTTCAGCCGCTTCGGCACGCGCCAGCACGCCCGCTTTGTCAGCCACTTCCACACACAAAGTATCGAAATAGTGCGCATGGCGCAGCTTCAGACCTTTTTGTTGCAGGCCTGCCGCCAGGATATCGGTCAGACGGTGAATGCGGTTAGCGATACGTTTCAGGCCAACCGGGCCGTGATAAACGGCATACAGGCTGGCGATGTTTGCCAGCAGCACCTGGGAAGTACAAATGTTGGAGTTCGCTTTCTCACGACGAATATGTTGCTCGCGAGTCTGCATCGCCATGCGCAGAGCGGTGTTGCCAGCTGCATCTTTCGATACACCGATAATACGGCCCGGCATTGAGCGTTTGTATTCGTCTTTCGCCGCAAAGAATGCCGCGTGTGGGCCACCGTAACCCATCGGTACGCCAAAGCGTTGCGCCGAACCAAAAACAATATCCGCGCCCTGTTTACCCGGCGCAGTTAACAGCACCAGCGCCATAATATCGGCGGCGACACTGACCACAATTTTGCGTGATTTCAGTTCGCTAATAAGCGCGGTGTAGTCGTGAATTTCACCAGTAGTGCCGACCTGCTGTAACAGCACGCCGAAGACGTCCTGGTGGTCGAGCACTTTTTGCGCATCATCGACAATCACTTCAAAACCAAAGGTTTCAGCACGAGTACGGACCACATCGAGCGTTTGCGGATGGACGTCAGAAGCAACAAAGAAGCGGTTGGCATTTTTCAGTTTGCTGACGCGTTTAGCCATCGCCATTGCTTCGGCGGCAGCGGTGGCCTCGTCCAGAAGAGAAGCAGAGGCCATATCCAGCCCGGTCAAATCCAGCGTTACCTGCTGGAAGTTGAGCAGTGCTTCAAGGCGGCCCTGGGAGACTTCAGGTTGATACGGAGTATACGCGGTATACCAGCCCGGATTTTCCAGCATGTTACGCAGGATAACCGGCGGTAGCTGCACGGCGGTGTAACCCATGCCGATGTAAGACGTGAAGCGTTTATTGCGACTGGCAATAGCCTTGAGTTCCGCCAGCGCGGCGTATTCGGTCGCCGGTGCGCCAACCTGCGGCGGGGTCGCAAGCTGAATATCTTTCGGCACAATCTGGCCGGTCAGCGCGTTTAACGATTGTGCGCCAACGGCATTCAGCATTTCTTGCTGTTGCGCGGCATCCGGTCCGATATGGCGTTCAATAAAAGCGCCGCTGTTTTCAAGCTGGCTTAACGTCTGTGTCATGAGCGATGGTTCCTGAAACGTGCAGTGAATTGTGAACCTCTCTCCTTGCGAAGAGAGTGAGGGTGAGGCGTAAAAGTTCCTCACCCTGATCCTCTCCCGCAGAAGAGGAATAAAGCCGTTACTCGTCTTCTAACAATGCTTCGTATGCGGTCGCATCCAGCAGTGATTCCAGTTCGCTTTCATCGCTGGCTTTGATTTTAAAGATCCAGCCGCCTGCATACGGTTCGCTGTTCACCAGTTCCGGGGAATCGCTCAGTGCGTCGTTTACCGCCACGATTTCACCGCTTACTGGCGCATAAATGTCTGACGCCGCTTTTACTGATTCGGCAACCGCGCAGTCATCGCCCGCGCTAACCGTTGCGCCTACTTCCGGCAGGTCAACAAACACCATATCGCCTAACAGCTCCTGAGCGTGTTCGGTGATGCCAACGGTGTAAGTGCCGTCGGCTTCTTTACGCAGCCATTCGTGTTCTTTGCTGTATTTCAGTTCTGCTGGTACGTTGCTCATCAATCAATCTCCAAAAAAGTAAATCACGCGACGGCTTTGCCGTTACGCACAAAAACAGGTTTCGTCACTTTAACCGGCATTTCACGGTTGCGAATTTGCACAATCGCCGTTTCGCCAATACCTTCCGGCACGCGCGCCAGCGCAATGCTGTAACCCAGCGTCGGGGAGAAAGTACCGCTAGTGATAATGCCTTCATGCTGGTTGCCCTGCGCATCGGTAAAACGTACCGGCAGTTCATTACGCAGCACGCCTTTTTCGGTCATCACCAGACCAACCAGTTTTTCTGTGCCATGCTCACGCTGCACTTCCAGGGCTTCACGACCGATGAAGTCACGATCTGCCGGTTCCCAGGCGATAGTCCAGCCCATGTTGGCGGCTAAAGGAGAGATGGTTTCGTCCATCTCCTGACTATAAAGATTCATACCCGCTTCCAGACGCAGCGTGTCACGCGCGCCCAGGCCGCATGGCTTAACGCCCGCTTCCACCAGCGCACGCCATAAATCGGCCGCTTTTTCATTGGGCAGCGCAATTTCATAGCCCGCTTCACCGGTATAACCAGTGGTGGCAATAAACAGATCGCCCGCCTGCACGCCAAAGAACGGTTTCATCCCTTCCACCGCCTGACGCTGGGCGTCATTAAACAGTGTGGCAGCTTTTGCCTGCGCATTCGGCCCTTGTACGGCGATCATGGAAAGGTCATCACGAACGGTAATTTCGATGCCGAAAGGTTCAGCGTGTTGGGTAATCCAGGAGAGGTCTTTTTCGCGGGTGGCGGAGTTAACAACGAGGCGGAAGAAATCTTCAGTAAAGTAGTAGACGATGAGGTCATCTATCACACCGCCAGAGGCATTCAACATCCCCGAGTAAAGGGCTTTGCCGCTTTTGGTGAGTTTCGCCACATCGTTCGCCAGCAGATAACGCAAAAACTCCCGGGTGCGGCTGCCGCGAAGATCGACGATGGTCATATGTGACACATCAAACATTCCGGCATCGGTACGTACCGCATGATGTTCGTCGATTTGCGAACCGTAATGCAGCGGCATCATCCAGCCGTGGAAATCCACCATGCGAGCGCCGCAAAGCGTGTGTTGTTCGTACAAAGGAGTCTGTTGTGCCATCTTGTCCTCATTGAATAAGCGGGGCTGACAACTTTTCCATGGCGAAATTATCACCACGAAACCCAGCATCGGAGCCACTCCCGGTCCCCAACGCAATCGTTCTCTTTTGCCTGAACTTACCACCGAAACAGACTGTTAACCATAAGGTAAAATTGATCATCACATTAGCTTATGGTTAAAAAACGCCAAAATCGCAACAGAATAAAAAACCAAAAAATGAACAAATCTCTATATAAAGATAAACAGATGAGAAACTTAATTTGAATAAAGCAATATTAAGAACTGAAAAAATGTCAAAAAACACTAAATCAAAAATTCGTGACATTAGAAAATATAATGCGAAAACGGAGGTGAAATTAGTTTATTTCAAATGAGGAAAATCTCCCGGCGAAAAAACCGGGAGATGAAAGTGTGATGGGTATCAAATAAACAACAGAGGAGAAATTTTTAACGCAGCCATTCAGGCAAATCGTTTAATCCCATTGCCTGGCGGATAAGTTGTGGTTTAACGCCAGGAAGCGTGTCGGCCAGTTTCAGACCAATATCACGCAGCAGTTTTTTCGCCGGATTAGCCCCGGAAAACAGATCGCGGAATCCCTGCATACCAGCCAGCATCAGCGCCGCACTGTGCTTACGGCTACGCTCATAGCGACGCAGGTAAATGTACTGCCCGATGTCTTTACCCTGACGATGCAACCGTTTCAGTTCGGCAATCAGCTCTGCGGCATCCATAAAGCCGAGATTAACGCCCTGCCCCGCGAGCGGGTGAATAGTATGCGCGGCGTCGCCCACCAACGCCAGACGGTGCGCGGCAAATTGGCGCGCATAACGCCCCGTCAGTGGGAACACAAGGCGCTCACTCTCAACCTTACATAAGCCCAGGCGATTATCAAAAGCGATATTTAACGCGCGATTAAATTCGTCTTCACTTGCCTGCTGCATCCGCTGCGCTTCCTCTGGCGACAGTGACCAGACAATCGAGCAAAGATGCGGATCGCTAAGCGGTAAAAAGGCCAGAATGCCTTCGCCATGGAAAACCTGCCGCGCCACCGCATCATGCGGTTCTTCCGTGCGAATGGTCGCTACCAGCGCGTGATGCTGATAATCCCAGAAAGTCAGCGGAATATCGGCTTTGTTGCGCAACCAGGAATTAGCGCCGTCCGCGCCAATCACCAGACGCGCCGTTAACATGCTGCCATCTTTCAGCGTCAGGAAGGTTTCATTTTCTCCCCAGGCGACCTGCTGTAATTCTGCGGGGGCCAACAGAGTGATATCTGACGACTGCTGCGCTTTGTTCCACAGCGCGTAGTGAATCACTGAGTTTTCAACGATATGCCCAAGATGGCTATAGCCCATGCTTTGATCGTCAAACGAAATGTGACCAAAGCTGTCTTTGTCCCACACTTCCATACCGTGATAACAACTGGCCCTACGAGAGAGAATGTCCTGCCAGACGCCAAGACGGGTGAGTAATTTTTCGCTGGCGGCATTGATAGCCGAAACGCGCAGTTGTGGTGGTGCATTCGCCGCCAGAGGTTCCGGTACGCGCTGCTCCAGTACGGCAACGCGTAAGCCGCTCCCCTGTAAGCCGCAGGCAACCGCCAGCCCCACCATGCCGCCGCCAACAATGGCTACATCAACACTTTGCATTGTTTATTCCTTAAAACCGCCTTCAACGCGCCACCCAACCGAGGGTGCGCTGCGCCAGCACATCGCGTGCCGGGGTAAATAATTCCATCGTCATCAGCCCGATGTTGCGCCCGACAACCAGCGGGGTCCAACGGTTGGCAAAAAGATGTACAAGGCTGTCCGTGACGCCGATGGTTGCTTCGCGATCGCGCTGTCGACGCTGCTGATAACGGCACAATACGCCGTAATCACCCATGTCTTCTCCGCGCTCCTGCGCCTGAGTCAGAGTTTCCGCAAGGCTCATGACATCTCGCATACCGAGGTTGAACCCTTGCCCGGCAATCGGGTGCAGAGTTTGCGCCGCATTGCCCACCAGCACGGTACGATGGGTAATCGGTCTGGCGGCGCGGGTTAATACCAGCGGATAAGCACTGCGTTTACCGGCGTGGGTAATTTGCCCCAGTCGCCAGCCAAAGGCAGACTGGAGTTCACGGCAAAACGTCTCGTCGCTCCACGACAGCACCTCTTCGCGCCGTTCCAGTGGATGACACCAGACCAGCGAACAGCGTCCGTCAGACATCGGCAACATCGCCAGCGGGCCATGTTGCGTAAAGCGTTCAAAAGCGCGCCCTTCGTGCGCAACGGAAGTCGCAACGTTAGCAATCACAGCCAGTTGTTCGTAAGGCTCCTGCTGCCAGTCAACACCACAGGTAGTCGCTAACGCTGAATGGGTGCCATCAGCGGCTACCAGCACGCGGCCCGTCAGCATCTCGCCGCTCTCCAGCGTCACTTCAACGTGACTCTGAGCACGGGCAACGTTAGCCACGCGATCAGGGCAATGCAGCGTTACGCCAGGTGCTTTGCGCAGCAATGCAAACAGCCGTTGCCCGACATTATGCAATTCGACAACCTGCCCCAGCGCCGCCAGTTGGTAATCTTCTGCGGCGAGGGTGACGAATCCGGCATGACCACGATCGCTGACATGCACGCTGGTGATGGCGGTTGCGCAATCAGCCAGAGATTGCCAGACGCCGATGCGCGCCAGTTGCTGACAGGTACCCGCCGCCAGCGCTATCGCTCGTCCATCAAAGCCCGGATGAGCATGTGACTCTGGCGCAGTCGCTTCAATCAAATGTACCGGCAGCGCCCCGTGACTTAACCGGGAAATAGCCAGCGCCAGCGTCGCGCCCGCCATGCCGCCACCGACGATGATTACGCTCATTGCTTTCTCGCAGCAGCCATCAACGCTTCGATTTCTTCCGGCTTTTTCACCACGCTGGCGGTGAGGTTTTCGTTGCCGGTTTCGGTAATCACAATGTCGTCTTCAATACGAATGCCGATACCGCGATATTGTTCTGGCACATCCGCATCCGGCGCGATATACAGACCAGGCTCTACGGTCAGTACCATCCCCGGTTCCAGAATGCGCGAGCGATCCTGACCATAAACGCCAACGTCATGGACATCCAGTCCTAACCAGTGGCTAAGGCCATGCATAAAGAAAGGACGATGGGCGTTCTGAGCGATCAGTTCATCAACATCACCTTTCAGGATGCCGAGTTTTACCAGGCCGCTAACCATGATACGCACCACTTCACTGGTGACTTCCAGAATGGAGGTTCCCGGACGATACAGGCGCAGGCTGGTTTCAAGAGACTCCAGCACAATGTCGTAGATTTCACGCTGGGCCTGGGTGAATTTGCCGTTGACCGGGAAGGTACGGGTAATATCGCCCGCATAACCTTTGTATTCACAGCCCGCGTCAATCAACACCAGGTCACCGTCACGCAGTTCACACTCGTTTTCGGTGTAGTGCAGAATACAGCCGTTTTCACCGCTGCCGACAATGGTGTTGTAGGAAGGATAGCGCGCACCGTGGCGGTTAAATTCGTGGTGAATTTCGCCTTCCAGATGGTACTCGAACATTCCCGGACGGCATTTTTCCATCGCCCGGGTATGCGCCAGAGCGGTGATTTCCCCCGCGCGGCGAAGTACGGCAATCTCTTCTGGTGATTTGAACAGGCGCATTTCATGTACCATGGGACGCCAGTCGATCATCGTTGCCGGGGCGGTGAGATTCTGTCGCGAGCCTTTACGCAGCTTTTCCAGCGCGCTGTTCACGATTTCATCAGCATAGGTATATTCGCCCTGAGCGTGATAAACCACATCCAGACCATTAAGCAGTTGATAAAGTTGCTGATTGATTTCGCTGAATGCCAGTGCGCGGTCAACGCCCAGTTTCTCTGGCGCGGCATCCTGGCCTAAGCGACGACCAAACCAGATCTCTGCCGTCAGGTCGCGAACGCGGTTAAACAAAACGCTGTGGTTATGAGTGTCATCGCTTTTAATCAGCACCAGCACCGCTTCCGGTTCGTTAAAGCCGGTGAAGTACCAGAAGTCACTGTTCTGACGATAGGGGTATTCGCTGTCGGCGCTACGTGTTACTTCTGGTGCAGCAAAAATCAGCGCGGCGCTGCCGGGTTGCATTTGCTCCACCAGGGCCTGACGGCGACGCTGAAACTCTTGCCGGGATATCTCACTCATAACACTCTCCTTACGTTTTTTGTTTTTAGTGTAGAGTCGGTTTTTGTACTTCTGGCGCGGTCGGTTGCGGATGAGTAAAGGTGTCGTGGCATAACAGCGCGGCAACACGAACGTATTCGATGATCTCTTCAAGCGACATTTCAAGCTCTTCCTGATCTTCGTCTTCGTCGTAGCCCAGCTGCGCGATGTTACGCAGATCGTCGATGGCTTCACCGGTTTCTCCGGTCACTTTGTCCAGCTTCGGTTGCGTAACGCCAAGACCAAGCAGGAAGTGATTGACCCAACCTGCCAGTGCATCAGCCCGATCAAAAACGCTGACATCATCGCCATCAGGCAGATAAAGCTGAAAAAGGAAGCCGTCATCCTGCAGGGCATCGCTGGTGGCAGAGTGCATTTTACGCAGTGCCTGTGCCAGCTCATGACCGAAAGCCATGCCTTCGTTCGTCAGGTCGTGAAGTAGCGGCAGCCATGAGCTGTCATCGTTACCGCCACATATCATCCCGCTGATTAAACCATGCATCTCAGCAGGGGTCAGACCCGTCCCTTGTTGGTTCAGATACTGGTTCATTTCGTTGTAACCAGGCATTTCGTTCTGTATAGACATAAGCATTCGTCGTCAAAGGGAGGAATATTCATGATATGCTACCACTTTGGGCCCTGGTGGACCAGAAAAGGGCTTGTCTCTTCTCATCAGGGTAGCTATAGTGTCGCCCCTTCGCAGACCATGGGTCTAAAGACGAAGGCAGCGCAGTCAATCAGCAGGAAGGTGGCATGTCTGCACAACCCGTCGATATCCAAATTTTTGGCCGTTCACTGCGTGTGAACTGCCCGCCTGACCAAAGGGATGCGTTGAATCAGGCAGCGGACGATCTGAACCAACGGTTGCAAGATCTGAAAGAACGCACTAGAGTCACAAATACTGAACAGTTGGTCTTCATTGCCGCATTGAATATCAGCTATGAGTTAGCGCAAGAAAAAGCGAAGACTCGTGACTACGCGGCAAGTATGGAACAGCGTATTCGGATGCTGCAGCAGACCATAGAACAAGCGTTACTTGAACAAGGTCGCATCACCGAAAAAACTAACCAAAACTTTGAATGACACTTTTCGGTTTACTGTGGTAGAGTAACCGTGAAGACAAAATTTCTCTGAGATGTTCGCAAGCGGGCCAGTCCCCTGAGCCGATATTTCATACCACAAGAATGTGGCGCTCCGCGGTTGGTGAGCATGCTCGGTCCGTCCGAGAAGCCTTAAAACTGCGACGACACATTCACCTTGAACCAAGGGTTCAAGGGTTACAGCCTGCGGCGGCATCTCGGAGATTCCCTTCTTATCTGGCACCAGCCATGACGCAACTACCAGAACTCCCACTGACATTATCCCGACAAGAAATCCGCAAAATGATTCGGCAACGTCGTCGTGCGTTAACGCCGGAACAACAGCAGGAAATGGGTCAACAAGCTGCTACCCGGATGATGACTTATCCCCCAGTGGTGATGGCGCATACGGTCGCTGTATTCCTCTCTTTTGATGGCGAACTCGACACCCAGCCACTTATAGAACAACTCTGGCGCGCCGGTAAGCGCGTATATCTTCCAGTTTTGCATCCCTTTAGTGCCGGTAATTTGCTGTTCCTGAATTACCATCCGCAAAGCGAACTGGTGATGAACAGGTTGAAGATCCATGAGCCAAAACTGGATGTGCGTGACGTGCTCCCCCTTTCCCGATTAGACGTGTTGATCACACCGCTGGTCGCCTTTGATGAGTACGGCCAGCGCCTGGGAATGGGCGGTGGTTTTTATGATCGGACCTTACAAAACTGGCAGCACTATAAAATGCAACCGGTGGGTTATGCGCATGATTGTCAGTTGGTGGAAAAACTCCCCGTTGAAGAGTGGGATATCCCTCTTCCTGCGGTGGTTACACCGTCGAAAGTCTGGGAGTGGTGAGGGCGACACACCTGCATCGCCCTGATTGACATCGTTGATTCTTTAACCTAATTTAGTGAGTAAGGGTAAGGGAGGATTACTCCTCCCCTGTGACTGACTGTTAATAAGCTGGCAAACTTATGAGTAACAGTACAATCAGTATGATGACAAGTCGCATCATAACCCTTCTCCTTTAAGCCCTCGCTTCGGTGAGGGCTTTACCGTTACAGCCCCATGCTGTCCTGCCATCGTAAATCCCCATTAAATAAACACAACGCATTGATCTGACTTTGATTTATTTTCTGGAGCAGACTCGCAAAGTAGAATGCGCAACGCGGCAACGGTGTGGAGAAGGGATAAAAAAAACGGGCAAGTCAGTGACCTGCCCGTTGATTTTCAGAGAAGGGGAATTAGTACAGCAGGCGGGCGCGAATGGTACCCGGAATAGCTTTCATTGCCTGCAGCGCTTTTTCGGCAACGTCTTCGTCGGCTTCAATATCAATAACTACATAACCCATCTGGGCGGAAGTTTGCAGATATTGCGCGGCGATGTTGACGCCCTGCTCGGCGAAGATTTTGTTCAGCGCAGTTAGCACGCCCGGACGGTTTTCGTGGATGTGCATCAGACGACGCCCACCGTGCAGTGGCAGCGAGACTTCCGGGAAGTTCACCGCAGAGAGCGTTGAGCCATTGTCAGAATACTTGATCAATTTACCCGCAACTTCCAGGCCGATATTCTCCTGCGCTTCCTGAGTCGAACCGCCAATGTGTGGCGTCAGAAGGACATTGTCAAATTCACACAGCGGAGAGGTAAATGGATCGCTGTTGGTCGCCGGTTCCGTCGGGAATACGTCGATTGCCGCCCCCGCCAGATGTTTGCTCGCCAGCGCGTCACACAGCGCCGGAATATCCACCACAGTACCGCGCGAAGCATTAATCAGCAGCGAGCCGGGCTTCATTAGTGAAATCTCTTTCGCACCCATCATATTTTTGGTGGACGGATTCTCTGGCACATGTAGACTCACCACATCGCTCATATTCAGCAGGTCAGAAAGATGCTGTACCTGAGTGGCGTTGCCCAGCGGCAGTTTGTTTTCAATATCATAAAAGTAAACATACATTCCCAGCGATTCAGCCAGAATGCCCAATTGCGTACCAATATGACCGTAGCCGATGATACCCAGCTTTTTGCCGCGCGCTTCAAAAGAACCCGCCGCCAGTTTGTTCCACACGCCACGGTGCGCTTTAGCATTGGCTTCCGGCACGCCGCGCAATAGCAGCAGCAGTTCGCCAATCACCAGCTCCGCAACAGAGCGCGTATTTGAGAACGGTGCGTTAAATACCGGGATACCGCGTTTTGCCGCCGCATCCAGATCAACCTGGTTTGTTCCGATACAGAAACAGCCAATAGCGACCAGTTTTTCTGCGGCGTTGATCACGTCTTCAGTCAGATGGGTACGGGATCGCAGGCCGATGAAGTGGGCATCGCGGATGGATTCTTTTAATTGTTCATCATCCAGCGCGCCTTTGTGAAATTCGATGTTGGTGTAACCCGCTGCACGAAGGCTTTCCAGCGCCTTTTGGTGCACGCCTTCTACCAGCAGAAACTTAATCTTGTCTTTCTCCAGCGATACCTTTGCCATTTACCCAATCCTGTCTTTTGAAATGTTGTGTGCGGATTTGCATCCGCCTTTCAACATATCAAAAAATAATATTGCGGCAATATGAACGTTTGCGTCGCGATGTTGAGGAAATATCACGCAAAGGTATTTCTTGGATGAATATGCTGGTTTAGAGGGTTTATTTAGAGCAATCGACAATATCCAGGTAAAAACGTGACACATGTCACCAAATTTAATGAAGAGAATTTTTTTAACGGGGGAGGTTCCCCCGTCAGATCATTTCACAATGGTTTTGACACCGTCAGGTGTACCAATCAGCGCAACGTCCGCGCCACGGTTAGCAAACAAGCCAACAGTCACCACGCCAGGAATCGCATTTATGGCGTTTTCCATCGCTATCGGGTCAAGGATTTCCATGCCGTGGACGTCGAGGATCACGTTGCCATTATCGGTCACCACGCCCTGACGGTATTCCGGACGACCGCCCAGTTTCACCAGCTGGCGCGCCACTGCACTACGTGCCATCGGGATAACTTCTACTGGCAGCGGGAATTTGCCCAGAATATCAACCTGCTTGGAGGCGTCGGCAATACAAATAAATTTTTCCGCAACCGAAGCAATGATTTTTTCACGGGTCAGCGCCGCGCCGCCGCCTTTGATCATTTGCATGTGGCCGTTGATTTCATCTGCGCCATCAACGTAGATGCCAAGGCTGTCGACTTCGTTGAGATCAAAAACGTGAATGCCGAGGCTTTTCAGTTTTTCAGTGGAAGCATCTGAACTGGAAACGGCCCCTTCAATCTGGCCTTTCATTGTACCGAGCGCGTCAATAAAGTGTGCGGCGGTGGAACCTGTACCTACACCAACAATGGTGCCGGGCTGAACATACTGAAGTGCCGCCCATCCTACTGCTTTTTTCAATTCATCCTGCGTCATGATCGTTTCGCCTGTGGTATGAAATTTCACACGCATTATATACAAAAAAAGCGATTCAGACCCCGTTGGCAAGCCGCGTGGTTAACTCATCCATAAAATATCGCGCAATGGCAGGCATCCCCTTTCGCCCCGCAAATAAGGCATACAACAATCTGGGTATGCCGCTCCACGGTGCAAACAGGCGCACCAGTTCACCGTTCGCAAGCCCCTGTTTACAGGCAAATTGGGGCAATAACGCCACGCCATTCAACACAACCAGGGCGCGAACTCGCTGAGCGAAATGCATTAGCGCAAATCCCTGATCTTTTAAGCTGCGCGTTTAACCACGAATACAAATGTTACCCGCCGACGGCTTCGGTATATGCAACCTGACACAAAATTGTGTCATAGTGCAGGAAAAAGCATTTACCAGGAGCAGACAACAGCAATGAAACGCCCGGACTACAGAACATTACAGGCACTGGATGCGGTGATACGTGAACGAGGATTTGAGCGCGCGGCACAAAAGCTGTGCATTACACAATCAGCCGTCTCACAGCGCATTAAGCAACTGGAAAATATGTTCGGGCAGCCGCTGTTGGTGCGTACCGTACCGCCGCGCCCGACAGAACAAGGGCAAAAACTGCTGGCACTGCTACGCCAGGTGGAGTTGCTGGAAGAAGAGTGGCTGGGCGATGAACAAACCGGTTCGACTCCGCTGCTGCTTTCACTGGCGGTCAACGCCGACAGTCTGGCGACGTGGTTGCTTCCGGCGCTGGCTCCTGTGTTGGCTGATTCGCCTATCCGCCTCAACTTGCAGGTAGAAGATGAAACCCGCACTCAGGAACGTCTGCGCCGCGGCGAAGTGGTCGGCGCGGTGAGTATTCAACATCAGGCGCTGCCGAGTTGTCTTGTCGATAAGCTCGGTGCGCTTGACTATCTGTTCGTCAGCTCAAAACCGTTTGCCGAAAAATATTTCCCTAACGGCGTAACGCGTTCGGCATTATTGAAAGCACCTGTGGTCGCCTTTGACCATCTTGACGATATGCACCAGGCCTTTTTGCAGCAAAACTTCGATCTGCCCCCAGGCAGCGTACCCTGCCATATCGTTAATTCTTCAGAAGCGTTCGTGCAACTTGCTCGCCAGGGCACCACCTGCTGTATGATCCCGCACCTGCAAATCGAGAAAGAGCTGGCCAGCGGTGAACTGATTGACTTAACGCCTGGGCTATTTCAACGACGGATGCTCTACTGGCACCGCTTTGCTCCTGAAAGCCGCATGATGCGTAAAGTCACTGATGCGTTACTCGATTATGGTCACAAAGTCCTTCGTCAGGATTAATCCATCAAATAATGCCTGGTAGCACATATCAGGCGTTATCCGCACGTCTTTTTGCATTCCTTGAATCACATCACAAAATAGACAAATCTCAGGCGGCAAAAAACGACGTCTGAATGCATTTTTTTTGCTGGCGACAAACCCACGTAAAAAGCTCACCGTAGGCGCAAATACCCTCATTTTGATTGCGTTTTACGGAGCAAATAATGTCTAACGTGCAGGAGTGGCAACAGCTTGCCAACAAGGAATTGAGCCGTCGGGAGAAAACTGTCGACTCGCTGGTTCAGCAAACCGCGGAAGGGATCGCCATCAAGCCGCTGTATACCGAAGCCGATCTCGATAATCTGGAGGTGACAGGTACCCTTCCTGGTTTGCCCCCCTACGTTCGTGGCCCGCGTGCCACTATGTATACCGCCCAACCGTGGACCATCCGTCAGTATGCTGGTTTTTCAACAGCAAAAGAGTCCAACGCTTTTTATCGCCGTAACCTGGCCGCCGGGCAAAAAGGTCTTTCCGTTGCGTTTGACCTTGCCACCCACCGAGGCTACGACTCCGATAACCCGCGCGTGGCGGGCGACGTCGGCAAAGCGGGCGTTGCTATCGACACCGTGGAAGATATGAAAGTCCTGTTCGACCAGATCCCGCTGGATAAAATGTCGGTTTCGATGACCATGAATGGCGCAGTACTACCAGTACTGGCGTTTTATATCGTCGCCGCAGAAGAGCAAGGTGTTACACCCGATAAACTGACCGGCACCATTCAGAACGATATCCTCAAAGAGTATCTTTGCCGCAACACCTATATTTACCCGCCAAAACCGTCAATGCGTATTATCGCAGACATCATCGCCTGGTGTTCCGGCAACATGCCGCGATTTAATACCATCAGTATCAGCGGTTACCATATGGGTGAAGCGGGTGCCAACTGCGTGCAGCAGGTAGCATTTACGCTCGCTGATGGGATTGAGTACATCAAAGCAGCAATCTCCGCCGGGCTGAAAATTGATGACTTCGCTCCTCGCCTGTCGTTCTTCTTCGGCATTGGCATGGATCTGTTTATGAACGTCGCCATGTTGCGTGCGGCACGTTATTTATGGAGCGAAGCGGTCAGTGGATTTGGCGCACAGGATCCGAAATCACTGGCGCTGCGTACCCACTGCCAGACCTCAGGCTGGAGCCTGACTGAACAGGATCCGTATAACAACGTTATCCGCACCACCATTGAAGCACTGGCTGCAACGCTGGGCGGCACTCAGTCACTGCATACCAACGCCTTTGACGAAGCGCTTGGTTTGCCTACCGATTTCTCAGCACGCATTGCCCGCAACACCCAGATCATCATTCAGGAAGAATCAGAACTCTGCCGCACCGTCGATCCACTGGCCGGATCCTATTACGTTGAATCGCTGACCGATCAAATCGTCAAACAAGCCAGAGCCATTATCCAACAGATCGACGAAGCCGGCGGCATGGCGAAAGCGATCGAAGCAGGTCTGCCAAAACGAATGATCGAAGAGGCTTCCGCGCGCGAACAGTCGTTGATCGACCAGGGCAAGCGTGTCATCGTTGGTGTCAACAAGTACAAACTGGATCACGAAGACGAAACCGACGTCCTTGAGATCGACAACGTGATGGTGCGTAACGAGCAAATTGCTTCGCTGGAACGCATTCGCGCCACCCGTGATGATGCCGCCGTAACCGCCGCGTTGAACGCCCTGACTCACGCCGCACAGCATAACGAAAACCTGCTGGCTGCCGCTGTTAATGCCGCTCGCGTTCGCGCCACCCTGGGTGAAATTTCCGATGCGCTGGAAGCCGCTTTCGACCGTTATCTGGTGCCAAGCCAGTGTGTTACCGGCGTGATTGCGCAAAGCTATCATCAGTCTGAGAAATCGGCCTCCGAGTTCGATGCCATTGTTGCGCAAACGGAGCTGTTCCTTGCCGACAATGGTCGTCGCCCGCGCATTCTGATCGCTAAAATGGGTCAGGATGGGCACGATCGCGGCGCAAAAGTGATCGCCAGCGCCTATTCCGACCTCGGTTTCGACGTAGATTTAAGCCCGATGTTCTCTACACCTGAAGAGATCGCCCGCCTGGCAGTAGAAAATGACGTTCACGTAGTGGGCGCATCCTCACTGGCTGCCGGTCATAAAACGCTGATCCCGGAACTGGTCGAAGCGCTGAAAAAATGGGGACGCAAAGATATCTGCGTGGTCGCGGGTGGCGTCATTCCGCCGCAGGATTACGCCTTCCTGCAAGAGCGCGGCGTGGCGGCGATTTATGGTCCAGGTACACCTATGCTCGACAGCGTGCGCGACGTACTGAATCTGATAAGCCAGCATCATGATTAATGAAGCCACGCTGGCAGAAAGTATTCGCCGCTTACGTCAGGGTGAGCGTGCCACGCTCGCCCAGGCCATGACGTTGGTGGAAAGCCGTCACCCGCGTCATCAGGCGCTAAGTACTCAGCTGCTTGACGCCATTATGCCGTTCTGTGGTAACGCCCTGCGACTGGGCGTTACCGGCACACCCGGCGCGGGGAAAAGTACCTTTCTTGAAGCCTTTGGCATGTTGTTGATTCGTGAGGGATTAAAGGTTGCGGTTATTGCGGTCGATCCCAGCAGCCCGGTCACTGGCGGTAGCATTCTCGGGGATAAAACCCGCATGAATGACCTTGCGCGTGCCGAGGCGGCGTTTATTCGCCCGGTACCCTCCTCCGGTCATCTGGGCGGTGCCAGTCAGCGAGCGCGGGAATTAATGCTTTTATGCGAAGCGGCGGGTTATGACGTAGTGATTGTCGAAACGGTTGGCGTCGGGCAGTCAGAAACGGAAGTCGCCCGCATGGTGGACTGTTTTATCTCGTTGCAAATTGCCGGTGGTGGCGATGATCTGCAGGGCATTAAAAAGGGGCTGATGGAAGTGGCAGATCTGATCGTTATCAACAAAGACGATGGCGATAACCATACCAATGTCGCCATTGCCCGGCATATGTACGAGAGTGCCCTGCATATTCTGCGACGTAAATACGACGAATGGCAGCCACGGGTTCTGACTTGTAGCGCACTGGAAAAACGTGGAATCAATGAGATCTGGCACGCCATCATCGACTTCAAAACCGCGCTAACTGCCAGTGGTCGTTTGCAACAAGTGCGGCAACAACAATCGGTGGAATGGCTGCGTAAACAAACCGAAGAAGAAGTACTGAATCACCTGTTCGCGAATGAAGATTTCGATCGCTATTACCGCCAGACGCTTTTAGCGGTCAAAAACAATACGCTCTCACCGCGCACCGGCCTGCGGCAGCTCAGTGAATTTATCCAGACGCAATATTTTGATTAAAGGAATTTTTATGTCTTATCAGTATGTGAACGTTGTCACTATCAACAAAGTGGCGGTCATTGAGTTTAACTATGGCCGAAAACTTAATGCCTTAAGTAAAGTCTTTATTGATGATCTTATGCAGGCGTTAAGCGATCTCAACCGGCCGGAAATTCGCTGTATCATTTTGCGCGCGCCGAGTGGATCCAAAGTCTTCTCCGCAGGTCACGATATTCACGAACTGCCGTCTGGCGGTCGCGATCCGCTCTCCTATGATGATCCGTTGCGTCAAATCACCCGCATGATCCAAAAATTCCCGAAACCGATCATTTCGATGGTGGAAGGTAGTGTTTGGGGTGGCGCATTTGAAATGATCATGAGTTCCGATCTGATTATCGCCGCCAGTACCTCAACCTTCTCAATGACACCTGTAAACCTCGGTGTCCCGTATAACCTGGTCGGCATTCACAACCTGACCCGCGACGCGGGCTTCCACATTGTCAAAGAGCTGATTTTTACCGCTTCGCCAATCACCGCCCAGCGCGCGCTGGCTGTCGGCATCCTCAACCATGTTGTGGAAGTGGAAGAACTGGAAGATTTCACCTTACAAATGGCGCACCACATCTCTGAGAAAGCGCCGTTAGCCATTGCCGTTATCAAAGAAGAGCTGCGTGTACTGGGCGAAGCACACACCATGAACTCCGATGAATTTGAACGTATTCAGGGGATGCGCCGCGCGGTTTATGACAGCGAAGATTACCAGGAAGGGATGAACGCTTTCCTCGAAAAACGTAAACCTAATTTCGTTGGTCATTAATCCCTACGAACGAAGGAGTAAAAATGGAAACTCAGTGGACAAGGATGACCGCCGATGAAGCGGCAGAAATTATCCAGCATAACGACATGGTGGCATTTAGCGGCTTTACCCCGGCGGGTTCGCCGAAAGCCCTTCCCACCGCGATTGCCCGCAGAGCTAACGAACAGCATGAGGCCAAAAAGCCGTATCAAATCCGCCTGCTAACGGGGGCGTCAATCAGCGCCGCCGCTGACGATGTACTTTCTGACGCCGATGCTGTTTCCTGGCGTGCGCCATATCAAACATCGTCTGGTTTACGTAAAAAGATCAATCAGGGCGCTGTGAGTTTCGTTGACCTGCATTTGAGCGAAGTGGCGCAAATGGTCAATTACGGTTTCTTCGGCGAAATTGATGTTGCCGTCATTGAAGCATCGGCACTGGCACCGGATGGTCGAGTCTGGTTAACCAGCGGGATCGGTAATGCGCCGACCTGGCTGCTGCGAGCGAAGAAAGTAATCATTGAACTTAATCACTATCACGATCCGCGCGTTGCAGAACTGGCAGATATTGTGATTCCTGGCGCGCCACCGCGGCGCAATAGCGTGTCGATCTTCCATGCAATGGATCGCGTCGGTACCCGCTATGTGCAAATCGATCCGAAAAAGATTGTCGCCGTCGTAGAAACCAACTTGCCTGACGCCGGTAATATGCTGGATAAGCAAAATCCCATGTGCCAGCAGATTGCCGATAACGTGGTCACGTTCTTGTTGCAGGAAATGGCGCATGGGCGTATTCCGCCGGAATTTCTGCCGCTGCAAAGTGGCGTGGGCAATATCAATAATGCAGTCATGGCGCGACTAGGGGAAAACCCGGAAATTCCTCCGTTCATGATGTATTCGGAAGTGCTACAGGAATCGGTGGTGCATTTACTGGAAACGGGCAAAATCAGCGGGGCCAGCGCCTCCAGCCTGACTATCTCGGCCGATTCCCTGCGCAAGATTTACGACAATATGGATTACTTTGCCAGCCGCATTGTGTTGCGTCCGCAGGAGATTTCCAATAACCCGGAAATCATCCGTCGTCTGGGCGTCATCGCTCTGAACGTCGGCCTGGAGTTTGATATTTACGGGCATGCCAACTCAACGCACGTAGCCGGGGTCGATCTGATGAACGGCATCGGTGGCAGCGGTGATTTTGAACGCAACGCGTATCTGTCGATCTTTATGGCCCCGTCGATTGCTAAAGAAGGCAAGATCTCAACCGTCGTGCCAATGTGCAGCCATGTTGATCACAGCGAACACAGCGTCAAAGTGATCATCACCGAACAAGGGATCGCCGATCTGCGTGGTCTTTCCCCGCTTCAACGCGCCCGCACCATCATTGATAATTGTGCACATCCTATGTATCGGGATTATCTGCATCGCTATCTGGAAAATGCGCCCGGCGGACATATTCACCACGATCTTAGCCACGTCTTCGATTTACACCGTAATTTAATTGCAACCGGCTCGATGCTGGGTTAATGACTCGTCCCGTCACGATCTTCAGCAATATGCTGAAGCATCGTGGCGGTATAACGATGATTTCTGATTGAATAAAGATATTCCTGCATATACATCGGCCTGTGCGGCGCATCAAAATATTTCAGCGTTGCCGGATTCACCAGTCGCCAGGCAAAATGCGGGATCACCGTCAGAAAATGTCCGCGCTCCACGGCGCTGATTTTGGCCATAAAACTGTAGGGACGATAAATAATGGTTGGATTGATCCCACAAGGTCGCATATTCGCATCAATCATTGCTTCGAAGTTGGCCCGGTTCTGAAAGCGCATTTGCAGCCAGGGTAGCTCCTGAAGCAGCTCTTGCTCTTGTCGCTCTTCATAACGGCGAGAAACGAGAAAGCCCAATCGCAGCGGTGGTAGTTCACTGATAGTCAGGTTTTCCAGTTCCTGAACTCGTGCAGATACATGCTGTGGGGAGATAATAAAATCTAACTGACGGTCAAAAAGATTATCGATAACGCCGTTTTCGCTGAACTCAACTGGCTGGGCGGTCACGCCTTCATACTTATCTCCGAGACTAATCAACTGATCGAAAATAATTGTCGGATAAGTATTATCTATGCCAATCACAATTTCTCGTGAACGACGCCCTGAGTTATGGATTTCATTATCAATCGCAGAAAGCCGTTGATAAACCGGGAACAGTTTTTGATACAGTTCCTGTCCGGCTTTATTGAGGCTGATATTATTATCTTTGCGGGTAAATAGCGTATAGCCAATTTGTTCTTCCAGCGCGGCAATGCTTTTACCAAATGGCGAAGCCGTCATATGGATTTTTTCTGCCGCCCGGGCAATATTATTGGTTTGCGCTAATAAAATGAAATTGCGCATCTTTTTCGAAATAAAAATGTCCATCCCCGCTCCCCCGCATCCTTGTCCGCTTAACCGTTTCAGTCAGCCTATCCTTGATGAAACCGCGAGCAAAGATAGGTGATTACGTCATGGTTTTACAGAAAATTACAGAAAAAGGAGGCAATATCGGGTAAAGGCATTAGCCCGACGAATACGTCGGGCTATAAATATTATTGTGCTGCAGGTGTTTTAGCGGGTTGTTGATCCACAGGTTCTAACTGGAAGACCACATCGACCTGATCATCAAACTGAATAGCGGCCTGCTCGTAAGTTTCCTGGGCGGACACCGGCGCGGCATCGGCTTTCATCATCCGCACCATTGGGCTGGGCTGATAGTTGGAAACATGGTAGCGCACGCTATATACCGGCCCCAGTTTACGATGAAAGCCGTTCGCCAGTTCCTGCGCCTGATGAATCGCGTTATCAATCGCTGCCTTACGCGCTTTGTCTTTATAGGCATCCGGCTGCGCCACGCCCAGCGACACAGAACGAATTTCGTTAAGACCCGCCTTCAGCGCGCCATCCAGCAAGGAATTCAGTTTGTCTAACTGACGGAGCGTGACTTCCACCGTTCTCACAGCACGGTAGCCTTTCAGGATACTTTTACCATCCTGATAATCATAATCTGGCTGGGTGCGTAAGTTCGCTGAGCTGATATCTTTTTTCGCGATCTGATTGAGTTCAAGGAAGGAAATGTATTGTGCGACGCGCTCATCCGCCTGTTTCTTGGCAGTAGCGGCATCCTTCGCGGCCACGTTGACTTCAATCGCAAGAGTGGCAATGTCTGGCACCGCATCCACGCTTGCCGTACCGGAGGTGACAATATGCGGTCCATCCGGCAATTCGTTAGCCTGCGCTGCCATCCCGCTAATACCCATTAATGCCGCCAGGGCGATAACTTTGAACTTCACGTTAGTCTCTCCGTGTTAATTGACTTGCCTAAAATTCAGGACCTCTGGAGGCAAGCTTAGCGCCTCTGTTTTATTTTTCCATCAGATAGCGCCTAACTGAACAAGGCTTGTGCATGAGCAATACCGTCTCTCGCCAGCTGCAAGGCAATAAACCACATAACACATCCCACAACCAGATTGATAATGCGTTGTGATTTTGCCGTGCGCAGGCGCGGTGCCAGCCAGGCTGCGAGAATAGCCAGACCAAAGAACCACAGGAAAGAGGCGCTAATTGTCCCGAGCGCAAACCAACGTTTTGGTTCCACATCAAGTTGCCCGCCAAGGCTGCCCAGTACAACAAAAGTATCCAGGTAAACATGCGGATTCAGCCAGGTCACTGCCAGCATGGTGGCGATAATTTTCCATCTGCCTTGCTTCAGGACTTCGGCACTGGCTAACTCAATATTACTGCTCATCGCTGTTTTAAAAGCGCCAAAACCATACCACAGCAAGAAGGCTACGCCGCCCCAGGTGACCAGCGCCAGCAACCACGGCGACTGCATCAATAACGCGCTGCCACCAAAAATCCCCGCGCAAATCAGGACCAAATCGCTGATAGCGCAAAGTAAGGCAATCATAATGTGGTACTGACGACGAATGCCCTGATTCATCACAAAAGCATTTTGTGGGCCGAGCGGCAGAATCATAGCTGCCCCAAGAGCAAGACCTTGAAAGTAATAAGAAAACACGTTGGATATTCCGAATTAAGTATCTGATGCAGAGACTATATCGCGGGATTGTTATTAGCGGAAATTGATAATATTAATTGGCAATCAGAAAAACTAATAAGAGAGAGGCCAGAGAGTATTATCTGGCCTCAGCGTTGATTACGCAGCTTTGTCTTCTTTCACCCGCTTAAAGTTCACATCCATTTGCGGGTACGGGAAGCTGATACCGGCGGCATCAAATTCACGTTTAATACGCTCCAGCACATCCCAGTACACGTTTTGCAGATCGCCGCTGTTGCTCCAGACGCGGACCACGAAATTAATCGACGATGCGCCAAGTTCATTCAGGCGCACAGTCATTTCGCGATCTTTCAAAATGCGATCTTCAGACTGGATAATATTGGTCAGGATCTGCTTAACCTGATCGATATCGGAATCATACGCCACGCCAATAATAAATTCGTTACGGCGAACTGGCTCGCGAGAGAAGTTAATAATATTTCCGGCAATAATTTTACCGTTCGGAATAACGATAATTTTACCGTCTGCAGTACGCATGGTGGTGGAGAAAATCTGCACACTCAGCACAGTACCGGCTACGCCGCCGAGGTCAACATATTCTCCGGCACGGAACGGGCGGAACATGACAAGTAACACGCCAGCGGCCAGGTTAGAAAGTGACCCCTGCAAAGCCAGACCAACAGCTAAGCCTGCGGCACCGAGTACAGCAATGACGGACGCGGTTTGTACACCCACGCGCCCCAGTGCAGCGATTAGCGTAAAGGCGATAATACCGTAACGGACTAATGCAGAGAGAAAATCAGCAACAGTGGCATCGATTTTACGGGAGATCATCAGGCGATTCACCGCGTTGGAAATCATCCGCGCGATAATCAAACCAACGATGATGATCGCGAGTGCCGCCACGATGTTTACTGCATAACTTAGCAGCAGCGCCTGGTTAGCCACCAGCCAGCTTCCCGCGCCGTTTATGCTATCGACAACATTCAAATCTTCCATTCAATATTCCTTTTCAACTGACTCAAAATGGAGAAATACACTCCGCCGCCTTATGACGGGCAGTCTGACAAGGGTAAACAATAAAGCATAATTTTGCCAAATAGATCACAGATTTCTCATCTGTATCACCTTGCTTTTGGCGAAAAAAAGACCCGCAGAGCGGGCCTTGAGATAAGCAGAAAAGAATGACTTACAGAACGTCGATCGCGTTCAGTTCCTGGAATGCTTTTTCCAGACGAGCGATCATCGAAGTCTGACCGGCACGCAGCCATACGCGCGGATCGTAGTATTTCTTGTTCGGCTGATCTTCGCCTTTCGGGTTACCCAGCTGACCCTGCAGGTAAGCTTCGTTCGCTTTATAGTAGTTCAGAACGCCTTCCCAGGTTGCCCATTGGGTATCGGTATCGATGTTCATTTTCACTACGCCGTAGCTTACGGAGTCTTTGATTTCCTGAGCAGTAGAACCGGAACCACCGTGGAATACGAAGTTCAGGCTGTTGTGCGGCAGGTTGTGTTTCTTAGAAACATATTCCTGAGAATCACGCAGGATGGTCGGAGTCAGAACCACGTTACCCGGCTTGTAAACACCGTGTACGTTACCGAAGGACGCTGCGATGGTGAAACGTGGGCTGATTTTGCTCAGCTCGGTGTATGCGTAATCAACGTCTTCCGGCTGGGTGTACAGTGCAGAAGCGTCCATGTGGCTGTTGTCCACGCCGTCTTCTTCACCACCGGTGCAACCCAGTTCGATTTCCAGAGTCATGCCGATTTTGGACATGCGCTCCAGGTATTTAGAGCAGATTTCGATGTTCTCTTGCAGAGATTCTTCAGACAGGTCGATCATGTGAGAAGAGAACAGCGGCTTACCGGTAGCAGCGAAGTGTTTCTCACCCGCGTCCAGCAGACCGTCGATCCACGGCAGCAGTTTCTTCGCGCAGTGGTCGGTGTGCAGGATAACCGGAACACCATAATGTTCAGCCATCTGGTGAACGTGATGCGCACCAGAGATCGCGCCCAGGATAGCAGCGCCCTGCGGAACATCAGATTTCACGCCTTTACCAGCGATAAAGGAAGCACCACCGTTGGAGAACTGAACGATAACCGGCGCTTTAACTTTAGCAGCGGTTTCCAGTACGGCGTTGATGGAGTCAGTACCGACGCAGTTTACTGCTGGCAGTGCGAAGTTGTTTTCTTTTGCTACCTGGAAAACTTTCTGTACGTCATCACCAGTGATTACGCCAGGTTTTACGAAATCAAAAATCTTAGACATGTCTCTTGTCCTGTATCGTCGGGCCTTATACTCGTCATACTTCAAGTTGCATGTGCTGCGTCTGCGTTCGCTCACCCCAGTCACTTACTTATGTAAGCTCCTGGGGATTCACTCTCTTGTCGCCTTCCTGCAACTCGAATTATTTAGAGTATGAAAAAGTGCGTGCTTTAAAAGCGCGCTGAAACAAGGGCAGGTTTCCCTGCCCTGTGATTTTTTACTTCTTAGCGCGCTCTTCGAGCATCGCTACTGCAGGCAGTACTTTACCTTCCACGAATTCGAGGAATGCGCCGCCGCCAGTGGAGATGTAGGAGATTTTGTCAGCAATGCCGAACAGGTCGATTGCTGCCAGAGTGTCGCCGCCGCCAGCGATGGAGAACGCTTCGCTGTCTGCGATAGCGTTAGCCACGATTTCAGTACCTTTGCGGAAGTTCGGGAATTCGAACACGCCAACCGGACCGTTCCACAGAATGGTTTTCGCATTCTTCAGGATTTCAGCCAGTTCCTGAGCGGAAGCATCACCGATATCCAGGATCTGCTCGTCAGCTTTCACATCGTTAACAGATTTCAGGGTAGCCGGTGCAGTTTCAGAGAACTCAGTTGCTACGCGAACATCAGACGGAACCGGGATGTTGCAGGTGGTCAGCAGACGTTTTGCTTCGTCAACCAGATCAGCTTCGTACAGGGATTTACCCACATCGTGGCCTTGTGCCGCGATAAAGGTGTTAGCGATACCACCACCAACAATCAGCTGGTCAGCGATTTTAGACAGGGAATCCAGAACGGTCAGTTTGGTAGAAACTTTAGAACCACCAACGATAGCCACCATCGGGCGAGCAGGTTCTTTCAGTGCTTTACCCAGCGCGTCCAGTTCAGCTGCCAGCAGCGGACCTGCGCACGCAACGTCAGCGAATTTACCGATACCGTGAGTAGAAGCCTGCGCGCGGTGAGCAGTACCGAATGCGTCCATTACGAACACGTCACACAGTGCAGCGTATTTTTTGGACAGGGTTTCGTCGTCTTTCTTCTCGCCTTTGTTGAAGCGAACGTTTTCCAGAACAACCAGTTCACCTTCAGCAACGTCAACGCCGTCGAGGTAATCTTTAACCAGACGAACCGGGTTAGACAGTTTGTCTTTCAGGTAGTTAACAACCGGCAGCAGAGAGAATTCTTCGTTGTACTCGCCTTCGGTAGGACGACCCAGGTGGGAAGTTACCATCACTTTTGCGCCTTGTTTCAGGGCAAGTTCGATGGTCGGCAGAGAAGCACGGATACGCGCGTCGCTGGTTACTTTCCCGTCTTTTACTGGTACGTTCAGATCCGCACGGATAAATACACGTTTCCCAGCAAGATCCAGATCGGTCATCTTAATTACAGACATGGTGAATCCTCTCGTTGATTCTAAAAGTTTTGCAGACGCTGCTTGCGTCTTACCTGAAAGCAACAGTAGCCATAGCTAACGTCGTGTCGAGCATTCGGTTAGCAAAGCCCCATTCGTTATCGCACCAGACCAACGTTTTGATCAGGTGTGCGCCACTGACCCGGGTTTGGGTGCCATCGACAATGGCACTGTGCGGATCGTGGTTAAAATCTACAGAGACCAACGGCAATTCCGTATAGTCAACTATACCATGAAATGCACCTTGTGCTGCTTTTTGCAGCAACAGGTTGACTTCATTGGC
The DNA here is from genome assembly GCF_046487485.1 of Escherichia sp. WS1368. Taxonomy (NCBI): domain Bacteria; kingdom Pseudomonadati; phylum Pseudomonadota; class Gammaproteobacteria; order Enterobacterales; family Enterobacteriaceae; genus Escherichia; species Escherichia sp. WS1368. Next base: position 106,937 of record NZ_JBJQJI010000003.1, read on the forward strand.
TTTTACAGGTTTCTTCACCGTCACGCTTAAATCGATTGCCGTCACATTTATGGTTGGCACACGTACCGCAATCGCTTCAAAGCGATCGTTAAATTGCGGAAAAAATCGTGTGATACCGGCGGCCAGTTTAGTATCGACCGGAATGATCGACTGGCTGGCTGCCCGGGTGCGACGCAGGTCAGGATGGTATGCATCAATAACCTGTTGATCGTGCATGGCGGAGTGAATTGTGGTCACAGTGCCGGACTCAATACCGTACGCATCATCTAACAATTTGATGACGGGAATTATGCAATTCGTGGTACAGGAAGCGTTAGAAACGATGCGGTGTTCCGCACGAAGTTGATCCTGATTGACGCCGTAAACAACGGTCGCGTCGAGATCGTTACTGCCAGGATGTGAAAAGAGCACTTTTTTGGCCCCGGCGGCAATATGCGCTTCGCCATGCTCGCGGGAGCCATATACGCCGGTGCAGTCGAGGACTACATCAACGCCAAGTTCACGCCAGGGGAGCGATTGCAGTGAACGTTCATGCAATACGCGGATGGCGTCATCACCAACAAAAAGTTGATCGCGTTCCTGTCGTACTTCCCATGCAAAACGGCCATGGCTGGTGTCATATTTCAACAAATGCGCCATGCCCGCAGCATCCGCCAGTTCGTTGATTGCCACCACGGTAATTTCCGCCCGGCGTCCGGATTCATACAAGGCACGAACCACATTACGCCCGATGCGACCGAAGCCATTTATCGCTACGCGTACGGTCATAGATCTCCTGCAAGGTTTTCCCTGAGCAAATTTGCCAGACAGAGTAATCCAGCAAATCGTCCGGGGAAACCTTACCTGTCGCAAACTGCGACTGATTGGTTAATTGTCGAACATTTAATCGACTGAAACGCTTCAGCTAGGATAAGCGAAACGTGGAATAAAAGGAATGATTGTCCAGTCAAAGAAGACATTTATCTGACTTACATCACACTTTTATCCCCTTTTGTAGGGGGCTTTATTCCAGGCTGGCGTAATAATACCCCTGCAATAACTGGAATAAATTGTCAGCTTTTGAAGTGATATCTGCCTTCTTCGGTCATCTCTACTATCAGATTGGCCTGACAACTATTCATCAGCACACGCTCGACATTGGGGCCATCGGTTCGGGCATAAAAAGCTTCGGCTTCTTGCCGCGATAATCCTCCCGCAATTTTACGACTAATCAAGCGCTCCCGCAGAATTTGAGCAGGTGCATGAATAAAAATAGAAAAATCGCAGAAAGATGCCAACTCCTGCCACTTTTCATCATCCAGTAATAGCCAGTTTCCTTCGACGATGACGAGTGGTGCGGTAACGTGCAACGCATCTTCAACAGGATCATGCTTTTGTCGATCGTACTGCGGCCACGTACAATCCCCTTCCACGACCTGGCGCAGATTTTCCGCCAGTTTCGCAACGTCAAATGTCTCTGGTGCGCCTTTGAAGGGGCGCAATTGATGCGCATCCAGCCAGCTATTGTAATGATGAAAACCATCCATCGGCAGCGTCTGAATAGCGGGTAGTTCCGGGTCTTGTTGCGCGAGATATTCCAAGAAGGTGGTTAGGGTAGATTTACCCGTCCCCGGCGGAGCGCAAAGAAAAACTACCGTACGCCGCTGCGGATTTACCGTCTGTAAGGCCGCCAGCATACGCAGTAGCGGTTTATGAACATTTTCAATTTCATCATCAGAGTACTGCGCCTGTACCTTTAGTCCATTCACCGTCAGTTCGATTTTCACGGCGTTAATTCCTTTAAGGTGGTCGTTACTGCCAGCGTCAGCGCCGTTTTGACCATCCCGCTAAAACGCGCCTCTGACCAGACGGCGAAATCGGCGAATTTCATCGCTTTCAACGCGTCATAGAGACTCGCATTGCGGATTATGCTATTGACGTTGCTGATAAAATCCCAGGTTATATCATCGGCAAATCCGGGCGTTTCATCCTGTTCGTTCAGGTAATGCCAAAACTGGGAAAAATGCGTGATATCGGCGTACAACCATTTATCCATTTTCCCCAGCGCGTAAATCAAACGCAGTGCAACATCAATATCGTCAAGCGGGCCGCTTTGGGCGAGTAACGGCTTCACTGCATATTCGACGATCTCTTCATCATTATCGACAAACAGCGACGGCAGAAACTGGCGTATCCCCTGGAGCAAAATAGAATGCGCAGTTTTCATAAATGAAAATAAATTGTCCTGTGCATCCAGTTGCTCAAGCACATCATCTTCTGTCAGCGTCGCCATTGGTCTTCCGATAGATCACCATCAATGCAGGGAGTCTATTATATTACACGTTTGGTCCGCGCCGCCGATCAGTAATGTCTGCGTCCGCACCCCATTCGCCGTCTGTTGGATACCGTTCACTAGCTCGCCGCCCGTCACGCCCGTAGCGCTAAAGAGGATATCGTTCCCCCTCACCAGTTCATCGAGCGAGTACACACGGTTAACGTCAACGCCCATTTCCTTGCAACGCTTGCGCTCCTGCTCTGCAATCTGCCGATTTTCCGTGTAATCCCCTTTAGCCTGACAAAAGTCAATCAGCTCGGCCTGCATATCCCCGCCTAATGCTTTAACGGCACAGGCAGAAATCACGCCTTCTGGCGCACCGCCGATGGTGTACATCACATCGTAAGGATTATCCTGCCAGCAGGTCAGCACGCTGGCGGCGACATCGCCATCCGGCAGGGCAAAAACCTTCACGCCCAGCTGTGTTGCTTCCTCAATTGCGGCACTCAGGCGCGGTTTATCCAGCGTAACCATACGCAGCTTGTCCAGCGGTTTGCCTAACGCTTTCGCCACGTTGCGCAAGTTGTCCGCCAGAGGCATGGACAGATCAATCGCGCCCGCCGCCAGCCGATTAACAACCAGTTTTTTCATATACATATCGGGCGCGTGTAACAGGCTATCTCGAGGGGCGAAAGCCATGACCGCCAGCGCATTGCTCTGCCCCATCGCCACCATCCGCGTACCTTCAATCGGGTCAACCGCGATATCGACTTCTGGCCCATCGCCTTTGCCCACCTCTTCGCCAATCCACAGCATCGGCGCATGGTCAATCTCTCCCTCGCCGATAACCACTCGCCCACGAAAAGCGACGTCGTTTAATGCCTGGCGCATCGCGGTGACCGCCAGGCCATCAATTTTATTTTTGTCGCCACATCCGGTTTGCGGCCAGGCAGCCAACGCTGCCTGTTCCGTAACGCGAAATAATGGCCACGCCAGGGACATCATTGTGCGGCCTCCCCGATATCAACGCCAAATTGCGCCAGCAGATATTTCTCGGCCTGCTCATTCCAGATGCCGTGCGTTTCCTCAACCAGCCGCGCCAGCTCTTTAAACAGCGGATCGGTTTTGCCTTTTTCGGCAAAATCGGCAATGGCAGTCAGCGGCATGGTCACGCCGTTATAAATGAGTTTTTTACCGCCGGGGATATCCGGCAGATTGAGCACGGTATCAGGCACCGCATCCAGCCCACCGATATGGGTCACCATAAACGACGGCTGCAACTGCCCTGTGGCGCTAAGCGCAATCGCCTCTTTCATGTCGTCCGTTGAACCGCCGGACGTACCGACGACATGCGTGCTGTTGTAATGGACGTTGTAGAAATTAAACGGCACTTTGAAGTTTTTATCCGTCGGCCCGGCAAAGAAGTTCAGGCAGCCATCTTCCGCCAGTAATTCATCAGCCATCTCGACGACTGAAGGCACCGCTGCATAGACAAATACGTCATCAAATCCGGCATCATCCGTCAGCGCCCGCAGCGTCTGGACCGGATCGCTCATCCCTTTGGTATTCACATACACCAGCTCAATGCCTTTACTGGCCGCCAGTTCCACCGGCAGCAGCTTCTCTACCTGCGCCAGGCGTTTGTCGTCGATATCGACCACCACCACCCGCGACGGTTGTATGCCGCCGTTAATGGCGTAATCGATAGCGCCAATGCCCATCGGACCAGCACATGCCAGCAGCGCAATATTGCCGCCAGGTTTAACGCCCATGCGATGCTCATAAACATATTGCGTGGTGTGATAATTGGCATGATAAGCGCCAATAATGCAGCACATAGGCTCTGCCAGCGACGCCGCAGCAAAATAAGAGCCGTGATACGGTAATACGCAGCCCAAATTAATGGCGATTTCGGGAATAATCATATAGGTGGCGTTACCGCCAAAATATTCGTAGCTGTAGCCCGCTGAATATCCGCTTGGTAACCCCATCGCCGGTTGCAATACAAAACGCTGGCCTTTTTTATATTTGCCAGCGAGATTTTTACCCACTTCAACAATAACCCCGGCACATTCATGCCCGGTAATGACCGGATGATTTTCTAAATCGTCGGGTACGCGTTTATGTTCACTACCGAGTAACGCCGCTTTCCAGGTCGATAAACAGACGCTGTCAGAAATCACACTCACTAACAGTTCATTATCGGTAATTTCTGGCAGTTCAAATTCGCGCAGACGGACATCCCGCTTGCCATAAATAGCAGCAACTTTGGTTTTCATTTTTACCTCGGCAATCAGTTTTTATGTTCGGCGGTTAATTGATTAAATAAAGTGTCGAGTTTTGGATCGCCAATATAGTTATTAATCAGTATCAGCGGTTTATCCGTCACACGTTTCACGCGCCCTTCCAGACTGGCATGAGTAACAACGATATCCGCATCCGCAGGCACGTTTTCTATCGCGTAATGTTTTACTTCAATTGCCAGCCCCGCTTTTTCCAGACGTTTACGGAAGGTGGTTGCGCCCATCGCGCTGGAGCCCATCCCCGCATCGCAAACAAAGGCGATACGCTTAACCCGGCTTAACGAGAATGCACCCTCTTGTTTCATCGCCTTAACCGCATTGGCTGACTGAGCAAACTCATCTTCGTTCTCCGTTTCCACCGTTTTTTCCATCTTCAGTATCAGCGAAGTGATAGCAAAGGACACCAGGGTACCTACCGTAACACCAGCAATTGTCGCCAGGAATGAGCCTTTCGGCGTCAGCGCCAGGTAAGCAAAGATAGACCCCGGACTTGGGCCAGCCACCAGACCACCGTCCAGTAAGTTAAACATCCAGGTGCCAGACATACCGCCCGCAATCATGGCAATAATGGTCAGTGGCTTCATCAGCACATACGGGAAATACAGTTCGTGGATACCGCCGAGGAAGTGAATAATCATCGCACCAGGTGCGGAGCGCTTACTCATCCCTTTACCAAACAGAGTGAATGCCAGCAACAGTCCTAAGCCAGGCCCTGGATTGGATGCCACCATAAAGAAGATGGATTTGCCGTTAACTGATGCCTGTTGCATTCCCAGCGGATAATAGACGCCCTGATCGATCGCATTATTAAGGAAAAGCACTTTCGCCGGTTCATTGATGACTGACAGCAAAGGCAGATAACCCGCATGTACCAGCGCCTCAATACACTCTTTGACGAAAGTATTGGCAATTAACACCGCAGGGCCGATCACTTCAAAACCCAGCAGACAAAGGAGCATCCCCGCGATACCTAATGAGAAGTTATTGATAACCATCTCAAAACCAGCAGGTATGCGTTTTTCCAGCGACTTGTCGATATATTTAATCACCAGACCACCGAGCGGCCCCATAATCATCGAGCCAAGGAACATCGGGATTTCAGCGCCGACGATCACACCAATCGTACCAATTCCGCCCATGACCGCGCCGCGTTTACCGCCGACCAGATGACCACCGGTAGAACCAATCATCACTGGCAATAAATAGGTAATCATCGGACCGACAATTTTGGCGAAATGCTCATTCGGCAGCCAGCCGGTGGGAATAAATAACGCCGTTATAAAACCCCAGGCTATGAAAGCGCCGATATTGGGGATGACCATTGCAGTCAAAAAGCCCCCAAAAGCCTGGACCTTTGCACGAGCAGACTTGTTTTCCATAATATTATCCTGTAGATGAGAGAGTCATTATCCGCGGCTGATAATGTCCGCTAATTGTTTTTCTGATGATGCTGTTAAGAGTTGTTCGAGTATTTCTTCTTCGCACAGTAATTCACTTAACGCCTGAATAGCGCCAATGTGCGAATCGGCATCGGCAGCAGAAAGGCCGATGAGTAATTTTATCGGTTCGTCATTCCCCGGAAAATAAACACCTTGTTTAAGTAACGTTAAAGACATCCCGGTTTTAAGCGCCCCACATTCCGGTCGCGCATGAGGCATTGCCACACCTGGTGCGAGAGTATAATAAGGGCCATTGTTAATGGTGGAATCTTTAATTGCCTGAATGTAATTCTCGCTGATATAGTTTTTATCCAGCAATGATGCCATCGAGAAATCGATAGCTTCCTGCCAGTCTTTTGCTGAATGTATAACTGAGATTGATGATTTTGGAAAATAATCAATAAACCGCATAAATTATCCTTATTTTATTTTTAGGGTACCGTCCGGCGGTAAAAATAAAATACTCGTGCGGTTTAATGAAAGCAATTGGGTACGCGAGAAGAAAAACCCCATGAACAAAAATAATAAAACCTTAAATAACAACAAAATGAAATTGATATTTTTAAAGTCAACTTTGTATTTGTTATGTTTATCACAAAATCAACATTTTGATTGTTGTTGTATTTGTGATGCATATCGCCATTTATTTATTGAATGTCCGAAAACATACTTTTTTAATGCAATGTTTTTTCGCTATACCCCTTTATAGATTCTGAATTCTCACCTGTCGGCTATTTTCTCCTCACCTCATGTGACATATTCCCCACTTTACTCAAGGAAGATTCATATGAAAGCACCTGTTTCAATAACCTCATTTCGCCCACAAAAATCTATTGCTATCGTCATTGGCGTGCTTGCCGTGGTTGTGCTGCCATTTCTCTCGTATTACACCGTTAATGAAGGTGAACGCGGCATTTTGCTGCGCTACGGAAAAATCGTAAAAGTTGCCGAGCCGGGTCTGGGTTTTAAGATCCCTTTTATGGAAAGCGTGGAGAAAATTTCCACGCGTAATCAGGCTGTGGTTTATCAGGGATTACAGGCCTACAGCCGCGACCAGCAACCGGCACAAATGACAGTATCAGTCAGCTTCCACATTAAACCTTCAGAAGCTGGCGCAGTTTATACAACCTACAACACCATTGAATCTTTAAAAGAGCGTCTGATCGTCCGCCAGCTGCCAACCCAACTGGAGAACGTTTTCGGGCAATATACAGCCATCAGCGCGGTACAGGATCGTACAAAACTGGTTCAGGATCTGCAAAATGCAATGCGTAAAGCCGTTGTTGGCCCGGTGGTGATTGATGGTGTTCAGATTGAAAATATTGATTTTTCTGACGCTTATGAAAAATCGATTGAAGATCGAATGAAAGCAGAAGTCGCCATTGCCACACGTAAGCAAAATCTGGAAACAGAGAAAATCCAGGCGCAAATAGCGGTAACTCAGGCCCAGGCAGAAGCAGACAGTAAACTGGCGGCAGCCAAAGCAGAAGCTGAGACTATTCGCGTAAGAGGCGCGGCAGAGGCTGAAACTATTCGTTTAAAAAGTGCGGCTGAAGCAGAAGCGATCCGCCTGCGCGGTGAAGCTCTGCGGGATAATCCCGGACTTGTTGCCCTCACCACTGCTGAGCGTTGGGACGGTAAGCTACCCGATACCATGATCCCCGGCAGTACAGTTCCGTTTATCTCCACCAAGTAAAAAAGGGCCGCTTTCGCGGCCCTTCTCACAAAGCATCTTACCGATTACAGCAGCGCTTTCGCTTTCGCAACAACGTTGTCAACGGTGAAACCGAACTCTTCAAACAGTTGCTCTGCAGGAGCAGATTCACCGAAGGTGGTCATGCCGACGATAGCACCGTTCAGGCCAACATACTTGTACCAGTAGTCAGCAATGCCAGCTTCCACCGCAACACGAGCGGTAACCGCTTTCGGCAGTACGGATTCACGGTAAGCCGCATCCTGCTTGTCGAATGCATCGGTAGACGGCATGGAAACCACGCGCGCTTTCACGCCTTCGGCAGTCAGTTTTTCGTAGGCAGCAACCGCCAGTTCAACTTCAGAACCGGTCGCGATGAAGATCAGTTCCGGCTGACCGGCACAGTCTTTCAGCACATAACCACCGCGCGCGATGTTTGCCAGCTGCTCTTCAGTACGTTCCTGCTGCGCCAGGTTCTGACGGGAGAGGATAAGCGCAGTCGGGCCGTCCTGACGCTCAACGCCGTATTTCCACGCGACCGCGGATTCAACCTGGTCACATGGACGCCATGTGGACATGTTCGGGGTCACGCGCAGTGAAGCGACCTGCTCTACCGGCTGGTGAGTCGGGCCATCTTCGCCCAGACCGATGGAGTCGTGGGTGTAAACCATCACCTGACGCTGTTTCATCAGCGCAGCCATACGTACGGCGTTACGTGCGTATTCCACGAACATCAGGAAGGTGGAGGTGTACGGCAGGAAACCACCGTGCAGGGAGATACCGTTAGCAATCGCGGTCATACCGAACTCGCGAACACCGTAGTGGATGTAGTTACCCGCAGCATCTTCGTTGATTGCTTTAGAACCAGACCACAGGGTCAGGTTAGACGGTGCCAGGTCAGCAGAGCCGCCGAGGAATTCCGGCAACAGCGGACCGAACGCTTCAATCGCATTCTGAGACGCTTTACGGCTGGCGATTTTCGCCGGATTAGCCTGCAGTTTAGCGATGAACTCTTTCGCTTTGGCGTCGAAGTCAGACGGCATTTCGCCTTTCATACGGCGGGTAAATTCAGCGGCTTCCTGCGGATAAGCTTTCGCGTAAGCAGCGAATTTCTCGTTCCATGCGGATTCTTTCGCCTGGCCTGCTTCTTTCGCATCCCACTGAGCATAGATTTCAGACGGGATTTCGAACGGTGCATATTTCCAGCCCAGCTGTTCGCGGGTCAGGGCGATTTCAGCATCGCCCAGCGGCGCACCGTGGGAGTCGTGCGTACCGGCTTTGTTCGGGGAACCGAAACCGATGATGGTTTTGCACATCAGCAGGGACGGTTTGTCAGTCACTGCGCGCGCTTCTTCTACTGCGCGTTTGATGGATGCCGCGTCATGACCGTCGATGTCGCGAATAACGTGCCAGCCGTAAGCTTCGAAACGCATTGCGGTGTCGTCGGTGAACCAGCCTTCAACGTGACCATCGATAGAGATACCGTTGTCATCGTAGAACGCAATCAGTTTACCCAGCTTCAGCGTACCCGCCAGAGAACAAACTTCGTGGGAGATGCCTTCCATCATGCAGCCGTCGCCCATGAAGGCGTAGGTGTAGTGGTCGACGATGTCGTGGCCCGGACGGTTAAACTGCGCCGCCAGCGTTTTTTCTGCAATCGCCATACCGACTGCGTTGGCAATACCCTGACCCAGCGGACCTGTAGTGGTTTCCACACCAGCGGTGTAACCCACTTCCGGGTGGCCCGGAGTTTTAGAGTGCAGCTGACGGAAGTTTTTCAGTTCTTCCATCGGCAGATCGTAACCGGTGAGGTGCAGCAGGCTGTAGATCAGCATGGAGCCGTGGCCGTTGGACAGCACGAAGCGGTCACGGTCAGCCCAGGACGGATTCTGCGGGTTGTGTTTCAGGAAATCACGCCACAGGACTTCGGCAATGTCAGCCATACCCATAGGGGCACCCGGGTGACCGGATTTGGCTTTCTGTACTGCGTCCATGCTCAGCGCACGAATAGCATTGGCAAGCTCTTTACGTGAGGACATTTTGACTCCAGATCGGATGATGAAGGGCACGCCCTTAACGACTTGACGACAGCGCGTTTTGGGCTACGCCGGAAAATTTGCCAACAATTTACCGCAAGCCGCGCGTCATGTACATGGAACATCCTTTTGCCGCTTCAGAAATCTCTGGATCATGCTCGCATGTTGCGCAATCTACTCGCCCGTCCGCTGCGCTTTTCCTTATACTGAGACTAAGCGTCGATTCACCTGCAAACGGCGCATTTTTAGAATAATCCTGACCTTGTGCGGAAGAGAAAACATGAAAATTCGCGCCTTATTGGTAGCAATGAGCGTGGCAACGGTACTGACCGGTTGCCAGAATATGGACTCCAACGGACTGCTCTCATCAGGAGCGGAAGCTTTTCAGGCTTACAGTTTGAGTGATGCGCAGGTGAAAACCCTGAGCGATCAGGCATGTCAGGAGATGGACAGCAAGGCGACGATTGCGCCAGCCAATAGCGAATACGCTAAACGTCTGACAACTATTGCCAATGCGCTAGGCAACAATATCAACGGTCAGCCGGTGAATTACAAAGTGTATATGGCGAAGGATGTGAACGCCTTTGCAATGGCTAACGGTTGTATCCGCGTCTATAGCGGGCTGATGGATATGATGACGGATAACGAAGTCGAAGCGGTGATCGGTCACGAGATGGGGCACGTGGCGTTAGGCCATGTGAAGAAAGGGATGCAGGTGGCACTTGGTACAAATGCCGTGCGAGTAGCTGCGGCCTCTGCGGGCGGGATTGTCGGCAGTTTATCTCAATCACAACTCGGTGATCTGGGCGAGAAATTAGTTAATTCGCAATTCTCCCAGCGCCAGGAAGCAGAAGCCGATGATTATTCTTACGATCTTCTGCGCCAACGCGGCATCAGCCCGGCAGGTCTTGCCACCAGCTTTGAAAAACTGGCGAAGCTGGAAGAAGGCCGTCAAAGCTCAATGTTTGACGACCATCCAGCATCCGCCGAACGCGCCCAGCATATTCGCGATCGTATGAGCGCGGATGGAGTTAAGTAAGCATTTTATTACGCCGGATTTGACGCATAACGCATCTTATCCGGCGCTTACTCGCCCTTTTTCGCTGCCTGAATATACAGCATCTCCAGCGCCAGCGTCGCCGCAGCCAGAGCGGTGATTTCCGACTGATCGTATGCCGGAGCCACTTCCACTACGTCCATCCCAACAATGTTGAGATCTTTCAGGCCGCGTACCAGTTTAATGGCGCGATCAGAGGTCAGGCCGCCAATCACCGGCGTACCAGTTCCCGGCGCGAAAGCAGGATCCAGACAGTCGATATCAAAAGTCAGGTAAACCGGCATATCACCTACAATCTGTTTCACCTGAGCGATAACGTCATCCACGCTGCGATCGTTCACCTGGCAGGCGTCCAGCACGGTAAAGCCGTTGTCTTTATCGAACTCAGTACGAATACCAATCTGCACGGAATGATTCGGGTCGATCAGACCTTCTTTCGGCGCGGTATAGAACATGGTCCCGTGGTCAAATTCACAACCGTTCGCATAGGTGTCGGTGTGGGCGTCAAAGTGTACCAGCGCCATTTTGCCGAAATGCTTCGCATGAGCACGCAGCAGCGGCAGCGTAACAAAGTGGTCACCACCGAAGGAGAGCATACGCTTACCGGCAGCCAGCAGCTTCTCGGCGTGCGCCTGCAGCTTCTCGCTCATCTCACGGGCATCTCCGAAGGCATATACCAGATCGCCGCAGTCCACGACGTTCAGGCGCTCACGCATGTCGAAATTCCACGGGAAGCGATTGTGTTCCCAGGCCAGATTCGTCGAAACCTGACGGATCGCTGCCGGACCGTGGCGTCCCCCCGCACGACCAGAAGTGGCCATATCGAACGGCACGCCAGTAATCACCCAGTCAGCATCGCTGTCATATGGCTGGAAGTTCATCGGCAGGCGTAAAAAACCAAAGGCGTTGGAAACCAGTGAGTTATCGTATTGATGACCTAAGGTGCTCATGGATGGACTCCTATTACAAAGTCGATATAAAAAAACCCTTCCGCGTCGTTAGGCCCGACGAGGAAGGGTTGGATTTGCGAAACACAAGTTTGCGCTAATTATCGCCTTAAATGGACGAGGCATCAAGCGAGGTTGCTATTTCCGACACGGTGGCGGCGCATAGCCATTGTTATCTGCCGGAAAGGCTTGTCCAGAGCACGGTGGCATCGCGTTTTGCGCCGGGCCTTGTAATTCAAAGGCGGCAAAGCCGATTACCCCGGTATTACGCACATCGCCTTGCGCCGAATTGGCTGCGTAGGAATCAGCAACGTTGGCGAACTGAAAAGCCGCTTCGGTATGTTTATCTTTGCGGAATCCTTTAATCGCTAACGAATCTCCGGCATTCACAATATAGCCTTTGTTATTCAGCGAACCTTGCTTGCCGTTCAGCACATCCAGGCCATCAACCGTAGCAACGATCTCGTAGTTGGTGTTACGACTGTAATTGCGGACATATAATTGATAATTCATTCCGACTCTGGCATGGACAATATAGCGTGGTTCATTATTTGACGAATCATAAACCCGCGTAATAGGTAGAGAATTAAAATTACCATCGCGAATAGCATATTCAAGTTCGTTAATACGAATGCTATAAACGCGGTCGTAGCCCGAAGGAACAGTAGTCGAATAACTAATAACGATCATCTCTGCCGGATCGCGCCAGACTCGTTCAGCAGATACGCCCTGAACCGATGAGTGTACATCCCCACCCCAGGCGGTGCCGACATTGCCTGATGCACTGCTATTATACTGCGCATTACTGGAACAACCGGCCAGCAGCACGGCTAATGCTATCAACGCGCTACGTACTTTCCATTTTTTCATAACCGTTCCCTCTGCATTTAATTAATGCAGCGATTGTAGGGAGATTATTTAATAAGAAAAGCAGCTAAATTATTTTTAAGAATATATAAAAAGAAAGCGGGCCGATTTACGTAAATAAATCGACCCGCCAGCGGAATAATCTTAATTATTCATCTTCAAGATAAGTATAACCGTACAAACCTGCCTCGAACTCTTCAAGGAACTGTTGTTGCAGTTCAGCATCAAGATCGGTTTTCTTCACTTGATCGCGGAACTGGGTTAACAGCGTTTTCGGATCGAGCTGTACATATTGCAGCATGTCCGCCACGGTATCGCCTTCGTCAGACAGTTCTACTTCTACGCTACCGTCAGGGAACACGAACACGTCAACCGCTTCGGTATCACCGAACAGGTTGTGCATATTGCCGAGGATCTCCTGATATGCGCCGACCATAAAGAAACCGAGCATCGGCGGATTCTCTGGATCGTACTCCGGCATTGGCATTGTCGTGGCAATACCATCACCATCAATATAGTGGTCGATAGCACCGTCAGAGTCACAGGTAATATCCAGCAGCACAGCGCGACGTTCCGGCACTTGATCCAACCCTTCCAGCGGCAGAACCGGGAACAACTGGTCGATCCCCCACGCATCCGGCATCGACTGGAACAGCGAGAAGTTTACGTACATTTTGTCAGCCATACGTTCCTGCAATTCATCGATAATCGGACGATGCGCACGGTTTTGCGGATCCAGTTGCTTCTGCACTTCATGGCACATGCTCAGATAGAGTTGTTCTGCCCATGCACGTTCTTGCAGGCTAAAGGTGCCGGAAGAGTAGCCGATATGAATATCGTGCAGATCCATCTGGCTGTCGTGTAACCATTCACGCAGAGAACGGCGAGTTCCCGGTTCGTGCATCTCCTGCCAGGTTTCCCACATGCTTTGCAGGGCGCGCGGTGCGTCTTCTGCAGGTGCGGTCGGCACCGTGTATTCGTTACGTTCCACGCCGATGATATTTGACACCAGCACGGTGTGATGCGCAGTCACCGCACGACCCGACTCGGTGATTACCGTCGGATGCGGCAGACCATTTTCTTCACACGCATCACCAATCGCCCAGATGATGTTGTTAGCGTATTCATTGAGGCCGTAGTTCACCGAACAGTCGGACTGCGAACGGGTGCCTTCATAGTCCACGCCCAGACCGCCGCCGACGTCGAAGCACTGAATATTGACGCCCAGCTTGTGCAGCTCAACATAGAAACGCGCGGATTCACGAACGCCTGTCGCGATATCGCGAATATTCGCCATCTGCGAACCGAGGTGGAAGTGCAGCAGTTGCAGGCTGTCGAGACGCCCGGCTTCACGCAGGGTTTCAACCAGTTGCAGTACCTGAGTCGCCGCCAGGCCGAACTTCGATTTTTCCCCGCCGGAGGACTGCCATTTACCGGAGCCCTGCGAAGCCAGACGTGCACGCACGCCCAGACGAGGAACGACATTCAGACGTTCTGCTTCATCCAGCACAATGGCAATTTCTGACATCTTCTCAATGACCAGATAGACCTTGTGGCCCATCTTCTCGCCAATTAATGCCAGGCGGATATATTCGCGGTCCTTATAACCGTTGCAGACGATGACGCTACGGGTCATGCCAGCATGTGCCAGCACCGCCATCAACTCCGCTTTGGAACCGGCTTCCAGGCCCAGCGGTTCGCCCGAATGAATCAGGGACTCAATCACGCGGCGGTGCTGGTTAACTTTGATCGGATAAACGAGGAAGTAATCGCCGTTATAGCCGTAGGATTCCCGCGCACGTTTGAACGCGGCGTTAATAGAACGCAAACGGTGCTGCAGGATCTGTGGGAAACAGAACAGTGCAGGCAGACGCTGGCCCTGTGCTTCACGAGTTTTCACTAACTGCGCGAGATCGACGCGAGCTTCCGGGACGTCCGGGTCCGGGCACACGCTAATGTGGCCCAGCTCGTTAACGTCATAGTAGTTATTGCCCCACCAGGCAATATTGTAAGTACGCAGCATCTTGCTGGCTTCCTGGGAGCTCATTGCAACCTCCTGCATGGAGCGTAGTACACCGTGTTCGCCCGCTGACGAAGGCAAACCCATAGACATGTCGTCAGACATAGCGAACCTCAAATTATTTTATTAAGTGTAAAACAGTTAACGACTATCGCAGCCTGGAACTGCGATAACAACCCATAAGCACATGGATTTTCCAGCAGTGAATGCTGACGCTCCAACTGCGCAACCGGTTTCTTTTTCATAACATTATTAAGCACATAACCGAACGTAAGTGTGACAGTTCGGCGAAACCACGAGAAAACTCTTGTTTTTACAAGAGCGCCCTTGTTCAGTCCTCAGTAACTGTAACCAGCTCTTGAATCCTGAGAAGCGCCGAGATGGGTATAACATCGGCAGGTATGCAAAGCAGAGATGCAGAGTGCGGGGAACGAATCTTCACCAGAACGGTGAGACAGGTTAAGCAGCAGACAACGGTTCATTATTTCGTATCACCTCCACGGCCGCCTGTTAAGACGAACCCACAAGCCAAAACTCTGATTTCAACCCGGCTGGAAGTGGCAACACGAAAGAAACGTCGTGTGCTTTTTATTTAAGCCGCGCGCCGCGTTTTATACCCCACAATGGCAGAAAATTGCAAAAGATAAATACGCAGAATGCCAGCATTGTCAGGAAAAATTTCCAGCCACGTTTTTAACAGAATGAGACACGATTCAAAAAAAAGTGGAAATCG
Source organism: Escherichia sp. WS1368 (assembly GCF_046487485.1). Taxonomy (NCBI): domain Bacteria; kingdom Pseudomonadati; phylum Pseudomonadota; class Gammaproteobacteria; order Enterobacterales; family Enterobacteriaceae; genus Escherichia; species Escherichia sp. WS1368. Next base: position 122,286 of record NZ_JBJQJI010000003.1, read on the forward strand.
GGTGAAGAATTGACCTAAAATAGCCATCCAGATGTTAATCCATCCATACCGATTAACACTCAGACTGCCAGTGTTTTTAACCTGCAGAGTCGTGGTAGGATCCGCTACCACAGAAAATCCACACAACAGTTTGAGCTAACCAAATTCTCTTTAGGTGATATTAAATATGGCAAAACACCTTTTTACGTCCGAGTCCGTCTCTGAAGGGCATCCTGACAAAATTGCTGACCAAATCTCTGATGCCGTTTTAGACGCGATCCTCGAACAGGATCCGAAAGCACGCGTTGCTTGCGAAACCTACGTAAAAACCGGCATGGTTTTAGTTGGCGGCGAAATCACCACCAGCGCCTGGGTAGACATCGAAGAGATCACCCGTAACACCGTTCGCGAAATTGGCTATGTGCATTCCGACATGGGCTTTGACGCTAATTCCTGTGCGGTTCTGAGCGCTATCGGCAAACAGTCTCCTGACATCAACCAGGGCGTTGACCGTGCCGATCCGCTGGAACAGGGCGCGGGTGACCAGGGTCTGATGTTTGGCTACGCAACCAATGAAACCGACGTGCTGATGCCAGCACCTATCACCTATGCACACCGTCTGGTACAGCGTCAGGCTGAAGTGCGTAAAAACGGCACTCTGCCGTGGCTGCGCCCGGACGCGAAAAGCCAGGTGACTTTCCAGTATGACGACGGCAAAATCGTTGGCATTGATGCTGTCGTGCTTTCCACTCAGCACTCTGAAGAGATCGACCAGAAATCGCTGCAAGAAGCGGTAATGGAAGAGATCATCAAGCCGATTCTGCCCGCTGAATGGCTGACTTCTGCCACCAAATTCTTCATCAACCCGACCGGTCGTTTCGTTATCGGTGGCCCGATGGGTGACTGCGGTCTGACTGGTCGTAAAATTATCGTTGATACCTACGGCGGCATGGCGCGTCACGGTGGCGGTGCATTCTCTGGTAAAGATCCATCAAAAGTGGACCGTTCCGCAGCCTACGCTGCACGTTATGTCGCGAAAAACATCGTTGCTGCTGGCCTGGCCGATCGTTGTGAAATTCAGGTTTCCTACGCAATCGGCGTGGCTGAACCGACCTCTATCATGGTGGAAACTTTCGGTACTGAGAAAGTGCCTTCTGAACAACTGACTCTGCTGGTACGTGAGTTCTTCGACCTGCGCCCATACGGTCTGATTCAGATGCTGGATCTGCTGCACCCGATCTACAAAGAAACCGCAGCATACGGTCACTTTGGTCGTGAACATTTCCCGTGGGAAAAAACCGACAAAGCGCAGCTGCTGCGCGATGCTGCCGGTCTGAAGTAATTTTTCTTCACCTGCTTTCAAAGGCCAGCCTCGCGCTGGCCTTTTTCTTTTACCTCACCGCGGTGGATAGGCGTTCACGCCGCATCCGGCAAAAAGCTGCCCGCACAATAACATCATTCTTCCTGAACACGTTTTACCGCAAATTATCATCGCTACTGAAACCGATTACACCAACCACGCCAGACAAAGATTTGTAATATTTTCATATTATTATTCGGATTTCATAGTTGTTACATTTCTTTTCAGTAAAGTCTTAATTGCAGATAACAGCGTTTAATCTATGATGATATAACTCAATTATTTTCATGCACTTAAATCATAACCAAGATAAATGTTAGTGTAAGCGATTACACTGATGTGATTTGCTTCACATCTTTTTACGTCGTACTCACCTATCTTAATTCACAATAAAAAATAACCATATTGGAGGGCATCATGCCTGACGCTAAAAAACAGGGGCGGTCAAACAAGGCAATGACGTTTTTCGTCTGCTTCCTTGCCGCTCTGGCGGGATTACTCTTTGGCCTGGATATCGGTGTAATTGCTGGCGCACTGCCGTTTATTGCAGATGAATTCCAGATTACTTCGCACACGCAAGAATGGGTCGTAAGCTCCATGATGTTCGGTGCGGCAGTCGGTGCGGTGGGCAGCGGCTGGCTCTCCTTTAAACTCGGGCGCAAAAAGAGCCTGATGATCGGCGCAATCTTGTTTGTTGCCGGTTCACTGTTCTCTGCGGCTGCGCCAAACGTTGAAGTACTGATTCTTTCCCGCGTTCTGCTGGGGCTGGCGGTGGGTGTGGCCTCTTATACCGCACCGCTGTACCTCTCTGAAATTGCGCCGGAAAAAATTCGCGGCAGTATGATCTCGATGTATCAGTTGATGATCACTATCGGGATCCTCGGCGCTTATCTTTCTGATACCGCCTTCAGCTACACCGGTGCATGGCGCTGGATGCTGGGTGTGATTATCATCCCGGCAATTTTGCTGCTGATTGGTGTCTTCTTCCTGCCAGACAGCCCACGTTGGTTTGCCGCCAAACGCCGTTTTGTTGATGCCGAACGCGTGCTGCTACGCCTGCGTGACACCAGCGCGGAAGCGAAACGCGAACTGGATGAAATCCGTGAAAGTTTGCAGGTTAAACAGAGTGGCTGGGCGCTGTTTAAAGAGAATAGCAACTTCCGCCGCGCGGTGTTCCTTGGCGTACTATTGCAGGTAATGCAGCAATTCACCGGGATGAACGTCATCATGTATTACGCGCCGAAAATCTTCGAACTGGCGGGTTATACCAACACTACCGAGCAAATGTGGGGGACGGTGATTGTCGGCCTGACCAACGTACTTGCCACCTTTATCGCAATCGGCCTTGTTGACCGCTGGGGACGCAAACCAACGCTAACGCTGGGCTTCCTGGTGATGGCTGCTGGCATGGGCGTACTCGGTACAATGATGCATATCGGTATCCACTCTCCGTCGGCGCAGTATTTCGCTATCGCCATGCTGCTGATGTTTATTGTTGGCTTTGCCATGAGTGCCGGTCCGCTGATTTGGGTACTGTGCTCCGAAATTCAGCCGCTGAAAGGCCGCGATTTTGGCATCACCTGCTCCACCGCCACCAACTGGATTGCCAACATGATCGTTGGCGCAACGTTCCTGACCATGCTCAACACGCTGGGTAACGCCAACACCTTCTGGGTGTATGCGGCTCTGAACGTACTGTTTATCCTGCTGACATTGTGGCTGGTGCCGGAAACCAAACACGTTTCGCTGGAACATATTGAACGTAATCTGATGAAAGGTCGTAAACTGCGCGAAATCGGCGCTCACGATTAATCTCCTCAGGCTTCCTCCCGTCGCGGAGGAAGCCACCTCTTGCAGTCATCTTTTCTTCGCTCTATCCTCTGCCGCTATGAAAACATCCCGTCTCCCTATCGCCATCCAACAGGCCGTTATGCGTCGCCTGCGGGAAAAACTCGCCCAGGCCAACCTGAAGCTAGGGCGTAACTACCCGGAGCCAAAACTCTCTTACACCCAGCGCGGCACCTCCGCCGGAACAGCCTGGCTGGAAAGCTATGAAATCCGCCTCAATCCCGTTTTGCTGTTGGAAAACAGTGAAGCCTTTATTGAAGAAGTGGTGCCGCACGAACTGGCACATTTGCTGGTATGGAAACATTTCGGCCGCGTAGCGCCACATGGCAAAGAGTGGAAGTGGATGATGGAAAACGTGCTGGGCGTTCCCGCCCGTCGTACGCATCAATTTGAACTGCAATCCGTGCGTCGCAACACCTTCCCCTACCGCTGCAAGTGCCAGGAGCATCAGCTTACCGTACGCCGCCATAATCGCGTAGTTCGTGGCGAAGCCGTCTATCGCTGTGTTCACTGCGGCGAACAACTGGTCGCAAAATAACCATCTGAACTATCAGGAACTTTCCTGATCTGGCTGATTGCATACCAAAACAACTTTCGCTACGTTGCTGGCTCGTTTTAACACGGAGTAAGTGATGTACCGTTATTTGTCTATTGCTGCGGTGGTACTGAGCGCAGCATTTTCCGGCCCGGCGTTGGCCGAAGGTATCAATAGTTTTTCTCAGGCGAAAGCCGCGGCGGTAAAAGTCCACGCTGACGCGCCCGGTACGTTTTATTGCGGATGTAAAATTAACTGGCAGGGCAAAAAAGGCGTTGTTGATCTGCAATCGTGCGGCTATCAGGTGCGCAAAAATGAAAACCGCGCCAGCCGCGTAGAGTGGGAACACGTCGTTCCCGCCTGGCAATTCGGTCACCAGCGCCAGTGCTGGCAGGACGGTGGACGTAAAAACTGCGCCAAAGATCCGGTCTATCGCAAGATGGAAAGCGATATGCATAACCTGCAACCGTCAGTCGGCGAGGTGAATGGCGATCGCGGCAACTTTATGTACAGCCAGTGGAATGGCGGCGAAGGCCAGTACGGTCAATGCGCCATGAAGGTCGATTTCAAAGAAAAAGCCGCCGAACCACCAGCGCGTGCACGCGGTGCCATTGCGCGCACCTACTTCTATATGCGTGACCAATACAACCTGACACTCTCTCGCCAGCAAACGCAACTGTTCAACGCATGGGACAAGATGTATCCGGTTACCGACTGGGAGTGCGAGCGCGATGAACGCATCGCGAAGGTGCAGGGCAATCATAACCCGTATGTGCAACGCGCTTGCCAGGCGCGAAAGAGCTAACCTACACTAGCGGGATTCTTTTTGTTAACCCCTACCCCACGCGTACAACCGCGTGGGGAGACGACGCGGATTTTTAACTATGCGTATCCCCCGCATTTATCATCCTGAACCACTGACCAGCCATTCTCACATCGCGCTTTGCGAAGATGCCGCCAACCATATCGGGCGCGTACTGCGTATGGGGCCGGGACAGGCGTTGCAATTGTTTGACGGTAGCAACCAGGTCTTTGACGCCGAAATTACCAGCGCCAGCAAAAAAAGCGTGGAAGTGAAGGTGCTGGAAGGCCAGATCGACGATCGCGAATCTCCGCTGCATATTCACCTCGGTCAGGTGATGTCGCGTGGTGAAAAAATGGAATTTACGATCCAGAAATCGATCGAACTCGGTGTAAGCCTCATTACGCCACTTTTTTCTGAGCGCTGCGGCGTTAAACTGGATAGTGAACGTCTGAACAAGAAGCTCCAGCAGTGGCAGAAGATTGCAATTGCTGCCTGTGAGCAGTGTGGTCGTAACCGGGTGCCGGAAATCCGTCCAGCGATGGATCTGGAAGCCTGGTGTGCAGAGCAGGATGAAGGACTGAAACTGAATCTTCACCCGCGCGCCAGTAACAGCATCAATACGTTGCCGTTACCGGTTGAACGCGTCCGCCTGCTGATTGGCCCGGAAGGCGGTTTATCGGCAGATGAAATTGCCATGACTGCCCGCTATCAATTTACTGATATCCTGTTGGGACCTCGCGTTTTGCGTACAGAGACAACTGCGCTCACCGCCATTACCGCGCTACAAGTACGATTTGGCGATTTGGGCTAACGGAGAAGAATAATGATCAAGCTCGGCATCGTGATGGACCCCATCGCAAACATCAACATCAAGAAAGATTCCAGTTTCGCTATGTTGCTGGAAGCACAGCGTCGTGGTTACGAACTTCACTATATGGAGATGGGCGATCTGTATCTGATCAATGGCGAAGCCCGCGCCCATACCCGCACGCTGAACGTGAAGCAGAACTACGAAGAGTGGTTTTCGTTCGTCGGTGAACAGGATCTGCCGCTGGCCGATCTCGACGTGATCCTGATGCGTAAAGACCCGCCGTTTGATACCGAGTTTATCTACGCGACCTATATTCTGGAACGTGCCGAAGAGAAAGGGACGCTGATCGTTAACAAGCCTCAGAGCCTGCGCGACTGTAACGAGAAACTGTTTACCGCCTGGTTCTCTGACTTAACGCCAGAAACGCTGGTTACGCGCAATAAAGCACAGCTGAAAGCGTTCTGGGAGAAACACAGCGACATCATTCTTAAGCCGCTTGACGGTATGGGCGGCGCGTCGATTTTCCGCGTGAAAGAAGGCGATCCAAACCTCGGCGTGATTGCCGAAACCCTGACTGAGCATGGCACTCGCTACTGCATGGCGCAAAATTACCTGCCAGCCATTAAAGATGGCGACAAACGCGTGTTGGTGGTGGATGGCGAGCCGGTGCCGTACTGCCTGGCGCGTATTCCGCAGGGGGGCGAAACCCGTGGCAATCTGGCTGCCGGTGGTCGCGGTGAACCTCGTCCGCTGACGGAAAGTGACTGGAAAATCGCCCGTCAGATCGGGCCGACACTGAAAGAAAAAGGGCTGATTTTTGTTGGTCTGGATATCATTGGCGACCGTCTGACTGAAATTAACGTCACCAGCCCAACCTGTATTCGTGAGATTGAAGCAGAGTTTCCGGTGTCGATCACCGGAATGTTAATGGATGCCATCGAAGCACGTTTACAGCAGCAGTAACCCACCTTAGCGAGAAGGATCTCGTTGAGACTCTGAGTGACAGCGCCCTTCTTTCCACGCATACTGGGCGCTGTTGCTTTTTTGAACCAGGAAACAGAACCTCTGACAATGAATTTACAGCATCACTTTCTTATTGCCATGCCTGCTCTCCAGGATCCGATTTTCCGTCGTTCCGTGGTCTACATTTGCGAACATAATACCAATGGTGCAATGGGGATCATCGTCAACAAGCCGCTGGAAAATCTCAAAATTGAAGGGATTCTGGAAAAGCTGAAGATCACGCCGGAGCCGCGTGATGAATCAATCCGTCTGGATAAACCGGTTATGCTCGGCGGTCCGCTGGCTGAAGATCGCGGGTTTATTTTGCATACTCCGCCCTCCAATTTTGCTTCCAGCATTCGCATTTCAGACAACACGGTGATGACCACTTCCCGCGATGTGCTGGAAACGCTCGGCACCGATAAACAACCGTCTGACGTGTTGGTGGCTCTGGGCTATGCCTCCTGGGAGAAAGGTCAACTGGAACAAGAAATTCTCGATAACGCGTGGCTAACGGCCCCGGCGGATCTGAATATTCTGTTCAAAACACCGATTGCCGACCGCTGGCGCGAGGCGGCAAAACTGATTGGTGTGGATATTCTCACCATGCCTGGTGTGGCAGGGCACGCCTGATGAGTGGAACCTTACTCGCCTTCGACTTCGGCACCAAAAGCATTGGCGTAGCGGTCGGCCAACGCATTACCGGCACCGCTCGCCCTTTGCCTGCAATTAAAGCGCAGGACGGTACGCCGGACTGGAACCTCATCGAACGTTTACTGAAAGAGTGGCAGCCTGACGAAATCATCGTCGGTTTGCCGCTGAATATGGACGGCACCGAACAGCCGTTAACCGCCAGAGCGCGCAAATTTGCCAACCGTATTCATGGTCGTTTCGGTGTTGAAGTAAAGCTCCATGACGAGCGTCTTAGCACTGTGGAAGCCCGTTCCGGTCTGTTTGAACAGGGCGGCTATCGGGCGCTCAACAAAGGCAAAGTTGACTCTGCCTCTGCGGTTATCATTCTCGAAAGTTATTTCGAGCAGGGATATTAAGGCGATTTACGTCATCGCTCCTTATTGCCGGATGCGGCGTGAATGACTACATTTGTAAGCCTGATAAGCGTAGCGCATCAGGCATATTTACGAAGCTAATCAATCACTTTAGCCTCACAAACGTCCTTCCCCCACCCGCTGCTGATAACTCTGCTGAAACGTTAACATCCCCACCTGCTGCCCGGTTTGAATAACATGCGGTAACTGGTGGGTTTTCCCTTCGCGAATCAAATTCCCCACCGCGGGTGTGTTAACCAGCAATTCAAACAGCGCCACGCGTCCTTCCTGTTTATCCACTTCCAGCTTTTGTGACAACACCGCCCGTAAACTACCTGCCAGTTGATTACGCACGGGATCTTTTTCCTGCGCCGGAAATGAATCCACCAACCGCTCAACTGCCTGCGCCGCACCACGCGTATGTAAAGTTGCCAGCACCAGGTGTCCGGTTTCTGCTGCCGTCAGCGCCAGACGGATTGTCTCGCTGTCACGCAGCTCTCCGAGCAAAATCACATCGGGATCTTCCCGCAATGCGGCCCGCAATCCCGATGCGAACGTCATACAGTGCAAACCAATTTCCCGCTGCTGGATCAAACATCGCTGGCTGGCATAGAGATATTCAACAGGATCTTCCAGCGTCAGAATATGCGCATCGGCATGTTGATTGAGATAGCCAACCATCGCCGCCAGCGTGGTAGATTTGCCGCTCCCCGTCGCTCCCGTCACCAGAATCAGGCCATTCTCGCTCTTGAGTAATTCCGGCAATACCGGTGGCGCACCAAGCTGTTCGAGCTGTGGACAGTGCGAAGGTAACAACCGTAATGCCAGAGAAATACCTTGCCGTTGCGCGAACGCACTGCCACGCAACCGCTGGTTTTCCGCCAGCGACACAGCAAAATCCAGCTGACCATTCTCCAGCAATATTGCCCGCTGATCGTCATCCAGCCACTCCCGCAGTAGCTCTTCGACGTCCGGCGCATCAAACGGCGCAGCTTCCATTCGCCCGCGAATACGCCATCGTGCGGGCCAGGCGCTGCACAGGTGTAGATCCGAGACGTTATGCTTTACACTAAGGGCCACAATTTCTTCCATATTCATACTAAGATCCTCGGAAAATGAACGATATTGCGCATAACCTGGCACAGGTCCGGGACAAAATCTCAGCGGCTGCAACGCGTTGCGGCCGTTCTCCAGAAGAAATTACGCTGCTTGCAGTCAGTAAAACAAAACCTGCGAGCGCCATCGCAGAAGCCATTGATGCCGGGCAGCGTCAATTTGGTGAAAACTACGTTCAGGAAGGGGTAGATAAAATTCGCCACTTTCAGGAACTGGGCGTAACAGGATTAGAATGGCATTTTATTGGCCCGTTGCAGTCTAATAAAAGCCGCCTGGTGGCAGAGCATTTCGACTGGTGTCATACCATCGACCGTTTGCGCATCGCTACCCGCCTGAACGACCAGCGCCCGGCAGAACTTCCCCCTCTTAACGTACTGATTCAAATTAACATTAGTGATGAAAACAGTAAGTCCGGGATTCAACTGGCAGAACTGGACGAGCTGGCAGCTGCGGTCGCTGAACTACCGAGTTTACGTCTGCGCGGGCTGATGGCAATCCCTGCGCCTGAGTCAGAATATGTAAGGCAGTTTGAAGTTGCACGCCAAATGGCTGTAGCATTTGCCGGACTGAAAACGCGCTACCCGCATATCGACACGCTCTCTCTGGGAATGTCGGACGATATGGAAGCCGCCATTGCGGCAGGTAGCACGATGGTTCGTATCGGCACTGCAATTTTTGGTGCGCGTGATTACTCTAAAAAATAAGGAATTAAAGGAACGCCATGAATACGTTGACTTTCCTGCTTTCAACGGTCATTGAGCTGTATACCATGGTGCTGTTATTACGCATCTGGATGCAGTGGGCTCATTGTGATTTTTACAACCCCTTCTCACAGTTTGTAGTGAAGGTAACGCAGCCAATTATCGGGCCACTGCGCCGCGTTATTCCGGCAATGGGGCCAATTGACAGCGCCTCACTGCTGGTTGCGTACATTCTCAGTTTCATCAAAGCCATCGTGCTGTTTAAAGTGGTGACCTTTCTGCCAATCATTTGGATTGCCGGTTTACTGATTCTGCTGAAAACCATCGGCCTGCTGATTTTCTGGGTCCTGCTGGTGATGGCGATTATGAGCTGGGTAAGCCAGGGGCGTAGCCCGATTGAATACGTGCTGATTCAGCTGGCCGATCCGCTGCTGCGCCCGATTCGCCGCCTGCTACCGGCAATGGGTGGGATTGATTTCTCGCCGATGATCCTCGTTCTGTTGCTGTATGTCATCAATATGGGTGTCGCAGAAGTATTACAGGCAACCGGAAACATGCTGCTGCCGGGGCTGTGGATGGCGTTATGAGTGCCGTAACAGTTAATGATGACGGTCTGGTTTTACGGCTCTATATTCAGCCGAAAGCCAGCCGTGATTCTATTGTCGGTTTACATGGCGACGAAGTTAAAGTCGCCATTACCGCGCCGCCGGTTGACGGCCAGGCCAACAGCCATCTGGTGAAGTTTCTCGGTAAGCAATTCCGGGTAGCCAAAAGCCAGGTGGTAATTGAAAAAGGCGAACTTGGCCGCCACAAACAAATTAAAATCATTAATCCGCAACAAATCCCGCCAGAAATCGCGGCGTTAATTAATTAGGTATCCTATGCAAAAAGTTGTCCTCGCAACCGGCAATGCCGGTAAAGTGCGTGAGCTGGCGTCGCTGCTTAGCGACTTCGGTCTTGATATCGTGGCCCAAACAGATCTCGGCGTAGATTCCGCTGAAGAAACTGGCCTGACCTTTATCGAAAACGCGATTCTGAAAGCGCGCCATGCGGCAAAAGTGACCGGTTTACCGGCAATTGCCGACGACTCTGGTCTGGCGGTAGATGTGCTGGGTGGTGCGCCGGGCATTTACTCCGCGCGTTATTCCGGGGAAGACGCGACCGATCAAAAGAATCTGCAAAAATTGCTGGAAACACTGAAAGACGTACCGGACGACCAACGTCAGGCGCGTTTCCACTGCGTGCTGGTATATCTGCGTCACGCGGAAGATCCCACTCCGCTGGTGTGCCACGGCAGCTGGCCGGGTGTGATTACTCGTGAACCAGCGGGCACTGGTGGCTTTGGTTATGATCCAATTTTCTTCGTTCCTTCCGAAGGGAAAACCGCTGCCGAACTGACCCGCGAAGAAAAGAGCGCCATTTCCCACCGTGGTCAGGCATTGAAACTGCTGCTGGACGCTTTACGTAATGGTTAAATTACCGCCGCTGAGTCTCTACATTCACATCCCGTGGTGCGTGCAGAAATGCCCGTACTGCGATTTCAACTCTCACGCGTTGAAAGGAGAAGTGCCGCACGACGATTATGTTCAGCATCTGCTTAACGATCTGGACAACGATGTGGCTTACGCTCAGGGCCGTGAAGTGCAGACAATCTTTATTGGCGGTGGTACGCCGAGCCTGCTTTCCGGCCCGGCGATGCAAACGCTGCTGGACGGCGTGCGTGCGCGTTTGCCGCTGGCAGCGGATGCAGAAATTACTATGGAAGCGAACCCTGGTACGGTAGAAGCCAATCGCTTTGTTGATTATCAGCGTGCTGGTGTGAACCGCATCTCTATTGGTGTGCAGAGTTTTAGCGAAGAAAAGCTGAAACGACTTGGGCGCATTCATGGCCCGCAAGAAGCGAAACGAGCGGCAAAACTTGCAAGCGGGCTGGGGCTGCGTAGTTTTAACCTTGATTTGATGCATGGGCTGCCGGATCAATCACTGGAAGAGGCGCTTGGCGATCTGCGCCAGGCTATTGAACTGAATCCGCCGCATCTTTCCTGGTATCAACTGACCATCGAACCTAATACGCTGTTTGGCTCTCGCCCGCCGGTACTGCCGGACGACGATGCGTTGTGGGATATATTCGAACAGGGGCATCAGTTATTAACCGCAGCGGGCTATCAGCAGTATGAAACATCCGCTTACGCCAAACCAGGTTATCAGTGCCAGCACAATCTCAACTACTGGCGATTTGGCGACTACATTGGTATTGGCTGCGGCGCGCACGGCAAAGTCACCTTCCCGGATGGTCGCATTCTGCGTACCACCAAAACGCGTCATCCGCGTGGTTTTATGCAGGGAAGATATCTGGAAAGCCAGCGTGATGTCGAAGCTGCAGATAAACCGTTTGAGTTCTTTATGAATCGCTTCCGTCTGCTTGAGGCCGCGCCGCGCGTGGAGTTTAGCCAATATACTGGCCTTTCTGAAGAAGTTATTCGCTCTCAGTTAGACGAGGCTATCGCTCAAGGTTATCTCACAGAATGTGCGGATTACTGGCAGATAACCGAGCATGGTAAATTATTCTTAAACTCACTTCTTGAATTATTCCTCGCTGAGTAATCATTAATGCGCCTGCGGGCGCATTAATCACTTCTCATAACCCCCCGTTAATTAACTTCGGAAAAAATATATTTCTTACTGAATAAATATCGACGATATTTATTATATATATTTAGTGAATATTTACTCATCATTTATTGATTATAAACATGTACAACCTGGCGCACAAAATTAATATTTAATTTCTGACTTTATTTCAAGTTGTGATAAACATAGACAAGTTGTCAGACAGGTTAACCAATTTGTCGCACAAAGCACTGATAAGCACAATTAGATATCAACCAATTTCCATTCTTCAACAGGGAGTTTTTTTATGAAAATGAGGTCATTTACCCGCTCATTAGTCTGCGCATCCTTGCTGGCTCTGGTTAGCACTGGCGTAAACGCCGCAGAAAAAGTGACGTTAAAGTTAGCACACAACCTGGAAAGAAGTCATGTTGTACATCAGAGTTTTGAAGAGCTGGCGAAAGAAGTAAAACAGCTGTCAAAAGGTAATATGGTGATCCGTATTTACCCCAGCAGCCAGATGGGTAATGCGCGAGAAACTATGGAGTTGTTGCAAAATGGTGCACTGGATATGACCAAAGGTTCCGCCAGTGATCTGGAGTCTTTTGATAATATTTATGCTATCTATAATTTGCCGTTCTTATTTAAAGATCAGGCGCACTTCAACAAAGTGGTTTTTGGTGAAGTTGGTAAAGAAATTATGGATTCAACAAAAGATAAAGGCTTTTTTGCTTTATCAGCTTATGTAGCGGGTACACGCAGTTTCTATGCGAAAAAACCGATTACTAAGCCAGAAGATCTTAAAGGGCTGAAAATTCGTGTTCAGCCAAGCCCGACCACCATCAAAATGATTGAACTGATGGGTGGCTCACCCACTCCAATTTCATTTGGCGAAGTTTATACTGCGATGCAGCAAGGTGTAGTAGATGGCGCAGAAAATAACGTGCCTTCCTGGGTGCAGACTCGACATATCGAAATTGCCAAAGTCTTTTCTGAAGATGAACATGCCTCAATTCCTGACTTTTTGGTTATCTCCACCAAAACATGGAATAAATTAACCCCAGAACAGCAACAAATCCTCGAAACAGCGGCGAAGAAATCCGAAGCTTATCAACAAAAATTGTGGGAAAAAATTGACGCTGACACACGTGCTCAGGCGAAAGCTATGGGTGGTGAAATCGTTAAGGTTGATAAAGCCCCATTCCGTGCCGCAGTTCAACCTCTGTTTGACGACTTCAAAAAAGATCCAAAACAAGCTGCTTTGTTAGAGAAATTCGACAACGCTGCTCAATAATATTTCGGGCCAGTCTCTGGCCCTGATTTTCCAGGATGCTTACAATGATATTTAACCGCCTGAAACTTGCGGTAGACCGCGTCATTGCCGCGTTTTCTGTCGCCGTAATGCTTGCTCTGGTTGTATGCGTAGTCTGGCAAGTATTTAGCCGCTACGTACTTAACCAGCCAAGTACATTAACCGATGAGCTGGCACGCTTTTTGATGATCTGGGTAGGATTATTAGGTGCTGCATATACCGTCGGCGCGCAGAGACATCTCTCTATCGATTTATTTGCTCTCGCCCTGAATAAGCGCAAGCAATTACTTCTTAGTATAGTCATTAACGTTCTTATTTTAGGTTTTGCCGGTTCGGTCATTGTGACTGGTGGCCTGAAATTAATTGATAAAACACTGGCAACATCACAGGTATCTGCCGCGATGCAAATACCGATGGGATACGTATATATCATTCTGCCATTAAGTGGATTGGTGATGATGTTTTATGCCTTGTGTTTTATTAATCAAAGCATTCAACAACTGAAACAACCTGCGCAGGAGGCCAGTTAATGGATAGTTATATCGCGATTACACTGTTTGGCTGTTTTTTTGTGCTGGTCTTTATTGGTGTGCCCATTTCGTTCTCAATCGGTATTGCCACTGTAGCTTCAATGCTTTTGATGTTTCCCTGGGATATCGCGGCAATCACTGTTTCGCAACGACTGGCTAATGGACTGGATAACTTTGCCCTGTTGGCAATCCCCTTTTTCATCTTTGCCGGAACGCTGATGAACAGCGGCGGTATTGCGATACGTTTGATTAACCTCGCCCAGGTAATGGTTGGCCGCGTTCCTGGTTCGCTTGGTCATGTGAACGTCCTGGCGAATATGATGTTTGGTTCCATTTCTGGTTCAGCCGTTGCGGCAGCTGCTGCCGTTGGTGGCACACTGAATCCCATTCAGACCAAAGAAGGTTATGATCCGGCATTTTCTACCGCTGTAAACGTCTCATCCTGTATTACTGGATTACTGATACCGCCCTCAAACGTGTTAATTGTGTTTTCCCTGACAGCTGGTGGCGTTTCTGTAGCATCGTTATTTATGGCGGGATATTTGCCAGGGATCTTAATGGGTCTTGCGGTAATGATAGTCTGCGGCATTATTGCTAAACGCCGTGGCTACCCACTTTCAGAAAGAGCAACCTTTGCTCAGGCATGTAAAGCGTTTCTGGATGCCTTACCAAGTTTGCTTCTGGTGTTCATTGTAATGGGCGGCATTCTGGGCGGCATTTTTACCGCAACTGAAGCGTCAGCAATTGCCGTTGTCTACACATTTATTCTCTCGGTGCTGATTTACCGGGAAGTAAAATGGCGCGATTTACCCAAACTGATTCTGGAATCGGTTGTTACCACTTCGATTGTATTACTGTTGATCGGTTTTTCCGTGGGCATGTCCTGGGCAATGACCAATGCTGATATTCCTTATATGATCAGCGACGCATTGATGGGGATTTCTGATAACCCACTGATCATATTGCTGCTGATTAATATCGTCTTATTAATTGTCGGCATCTTTATGGACATGACACCGGCTGTACTAATCTTCACACCAATCTTCTTGCCGATTGCACAAGAGCTGGGAATGGATCCGGTACATTTCGGTATTATGATGGTGGCCAACCTTTGTATTGGGCTGTTAACACCGCCGGTGGGTAGTGCGCTATTTGTTGGTTGTTCTATTTCAGGTGTGAAGATTCAACATTTGATCAAACCATTGCTGCCATTTTATGCCGTATTGTTAATCACGTTGATGATGATCACTTACATCCCGCAAATATCCTTGTTCATTCCACAGCTACTAGGGCTAATGTAAAAAATAATTTGCCGGATAACTTTTTATATTATCCGGCAAAGGTACTTAACATGAGTTACTTAATCACTCCATTGCGCCGCAATTGTTCGGTATCTTTTTTCCAGCGTTCATTAGCCTGATTGATATCGTCAATTTTCATCAAAATCGCGACTTTTTTACTGTTTATTTCTGAAACTTTCATCGTTAACGGATATTGCCCTTTCTCGAGCGTTATCCAGTCATCCTGCAATTTACGGCTAAGTTTTTGTGATTGCAGAAAAGTCTGTCGCCGTTGTTCGTTGATATCGAAATCTCGCTTCTGCTGAATCGACACTTCATAACACTCTTCACTCTGTTTATGACATGCCGCAATCGCCGGTTGATAAACCTCTTTGTCATATTTAACCGCGAACGCCTCGCTATCATTCTGTTTATTAAACTCATCACGCTGTTGGTGAATTTTTTTAAAGGCGTCTTCGCGGGTCATTTGCTTACCGTTTGCATCTTTTCCCCAATATGCATCCGCTGCTTTCTGCGCCGCCACCATTTGCTTATCAAGCGCTTTCACTTCCTTTTCCAGCGCAGGAATCGAGTTCTTCTGGTTATTCAACGCAGACTCAAGCTGACTAAAGCGATAATTGAAATCTTCGCTATTCACGATCAGATATTTATTATTCGTTTTGATATCGTCGACCACCCGCCCACGATCGCTGGCTGCCGCCTGAAAAGAGTAAAAGTTCACCGACCAGCCAGACGCGGGCGTTCCTTTACTGGTTAACATCGCCGAGAATTTTACCGGTTTATCTTTCGTCCAGGTCTGTTCGAGCAGTTCGTAATCTGCCAACTGACCGACCCAGGTATAGAGATCGTCACTGGAAGAGACATCGCCTTCCGCTGACCAGGTGGCCTGATTACCCTTAGCATCAAGATTTTTTAAGCTGATAGCATCAAGCTTGAGAATGCCGTGATACTGCTTTTTGAATTGATCTTTTAAGATATTTTCAGTTGGCGGTTCGCCATCTGCCCAGACATTACCAGTCATCAACATAAGCAGCGCCGTGCCAACAATCCATTGCTTTTTCACCCGAAAACCCTCGCGCGGAATAATTTATTCTGGTGATTATCATTAGGGTGATGAAAATTGGCAATGGACGTAAGTCTGAAGTGAAAAAGCCCCGGCACGTTACCGGGGCGAGGTGATTAGTACTGATTGAAGATCTGCTGGATCTGCTGCGGATCTTTGGTTTGCGTCAGAGCCAGCTGCAGCAGGACGCGCGCTTTTTGCGGGTTCAGCGTGCCAGAGGCGACGAAGCCGTATTTCGCATCATCCACTTCGGCATCCTGAGTGGTAGCGCCCGTCGGTACGCGGGAAGAACGCACTACTGCAGTGCCGTTTTTCGCGGCGGTTGCAAGGGTGTCGAACACGGATTTATACAGGTTACCATTACCCACACCAGCGCTAACGATGCCATCATAGCCCGCATCTACCAGTGCTTTAGCCGGAAGATCGGATGCGTTAGCGTAGTTATAAACGATGCCGACTTTCGGCAGCTCATTCAGCTTAGAGATATCGAACGGCGTATCGCTGGTGTGCTTACGTGCCGGGGTACGTTGGTAGTCAATCTTACCGTTGTGAATGTATCCCAGAGGACCGTAGTTAACAGACTTGAAGGTCGCTACGTCGGTGGTATTGGTTTTGGTGACATCGCGACCGTCCAGTACGGTGTCGTTCATTACCACCAGCACGCCACGATTAGCGGAGGCTTTATCAGCTGCGGTCACTACCGCGTTATACAGGTTGAATGGACCGTCTGCGCTCATGGACGTGGACGGGCGCATTGCGCCGACCATCACCACCGGTTTGTCGCATTTCACCGTCAGGTCGAGGAAGTAAGCGGTTTCTTCCATCGTGTCGGTACCGTGGGTAATGACGAAGCCGTCGGTTTTATCGCAGTCGGTGTTAATTTTTTTCGCCAGTGTCAGCCAGACATTATCGTTCATGTCCTGGGAGCCGATATTCACTACCTGCTCGCCTTTAACGTTCGCAATGTCCTTCAGTTGCGGCACCGCATTAACCAGATTTTCTACGCCAACTTTACCCGCTGTGTAGTTAGATTTGGTTGCGGAGTCACCACCACCGGCAATGGTCCCGCCGGTTGCTAAAATGGTGATATTGGGTAATGCCAATGCTGCACCACTAAAACCCATAACCAGTGCGGCAAGTGCCGTCTTTTTGAAAAACTCCATTTCATTCCTCCAGTTACGTGAACGCTACGCATTATCCCTTAGCTTTGTATGGGAAATTTGACGTTAAACAATTTACAACGTGAATATATTTTGGAGATCTACAAAGTTAGAGGCAGGTAACAAAACGAAGAATTAAACGGCATAAAAAAGTATTATGCCGTCTTAAAATAGAGGATTATTTTAAATTCCCGACCAGGGCTTTGCGACTATCTTCCAGAGTCACAACGCGGCTACAAACATCTTTGCCAAACTGCTGGAAATCTTTTTCCTGCTTTTTCCATTCGGTTTGGATTGAGGATTGCAGACCGCCCAGGCTTCCCAGCACATTCTGTAATGGGTTACCGCCGCTTTTCAGCACCGCTTTCGCGCCCATTTCATTAATGCTGTCCTGTAAAATTCCGCCCATTGCCTGATTCACTAATTGCTGGCCTTCGGCGCGAACCTGATCAATGGCTTTATAGTGGAACGTCAGGCCATCGCTGCGCGTTTCGATAATGCGGTTCATCTGCTCTTTCAGCTGCGCATCAAGTTTGGTCAGACGGCTGCGCATTTTGCTGCTTTCGCCCATCTCCTGAACGATAATTTTATCCAGCGCAATACGGGCTTTTTCGACGCGGCTTTTCGCGCCTTCATCAATCCACGGCAGCGTGCTACGTAGTTCAGCCTGATAATCCTTCGCCTGCTCGCGCTGGGCGGCGTTCAGGGAATATTGCTTACCGTTATACATCACGTTGCCGTCTGGCGTGATCACCAGATTGCCGTTTTCGCCCTTCACCTGCACGGTTTGCGGGCTGACAATCACATCGTCACGCGGCGTGACGCTGCACTGGTAGTCGGCGTGAGCGGTCATTGCCGTCACTGAAAGTGCTGCCGCCAGCAGCATTTTGCGCATCATAGTCTTCCCTCAAGAACAAATCAGGCCAGCATTTGCTGGCCCCAGATTGATAACAAAGTACATGTCATCCATGCCGGATGCGGCGTAAACGCCTTATCCGGCCTACTCGATTGTGCATCTTTCCAGGCCTGATAAGCGTAGCGCATCAGACAGTTTTGCATTTGTCATCGCCCGTATGTTTTCTTAGTCCCACCAAACGTCGAAAAGTTCGCTGGTGCGTACCTCGCCCAGTTTGCGCTCTTCCAGCCACTTACGCACAATCGCCTGATGTTCTTCGGTGCATTTGCCGATATCCTGCATGCAGATCAGACCTTCCCAGGCCAGATAACCGCTGCCGTCAAAGGCCAGTTTGTTCGGTTCGATAACCTCGTTAATAAAGTCATCAACGGTTTTATCAATCTGTTCTTCCGATGTACCTTCCGGGAATCGCCATGCCACCGAAAATCCTAATTCCTGGAATTCGTCGATGTGCATTTTTTTACGCAGACGACGGCTACGGTTCTTTGCCATTATTTCACCCTCTCGAACATTAAGTCCCATACTCCGTGACCAAGACGATGACCACGTTGTTCAAATTTCGTCACCGGACGTGATGCCGGACGCGGTACGTAATCATTGCTCTCTGACAGGTTTTTATAACCGTCAATAGAAGACATCACTTCAAGCATATGTTCCGCATAAGGTTCCCAGTCGGTCGCCATATGGAATACGCCCCCCAGTTGTAGTTTGCTTTTTACCAGTTCGGCAAACGGCACCTGAACGATACGGCGTTTATTATGGCGCGCTTTGTGCCACGGGTCAGGGAAAAAGAGCTGCACCATGCGCAATGAATTGTCAGGAATCATTTTATGCAGCACTTCAACCGCATCGTGACACATCACGCGCAGGTTGCTTAAGCCCTCTTCATGCGCAGAAGCCAGGCACGCACCAACGCCCGGTGAATGCACTTCAATGCCGAGGAAGTCCTGCTCGGGGCGATCTTTAGCCATTGCCACCAGCGACGCCCCCATGCCGAAACCAATCTCAAGCGTCACCGGCGCTTCACGGCCAAAAAGCGCAGGGAAATCCAGCATATCTTCGCTGAACTCAACGCCCATCACCGGCCAGTAGTTTTCCAGCGCATGTTCCTGGCCTTTGGTCAGTCGCCCCTGGCGGCGCACAAAACTACGGATACGGCGCAGTGGGCGGCCGTTTTCATCAAATTCCGGTGAGATGACGTCGTTTTTCATAAAGATTTAGTCGCTTGTGAAAGTGTTCTGAAAACGGGCATTATCCAAAGTTAGTTGCCGGATGCAAGCATGATAAGGCCGTGGCTGCGGAAAGTTCCGGTTTACACCCTGCCGTCGCTGTGCTGCAATCTTGCCCCCAACAACAGTGAATTCGGTGACCATGCAAGCGTCGCAATTTTCAGCCCAGGTTCTGGACTGGTACGATAAATACGGGCGGAAAACGCTGCCCTGGCAAATTGACAAGACGCCCTACAAAGTATGGCTCTCAGAAGTGATGTTGCAACAAACTCAGGTTGCGACCGTTATCCCCTATTTTGAACGCTTTATGGCGCGCTTCCCGACGGTGACCGATCTCGCCAATGCACCGCTGGATGAAGTTCTCCACTTGTGGACCGGGCTTGGCTATTACGCCCGCGCGCGCAATCTGCATAAAGCGGCACAGCAAGTGGCCACCTTACACAGCGGTAAATTCCCGGAAACCTTTGAAGAAGTCGCGGCGTTACCGGGCGTCGGGCGTTCCACCGCCGGCGCGATTCTCTCGCTTTCTCTGGGTAAGCACTTTCCGATTCTCGACGGTAACGTCAAACGGGTGCTGGCGCGCTGCTATGCTGTAAGCGGCTGGCCTGGGAAAAAAGAGGTCGAGAATAAACTGTGGAGTTTGAGCGAGCAGGTGACGCCCGCGGTCGGCGTGGATCGGTTTAATCAGGCGATGATGGATTTGGGCGCGATGATTTGCACGCGCTCGAAGCCGAAATGTTCGCTCTGTCCGCTACAAAACGGGTGTATTGCCGCCGCCAACAATAGCTGGTCGCTTTATCCGGGCAAAAAACCAAAGCAGACGCTACCGGAGCGCACGGGTTACTTTTTACTGTTACAGCATGATGATGAGGTATTGCTGGCGCAGCGCCCGCCGAGTGGATTGTGGGGCGGTTTATACTGTTTCCCGCAGTTTGCCGATGAAGAAAGTTTGCGACTATGGCTGGCGCAACGGCAGATTGCTGCCGATAACCTGACGCAGCTGACCGCGTTTCGGCATACCTTCAGCCATTTCCACTTAGATATTGTGCCTATGTGGCTTCCCGTGTCGTCATTCACCGGCTGCATGGATGAAGGCAATGCGCTCTGGTATAACTTAGCGCAACCGCCGTCAGTTGGCCTGGCGGCTCCCGTGGAGCGTTTGTTACAGCAGTTACGCACTGGCGCGCCGGTTTAGCGCGTGAGTCGATAAAGAGGATGATTTATGAGCAGAACGATTTTTTGTACTTTCCTGCAACGTGAAGCAGAAGGTCAGGATTTTCAGCTGTACCCCGGCGAGCTGGGAAAACGCATCTATAACGAGATCTCCAAAGAAGCCTGGGCGCAGTGGCAGCACAAACAAACCATGCTGATTAATGAAAAGAAACTCAACATGATGAATGCCGAGCACCGCAAGCTGCTGGAGCAGGAGATGGTCAACTTCCTGTTCGAGGGTAAAGAGGTGCATATCGAGGGCTATACGCCGGAAGATAAAAAATAAAAACAGTGCCGGAGCACGCCTCCGGCAACTTGCATAAAAACAAACACAACACGCACCCGGAATGATGAAAAAATATCTCGCGCTGGCTTTGATTGCGCCGTTGCTCATCTCCTGTTCGACGACCAAAAAAGGCGATACCTATAACGAAGCCTGGGTCAAAGATACCAACGGTTTTGATATTCTGATGGGGCAATTTGCCCACAATATTGAGAACATCTGGGGCTTCAAAGAGGTGGTGATCGCCGGTCCTAAGGACTACGTGAAATACACCGATCAATATCAGACCCGCAGCCACATCAACTTCGATGACGGTACGATCACTATCGAAACCATCGCCGGGACAGAACCTGCCGCGCATCTGCGTCGGGCAATTATCAAAACGTTGCTGATGGGCGACGATCCGAGTTCGGTCGATCTCTATTCCGACGTTGATGATATTACGATTTCGAAAGAACCTTTCCTTTACGGTCAGGTGGTGGACAACACCGGGCAGCCGATTCGCTGGGAAGGTCGCGCAAGCAACTTCGCGGATTATCTGCTGAAAAACCGTCTGAAGAGCCGCAGCAACGGGCTGCGTATCATCTACAGCGTCACCATTAACATGGTGCCGAACCACCTTGATAAACGTGCGCACAAATATCTCGGCATGGTCCGCCAGGCGTCACGGAAATATGGCGTTGATGAGTCGCTGATACTGGCAATTATGCAGACTGAATCTTCCTTTAACCCGTATGCGGTCAGCCGTTCCGATGCGCTGGGGTTAATGCAGGTGGTACAACATACTGCCGGGAAAGATGTGTTCCGTTCGCAGGGGAAATCCGGCACGCCGAGCCGCAGTTTCTTGTTTGATCCTGCCAGCAATATTGACACCGGCACCGCGTATCTGGCGATGCTGAACAACGTTTATCTCGGCGGAATTGATAACCCAACATCGCGGCGTTATGCCGTCATCACCGCCTATAACGGCGGCGCAGGCAGCGTGCTGCGAGTCTTTTCGAATGACAAGATTCAGGCTGCCAATATTATTAACACCATGACGCCGGGCGATGTTTATCAGACGCTGACGACCCGCCATCCTTCTGCGGAATCTCGCCGTTATCTTTATAAAGTGAATACCGCGCAAAAATCCTACCGCCGCCGATAATTCCACTAACCGCCCCTGACGATGCTCAGGGGTAAAAATGTTATCCACATCACAATTTCGTTTTGCAAATTGGGAATGTTTGCAATTATTTGCCACAGGTAACAAAAAACCAGTCCGCGAAGTTGATAGAATCCCATCATCTCGCACGGTCAAATGTGCTTTTTCAAACACTCATCCGCATCACGATGTGAGGAAATTAACATGAATCTTAAGCTGCAGCTGAAAATCCTCTCTTTTCTGCAGTTCTGTCTGTGGGGAAGTTGGCTGACGACCCTCGGCTCCTATATGTTTGTTACCCTGAAGTTTGACGGTGCTTCTATCGGCGCAGTTTATAGCTCACTGGGTATCGCCGCGGTATTTATGCCTGCGCTGCTGGGGATTGTGGCCGACAAATGGTTAAGTGCGAAATGGGTATATGCCATTTGCCACACCATTGGCGCTATCACGCTGTTCATGGCGGCACAGGTCACGACGCCGGAAGCGATGTTCCTTGTGATATTGATTAACTCGTTTGCTTATATGCCAACGCTTGGGTTAATCAACACCATCTCTTACTATCGCCTGCAAAATGCCGGGATGGATATCGTTACTGACTTCCCGCCAATCCGTATCTGGGGCACCATCGGCTTTATCATGGCAATGTGGGTGGTGAGCCTGTCTGGCTTCGAATTAAGCCACATGCAGCTGTATATTGGCGCAGCACTTTCCGCCATTCTGGTTCTGTTTACCCTGACTCTGCCGCATATTCCGGTTGCTAAACAGCAAGCGAATCAGAGCTGGACAACCCTGCTGGGCCTCGATGCATTCGCGCTGTTTAAAAACAAGCGTATGGCAATCTTCTTCATCTTCTCAATGCTGCTGGGCGCGGAACTGCAGATTACCAACATGTTCGGTAACACCTTCCTGCACAGCTTCGACAAAGATCCGATGTTTGCCAGCAGCTTTATTGTGCAGCATGCGTCAATCATCATGTCGATTTCGCAGATCTCTGAAACCCTGTTCATTCTGACCATCCCGTTCTTCTTAAGCCGCTACGGCATTAAGAACGTAATGATGATCAGTATCGTGGCGTGGATCCTGCGTTTTGCGCTGTTTGCTTACGGTGACCCGACTCCGTTCGGCACCGTACTGCTGGTTCTGTCGATGATTGTTTACGGCTGCGCATTCGACTTCTTCAACATCTCTGGTTCGGTGTTTGTCGAAAAAGAAGTTAGCCCGGCAATTCGCGCCAGTGCGCAGGGGATGTTCCTGATGATGACTAACGGCTTCGGCTGTATCCTCGGCGGCATCGTGAGCGGTAAAGTGGTTGAGATGTACACCCAAAACGGCATTACCGACTGGCAGACCGTATGGCTGATTTTCGCAGGTTACTCCGTGGTTCTGGCCTTCGCGTTCATGGCGATGTTCAAATATAAACACGTTCGTGTCCCGACAGGCACACAGACGGTGAGCCACTAATTACGCAAAGAAAAACGGGTCGCCAGAAGGTGACCCGTTTTTTTCTTACTTCAACACATAACCGTACAATCGTTTCATGCCATCTGCATCGGTTTCGCTATAGACACCTTGCAGCTCCGGCGAAAATCCCGGCAACAAATTCACCCCTTCTTCCAGCGCAAGGAAATAACGTTGAACCGCCCCACCCCAGACTTCTCCGGGTACCACGCAAAGCACGCCTGGTGGATAAGGCAACGCCCCTTCTGCCGCAATTCGCCCTTCGGCATCACGAATCCGCACCAACTCCACTTCACCGCGAATATAAGCACTATGTGCATCCTGGGGGTTCATCACCACTGACGGGAAACTCTGCTGGCGGAACATCGCTTTTTGTAGGTCTTTGACGTCGAAACTGACATACAGATCGTGCATCTCCTGACACAACTGGCGCAGGGTGTAGTCGCGATAGCGCACCGGATATTTGTTATAAACGCTCGGCAACACCTCAGCCAGCGGTGAGTCATCCTCAATATGCTGTTCAAACTGCGCCAGCATCGCCACCAGTTGCGCCAGCTTCTCGTGGCTTTCCGCCGGAGTTAATAAGAACAGAATGGAGTTGAGATCGCACTTCTCCGGCACAATGCCGTTCTCACGCAGATAGTGCGCCAGAATCGTCGCCGGAACGCCAAAGTCGCTATATTCGCCAGTTTCGGCATTAATACCTGGTGTAGTGAGTAACAGCTTGCACGGATCAACAAAATACTGATCCGCGGCATATCCTTCAAAGCCGTGCCACTTCGCCCCCGGCTCAAAACTGAAAAAACGACGGTCACTGGCTAACACTGATGTCGGATAACCCTGCCACAATTTGCCATCAACAACGGGCGGGATAAACGGGCGGAACAGCTTACAGTGCGCAAGAATAGCCTTGCGCGCTTCAATCCCTATCTCAACACACTCAGCCCACAGCCGACGCCCACTCTCTCCTTCATGAATTTTGGCGTTAACGTCCAGCGCGGCAAACAGCGGATAGAACGGGCTGGTAGAAGCATGGAGCATAAAGGCATTATTCAACCGCTTATGCGGGCAAAAACGCGCCTGTCCGCGGATATGGTTATCTTTTTTATGGATCTGCGACGTCTGTGAGAATCCCGCCTGCTGTTTGTGCACTGACTGGGTCACAAAGATCCCCGGATCGTTTTCGTTAAGTTCTAACAGCAGCGGCGAGCTATCCGCCATCATCGGGATAAACTGTTCGTAACCGACCCACGCGGAATCAAACAGAATGTAATCACACAGATGCCCAACGGTATCGATCACCTGGCGGGCGTTATAGACAGTGCCGTCATAGGTTCCCAGCTGAATAATCGCCAGGCGAAACGGGCGCGGCAACTCAGCTTTTTCTGGCGCAACGTCGCGAATTTGCTGGCGCAGATACTCTTCATTAAAACAGTGCGCATCAATACCGCCAATGAAACCAAACGGGTTACGTGAAGCTTCCAGATAGACCGGCGTCGCCCCCGCCTGAATCAGCGCGCCGTGATGATTCGACTTATGGTTGTTACGGTCGAAGAGCACCAGATCGCCACGCGTTAACAGCGCATTCGTCACCACTTTATTCGCTGCCGATGTGCCGTTCAGGACAAAATAGGTTTTATCGGCATGAAAGACTTTGGCTGCGAATTTCTGCGCATCTTTCGCCGATCCTTCATGAATAAGCAGATCGCCCAATTTTACGTCAGCGTTACACATATCGGCGCGAAAGATGTTCTCACCAAAGAAATCGTAAAAATGGCGTCCGGCAGGATGCTTTTTAAAGAACGCACCATGTTGATGTCCAGGGCAAGCAAAAGTGCTGTTGCCCATCTCAACGTACTGCGTCAGCGTGTCATAAAACGGTGGCAGCAAATTCTCTTCATACTGACAGGCTGCGGATTCCAGCTCCAGCCACTGCTGCTCGTTGCCGTTGATTACCGCCGTAACGCCCGCAGGTAATTCAACAACATGTTCGGAATACAAAAACACCGGTAGATGAAAACCGGTGCGCTTAAGCAACGCAAGAATGCCACTGCGGCTATCCGCAGCGGTAATGACGACTGCCGCGACGTCCGTAAAATCAGTATCTCCCAACGCCACCACGCGGCGATGAGTAGAAAGTCGGGATACCAGTTCACAACTGGCGGCAATATTCATTGATTTCATAAGCGCAAAACCCGTTTCGGGGAAGTAAGAATACCGGACAAGGTGAAAAACCCTGCCCCACGAGATATGGGTCAAACTGGTCACCAGCTCCGACCGCCAGACATCAGTAAAAGCAGAAACGCTCTGATTTTACTGTTGTCCTGCAGTGAGCGTGCGTTAACTTCACCGCATGAGCAGTAGCATGAAAAGAGAAGAGTTTCGCGCGAAACGGCGATAAGCGAGAGAATGTAAGGAGGTGGCGTGCATCGGGCAAACTCCGTACAGAGAGGAGAAAATTCGCGCAATCATGGCACCTTTCACCAGAACGTGCAAGCCAGGACTTTGCGAACAAACAAGCCATCGAAGGTGCCAAACGGTCATAATAAGAAAATCAGACAATGCAGCTAACAGGAACTCTTGTGGTCATCGGTCCTTTTATCAACGCAAGTGCAGTATTACTGGGTGGCGTTCTCGGTGCACTCCTTAGCCAACGCTTACCGGAACGTATCCGCGTCTCCATGACATCAATTTTTGGTCTGGCATCGCTGGGGATTGGTATTTTACTGGTGGTGAAATGCGCCAACCTTCCGGCGATGGTTTTAGCAACCTTACTCGGTGCATTAATCGGCGAAATTTGTCTGCTGGAAAAAGGCGTCAATACCGCGGTCACCAAAGCACAAAATCTGTTTCGCCACTCACGTAAGAAGCCAGCGCATGAATCTTTTATTCAGAATTATGTCGCGATTATTGTCCTGTTTTGCGCCAGCGGCACCGGGATCTTCGGGGCGATGAACGAAGGGATGACCGGCGATCCGAGTATTTTAATCGCCAAGTCATTTCTTGATTTCTTTACGGCGATGATCTTCGCCTGCTCGCTGGGTATTGCGGTGTCGGTAATTAGTATCCCATTACTGATCATCCAGCTAACGCTGGCGTGGGCTGCCGCGCTGATATTACCGCTGACCACACCGTCGATGATGGCAGACTTCAGCGCCGTAGGCGGTTTATTGCTGCTGGCAACCGGATTACGCATCTGTGGCATTAAAATGTTCCCGGTGGTCAACATGCTTCCAGCACTCCTTCTGGCAATGCCGCTTTCCGCCGCCTGGACCACCTGGTTTGCCTGACAATGCGTGCATTAGCGGCAAAGTGATGATAGATTGTGCAGTCTGCAGTAAATTGAAGAAATTTGATTGACGAGACGAGGCGAATCAGGTTTAATGCGCCCCGTTGCCCGGATAGCTCAGTCGGTAGAGCAGGGGATTGAAAATCCCCGTGTCCTTGGTTCGATTCCGAGTCCGGGCACCACTAATTCTTAAGAACCCGCCCACAAGGCGGGTTTTTGCTTTTGGATCTTTATATAAAATAAACTTGGGAGCATAACGCCATCAGGTCTTAAACACTCCCGAATCATCAATAAACATCCCCCGCTAACAAAACACAGTTCAGTTCACATAACATCCCTGTTATCCCACACATATCTGCTGGCCGAACGACGCCAGTGCGCGTACGGAGGCAAGAGCAGCCCTGCACATGGCAGCGCTTGTGGTAACCTGGTTTAATCCGGTGAAAGAGGCGTTTTACATGCATCTGCCAGCAGCCGGAAAAACCAAAAAAGTGGCGCTGGTTGACTGTATGCGTAAATTGCTGACCATCCTGAACGCAATGCTCAGAAAGAACGAAGAGTGAAATGAATCGTAGCATCATGTTGCTCCATAATTTTTACGTTCAAGACAGTTGATTATCGGCGCATATGACTCAAAAAGAGCCTGATGATTGCCTCTTTTCCATAGGCTCTTTCTCTGAAGTGAAGGAAGGCCCGGAAGAAAGCACTCGCTGGCATACGTGACTCCAGCTCAACCGGAGATAATCACCATTGTTATTTTTCTATTTAATAATAATCTCCTGAAAAATAGATATAGCAAAAATACAATCCGGCCAGATTTAATTCCGCATTCATTACCAGAAATAATCAACACCACAACTATCATATCATTCAATAGTCACCGCTAAAATTTTATTATTTTTCTCTTCTTTACATAGAAATTGTCAACCTGTTTATTATGCCGAACTTAAATAGTTAATCACAAAACAACATCACCATTATTTGCGTGTTTTATTTATTAATAACATAGTCATACGTTCTTTTTTTACAAGGAAATAATCAATTGATAAATTGTTTTTGGTCTTAATAGTCAAGTAGGAAACATTTTAATAAATGATAAAAATCCTAAATTCCTTGTTCATAATGTAGGGGTGTGTTAAATAGGTGGGCAAAATTTGGTTCCCCTTCTCGCCTGTAATATTGCAGCATCTTCGCACCTCCATGAGACATTGCGACTTAATAAGAAGGTGATAAGTCCTGCATATAAGCATGGACTGACCATGGTTTTATATTCATTAAAAATTTTGTTACAACCCATTGATTTAGCATAAATAAATTATAGTGGGTTCGGGTTTGTTGTGACTGTGGCATTATTTCCGTGCAAAGGAGCTGATATGTCTGAAAGACATTTACCTGATGACCAGAGCAGTACTATCGATCCATATCTAATTACCTCTGTTCGCCAGACTCTGGCAGAACAAGGCGCAGCATTACAAAACTTGTCTAAACAACTGGATTCCGGGCAGTACCAGCGTGTCCTTAATTTGATAATGAACTGTAAAGGTCACGTTATTCTTTCGGGAATGGGTAAATCAGGGCATGTCGGTCGTAAAATGTCAGCGACGCTGGCCTCTACGGGTACGCCTAGTTTCTTTATTCATCCTGCAGAAGCTTTCCATGGCGATCTGGGCATGATTACGCCTTACGATCTTCTGATCCTTATTTCTGCCAGCGGTGAAACGGATGAAATCCTCAAGCTAGTTCCTTCACTGAAAAATTTCGGCAACCGAATTATCGCCATTACCAATAATGGAAATTCCACGCTGGCGAAAAATGCTGATGCCGTGCTGGAACTCCACATGGCGAATGAAACCTGCCCGAATAATCTTGCACCAACAACGTCTACCACGCTGACGATGGCGATCGGCGATGCGCTGGCGATTGCCATGATCCACCAACGCAAATTTATGCCGAATGATTTTGCGCGCTATCACCCGGGCGGTTCATTAGGTCGTCGCCTGCTGACCCGCGTTGCTGATGTCATGCAGCATGATGTTCCTGCGGTACAGCTGGATGCGTCATTTAAAACCGTGATTCAACGTATCACCAGCGGATGCCAGGGAATGGTGATGGTAGAAGACGCAGAAGGTGGGCTAGCGGGCATTATCACCGACGGTGACCTGCGTCGCTTTATGGAAAAAGAGGATTCTCTGACATCCGCCACGGCTGCGCAGATGATGACACGTGAACCGCTGACGCTACCGGAAGACACCATGATCATTGAAGCGGAAGAAAAAATGCAAAAGCACCGCGTCTCAACGTTATTGGTGACCAACAAGGCAAATAAAGTCACTGGCCTTGTGCGCATTTTCGACTAATTAAGCAACGGGGTGCGAGAGGTTAGTCTCTCATTGAGTTTGCGCCCCACTGAAACTTTGATAATCGTTACATGTTGATAAAAGTGAAGTCTGCCGTATCCTGGATGCGTGCTCGTCTGTCTGCCATCTCACTGGCAGATATCCAAAAACACCTGGCGAAAATCATCATTCTGGCACCGATGGCGGTGCTGCTGATCTATCTGGCTATCTTCAGCCAGCCTCGCTATATGAGCGAGTCGAAAGTCGCCATTAAACGCTCGGATGATTTAAACAGCGGCAGCCTGAATTTTGGTCTGCTTCTGGGTGCCTCTAACCCCAGTTCCGCAGAAGATGCGTTGTATCTGAAAGAGTACATCAACTCGCCGGATATGCTGGCGGCGCTGGATAAGCAACTAAATTTTCGTGAAGCGTTTAGCCACAGCGGGCTCGATTTTCTTAATCATCTTAGCAAGGATGAAACCGCAGAAGGCTTCCTGAAGTACTACAAGGACCGTATCAACGTCTCGTATGACGATAAAACCGGATTACTGAATATTCAGACGCAGGGCTTTAGCCCGGAATTTGCGCTTAAGTTTAACCAAACCGTGCTGAAAGAGTCAGAGCGCTTTATCAATGAGATGTCACATCGCATCGCGCGTGACCAGCTTGCCTTTGCAGAAACGGAGATGGAAAAGGCACGCCAGCGTCTGGACGCCAGCAAAGCGGAATTGCTCTCTTATCAAGACAACAACAACGTTCTGGATCCACAGGCACAGGCACAGGCGGCGAGCACGTTAGTGAATACGCTGATGGGCCAGAAGATCCAGATGGAAGCGGACCTGCGGAACTTGCTGACGTATCTGCGTGAGGACGCCCCGCAAGTTGTGAGTGCGCGTAATGCGATTCAGTCATTGCAGGCACAAATTGACGAAGAAAAAAGCAAAATCACAGCGCCGCAGGGTGACAAGCTAAACCGTATGGCGGTGGATTTTGAAGAAATCAAATCAAAAGTAGAGTTCAACACCGAGCTGTACAAACTGACCCTGACCTCCATTGAAAAGACCCGTGTAGAAGCGGCTCGTAAGCTCAAGGTGCTGTCAGTGATCAGTTCGCCACAGTTGCCGCAGGAATCGTCTTTTCCAAATATCCCTTATTTGATCGCCTGCTGGTTACTGGTGTGCTGCCTGCTGTTCGGCACCCTGAAACTGTTGCTGGCTGTTATTGAAGATCACCGAGACTAACGCTGTCGCTGAATGAGTTTGTGATGAAATTATTTAAATCAATTTTACTGATTGCCGCCTGTCACGCGGCGCAGGCCAGCGCGGCCATTGATATTAACGCTGACCCAAACCTGACAGGAGCCGCGCCGCTTACCGGTATTCTGAACGGGCAACAGTCGGATACGCAAAACATGAGCGGCTTCGACAATACTCCACCCCCCGCACCGCCGGTGGTAATGAGCCGTATGTTTGGTGCTCAACTTTTCAACGGCACCAGCGCGGATAGCGGTGCGACGGTAGGATTCAACCCTGACTATATTCTGAATCCGGGTGATAGCATTCAGGTTCGCTTGTGGGGTGCGTTCACCTTTGATGGTGCATTACAGATTGATCCCAAAGGTAATATTTTTCTGCCAAACGTTGGTCCGGTGAAAGTTGCCGGGGTTAGCAATAGTCAGTTGAACACTCTGGTTACATCAAAAGTGAAGGAAGTGTACCAGTCCAACGTCAACGTCTACGCCTCCTTATTACAGGCGCAGCCAGTAAAAGTGTACGTGACCGGATTTGTGCGTAATCCTGGTCTGTATGGCGGTGTGACGTCTGATTCGTTACTCAATTATCTGATCAAGGCTGGCGGCGTTGATCCAGAGCGCGGAAGTTACGTTGATATTGTGGTCAAGCGCGGTAACCGCGTGCGCTCCAACGTCAACCTGTACGACTTCCTGCTGAACGGCAAACTGGGGCTTTCGCAGTTCGCCGATGGTGACACCATCATCGTCGGGCCGCGTCAGCATACTTTCAGCGTTCAGGGCGATGTCTTTAACAGCTACGACTTTGAGTTCCGCGAAAGCAGCATTCCCGTAACGGAAGCGTTGAGCTGGGCGCGCCCTAAGCCTGGCGCGACTCACATTACGATTATGCGTAAACAGGGGCTGCAAAAACGCAGCGAATACTATCCGATCAGTTCTGCACCAGGCCGTATGTTGCAAAATGGCGATACCTTAATCGTGAGCACTGACCGCTATGCCGGCACCATTCAGGTGCGGGTTGAAGGCGCGCACTCCGGTGAACATGCCATGGTACTGCCTTATGGTTCCACTATGCGTGCGGTTCTGGAAAAAGTCCGCCCGAACAGCATGTCGCAGATGAACGCGGTTCAGCTTTATCGCCCATCAGTAGCTCAGCGTCAGAAAGAGATGCTGAATCTCTCGCTGCAAAAACTGGAGGAAGCCTCACTTTCTGCCCAGTCATCCACCAAAGAAGAAGCCAGCCTGCGAATGCAGGAAGCACAACTGATCAGCCGCTTTGTGGCGAAAGCACGCACCGTGGTTCCGAAAGGTGAAGTGATCCTCAACGAATCCAATATTGATTCTGTTCTGCTTGAAGATGGCGACGTCATCAATATTCCGGAGAAAACATCGCTGGTTATGGTTCATGGCGAAGTGCTGTTCCCGAACGCGGTGAGCTGGCAGAAGGGTATGACCACCGAGGATTACATCGAGAAATGTGGTGGCCTGACGCAGAAATCGGGTAACGCCAGAATTATCGTCATTCGTCAGAACGGTGCAGCCGTCAACGCAGAAGATGTGGATTCACTCAAACCGGGCGATGAGATTATGGTTCTGCCGAAATATGAATCGAAAAACATTGAAGTTACCCGTGGTATTTCCACCATCCTCTATCAGCTGGCGGTGGGTGCAAAAGTGATTCTGTCTTTGTAAGGAGTTGAAATGAGCAAAGCTGTTATTGTCATCCCGGCTCGTTATGGCTCATCGCGTCTGCCGGGTAAGCCACTGCTCGATATTGTTGGTAAACCGATGATCCAGCATGTTTACGAGCGTGCGTTACAGGTGGCGGGCGTTGCGGAAGTTTGGGTGGCAACAGACGATCCGCGTGTTGAACAGGCCGTGCAGGCATTTGGCGGGAAAGCCATCATGACGCGCAACGATCATGAATCCGGCACCGATCGGCTGGTCGAGGTGATGCATAAAGTCGAGGCAGATATCTACATTAACCTGCAGGGCGACGAACCAATGATTCGCCCGCGGGATGTAGAAACGCTGTTACAAGGAATGCGTGATGACCCCGCGTTGCCAGTGGCAACGCTATGCCACGCGATTTCTGCCGAAGAAGCGACCGAGCCAAGCACGGTAAAAGTGGTGGTAAATACCCGCCAGGATGCGCTTTATTTCAGCCGTTCGCCTATTCCGTATCCGCGTAATGCTGAAAAAGCGCGCTACCTGAAACACGTTGGTATTTACGCTTATCGTCGCGATGTGCTGCAAAACTACAGCCAGTTACCGGAGTCCATGCAGGAGCAGGCAGAATCACTGGAGCAGCTGCGGTTGATGAGCGCGGGGATCAACATCCGCACATTTGAGGTTGCCGCAACCGGTCCGGGCGTCGACACCCCAGCATGCCTGGAAAAAGTGCGCGCCCTGATGGCACAGGAACTGGCTGAAAACGCATGATTGGCATTTTCTCGTCCGGTATCTGGCGTATTCCGCATCTGGAGAAATTTCTGGCGCAACCGTGCCAGAAACTTTCTCTGCTGCGCCCTGTTCCGCAAGAAGTTGATGCTATCGCCGTGTGGGGACAT
The DNA here is from genome assembly GCF_046487485.1 of Escherichia sp. WS1368. Lineage (NCBI taxonomy): Bacteria > Pseudomonadati > Pseudomonadota > Gammaproteobacteria > Enterobacterales > Enterobacteriaceae > Escherichia > Escherichia sp. WS1368. The sequence goes on from NZ_JBJQJI010000003.1 coordinate 155,151, forward strand.
CGTCCCAGCGCGGCGAAACCAGTCGCCATCGCCAAAGCAGTGGGAAAACCCGTCATTCGTCTGGAAGATGGATTTGTGCGTTCGCTGGATCTTGGCGTCAATGGCGAGCCGCCGCTTTCTCTGGTGGTGGATGATTGTGGCATTTACTACGATGCCAGCAAGCCTTCAGCACTGGAGAAACTGGTACAGGATAAAGCCGGAAATACAGCTCTGATAAGCCTGGCCAGAGAAGCGATGCACACCATCGTGACCGGGGATTTGTCGAAATATAACCTAGCACCTGCGTTTGTGGCTGATGAGTCAGAACGTTCAGACATCGTTCTGGTTGTCGATCAGACATTTAATGATATGTCAGTGACGTATGGCAATGCTGGCCCGCATGAGTTTGCTGCCATGCTGGAAGCCGCGATGGCGGAAAATCCTCAAGCCGAAATTTGGGTGAAGGTGCATCCGGATGTCCTGGAAGGAAAGAAAACAGGTTATTTCGCTGATCTGCGCGCCACGCAACGAGTACGTTTGATTGCCGAGAATGTCAGCCCGCAGTCGCTGTTGCGACACGTTTCCCGGGTTTACGTCGTGACATCCCAATACGGCTTTGAAGCCTTGCTGGCAGGAAAACCAGTAACATGTTTCGGCCAGCCCTGGTATGCAGGCTGGGGCTTAACCGACGATCGCCATCCGCAGTCCGCTTTGTTATCTGCCCGACGCGGTTCTGCCACGCTGGAAGAACTTTTTGCCGCTGCATACCTGCGTTACTGTCGCTATATCGACCCGCTCACGGGGGCCGCAAGCGATCTATTTACCGTGCTGCAATGGCTGCAATTACAGCGCAACCATCAGCAACAGCGTAATGGCTATTTATGGTCGCCAGGCTTAACGCTGTGGAAGTCGGCAATCCTGAAACCTTTCTTGCGTACCGCAACAAACAGACTGAGTTATTCACGCCGTTGTACTGCGGCGACGGCTTGCGTGGTATGGGGTGTAAAGGGAGAACAGCAATGGCTAGCCGAAGCGCAACAAAAATCACTGCCGTTATGGCGAATGGAAGATGGTTTTCTGCGTTCATCCGGACTTGGCTCTGACCTGCTGCCGCCGCTATCGTTGGTACTGGATAAACGCGGGATCTACTATGACGCCACGCGCCCCAGCGACCTGGAAGTCCTGCTTAATCACAGCCAGTTAACGCTGGCGCAGCAGATGCGAGCTGAAAAATTACGCCAGCGACTGGTTGAAAGCAAACTGAGTAAGTACAACCTGGGAGCCGATTTCTCTCTACCAGCCGAAGCCAAAGATAAAAAAGTTATCCTGGTGCCGGGTCAGGTAGAGGACGATGCCTCTATTAAAACAGGCACTGTCTCGATTAAGAGCAACCTTGAGTTATTACGCACAGTACGCGAGCGTAATCCGCACGCCTACATTGTTTATAAACCGCACCCGGATGTACTGGTGGGGAATCGCAAGGGCGATATTCCGGCAGAACTAATTGCTGAACTCGCTGATTATCAGGCACTGGACGCAGATATTATTCAATGCATTCAGCGCGCAGATGAAGTGCACACCATGACATCATTGTCCGGGTTTGAAGCGTTATTACATGGCAAGCAAGTTCATTGTTACGGCCTGCCCTTCTATGCCGGTTGGGGTTTAACCGTTGATGAACATCACTGCCCGCGCCGCGAGCAAAAATTAACGTTAGCAGATTTGATCTATCAGGCGTTGATTGTTTATCCAACCTATATCCACCCAACACGGCTACAACCTATTACGGTAGAAGAAGCTGCGGAATATTTAATCAAGACGCCGCGCAAGCCGATGTTTATTACCCGAAAAAAAGCGGGGCGGGTAATACGCTATTACCGCAAATTAATTATGTTCTGCAAGGTCAGATTTGGCTAAACAATTTCATAGTTGACTATTACGCAAATTATTTATGCAAGGTAATGCACTAACCGTTTTATTATCCGGTAAAAAATATCTGCTATTGCAGGGGCCGATGGGACCTTTTTTCAATGACGTCGCCGAATGGTTAGAGTCATTAGGACGTAACGCTGTGAATGTTGTATTCAACGGTGGGGATCGTTTTTACTGCCGCCATCGACAATACCTGGCTTACTACCAAACGCCGAAAGAGTTCCCCGGATGGTTACGGGATCTCCACCGGCAATATGACTTTGATACCATCCTCTGCTTTGGTGACTGCCGCCCATTGCACAAAGAAGCAAAACGTTGGGCAAAGTCGAAAGGGATCCGCTTTCTGGCATTTGAAGAAGGATATTTACGTCCGCAGTTTATTACTGTTGAAGAAGGCGGAGTGAACGCATATTCATCGCTACCGCGCGATCCGGATTTTTATCGTAAGTTACCAGATATGCCTGCGCCGCACGTTGAGAACTTAAAACCTTCAACGATGAAACGTATAGGTCATGCGATGTGGTATTACCTGATGGGTTGGCATTACCGTCATGAGTTCCCTCGCTACCGCCACCACAAATCGTTTTCCCCCTGGTATGAGGCTCGTTGCTGGGTTCGTGCATACTGGCGCAAGCAACTTTACAAGGTAACACAGCGTAAGGTATTGCCGAGGTTAATGAATGAGCTGGATCAGCGTTATTATCTTGCCGTTTTGCAGGTGTATAACGATAGCCAGATTCGTAACCACAGCAATTATAACGATGTGCGTGACTATATTAATGAAGTCATGTACTCATTTTCACGTAAAGCGCCGAAAGAAAGTTATTTGGTGATCAAACATCATCCGATGGATCGTGGTCACAGACTCTATCGACCATTAATTAAACGGTTGAGTAAGGAATATGGCTTAGGTGAGCGCGTCATTTATGTGCACGATCTCCCGATGCCGGAATTGTTACGCCACGCAAAAGCGGTGGTGACAATTAACAGTACGGCGGGGATATCTGCGCTGATTCACAACAAACCACTCAAAGTGATGGGCAATGCCCTGTACGACATCAAAGGCTTGACGTATCAAGGGCATTTGCACCAGTTCTGGCAGGCCGATTTTAAACCGGATATGAAACTGTTTAAGAAGTTTCGGGGGTATTTATTGGTGAAGACGCAGGTTAATGCGGTTTATTATGGGGAGTGGATGTTTGAACATGAAATTAAGGTAGATACGGAAACCAATGTTATCTCAAGTTCGCGCCTATGATGACCTGAATTTAATTATGTTTTTATCAACCATATTTTTATAAAATGATCCCTCAACAGTGATTTTACATATTTTTTTATTATAATTGTAGACAAATTAATTGTTTTTGTTCAGTTTTCATTATTTAAAAGTCCTGTCCCACTTTATATTCTCTCTTATTAACTGGGCCGGGACACCAGAATAAATTGAGTTTTTCCTTTTTAGTTCTTTTGAAACAAATGATTTTGCTCCAATTACACATCCATCTGGAATGATGCTGCCTTTATTAACAGTAACACCTTCACATAACCAAACGTTATTACCAATGAATACTGGTTTTGCATGATTTATTCGCTCATTACTTTCAAGATCATAAATAGGATGCTCATCAGAGTTTCGTATATACACAGAACTAGATAACATGCAATTTGAACCAATATTAATCTCTGAGCCTTCCATTGAAAATATATTAGCAGACACAGATGTGGTATAAGAATCAATGATAATGACCGAGTTGTTCTGCCTCAAATGAATAGCCCCACGTATACTACAGTTATTCTTTATAATCAACTTACAATTATTACCCAATATATTTATGTTTAATCGCCTCAATATAACCGAGTCACCTACATCGATAACATTATCAGTACCAATTATATTTACATTAACATCAGATGATATTTTTGCATTAGAATGAATAATAATATTATTGTTATATTTAAAACTATCAAATTTATTCACGATTAAAATCCTCACAAGCTCCTGCACATATAAAAAACGCATGTATTTTTATTAAAAAATAACAAAAGCACACCACTGTCATTCACGAAGAGTTTAATACCCCTTCGTGAATGAATATTCAACGCATTTTTATTTCCAGGAGGCCATTTTTTTTATGATTTTGTATTTTGAGTCTTTAAAAAAACCATCCCTATTATTTTTATACTTAAGGAATTTCTTTTGAGATACGAGTGACTTTATTATTTTAGCCTCAACAGCCCTTTTCCAGTTATATTTTATAGTTTCCTTGGAAGTAATATTAGTCGGCGTTTTAACAGACTCTTTCAATTGTGGAGATGGTTTTGAAGACTTGTTCGCCACTGCTTTTTTTGAATATAAAACAGCAGCCCCCTGACGCCATACAGAGTCTTTTGAAAAATCTTTATCCGTAGGTGAAATTATATATTTCCGTTTCACACCAGCAAGAGCATCTTCAAATGTGTGTCCGATAAATAACTGTGCATCTGTAAAATCAGGTGTTTGTAAAAAAGAGCTAAGCGTACGTTCAGCAAGGAAGGGATCAATCCAGATTTGATCAATAGAATCCCTAAAATTATTCATCATGTCAGTTGCAAATTGAATTGCCCCCTGATGAACTAACTCTAACAAAATACGTCGATGGCCAATACTACTTTCTGGACGGAAGATTGGTTTAAAACCATCATCATCAGATATTGTGATCAGGCTAGGTTCTGTATGACATATTAAATATTCTATTAGAGGCCTATTTTGGACAACATAGCTTGGATGATTAGCAGATAGTAAATCCCCCATAAAACCATTGCATTTCAGCCCCTTGTCAAACCAAATCTCTGTTCCTTGTAAGGTTGCATAATAATAACCATCTAATGGTTTATTTATTAGAGATGAAAGAGCACCTTGCATATTAGCTCGCCACCCTATATCAACAATTGCTGGTTTTTTTTCTGTGCTAAGACCAGTGCTATTGACATAATTAAGATAGCTTTTTCTTTCATTTTTTGCATGAGTTAGTATTATATCACTAATAATAGTGCATAAATTTAATAACTTTTTACGCTCTACAATGTCAGTAGTTAATTTATCTTCAGGACCTATAAAACCAGCCTCTTCCCATTGTTCCTGCGTTATCTTCGTTACATTAATACCAAACCTGTCTTCTAAAAGAGTACCAACGGTAATATTGCCTTGGTATGGATGGCTGGATAAAGATATTACATCACTAAGTGTTCTCAAACTAGCAACACGAGTTGCTCTTCTTGAAGCATACAAATATGTTGTCGATGGTACATCTTTATCATCTTTATGTATAACATCATAAACTTGTTTTAAAAGCCACCCTTCACGTGACAAGAAATATAAGTGAGAAATATTATCTTGTTTAGCTTTGCGTCCTAGCCATAACATGAAAGCAGAGACGAAAGGACCAATCCCTGCATATCCTAAATTAACAGGATCACCATAGAAATGGCTCTTTTTAGCACCCGGATCAATTTCGCTATCAAAAATCTTTTGTGCTGTTAATCCGGCTAATAAAGAGCGAGACAATTCATTATTACCTATTTTTTCTGGATATATTTTTGAGTAGACCTCACTACTACGCAAACGGTCGATAGAACGTATAAGTCTATATGTTTTAATACCTCTAGCCTTAGGCTCTTTATTATCAGAGATATTATTATCACCAATATGCAAAATATTATTAGGAGATACTCCGGACTCATTAATAACAAGATCAAAAAGCCCCCCTTCTTTTTTACTGACACCGTATTCATTTGAAATATATACTTTCTCAAAGCCATCATATCCATTAATTTTAAGGATGTTAAGAATAGCATCCTTAGGTAAATACATATCAGATATGATGTAAATAGGTTTACCTGTTTTTTTTGCTATATCCCACAGCTTTTTACCAGCAGGGCGAGGTTTAATTATTTTTGTTTCATACTCAACCTCCGCCCATTTCATGTTATTAATTGTTTCTCTATCCAGCTTGTAAAACTCTTTTATCTTATCGTAAATTTCATCTAATGTTACCTCTTTTGAGTCTTTCTCATTCCTAGCTTCGACCTCTGAGACGTGTCTAATTCGAGAAAAGTTTTCTGCCACCCCATTACTAATGTGTAGCATTTTTGTTTCTAAGAACTTAAAAACATCAATTGGCACTTCTGTTGGGCGATAAACTAATGTATCAAAAATATCAAAGGAAATTATTTTAATAGCTGAGTCATTTACAAATTTACTAAATCGTTTTAATTCATTTATTTTATTACTAATTGGTTTATTTATTTGACTTAGGTCTTTGATTACTCGTTCTGTTCGGAATGAGTTGAATAGCTTGTCTTCATATTTTTCATCAATAGATAAAAATGAAGGTAAGTCATATATATTATTTATACCACTACGCTTGACATTTAATAAATCTTTAAGAAGTCTGGACAAAAACTTCCCATCTTTGGTGACAGAGTGTGCAAGAGGTTGGTTTCTTGTTAATATAAATGACAGAATGTTTAGCGATTCTTTCCTCAAAGTCTGGTAATGTAATGGAGAACTGTTATTGGAATAAGGAGTTAGATATGTATTTCCATAAACTTTAAGTTGTCGTCCCCAAGAAATCCCTTGTAACCCAAGAGATGACGAACATGTTACAACCTCATCTACTAATGGTAATAAAAATTGAGATATGCTGCTAATTTTATCGAAACTTGGATGGTATATGAGATTTGGCCACTTAGCTTTAAGACTGCTAACCACATCATTAGTTAATATTGTATCCGCAACTCTAGGTGTTATATATTGAGTAACTACAATACCTGTTTTTTCATCGGAATCCTTAAGGACATCAAGTAAAAACTCCATCTGATTAGAGTATGGTGTATCCGATTGAAAAGAGTAATGAGCACTAACTTGTAAGGGAAGAAGAATTAACTTCTCATACTTTTCTGTAGGATCAAGGTCTTTTCTTTTAAATGGTGTAAGTGTGTTTATCTCATATTTTGATCTATCTATAAATAAGTTAGCTAAACTTATTTCATTCTCTTGAAAATTACATTTTTTAATATCTTCGCTATAAATTGAAAGAGTGCTACTCTTATAAAGCCCATTAATATCGAATGTTATAAAATGTGGATATGGAGGTCTACTGAATACTCCAGGCATTTGATTTACTATCAATGCATCAGGGAACATTTTTTCTAAAAATGGAACTGGCGTCTCCCAAAGTAAAATAACATCATAATGATCATCCAAATAGTTTGATAGGGTACTAGAAATATTTTCAATTTTCTTTTTAACATTATCCTTTTGCTTGTAAAGCTCAATCGACAAATCATTGAGCGAACCAAAGCAATTTATTTGATCATTTATATTAAAGTTTATTATCTTTATATTTTTACATGCAAAAGAGCGCAGAATATCAAGATTCGAAGGAAGAAATAATGTGACATCCCAACCTTCTTCAGAAAGAATATTACCTTGTGGGATTAGATGATTTTGAACAGCATTTTTATAAAAATTCAAATCACCATGTGCGGACCAAGGCGGAACCCAAAGTAATAATTTCATATCTACCTCTAACTTAATCTATAAATTTTTACTTACTGCTACTTAGCATATTTTCACAATATAAATGGCATATAGTAGATGGTACAAAATATTTAATCACTCGTAGTATTCAGCTTTACCAAATTAAACATGCCCTTTGCAATTATTTTTATCGATACAATAAACAATTTACTTTTCGATATATTCTAATTATATAAACTATTAAAATTTAGTTATTGTTAAATAATGTCACGTAGAATCCAGATATCTAACTTGTGAGCAATAAATTCCGATACTCATCAACCCCCTCCTGAACATCCTCATGAAAACTAACCGCATTATCATCCTTAAACACAATCGCCACATCACAAAACTCTTTCAATGAATTCAAACTATGTGAAACCATTAAAAAGCTAGATTCTTTATGCCTTTCTTTAAACAATTGAGCGCATTTTTCTTTAAACCTGGCATCACCGACTGCGGTTACTTCATCGACGATATAATAATCAAACTTAAATGCCATGCTTAAACCAAAGCCTAAACGCGATCGCATACCAGATGAGTAAGTTTTAATCGGCATATCGAAGTACTTACCGAGTTCGGCAAATTCTTCAACAAACTCAATTTTCTCTTTCAGCTCTTCTTGCTTCGCGTATAACCGCGCAACAAATTTTACGTTTTCGCGTCCGGTTAAACTTCCCTGAAATCCACCTGCAAGGCCGACTGGCCATGATATTGTTTTATTAGTGATGATCTTTCCACTGTCGGGGCGGTCAATGCCGCCAATCATTCTCAGTAACGTTGATTTACCCGCTCCGTTGCGACCAATAAAGGCGACACTTTTTCCTGAAGGGATTTCGATGTTTAAATCCTTAAAGACATAATGTCGACCCGTTGGCGTGCGATAGGACTTCGTCAAATTCTCAATCTTAATCATGATGTCAGCATTGCCTCTTCACGCGTTCGGTATAACGCCAGACTGATGAACAGGGTGACCAGAGTAAACATTGCCAGGTAGTTCAGACTCACGCCTTCGCTGATATAGCCAGGCATAACTGCCTCGCGGCTTAACTCTACGACATGCACTAATGGATTCCAGAGTAGATATGACCAGTATTGCTTCGGAATCGAGTGTAGAGGGAACATGATGCAGGAGATGAAATACAGCGGCTTAAGCAGTATCGGCAGGACCTTTTGCATTTCAGGGAAGGTTTTACCAACGACCATGAATATTAAGCCAACGCCACATGAAAGAATGATTAACAAACTCCAGGTAAGCACAAGTTGTAAAAAGTTTGTTATTTCGAAATATTCGCCTGCCATCCAGACGATAAGCATAAGCAATATATAAACAGCAACGTAAATCAGTGTCTCAAGCAGTGCGCGTGCAATGATCGTATCGATGGGTTTTACTGGTCGATAATTAAACAGCCCCTGATTCGCTTCAATAGCACCTACAGAACGATTGCTGATACTGCTAAAGATAAAAAAGGGAATCAGGCCATTAAGTAAAAACACCGGGAATGAGATGTCTGGCATCGTGCGGTGCATAATGTAACCAAAAATGCCCAACAGTATCAGCAAATGCGCAGAGGGTTCGAGAATCGCCCACAAATATCCCAGACGGAACTTACCAAAGCGTGTTCGTATTTCTCGTAGAAATAATGCCTCTACGGTGACTTTCTGGACTTCAAATCCACTTCTTGCCATTTGATGATGTGATCCTAATCTCTTCAGGTACGCTACCGCCCCTGGCTTAACAGCTACCAATACACTGGAGGTAATGCTTATTTGTAACTGGATAAAATTTACTCAGACGGTTTGACCTTTTTAATAGCCGCAAAAAATTTCAGCAGAAATCATTTCCGCAGGGATAAATAGATCTATTTCCGTCTCGTTTCTTCTAATCCATTCTTCAGGCATGAATGTATTCGGTCTTCTGGTAATTTCAGAAAACTGGCCGTTTTAGAATGTAGAGTTAATTTCCCAGGAAATTATTTTTTGTTATTACTGTTAACTACTTGATTATAATACCCCCATGGATTTTATGCGTAACAATACCTGCAATCTGTTTCAAACCAGAACGCACGCGATTGATTACCAATAAATTGTTCACCGAGAAACTATTTCCCTATTTAAAATTCACTCGTGTACTTCTTATTTATATCTACAGCCCCCTCTTTACAGCCATATTTGTGATTCATATCACATTTAAATGGTGTTATTTAAGTCGCATCAATAATCCCGAAGGTAATTATTTTCGTCGATTAAAATATACATCTTGATTATTATGTGTGTTTATTTTAACCAGTGTTACAACCAACACCATCCCTCAGTAGATATACCTGAGCAGACATTTCTTAAAATCAATGAATAGTTTCACTGGAAATTATTATGCTTATTTGAAATTCCCTTTCTGATTATCTCCAGGAATTTTACTAATTTCCAGGCTACACAAAATACAGATCACACAAGAATTATCCTATATGTTTTGGCCTATCAATTGTTACTCAATGATTTATTGCAACTATTAATAATCATAATGTGTCAAAACACTTAAGCAACTTTACAGTCTGAGAAAGGTGTCGATTAACGAAGGCTACATGGTGAAAAACAGGTTCCTTCAGTGTTACCGAATATTCCGTGGTGGTCTGGAGGGAGATAATTCTTGCTACATCGAAACTCAGCCCGGTAAGCGGGTTTGACAGTTCCGCACTCACCATTGGGCTAAGGGTTATCAGGTGGGGTTAAGGAAATGGCAATACCTACCCCCGTCCAAATTCCAGTCGCTGCACATTCACCATCCCAGGCTTCTCACCCGCACTGACATCAATTTGTGTCACCCGCAGCGCATATTTTTCATCCAGTGCTTTTAACCAGTTCAGCAGGTCATTAAACACCACCGGATCTATCCAGACTTGAATATTCTCCCCACGCTCGGCAATCCGTTTGATGACCACAGAGTGCACGGAAGCACTATCGCTGATGACCCGCGATACCTGCGCAGGCGTTGTTGTGGCAGATTTTCGCGCTGCAATAATATCCGGCGCGGCGTTCTTCAGTCGGGTGTTCATCGCCACCAACTGCTGCAACATCGTCTCCTGTTGTTCTATCCGTTCGCTCAACGGCTGCCAGAAGAGAACGTAATATCCGGCGCTAAACAGGAACACCACCGCTGCCAGTAACATGCCCTTTTCACGCGGAGAACGCCCCGCCAGGTGTTGTGTCAGCCAGTGTTCGCCACGGCTTAACTGGCGTTCACGCCATTGCTGAAAATAGTGAATAAATTTATCGCGTAACATGTTATTTCCTCCGCAACGTTACGCCGCCGGAAACCGCATCACCCTCTTTCTGTAACGCGTCCTGTTGCACAACATAATCTGCCGCCAGTGCGCTACGCAGTTTGTCGAAGCTGGCAAAGTTCGCAGCCCGTAGCTGGAGGTGAAGCGTCTGGCGTTTTTGATCAAAGGTGAAACCACGCATTTCGATGTCGGTAAGTGACGCTGATTTCAGGGTACTGGCGATCGCTGACAATTCTGCGAGCAACCGGGTATCGTCGGCCTGTGGGCGATATTTTTTCAGCGCCATCGTCACCTGAGAGCGTAAATTCACAATCCGCTTCTGCTCCGGGAACAACGTTAAGAACTTTTTTTCCGCCTGGGTGCGGCTTTGCGCCACCTGTTCGCTGACGCTCCATAACGTCACGCCCCGTTCCACTGCCAGCGCAACCAGAATCAGCAATATCGGCAGAATCATCACCCGCCAGCGCGCCCACTGTTTTCGGTAGCTGACGCGAGGCTGCCACGGCCCTGTTAGCAGGTTCCCTTCCGATTCGCCATAAGTGGTAATGGCGGGCAGAGCCGTCACTGTCAGGCGTTCGGCGTCTGCACCAGCCCATGCAGACAGTTCTTCCGGTGCAATGCCGACCACGGTTAGTGAAAGCGGTAAATCCTGCTCATTGAGCTGTGCGCGGAACATGACCGGAGCCAGCGCCCGCCCGGCGCTCCATCCCCGGCATTCATCGATGCGGCAGATAACCCGTTGCGCATCGCCAGCCATAAACCCACAAGGAATGGACATCCAGTCTGGCGCGACGGTAGCGCGGGTGATGCCGTTTGCCTGCAACCACTGCGCAATGTTGCGCATATGCTGCTGGTGAATCACAGCTACGGTTGCCAGTTGCTGGTCGATTTTCAACGGGGCGAAATGCAGTTCATCGATATCCTGGTTCAGCTCTTCTTCCAGCAAGGCGGGCAGAATCGTCGGTATCTGCTTGCGAGGCACATCAGGCAGTTCAACCTGCCAGACGCTGATCCATTCGCCGGGAATGTAGAGTCGAATCGCATCGGTTTGCAGCCATTGCTGGAGACGTTCGTCAGCAACGTCAGGCCAGATACCGTGTTCCACATCGGGTGTACGGCGCTGCCAGCGGATGGTGTCGGAGGCGCAAAGCGGGAAAAAAATCTCAAGTATGGAACTCACTCACTTTCTCCTGTCTGATGCCAGAGAACCGAAAAGTGTTGTGGGCCCATGCGGACAATTAACGAGTTCATCGTCAGTTCAATCTCATTCACGGTGATATCTGAACGCAGCCAGAAGTAATTGCTGTCCACGCTCAGGACGGTTTTTAGCTGTTTTTTAGTACGCTCATCGACGTCAGCAAGTAGCGGCTGCGCAAGAAACTGATCGACATCTTCCCAGCCCTTCGCCGGACGTTGTTGTAATAACGCCCGCGCCTGAACAGGGCTTAACCACGGGTCAAACAGCGCCTCAAGAATCACACTTTGCGCGACGTCCAGGGTATTGATGTTGATTTGCTGGCGGGTCATCGGCAGCGCACAGACCAGCGGTTTCAGTTTTTGATAAAGCCCGGCGTCCATTCCCTGTACCACGCGCATCTCACTGATATCGGCCAGCGGTTGATTGGCGGCGTAGAACGGCACCGAGCGGGCGAGATACTCGCTGTCTTCACGCCCCAGACGCGTCTGCACGCTGCGGTCCTCGTCAATAAACTCCCACAGGCTTTCGGCTATCAGTTCGGCCCGATAAGCAGGCACATCCAGGCGCGAGATCAGGGCAATCAGTTGTTGTACCGCGATAGGACGCGACGCCGTCGTCGGCTGAGCGAGGGCATTCAGGTTAAAGCAGGCCTGTGCGTCACGCAGAGTGACGGCAATTTGCCCCTGCGGCAGTGGGAAAAAACGAGGGCCAGAAGCCCACGGCTGTGCCAGATGCACACGCTTTTCATTTTTCAGGCTCAGACTGAGTGCGCTCAACGCCAGGCTTTCTGCACTGGCGCTGTACCACAGCGCCTGCTGGTACTCCTGCTGGCTGCGCGTTCGCCCAAGTTGTTGCTGCATCCGCCCGGAAAGCGTGATGGTCACCAGCATCATAACCGCCAGCAATACCAGCACCACGACCAGTGCCATTCCGCGTTTTGGTGGTAAGGTGATCATGATAATTGCGGCCCGCGTAACAACCAGATGCGTTCAATTTCGCCCCATTGCGGCGAATGCAGGGTTATGCGTACTGCCACAGGAATCGCCTGCACTGATGACCAGCTCTCCTGCCAGCGGGTGCCGTCGTAGAACTGCAAACGGAGCGAATCCGCCGGGATTAATTTTTGCGTTGTTGGCTTCACGCTGCCTGCCGCATCGGTCAGTGGCCAGGCTAACCGTTCGAGATAGCCGTCATGAATGCGGTAACCAACGGTGAGCAGATTGCTGCGTGGCAGACGCATCAACGGGTTAACCACACCGCCGCGCACAAAACGCATTCCTCCACTCTCAGACGCCAGCACGCCAGGGCCAGCCAGTAACGCAGGTTCACGCTGGCCCTGATCGCCTCTTACCGGACGCGGCATCATTTGTGTCAGATCGTGGGTCAGAAAACTCATCGTTTGCTGCATGAGGTTTAGTTTTTGATCGTGTCCGGCGACGGCGCTATTCACGCGTGTGACGCCGTTAGTCACCTGCTGCGCCATCAGTGCCAGCGAGGCAAAAATGGCAATTGCCACCAGCATTTCCAGTAACGTGAAACCAGCGCAAGTCCTTCTCACTGTTGGCCTCCCACGGCGCTAAACCAGGCGCGTCGTGACTGAATAACCGGCGAAAAATCTTCGTGACGGCTGACTTCAATATCCACCGCCTGAAGTAGCGCGTTACCTGTATTCAGCGGTGTGGTTCGCCAGTACCAGCGGCTTCCTGCCATATCGCTCTCGCCCTGGTGGCTGACCGCCCGCTGCTCGCGGGTCATCAGGTAGAGCAGCGCAGTCTGGTTTTCAGCCACCCAGCACGCTACCGTTTTTTCCTCAAGAACGTGCTGATTACTCAGCGCACCGCTGGCAATCTGTAACACCGCCGTGGCAGCCAGCGCAAAAATCGCCAGCGCGAGCATCACTTCCAGCAAGGTAAATCCGCGCTTCATCGCATCCTCTCATCACATTGATTGAGGGATAACGCGCCATCGTGTGCCAGTTTTACCGCCCAACATGCGTTTTGCGCCGCCGAGTAGAAGCGCAGCGTAAACGGCGTGGCGGGTTCAAAAGGCGAAAAACGGATCTGCGGCGTCTTCTTTTTCGCCTCTTTTTGCAGCTCCAGTTCAATATCGTGCAGCGTCAGGCGACGACGCTGCAGCTCCAGCGCATACTCCTTCTGCCAGATATCACTTCCGGGTTGTAACAGCATCTGCACCTGTTTCTGCACCGTAACCTGTGCCGATAACCGGGTCGCAGAAACAGGCAACCACTGCCCCTGACGACGCTGCATAAACTGGTATCCCGGCGGGTCGATTAGTACACCGAGTGTCTGCCCTTCGATCACTGCCCTGTCTTTAAACTGCGCAAAGCGAGTCAGAAAATCCTGCGCCGCTTTTTTCGCGGGCGATTCAGAATCGGTCGCAAAAGTCTGCACCACGCCCGCACTGGCAAGGCCGATAAGGAAAATCACCAGCATGATTTCCAGAAGAGTGAATCCGCGTCCAGGCACTGATTACTGAAACTCCTGCAAATTCCAGTTACCGATATCTGCGCCAGCGCCTTCCCCGTTTTCCTGACCATCTGCCCCCAGGGTATAAACATCAAACAGTCCTTTTTCACCCGGGCTGAGATACTGATAATCATTGCCCCACGGATCTTTTGGCAGTCGTTTAATGTATCCACCGGTACGGTAGTTGCGGGAGTCCGCCATATTGGCCGGTTGCTGGATCAGTGCCTCAAGCCCCTGTTCTGTGGTCGGATAACGCCCGTTATCCAGTCGGTACATATCCAGCGCATTCTCCAGCGCCACGATATCGCTGATGGCTTTTTGCCGATCCGCTTTCTCTTTATTGCCCAACAGGTTAGGCACCACCAGACTTGCCAGGACGCCAAGAATAACAATCACCACCATCACTTCCAGCAGGGTAAAACCTGCCCGTGGTTTTTGTGTGCGGGATAACGAATTCATGTGATAACTCCGTAAATTACATTCCAACCATATTGTTCAGTTGCAGCATCGGTTCGAGGATGGCGATGACGATAAACAGCACCACGCCCGCCATCATCACCACCAGCGCCGGTTCAAACAGCCCTAACGCCAGCCCCACCTGGGTATCAAATTCCCGTTCCTGGTTGACTGCGGCCTGCTCAAGCATGGTTTCCAGTTCGCCGCTCTGTTCGCCGGAGGCGATCATGTACAGCATCATCGGCGGGAACAGGCGCAACTCCGCCAGCGCAGCGCGCAGACTGCTTCCTTCGCGGACGCGATCTGCCGCCAGCAGCAGTTGTTGTTCGACATAGCGATTTGCCGACACGGCGGCAGCGGTCTGAATGCCTTCCAGTAGCGGAACACTGCTGGCGGTGAGGATGCTTAACGTGCGGGAAAAACGCGCCGTATTCAGCCCGCGCGCAACACGCCCCGTCACGGGCAAACGCAGCAAGGTTTTATCCCAGCGCAGGCGCATAGCAGGATTTTTAAGTAGCCGTTGCCCCAGCACCAGAAGCGCCAGCAAACCCGCCAGCCAGTAAACGCCGCTGGTCTGTAACGTGTCGCTCATGGCGATGAGCATTCGGGTGGAGGCAGGCAGCGCGTGTCCGAGATGATCAAACTGTTCGATAATTTTCGGCACTACTGCCGTCAGCAAAATAGTGACCACGCCCGTTGCCACCACCAGCAGTACCAGCGGGTAGAGCATGGCCTGCAGCAGGCGTGATTTCAGACGCTGCCGCTGTTCGGTGTAATCCGCCAGGCGATTAAGCACCACGTCGAGATGTCCGGATTTTTCTCCGGCAGCGACCATCGAGCAAAACAGGGAGTCAAAGACGCGGGGATGTTCACGCAGGCTGTCCGACAGGGTATAACCTTCCTGAATCCGGCTGCGCAGTGCCATTCCGAGGCTTTTTACATGCAGTTTTTCACTTTGCTCACTGACCGCCTGTAAGCAGGTTTCCAGCGGCATTGCTGCCTGCACCAGCGTTGCCAGTTGGCGGGTGAACAGCGCCAGATCTGCCGCCGCCACGCGACGATGTGCGTGCCGCCGACGCTGCAACATTCCCCCTGCCGATGCATTCATCCGTGCTTCAATGTGCACGGGAATGAGATCTTTACCTCGCAACAACTGGCGGGCATGACGCGCGGAATCCGCCTCAATCATACCTTTGGTTTTGCGACCATTACGCTCCAGCGCCTGATAGTAAAACAGTGCCATTACGCCTCCATGGTTACCCGCAGAACTTCATCGAGAGAGGTTTCTCCGGCGAGCACTTTCTCAATGCCGTTGCTGCGGATACCCGCAGAGTGTTGCCGGACATAACGTTCCAGCTCCAGTTCCCCGGCCTGACGGTGGATCAAATCACGCAATGTGGCGTCCACCACAATCAGTTCATGGATAGCGGTACGTCCGCGAAAACCTTTGTGATTACAGGCGGGGCAGCCCTGCGGATGGTACAGCGTGACGGTACGCGCATCGGTAATCCCCAGCAGGCGTTTTTCTTCGTCAGTGGCAGGCGCGGACTGGCGGCAATCGGGACACAGCGTGCGAACCAGTCGCTGCGCCATCACGCCCGTCAGACTGGAAGAGAGCAGGAAAGGCTCCACGCCCATATCCTGCAAACGCGTGATCGCCCCCACCGCTGTGTTGGTATGCAGCGTGGAAAGTACCAGGTGTCCGGTCAGTGAAGCCTGAACAGCGATTTCTGCGGTTTCGGTATCGCGGATTTCACCGACCATCACCACATCCGGGTCCTGACGCAAAATCGCGCGCAGGCCACGGGCAAAGGTCATGCCGACGCGGGTGTTAACCTGTGTCTGACCGATCCCTTCAATCATGTATTCGATGGGGTCTTCAACCGTGAGAATGTTACGCGAATGGTTGTTCAGCTCCTGCAATCCGGCGTACAGCGTGGTGCTTTTGCCGGAACCCGTCGGCCCCGTCACCAGAAAGATGCCGTGCGGTTTGTGTAACAGCTGGCGTAACTGCGCGGTCAGTTCATGGTTCAGCCCCAGACGCTCCAGCGTCAGGCGGGCCTGGTTTTTGTCCAGCAGTCGCAGCACCACGCGCTCGCCCCAGGCGGAGGGCATGGTGGAGACACGCACGTCAATCGCCCGACCGCCCAGCAGCAGCGCAATGCGTCCATCCTGCGGTACGCGCTTTTCGGCAATATCCAGCCGCGCCATCACCTTGATACGCGATACCAGCAGCGAGGCCAGTTTGCGCCCCGGGCGCAGCATTTCATGTAATGTGCCGTCAACGCGAAAACGGATCACCAGACTCTTTTCAAATGTCTCAATGTGGATATCCGAAGCGCCTTCTTTAATCGCCTCTGCCAGCATAGCGTTGATCAGTTTGATGATTGGCGCGTCGTCGTCGCTTTCCAGCAGATCTTCCGTTTCCGGCAGTTCTTCAGCGAGAGTAAAAAAGTCCTCAGCAGAACCGAGATCTTCCATCAGCTGGCGGGCCTCGGAAGAGTCACGCTGCCAGACCGCATTCAGCCGCTGTTCAAATTCGGCTTCGTCGATTTGCCGCAGCGTAAAGGGCGCGTTCAGCCCCCGCTGCAGCTCCTGCAAAACAGAGAGCGACAACGGATGAACGTGGAGGATCTCCAACGATGCTTCGCACCATGCCACCAGGCTAAACCGACGGCTGAAACTGTAGGGCAGACGCACGGTGTTAGCAGTGGTTTCCTGTGCTACAGGCACCATTAACGCGTTCTCCCGGCATTAAGGAACGCACGTACTTCCGGCGGTAAGGCCTGGTTTTGCGCTGGCAGTACCGGCTGCGCGGTGTGCGGCATCAGGCTTAAGCCTTGCTCATCACGATAGATCTGTTCGGCGCGCATGTAGTTATATTTGCGCTGCGACACGCCGTCTGCCGCCATACCGTCACGCAGAATGGTCGGGCGGATAAACACCATCAGGTTACGTTTTTCTTTTTTATCCGCCGTCGATTTAAACAGGTTACCAATCAATGGGATATCGCCCAGCAGCGGCACTTTCGCCACGCTTTCTCCCGCCTGATCGTCCATCAGACCGCCAAGCACAATTAGCTCACCATCGTTAGCCAACACGGTGGTTTTCAGTTTGCGCTCACCAAACACCACGTCGAGGCTGGTCTGTCCTTCCACCTTCGACACTTCCTGCTCAATCACCATCTGTACCGCGTTTCCTTCGTTAATCTGCGGCGTGACTTTCAGCATGATGCCGACTTTTTTCCTCTCTACTGTATTGAAAGGATTGCTGTTATTGGAGCCAACGGTAGAGCCGGTTAATACCGGAACATCCTGGCCCACCATGAAGAAGGCTTCCTGGTTGTCCAGCGTGGTGATGCTCGGCGTGGAGAGCACGTTCGAGCTGGAGTCGTTTTTGACCGCCTGTACCAGCGCCATCCAGTCACCTTTCACCACGCCAACCGCCGTACCGCTAAAGCCGGAAAGTAGCTGAGCAAGCGTGGAGAGATCGCCGTTAGTATCCGGATTTATGGTGGTAGCGCCGTTTTCACTGATTACCGTCGAGCCTTTCTGCGGTTTCGCCTGAGAAATCGCTGCGCCCAGCGTACCGATAGGGATCTGCGTACCGTTAGCAAACTGCATTAATCCGGCATCTTTCGACGCCCACTGCACGCCGAAGTTGATATTGCTGCCTTCAGCAACTTCCACGATCAACGCCTCGACATGCACCTGAGCACGGCGAATATCCAGTTGTTCAATCACGCTTTGCAGCGACTGCATGATGTCCTGCGGCGCGGTAACAATCAGGGCATTACTGTGTTTGCTGGCGGCGATGGAGACAACCTCACGCCCGCTACCGACGGTGCCTTCCGCCTCTTCTTTAGCCGCCGTGAGCGTGCCGCTGACCTGCTTCAGCACATCGACCAGATCTTCCGCTTTGCTGTATTTGAGATAGAAAACCTGGCTGTTGCCGCTGCGCTCCATTTCTGAGTCCAGCCGACGGATCAGGCGGCGCATTTTGTCCCGCGTGGCCGGGTCACCACTGACAATCACACTGTTGGTGCGTTCGTCGGCGACAATCTGTGATTTCAGCGTCGCAGGCTGGTTCTCGCCGCTGTTTTTCGTCAGGCTTTCCAGCACGCGGGCGATTTCCGAAGCCGAGGCGTTATCCAGCGGGATCACCTCTTCAGTGCGATTACCCGCGTGATCCACACGCTGGATCACTTCCGTCAGGCGCTCCACAACGGAGGCGCGTCCGGTGAGCATAATCACGTTGGAGGGATCGTAATTAACAACGTTGCCTGAGCCTGCGCTGTCGATCATCTGGCGCAGAATCGGTGCCAATTCGCGGACCGACACATTACGTACCGGCACTACTTTGGTGACCATTTCATCGCCCGCGTAGTTGTCGCTGCCTTCACCGACCAGCGGCAGTGGCTCGACTTTCGCGGCGCTGGATTTCACCACCTTCAGCACGTCGTTTTCCATCGGTACGACGGCATACCCCTGTGCTTCCAGCAGGTTAAGGAATAGCTGGTAATACTGGCGTTCATTGAGCGGAGTCATGGTACGAATACTCACTTTCCCCTGTACGCCCGGCCCCATAATGATGGTTTTATTAAGGTTAGCGCCGACGGTTTCGATGAACGATTTCAGGTCGGTATCTTTAAAATTGGCGGTGAAAGTGGCTTCTTCCGCCCAGACCGGTGAACTGCATAATGCCGCTGCCAACACCAGCGGCAGTAAACGCTTTTTTGTTTTGAGGCCAGTTGTCTTCTTACGCCAGACCGACAACGTAATATCACGCCAAAACACGATGAATGATTCTCCTGGATTAAATGCGGTTAGCGCAGCGCGATGGAAATGTCGTGGCGCGCACCCTTGCGTAAAACCGTAAGTTGAATGGAATCCATTGAAGGTAACTGCCGCATCAGAGCAATCATTGCTCGTGGATCAGTGAAATCCTGCTGATTTAGCGCAATGGCGATATCGCCTTCCTTAAAACCGCTGGCATCGAACAGAGAACGATCTGCCCCCGGCTTCACTGCATAACCGACAATCCCCTCCTTACGCACAGGCGTAAGCTGGATATAGTTAAAAATTTTCTGCGGATCTTTCGCCAGTGCCTGACGCACGGCTGCCGGGATCTCAACTGGCGCACTGGCAGCAGGCTCAGCAACAGCTTGCTTTGCTTCGTCACTGATGGCTTTTTTGTTGGTCACGGCTACGGTGGAACGCTCCTCTTCTGCCAGGCTCAGGCGCTCTATTTTTCCCTGATAGCGCAGCATCACATGGTCGCGGTTGATTTCCTCAATCACCGCGTTGTGAGAACCAAGCCGTTCCCCCTGCAAATAGACCTGCTGTTTGCCACCTTCTTCAATAACCGCGCCAGGTCTGGCACCAAAGGCGATCCCGCGCAGCACCACATTAAGACGAGTTTCTGCCACAGGCACAGGTTCAGGTTGTTTTACCGGTGCGGCGACGGGCTGATATTTGCCAAACCAGTTTTGCTGGCTGATTAATTGCACGTCATTTTTATCGAACGTTTTTGCATCTGCACGGGGCGGTTTATTCGCCGATGGGGAAACCGCCGTATATTCCGCAGAAAAGGAGAAATAGCGCCAGAGTGAATGCGCCACTTTTGCAGAAATAATAAGCAGCATGAGCCAGAACATCCCGCGTGCAATTTTTCGCAGATGCTCTTTGTCTGTATTAAGAGATTGTCTCTGGTTAAGAGTGTGACGAATTTTTGTCAGCCATTGAATGAGATAAATTCGTGCGTCACGAAAAACAACCCGCGCCAATTTATATCTACCCGACGTTATGCTTTGACTATTCCACAGGTGGTACGATCCAGTTTCCGCTGATACTGGTTACCTGTACGTGTATCATTAATCATTATGCTGTAATTAATTCCCTCGGTTATCATTAATTTCACCGTCGGGTCAGCGCACATTTGTCGTTGATAGCTGGTTAAAAAGGCATCAGGCGTCTGCGTGGTCTGAGCACCCGCTTCGCTGATAATGGTCATTTTTACCGTCGTGCCGCTACTTTGCGCCAGCACTAAGGTATATCCCGCAGATTTAATCGGCAGGTTTTGGCTGATATTTTGCGCCTGTTTTTTCGCCAGTAAACTGGCATTTTCATTATGGCTGGCACAGCCACTTAATAATCCTGTAACGCTCAACAATAGCGATATTAATACCCTCCCTGGCATTTGTTTTATCGACATGGTAAATAATCTCTAAGGTTATTAATAAGAGTTAAAATGTCACTTTGATAATGACGTTGTTATCATTAAAACAATGCCTGTAGATAAAGTGTTGCTATACCGCCCAGACTTAAACACGGTCCAAAAGGCAGTGTGGTTGATCCTCTTTTTGTAATAACGGCATATATCAGGCCGCAGCATGAGGCGATTAAAGCAACGTTGGGCAGTGATAACGCCCCCACCCAGCCACCTAAAGCGGCGAAGAGTAATACATCGCCCATGCCTAATGCTTCTTTACGCAGAACTATTCCGGCTATCCAGCGCAGGGAGTAAAAAGTGATAAATCCCACCAGTACGCCGGTGACTGCATCTTGTAGTGTTAACGGACTCTGTTGCGCCCATGCCGCAATCAGCCCGGTCCACAATACGCCCTGAGTAAAAACATCGGGCAGCCATTGGTTGTCGAGGTCAATGATGCTCGCGGCAATCAGCCAGGCGGATAATATCATCACCGCCAGCCCCCATCCACTTTCTGGCCACACCAGACTCGCCAGCAAAAAAGCGAGTGCCGTCAATAACTCCACCAGCGGATAACGCTTGCTGATTTTCGCCTGACAGTCGCGGCAGCGCCCTTTGAGCATCAGCCAGGAGAGCAGCGGTATATTGTCACGTATCCGGATGGTCTGCTGACAATGTGGGCAGTGCGAACGCGGTAGCGCAAGGCTTATTTTTGACTGCGTACTCGGCATTTCACCGTGAAACTCCGCCATTTGTTGGCGCAGCATGATAGGGTAACGCCAAATCACCACATTCAAAAAACTGCCGATAATCAATCCTCCGACGGTAGCCAGGACGGGCATCGCCGCGGGGTATTGCTGAAAAACATCAAAAAGCATGGTTAAAGGTTGTTTGTTGTAATTTGCCGGATGCGGGCCTGCGGGTGTATGCCATATGGCTTTCCTCCAGGCCCGATAAGCTGGCGCATCGGGCATATGTGTTGACCCGATGCGCCTTATTTCATGCCGGATGCGGCGCGAGCGCCTTATCCGGGTTATTCAGCAGGCATCGAATATTCGGTAACCTTATTAATGGTTTCCGGCCCTTGCTTCGGTTTCGGCAGATCGAGTGACGCGAGCGTGTTGTAAGCCGACTGGCTCACACCGCCTTCGAAGCTCATCTCCGTCGCTCCCGGCAACTGGTAAGCATTCGCGCCCGGATTCCATTTCTTAAAGAACTCCGAAAGATCCGTCTGGGCGACCCAGGAGGCACACAGCATCAGCGTGTCGGCAGCGTTACCGTTAGATTCAGCACAGTAGTTCTTACTGCCGAACTTGTTATTGCCAACCTCATCGCCGCGCGCTTTACGGTGCATCAACTGGAACAGGTTCCAGCCTTTCATCCCTTCACGCTCGCTGTAGAACTCTGGCAGAGAGCCTTCTGGATACCACTGTTTGATATCAAAGTTTTTCTCTGCCCACTCCTTCAGCTGCGCGTACATCAGCAGACGGTCGCCCGCACCGCCGCGCGCCCATGCCTGACCGTTGCTCTCGTCCAGATATTCCGGCGCGACAGTAATATCGTCAGCGACACGGTTCATCTTGCCGAGATAGCGATCCTGCATGTACAGCGCCAGCACGTTGTTCGCTACTTCAGTTGCGCCAGGAACAGTCAGCGGCGTTTCGGCGGCGTTGTGACCAACTTCGTGCCAGATCAGCCAGTCGTTCAGCGGCGTCGTCGGCAGCGTGGTGCTGTTCGTCGAGAAGCTGCTGTTCATTACCGGATAACCAGAGTGCGCATCACCGATGGAGATCTGCACATCGTTGGTGAAACGATGCTTGTGGCCCGTCAATGCTTTATAGGTAAACATCCGGTGCTTACCGTCTTCATCATTACGACCGTAGAAGTCATTCATCGAGCTGGCAAAGGTATCCAGATCGTTAGCGAATTGCTCCAGTCCGCCCGTGTAATTGCTGGCATTCAGGTTCTTCTTCGGTGTGGTATAGACGAAAGCGTCTGATTCCAGCTCACCCAGCGGAGCCGGTGAGTTCAGATCGTTTTTCCATGCGCCGTCTTTATAGAACGGTGCTTTTACCACGCCAGTAAAGGTGAAACTGGCTGATTCATTGGTAGAGCTATTGCCCTTGATATAAATCAGGCCACCGTAAGGCACCTTGAACTTCACCGTACCGCTAGCGTCCAGAGAGTACGTTTTAGTCACTCTTGGCGGACGGTTCAGCGCAACTTCATGCTTCTCACGTCCGGTCAGGTCGTCAGCCAGCGCCACGGTGACGGTCACAGGAACGTTCGCATTGGACTTAATGGTGACCTCTTTCTGAGCCGGTGCCCACAGGCCAGTTGACTGCATGTTACCTGCAAACCATTTGGTCGGATTCGAGTACAGGCTGATGGTTTCAGTAACCTCTTCTCCCCCCACAGATACCGCTCCAGGGTACTTCTCCACATCAACCTTAATGTTCAGATCCCACCAGGAACGGCCCAGCATCAGGCGCGTCAGCGGTTTTTCCATATAGTTGAGTGGATAGCTCGGGTTCATCATGCCCGCTTTGCTGCTACCGTCACCGTAGATCATGTTGTTATCGACCAGCGATTTTTTCAGATCTGCGGAGCACTGTGTGCCATCGGTATAGGCATCGTTGGTATAGCAGTTCAGGAACTCGGTGAACGTTTTAAAGCCCAGCTCGTCATTTTTGCCTTCTTCATAACGATAGCTCGTATCGTTCCACAGCCAGACCGACATGTTCTGGTACAGACGTTCCAGATCGACGCTGCTCAGACGCTCACCTTTGCGACCATTGGTCCGGAAGTAGAGCTCATGCTGATACAGACGCTGAATGTTGGTGCCTAAATCCGCAGCCTGCACCATCGCTTTTGCCGTGTCGGCGTTAAGGCTTAGTTGCGTATACTGTGGAACATACATGCCACCAGTAACCGGAACCCCCGTGCCAGGACGGTATTCCAGACAGTTGACCTCGTAGTGATATGCCTGATTAGTACACTCTTTCAGCCCCGGGAACGCGGCGAAAATTTTCTCCTTCGCAGCCTTCAGAGAATCCTCTGTTTTATGATCGGCCTCATCAATAAAGGCATAACGCGTTTCCTGTTTGCCATCTACATCTTCCAGCCAGCTGGCAACTTCCAGCTTCGGTTTGTCATCAGGTTTGTTTTCTACCTGATATTTCCACTTAACTTCCCCTGTCTTACTATCGATGGTGTACGGCAGCGCACCGTCTACGGCAGGATAACGTTCATAGACCCAAATGCCCGTTGCGCGCTGCTGACGAACGCGGTTCGGATACCCTTGAGGATCGTTATTCACCACCGACTTGTTCAGTGCCATTGACAGACCTGCAGCATCCAACAGACGCACAAAACCAGACGCGCTCTCTTCCTTAAGATTGCTCATCACGTTTTCCATGATCAGCACCGATCCACCTTTGTTCAGATAGGCGATCAGATCGGTCACATCCTGCTGAGTCAGCTTCGGTTTGCTGGTATCTGCACGCAGCGGGATTGCATAAGGATCGTTACCAACCTGAGTCACATACTCAAAGCCGTTGAGGATCAGCAGCGGCATTTCCTGCGGGTCGAGATCGCCATAGCTACTTAAATGCTCAACAGAGATACCCGCAAAATCCGGATGAAAGCCGAACTCAGCGCTGTTTCCTGTAACCTGACCATGACGTTTGAAATAGACAGTATCCAGGTTGGTGCCTACGGTCATGCTGGCTTTCGCGTCCGGCGTCCATTTATCGTCGGACAGATAGCGCAGTACGTTCTGCATGAAGTGCTTCATGTCATCTGAATCACCGCTGAGCGTACACTGCCCGTCTTTATTAACGCCCCCGTTCCAGCTGTAACCGTTCGGACAACGCAAAATGCTGTTGTAGTGCGGGTTACCGATAACCATCAGTTTGCCCTCACCGACTTGCCCCAGCGAAATAAACGGCAGGTTAAAGGTGGCGGTATCGCGCGTAACGTTTTCCGGCTCAACAAGAGAAGGCGCTTCCGTAATGTACGCCAGCTCGTTTTTATCCCAGGCGCGTTTCTCGCCGAAGGCCAGCCAGTAGTTTTTATCATTACGCGCCATCAGAATCGGGAAGGCCGCGTTAGAGATATTCACCACCGCCTGACCGCGCGCATTACCGGTGCTGCCATAGAAGTTGGTGGAGTCATGGAATACATGGAACTTGCTGACAGATTTGTAACTTGTATCCACACCCCACAGCTTGTTAATAACGCCCTGAATCTGGCCGTCATTAACATTGCGCGTCGTCAGCGAGAACCAGCGAGCCTCGTTACAACCGTCGGTTTTCGCACAAATCGCGGTATCGATCTCTTTGGCTTGACCCGTCTTAAACTGCTCAATAAATTCGTTTGGCAGATTAACAACTTGCTCACCTTCCCCCAGCGTCGCACCGTTGGATAACGAGAGATTGATAATCTCGTTGATCACGTTGGGATATTCGGCAAAGACCTTGCGTACATCGTCCGGAACAACACGGGTATTATTTTGCCCGGTCGTCGAATAGCGATGAATAAGCTGATCAATATTCGCCCCGCGAACTTCATCACCCAGTTCAGTCAGCGCAATGGTCGACTTATTGCCGCGCACTGAACCCAGTTCAAAGGTATCGATACCAAAGGAGATGGTTTCGCCCCAGCTAAAGGAAAATTCACCATTTTCCCCTGTCACGCCACGGCCTGAATTGGTGTAGTAGTTGACGCCAGCAACACCATATCCCTGGCTATCGACCAGTCGGCCTTCGGAGAGAATGATTTCCGAAGGTTGATACTGATAAAACTGTTCCGCGTTAGCCGACACGAAGGAAGCGTTCAGATCCGGTTTTGTTCCCGGCGTGGTGACAGGCACGACCGGTGAGGTATGAGTGGATGGCGCTTTATCGGTCGCAGCATTGTTTTCCACCTCTTCATTGACCAGCTTTTTGAACTCTTCCGGTGCCAGATCGATTTGCTTATACAGCGAGTCGAAGCGTTTACTCTCGATCACTGAGGAGAACTCCAGGCACACCTGTTCTGTATCCGCCGGGCAACTGTTCATGGAGGTGACTAGCGAGAGCGCATTGCTTTTCTTGTTGTCGGAAGCCGCCAGTTCTTGCGCGTCCTCAAGACTAAACGACACTTTTTCAACCGCACGCAGGCTACGCGCAGCTTCTGACTGGGTGTCGAAGGTAGCAATTGTCGTGTTACCCGCCACGCAAGTAACGTCCTCACCAGGTGTAAATGTAAAGCCATCGCTGGATTCACCATTACAGGTAGCACCAGTTACCCGCTGGCTTCCGCCCAGGGTCAGATAACCCGTTTTCGTAGGAACAGGTTCTGGCTCCGGTTCTGGCTCTGGATCAGGTGTCGGTTCCGGCGTAGGTTCTGGGTCCGGCGTTGGCTCAGGCGTCGGCTCCGGGTTTGGTGTTGGATCAGGTTTCACTTCCGGCAAAGACCCTGTTCCAGAATCTACAGGCGGCGTATCGGAGGAAGATCCGGAGCCACCGCCATCACAACCGGCTAACAGGGTTGCACTCAAAATAGCCGCTAAAAGCGATTTCTTATATTTAAATTTCTTATTCATTAATAACGCAAGTGACAAAACAATGTTAAAAAATTCGTAACTGGGAGAAATAGTTTTATGTTTTATCTTCTCTAATAACTTCCTCCATTCTTAAGAAAACGGCATCACTGATAGAAAAACAGGTGAAATTTATAAGAATAACCCCTATTTGATGTCTGTCTGGTTATTTTTACGGAATTTCAATAAACAAAAAATTAACAATCTTTCACAACGTAACTATATAAATTTGTTGGTAGTTTTAACGATTAAGATTGCAAAAGCAACAGATAGAACGGTGTTTGCTCATCAAGCGAACATAATTAATACAGGCTTGTTTTGCGTGATAAAAAAACAGATGTTCTCACGCTCTTAATTATTTAGCAGGTTATCTGAACGCAAAACATTATTGCCGCATGGATAATAAAGCGAGAAATAATTTTTAATTAATAAGACAGAATAATGTAAATGTAGCCGGATGATATTAACGATCATCCGGCATTATTGACTTACGAAACTAACATCCCGGTAAACACATACGCCTGCAACAGCGTGATAATGCCGATAACGCTGGCAAAAATCAGACTGTGCTTCACGGTGTAGCGGAACAGTTCAGATTCTCGGCCCACCATGCCCGTCGCGGCGCAGGCCACGGCGATAGATTGCGGGGAGATCATCTTGCCAGTTACGCCGCCGCTGGTATTTGCTGCCACCAGCAGGGTGTCAGAGACGTTGATTTGCTGCGCCGTGGTCGATTGCAGTGAACCAAACAGGGCGTTAGAGGAGGTGTCCGAGCCGGTAAGGAATACGCCCAGCCAGCCGAGAAACGGTGAGAAAAACGGGAACATTACGCCTGTACCTGCCAGTACCAGCGCCAGCGTGGTGGACATGCCGGAATAGTTGGTGACGAAGGCGAACGCCAGCACCATGCCAATCGACAATATCGGCCACTTCAGACTAATTAGCGTTTCGGCAAAGACGCCAATCCCTTTCTTGATGCCCACGCCGAGGATGAAGATAGAGATAATCGCCGCAATAAAAATAGCGGTGCCGCCAGCTGAGAGAGGGTCGAATTTAAACACCGCATCCATTGGCGTTGGTTGGGCGACAATGGGTGCCGCTTTCAACACTTGTTGATGCAAATGAGGGATCTGGAAATTAATCACCAGTGAATAAAACGCGCCGCCCGGAGCAAATAACGCTTTAAACGGCTTCATGGTCCAGATGGTGACCAGCACCGTTAAGATTAAAAACGGTGACCACGCACGAATGATTTGCCCCAGACTATATTCTGAAGGCACGGGACCGCCAGAAGATGGTTTATTCACCACCATCGCACCTGCGGATTGTCCCATGCTGATTGCCGTTTCGGTATTTTTCGGCCGCCAGACTTTAAGGAATAAAGCGAGTGAGACGATACTCACCAGCGCCGAAGTAATATCGGGCAGTTCGGGACCAATATAGTTAGAGGTAAAGAACTGAGTGACAGCGAAGCTTCCCCCAGCAACCAGCGCCGCTGGCCACGTCTCTTTCACCCCTTTCCAGCCGTCCATCATTGCTACCAGCCAGAACGGCACAAGAACCGACAGGAACGGTAACTGACGTCCCGCCATTGCGCCAATGTGGAACGGATCGATTCCCGTTACCTGACCGGCGACCAGAATCGGCACGCCCAACGCACCAAACGCCACCGGCGCAGTATTGGCAATCAGACACAGCCCCGCCGCGTATAACGGTTTGAAGCCCAGGCCCACCAGCAGCGCACCGGTAATCGCCACCGGCGCACCAAAGCCAGCCGCTCCTTCCAGCAACGCACCAAAGGAGAAACCAATCAGTAACACCTGCAAACGCTGATCGTCGGTGATGGAGATAACCGAGCTGCGGATAATATCGAACTGCCCGCTGGCAACGGTTAATTTATACAGGAACACCGCCGCGACAATAATCCACGCAATTGGCCATAATCCATAAATAAAGCCATAGCCCGCAGCAGCAAATGCCATATCAATCGGCATTTTAAAGGCGAATATTGCAATCAGGATAGATAATATAAGGGTTATTGCTCCAGCGACATGTCCTTTCAGACGTAATACCGCGAGTGCAACGAAGAAGAATATTATCGGGATCAGGGCGACCAGAGCGGATAGCCCCAGTCCTCCCATCGGCATATACATTTGGGTCCAGGTAACCATATTGTTCAGTCTCTTATTATCTTTATATGCTTGATATACTTAAGGTTGTAATAAGCAAAAGAGGACTGAACTGTAAAATATAGGCGTTATACTTTACAGCAACAGTACGCTGCTAACGCAATTGCTACCTCTGGCATAACAAGTATATCGGGTAAGTGTTTCTGTTCCGCACACGCAGGCGCAGAATATCGTTAAGATGTCCATATTGTTGTTTTAGGCCCGCTAGTAATGCGCTACGGGTATTTAATATTGTTAAACCCTGATAATCGCTCCGGTTATTTCCGGGATAAATGTACTACCGCAGTTACTATCATAGCCCCGACAATAAAACTTGCCGGGGCTTTTTTGACGCTATTAATGACTTTCTTTTTCGCGTAAACGCCAGGCGTGTAATAACGGTTCGGTATAGCCGTTTGGCTGTTTCACGCCGAGGAAGATTAAATCGCTGGCAGCTTTAAAAGCACACGAGTTAGCGAAATTCCCCGCCATCGGACGATAAGCCGGATCGCCAGCGTTTTGCTGATCAACCACTTTCGCCATATTCTCCAGCGACGCCTGCACCTGTTCTTTGGTCAGAATACCGTGACGTAACCAGTTGGCGATATGCTGGCTGGAGATACGCAGCGTTGCGCGGTCTTCCATCAGCGCCACGTTATGAATATCCGGCACTTTTGAACAACCAATCCCCTGCTCCACCCAACGCACCACGTACCCCAGAATCCCCTGCACGTTGTTATCCAGCTCTTGTTGGATCTCTTCCACCGACCAGTTAGCGTTTTCAGCCACCGGAATAGTCAGCAGATCGTCCAGCAACGGTTCAAATTCAGCATTGAACTCGCTCTGGGCAATGTTGGCCTGCACGCTCTGTACGTTGGTTTGGTGGTAGTGCAGCGCATGGAGCGTAGCAGCGGTTGGTGACGGAACCCAGGCTGTGTTTGCCCCGGCACGCAGTTGGTCGCCCTTCTGGCTGTACATGTCTGCCATCAGGTCCGGCATTGCCCACATGCCTTTACCAATTTGCGCTTTACCGCGCAGCCCACAGAACAGACCGGAAAGCACGTTATTACGCTCGTAGGCTTTGATCCACGGCGTCGATTTCATCTGGTTTTTACGCAGCATCGGGCCAGCTTCCATCACCGAATGCATCTCATCGCCGGTACGGTCGAGGAAACCGGTATTGATGAACGCCACGCGGTTGCGCGCCTGAGCAATACAGCTACGCAAGTTCAGCGAGGTTCGGCGTTCTTCATCCATAATGCCCATTTTCAGGGTATTCGGTGCCATACCGAGCATTGTCTCAATGCGGGTAAACAGTTTGTTGGCGAACGCCACTTCCTGCGGACCGTGCATTTTCGGTTTCACAATATAGACGCTGCCAGTGCGCGAGTTTTTCTGCACTTTTAAATCATAGAGGGCAATCGCGCCAGTCATGACGCCATCAAGAATGCCTTCCGGGATTTCATTGCCTTCGCTGTCCCAAATCACAGGAATGGTCATCAAATGACCCACGTTGCGGATAAACAGCAGCGAGCGTCCGTGCAGAGAAATTTCAGAGCCATCGGCGGCGGTGTAATGACGATCGTCATTCAGTTTACGCACGATTTGCCGACCGTTTTTTTCCATTTTCTCTTGCAGAGTCCCCTGCATCAGGCCCAGCAGGTTGCGGTACAGCAGGATTTTATCTTCCGCATCAACCGCCGCGACCGAATCTTCGCAGTCGAGAATGGTACTGATGGCCGCTTCGACGATAACATCGTTGATATGCGCCGGATCGTCTTTGCCAATCCGCCCGTTGGCATCGATTTGCAGCTCAATATGCAGGCCGTTATTTTTCAGCAAAATGCAGGACGGCGCAGCGGCATTGCCACGGTAACCGACAAACTGCGCCGGGGTGCGTAACGTGGTTTCTTTACCATTTTTCAACTGGATGTGTAATTGTTTATCAACCACCTTAAACGCCACCACATCCTGATAGCTGCCGTTTTCCAGCGGTAGTGATTCATCGAGGAAACGCCGAACCCAGGCGATAACCTGCTCACCGCGCTGCGGATCGTAGCCGCTGACCATCGCCCCTTCCTGCGGGATGATGTCGCTGCCGTATAACGCATCGTACAGTGAGCCCCAGCGAGCGTTCGCCGCGTTCAGCGCGTAGCGGGCGTTCATTGCCGGAACCACCAGCTGTGGCCCCGCCTGGCTGGTGATTTCGCTGTCAATGCCCGTGGTTTCCACCGTCACGCGCTCCGGTTGTGGCACCAGGTAGCCCAGTTCACGCAGGAAAGATTTATAGGCCGTTTTATCTTTAACCGGCCCCGGATTGCTGCGATGCCACTCATCAAGCGCCGCCTGAATGCGATCGCGTTCTGCCAGCAACTGACGATTTTCTGGTGCCAGATCGTGAACGATCTCATCAACATTGCGCCAGAACACCGCAGCATCCAGTTCTACGCCCGGCAAAACTTCTTCATCCACAAAACGTTTAAAGTCGGCGTCAATGCGTAAACGGCCCTGGGTTATGGTTTCACTCATTATTTATCTCCTCGTTTTCGCTTATTTCGCCAACACCGCTGCTGCCGCTTTCGCGACCTGCGCATCCTGTGCTCCGGTTAAACCAGAAACGCCCACGGCACCAATAATTTGCCCATCCACAACAACCGGTACGCCGCCTTCCAGCGACGTCAGTAACGGCGCAGTCACGAACGCGGTACGTCCGTTGTTCACCATCTCTTCATAGCCCTTAGTTTCACGACGTCCCAGTGCGGCGGTACGCGCTTTCTCCTGGGAGATGTAAGCCGCAATTGGCGCGCAATCATCCATGCGACTTAACGCCAGCAGATGACCGCCGTCATCGGCAACAGCAATGGAAACTGACCAGTTGTTTTTCTGAGCCTCTTCCTGACCTGCGGCAATAATTGCACTCGCCATTTGCTGGCTAAGAATGACTTTAGTTTTCATTTTGTTATTCCTTTTCAAGGGCTTGTTCTACAATTTCAATCCAGTGACGCACAGAGGTACGACCGGCGCTCGCCAGATGCGTCTGGCAACCAATGTTGGCGGTGACGATCATTTCCGGTTTGCCGCTTTCCAGCGCATTCATTTTGTTATCCCGCAGCTGGCGCGCCAGATCGGGATGCGTTAACGCATATGTTCCCGCTGAACCGCAGCACAGATGGCTGTCGGGAACGTCCGTTAAGGTAAATCCAAGACGAAGTAACACTTTTTCCACTTCGCCGTTCAGCTTTTGCGCATGTTGCAGGGTACACGGGCAGTGGAAGGCCAGTTTTTTATCGCCGCGAATTGCCAGTTTTTCCAGCGGTTCCTCGCGCAGAAGTTCGACTAAATCGACCGCCAGCTCACTGACCTGACGCGCTTTATCGGCATACAACGCATCGTTTTTCAGCATCTGCCCATACTCTTTGACAAACGCGCCGCAGCCGCTGGCAGTCTGCAAAATAGCCTCGGCACCTGCTTCAATCGCGGGCCACCAGGCATCAATATTATTGCGCACCCGCGCTAACCCTTTCTCTTGCGCATTAAGATGATAGTCCACCGCGCCACAACAGCCTGCTTCGTTAGCTGGCGTCACGCTGATCCCCAGACGATCCAGCACTCGCGCAGTTGCCGCGTTGGTGTTGGGCGAAAGCGTAGGCTGGGCGCAGCCTTCCAGCATTAAAACCCGACGCTTATGGCGCAGCGGCGGACGCGGTTTAGCTTTCACCGTTTCGGCAGGCAATTTTGCTCTGACCTGCTCCGGTAAAAACGGTCGCAGCACCAGCCCTACCTGCGTCAGCGCACGAAACACCGCCGGACGCGGCACTACCTGGCGCAATCCTTCGCGCAGCATTCGCTCCGGCAGTGGGCGTTTCACTTTCTGCTCGACAATATCACGCCCGATATCCAGCAAATTGTGATAGCGCACACCAGAAGGACAGGTGGTTTCACAATTGCGGCAAGTGAGGCAGCGATCGAGATGCTCCTGTGTTTTAAGCGTGACTTCGTTGCCTTCCAGCACCTGTTTAATCAGATAGATGCGCCCGCGCGGCCCGTCCAGTTCATCGCCCAGAAGCTGATAGGTTGGGCAGGTTGCGGTACAAAATCCGCAGTGAACACAGGCGCGCAGGATGCTGTCGGCTTCCAGCGCCCGCGCGTTCTGCCGCATCTCTTCGGTTAATTGGGTTTGCATAGCCTGCTCCTCAAAGTTCCGCGTACATGCGACCGGGGTTAAACACGCCGCAAGGGTCGAGCTGCTGTTTAAGCTGCTGGTGATAGCGGAATAAAGGAGCCGGTAGCGGGGCAAAGCCACCATCTCCGGCACTAAAGCGGGTCGCATGACCGCCAGCGTTGCGGGCGATGCGATGGATTTGATTGTCCTCGGCTGTCGATTTCAGCCAGCGTAACGCCCCGCCCCAGTCGATCAGTTGCTCGCCGGGTAAATCCATCATCGGCGCATCGCAGGGTAAGGAAATGCGCCATAAGGTACCTGGTAACGAGAAGAACGGCAGTTGTTGTTCACGCAATTTCTGCCAGAACTGACCCGCAACCTCTTCGCCCCCCAGCAGTTCACGCGCTGCTTTTACCGATCCTTCGCCGCCCTCAAGGCGGATCCACAACGCATTGTCGAAGTAACATAAGCCACTAATGGGTAATGGCTGGAGTTGCCACTGGGCGATTTCGTTCATAGCTTCTTGCAGGCTGATTTCCCGACGCAGGCTCAGGGTGGCGCGTGGTCGCGGTAACACTTTCATCGAGATTTCAGTGAGCACACCCAGACAACCGTAGCTTCCGGCCATTAACCGTGAGAGATCGTATCCGGCAACGTTTTTCATCACTTCGCCACCAAAACGCAGATGTTTTCCAGTGCCGGTAATGATGCGCGTGCCGAGGACAAAATCGCGGACCGAACCGCTCCACGGGCGACGCGGCCCCGCCAGCCCGCAGGCGACCATCCCGCCCCAGGTGGCTTCTTCACCATAATGCGGCGGCTCGCAGGGAAGCATTTGCCCGGCGCTCTCCAGCGCCGCTTCAATCGCCACCAGCGGCGTTCCGGCACGAGCGGTTATCACCAGCTCGGTCGGGTCGTAATTAACAATGCCGCGATGACAACGCACATCCAGCGTTTGCCCGGTGACAGGGCGACCTAAAAAGGCTTTGCTATTGCTGCCCTGAATCACCAGCGGCGTTTTATCGCTAATTGCCTGATTCACCTGCTCCAGCAGCGCCTGACTGTAATCACACTCGCGTAGCATCAGAAACGCTCCAGTTCAGGAAAAGGTAAATGACCGTGATGCACATGCATGGCACCAAATTCAGCACAGCGGTGTAGCGTGGGAATGTTTTTCCCAGGGTTCAGCAAACCATCGGGGTCAAACGCCGCCTTGACCGCATGGAAGGTCGTGATTTCACCGCTGTTGAACTGGGCGCACATTTGATTGATTTTTTCTCGCCCGATGCCATGTTCCCCACTGATGCTGCCGCCAACTTCAACGCAGAGTTCGAGGATCTTCCCGCCCAGCTCTTCCGCGCGGGCAAATTCACCGGGTTCGTTGGCATCGAAAAGGATTAACGGGTGCATGTTGCCATCTCCGGCATGAAAGACGTTGGCAACACGTAAATCATATTGCTGCGATAAACGGGCAATGCCTTCCAGTACGCCAGGCAGGGCGCGACGCGGGATGGTGCCATCCATGCAGTAGTAATCCGGGGAGATACGTCCTACCGCCGGGAACGCATTTTTGCGACCGGCCCAGAAACGTACGCGCTCTGCTTCGTCCTGTGCCAGACGGACGTCAGTCGCGCCCGCTTTCAACAAGATGTCGTTGACCCGCTCGCAGTCTTCCTGTACGTCAGACTCCACGCCGTCCAGCTCGCATAACAAAATCGCTTCGGCGTCGACGGGATAACCGGCATGAATAAAATCTTCCGCCGCGCGGATCGACAGGTTATCCATCATCTCCAGCCCGCCGGGGATAATGCCATTGGCGATGATGTCACCAACTGCAAGTCCGGCTTTTTCTACCGAGTCAAAGCTGGCTAACAGAACCCGCGCCACGGGCGGCTTCGGCAACAGCTTCACCGTTACTTCGGTGGTCACGCCGAGCATACCTTCCGATCCGGTGAACAGCGCCAGCAGGTCAAAACCAGGCGAATCCAGCGCATCCGATCCCAGCGTCAGTGCCTCGCCATCCAGCGTTTGCACTTCAATTTTCAGCAGGTTATGTACGGTCAGACCATATTTCAGGCAGTGGACGCCGCCGGCATTTTCTGCCACGTTGCCGCCAATGGAACAGGCGATTTGTGAGGAAGGGTCCGGTGCGTAGTAGAGATTATGCGGTGCAACGGCCTGGGAGATCGCCAGGTTACGCACGCCTGGCTGCACGCGCGCGCGGCGACCAACGGGGTTAATGTCGAGGATCTCTTTAAAGCGCGCCATCACCAACAACACACCTTTTTCCAGCGGCAGCGCGCCACCAGAAAGCCCGGTGCCTGCACCACGGGTCACCACCGGTACACGCAGGCGGTGGCAGACAGCCAGAATCGCTGTCACCTGTTCCATCTGCTTAGGCAGAACAACCAGTAATGGACGCGTGCGATACGCGCTCAACCCGTCACACTCGTAAGGAATGATCTCCTCATCGGTATGCAGGATCTCAAGTCCAGGGACATGCTCACGCAGTGCCATCAGTACCGATGTGCGGTCGACATCGGGTAAAGCGCCATCAAGACGCTCTTCGTACAAGATGCTCATGAGTAGGCTTCGCTTTGTTATGTTGTGTGGCAGCTGATTTTTGCGCGCTGCTTCTGTGAACAGTTATTAAGCGGGCTTTTCGTTTTCGTCTATCTCTTTAGCTACCGGTCAGACCATTTTTTTTTCCAGCTCTGTGACCTTGTCTTGGTTAACTCAATGTTAAATTGATGTAACATAATCACTTACGTGATGTGCGTGTTTTGCGAGTCAAGAACAGAAAAATTGGTCCTACCTGTGCACGAGGTCCGGGAATGAAAGATGAACGTCGCCCTATTTGCGAAGTGGTTGCAGAGAGTATCGAACGGTTAATTATCGACGGCGTACTGAAGGTCGGTCAGCCGCTTCCCTCGGAACGTCGACTGTGTGAAAAGCTCGGCTTCTCACGCTCCGCACTGCGTGAAGGGCTGACCGTGCTGCGCGGGCGCGGGATTATTGAAACGGCGCAGGGTCGCGATTCTCGTGTCGCACGGCTTAATCGGGTGCAGGACACCAGCCCGCTGATCCATCTGTTCAGTACGCAGCCGCGAACGCTGTACGATCTGCTCGACGTTCGCGCATTGCTGGAGGGCGAATCGGCAAGGCTGGCGGCAACGCTGGGAACGCAGGCTGATTTTGTTGTGATAACCCGCTGTTATGAAAAAATGCTCGCCGCCAGTGAGAACAACAAAGAGATTTCGCTGATCGAACATGCGCAGTTGGATCACGCTTTCCATCTCGCCATTTGTCAGGCTTCTCACAATCAGGTGCTGGTGTTTACGCTGCAATCATTGACCGACCTGATGTTTAATTCAGTGTTTGCCAGCGTAAATAATCTCTACCATCGACCACAGCAAAAAAAGCAGATCGATCGCCAGCATGCGCGGATCTACAACGCGGTGTTGCAGCGGCTGCCGCACGTCGCCCAGCGCGCAGCACGCGATCATGTGCGGACCGTGAAAAAGAATCTCCACGATATCGAGCTGGAAGGCCACCATTTGATT
Organism: Escherichia sp. WS1368; assembly: GCF_046487485.1. NCBI lineage: Bacteria > Pseudomonadati > Pseudomonadota > Gammaproteobacteria > Enterobacterales > Enterobacteriaceae > Escherichia > Escherichia sp. WS1368. The sequence continues at coordinate 191,730 of NZ_JBJQJI010000003.1, forward strand.
CGCTCGGCGGTGCCGCTGGAGATGAACCTGAGTTAGCTGTATTAAATCTGCTTTTCATACAATCGGTAACGCTTGTACGGCTCCGCCCCAATGCGTTCCAGCATGTTATTCATGCCTGTATTGGTTTCGAGGATCCATGACATCTCCAGCGCATCGATCTTCCGGCGGGCAAACGGATCGCGTAAGGCTTCAATCAATAACAGCGCAATCACCGGGCCGATGCGGCTGAACTGATACTCGTCCCGCACGCCCATCAGCGGCACTCGCGCAGTTCGCACACCGCTGACTTTCAAACGCCACAGCAATTTTGCCCAGCCGAAGGGAAAGAGCGATCCGTTCAGATCGGCAATCGCCTCGTTGATGTTCGGCAAGCCGACAATAAACGCGCAGGGTGCAGAATCAATCTCAGCGATGTAGATCATATCGTCCGGCACCAGATATTTAAGTTGGTCGCCCATGGTCGCGAATTCATGTTCGGTAAACGGCACAAATCCCCAGTTGTGCTGCCAGCCAGAGTTGAAAATCTCACGCAGGATCTGCATCTCTTCGGCAAACCGCTGGCGATTGATGCAGCGAATGGTCACCTTTTTGCGCACCTGATCCATCAGTTTTTTTAGCGCCGGAGAGAAAGTGAGATCGGTTCGCTGCATCCACCACGCCAGTAAATCAATGCCTTTGTGATAACCCAATTGTTCAATATGCGCGGCATACCACGGTTTACCGTGCGGCATCATCGCACAGGGTGGTGTATCGAAACCTTCAATCAGTAATCCGCTTTCCTGATTGATATTCAGGCTGAAAGGACCGCTGATCTTACTTGCACCTTGTGACTTCAACCACGCTTCCGCTGCGCCAAACAACGCGGCAAAAACCTGCGGATCATCAATGGCGTCAATCATGCCGAAATGACCGGTATCTTTGCCGTAACGCTCGCGGTGCAAGGTATCTATTTGCGCGGTAATACGCCCAACTATCTGCCCCGCTTTTTTTGCCACCCACGCCTGCCAGATGATATGGTCCGTCCCCGGATTTTTCGCAGACAAATGCTCGTTGCGTTCAATGAATAAAGGGGGTATCCAGTTTGGATCGTCGGGATAAAGTAATGACGGAAAAGCGATAAATGCCTTAAGGTCATTTTTATTAATTACTTTTTCAATTTTAATCATCAGCAGATCGCATTCCATAGTTCTGTGGGTAACAAATAATTAACGGTGACAAACAGGTTGCAACAGCAACGAATGGCACCTTAATAATCAACCCAATGAATACAAACGACGAATAAATAGTATTTATTAATGATTACGATAAGGTCAAAGACTACACAGAAGCGCCACAATGCCTTTTGTCGATTTAAGGCGACCGGACAAGGCTTCTTCTTAATATATTCATAAATTAAATATCATTCACAATAAAAACAAAAAACTCAAACTCATTATTTAAATCAATGTTCATTTTCACACTGATGAAAATACTATCTCATTTATCTTTTATGCCTATATAATCCACCGCATTATTGTCATTTTATTTTGGATATCCAATTTTTTCGTGGTGTATATGTCTAATAAAATCTTTACGCATTCCCTACCTATGCGCTATGCCGATTTTCCAACGCTGGTTGATGCTTTGGACTACGCCGCTCTGAGTAGCGCTGGAATGAATTTTTATGACAGACGTTGCCAACTTGAAGATCAACTGGAATATCAGACGTTAAAAGCGCGTGCCGAAGCTGGTGCGAAGCGGTTGTTATCGCTAAACCTGAAAAAAGGCGATCGCGTGGCGCTGATTGCCGAAACCAGTAGCGGGTTCGTAGAGGCTTTTTTTTCCTGCCAGTATGCCGGCTTAGTCGCCGTCCCGTTGGCGATTCCAATGGGCGTCGGTCAGCGGGATTCCTGGAGCGCCAAACTGCAGGGTTTACTGGCAAGTTGCCAGCCCGCTGCCATTATCACTGGTGATGAGTGGTTGCCGCTGGTCAATGCCGCCACGCATAACAACCCCGAATTGCATGTATTAAGCCACGCCTGGTATAAGGCATTACCGGAAGCTGATGTTGTGCTCCAGCGCCCAGTTCCGAACGATATCGCCTACCTCCAGTACACCTCCGGCAGCACCCGTTTTCCCCGTGGCGTCATTATCACCCATCGCGAAGTGATGGCTAATCTACGTGCTATAAGCCACGATGGCATTAAATTACGCCCTGGCGACCGCTGCGTCTCCTGGCTGCCTTTCTACCATGATATGGGACTGGTCGGCTTTCTCCTGACCCCCGTCGCCACGCAGCTCTCAGTAGATTATTTGCGCACTCAGGATTTTGCCATGCGTCCTCTGCAATGGCTTAAATTGATCAGTAAAAATCGCGGCACCGTTTCCGTTGCGCCGCCGTTTGGCTATGAATTGTGCCAGCGCCGCGTGAATGAAAAAGATCTCGCTGAACTGGATCTTTCCTGCTGGCGCGTCGCTGGTATTGGCGCAGAACCGATCTCCGCAGAACAACTCCATCAATTCGCTGAATGTTTTCGTCAGGTTAACTTTGACGATAAAACGTTCATGCCGTGCTACGGACTGGCAGAAAATGCGCTGGCTGTCAGCTTCTCTGATGAAGCTTCCGGGGTTGTGGTTAACGAAGTGGATCGCGACATCCTCGAATATCAGGGCAAAGCCGTCGCGCCGGATGCTGAAACACGCGCCGTATCGACTTTCGTCAACTGCGGTAAAGCGTTGCCGGAACATGGCATTGAAATCCGCAATGAAGCAGGTATACCTGTCGCGGAACGTGTGGTAGGCCATATTTGCATCTCCGGCCCTAGCCTGATGAGCGGTTACTTTGGCGACCAGATTTCACAAGACGAGATTGCCGCGACGGGCTGGTTAGACACCGGCGACCTCGGTTATCTGCTGGACGGTTATCTGTATGTCACCGGACGCATTAAAGATCTGATTATTATTCGTGGCCGCAATATCTGGCCGCAGGATATTGAATATATTGCGGAACAGGAACCGGAAATTCATTCTGGCGATGCGATTGCTTTTGTTACCGCCCAGGAAAAAATCATTTTGCAGATCCAGTGTCGGATCAGCGATGAAGAACGTCGCGGGCAGCTTATCCACGCGCTGGCAGCACGGATCCAAAGCGAATTTGGCGTGACCGCGGCTATCGATCTGTTGCCGCCCCACAGTATTCCCCGAACGTCCTCCGGCAAGCCTGCCCGTGCGGAAGCGAAAAAACGTTATCAGAAGGCTTATGCTGCAAGCCTTCATGTGCAGGAATCCCTGGCATGAATCAAACTGTCGCGGTGACGGGCGCTACCGGGTTTATCGGTAAATATATTATCGATAACCTGCTCGCCCGCGGCTTTCACGTTCGCGCATTGACGCGTACTGCCCGCGCTCACGTCAATGATAATCTCATCTGGGTGCGCGGTTCGCTGGAAGATACACATTCGCTTAGCGAACTGGTTGCCGGAGCCAGCGCGGTGGTCCATTGCGCCGGACAAGTGCGCGGACACAAAGAAGAGATTTTTACCCGCTGTAACGTTGACGGCAGCCTGCGCCTGATGCAAGCGGCAAAAGAGAGCGGCTTTTGCCAACGTTTTCTGTTTATCTCTTCGCTGGCGGCGCGTCATCCCGAACTCTCCTGGTATGCAAACTCCAAACACGTCGCCGAACAACGACTGACCGCAATGGCTGACGAAATTACGCTGGGCATTTTTCGCCCGACAGCCGTGTATGGTCCCGGCGATAAAGAGTTAAAACCGCTGTTTGACTGGATGCTGCGCGGCCTGCTGCCACGACTTGGTGCGCCAGATACACAGCTCTCTTTCCTGCACGTCACCGATTTCGCGCAAGCCGTGGGGCAGTGGTTAAGCGCCGAAACTGTACAGACGCAAACCTATGAATTATGCGATGGCGTCGCCGGCGGCTATGACTGGCAACGCGTAAGACAGCTTGCCGCCGACGCCCGTTGTGGTTCCGTTCGAATGGTTGGTATTCCTCTGTCGGTACTCACCTGCCTTGCGGATATCAGTACCACGTTGAGTCGCCTGGCAGGTAAAGAACCTATGCTGACCCGCTCGAAAATCCGTGAATTAACCCACGCCGACTGGTCAGCAAGTAATAACCGTATTTCTGAAGATATTAATTGGTTTCCCGGGATTAGCCTGGAACACGCATTACGCAACGGGCTATTTTGATTGTCTTGTTTAAAGGTGTGTTAACGTTTCTATGGTAAATCGTGAAATAGTAATGGATTACATCCTTTCCTGTTTACAGGATTTGGTCGAAAACGGTGTGGAAATTAAGCCCGACAGCGATCTCGTCAACGATCTTGGCCTGGAGTCGATCAAAGTGATGGATCTCTTAATGATGCTGGAAGACAGATTCGATATTTCCATTCCTATTAATATTCTGCTGGATGTCAAAACCCCTGCGCAATTAATGGAAACACTACTTCCATGGCTGGAGAATAAATAATGGGGCTATACGATAAATATGCGCGTCTTGCTGGCGAGCGACTGCAATTTAGTGACAACGGGTTAACGCCGTTTGGTACCTGTATTGATGAAGTGTATTCCGCCACCGAAGGCCGGATCGGCAATAAAAAAGTGATTCTGGCCGGGACCAATAATTATCTCGGATTAACCTTCAATCATGATGCCATCGCCGAAGGTCAGGCAGCGTTAGCGGCCCAAGGCACCGGCACCACCGGTTCTCGTATGGCAAACGGCAGTTATGCGCCGCATCTGGCGTTAGAGAAAGAGATCGCCGAGTTTTTTAATCGCCCTACCGCTATCGTTTTTTCAACCGGTTATACCGCTAATTTAGGCGTCATCAGCGCACTTGCCGACCATAACGCCGTGGTGTTACTGGATGCCGACAGCCACGCCAGTATTTATGACGCCTGTTCTCTCGGTGGCGCGGAAATTATTCGTTTCCGCCATAACGATGCTAAAGATCTGGAACGGCGCATGGTTCGCCTCGGTGAACGGGCAAAAGAGGCGATTATCATCGTTGAAGGCATCTACAGTATGCTCGGTGACGTTGCGCCGCTGGCGGAAATTGTTGATATCAAACGTCGTCTCGGTGGTTATTTGATTGTCGATGAAGCGCATTCGTTTGGCGTGTTAGGCGCAACGGGGCGCGGACTGGCTGAAGCCGTTGGCGTTGAAGATGATGTGGATATTATCGTTGGTACTTTCAGTAAAAGTCTGGCCTCGATTGGCGGTTTTGCTGTCGGTTCGGAAGCGATGGAAGTGCTGCGCTACGGCAGCCGCCCGTATATTTTTACCGCCTCTCCTTCTCCGTCCTGCATTGCGACCGTGCGCTCGTCGTTAAGAACCATTGCTACACAACCAGAGTTGCGGCAAAAGCTGATGGATAATGCCAACCATCTGTATGACGGTCTGCAAAAACTGGGTTACGAGTTAAGTTCACATATTAGCCCGGTAGTGCCAGTAATAATCGGTTCGAAAGAGGACGGTTTACGCATCTGGCGCGAGCTTATTTCGCTGGGCGTTTATGTGAATCTTATCCTGCCACCTGCCGCGCCTGCAGGCATCACGCTGCTGCGCTGTAGCGTAAACGCTGCCCACAGTCGTGAGCAAATTGATGCCATCATTCAAGCGTTCGCTACTCTGAAGCAGTAATGTGAGCCCGCTGTGGCGCTGCGCCACGGCGGGTTTAATGTTGTCTGTCATACCAATACACCAGGCTCAACGCCACCAGCACAAACGCTACCGGTAAACCGAGCGCGGTAACAGGTGCGCTCAACGCAAATAGCAACCCCAGATTGACCATGATTTGATAGCTGATCCAGGTGAGTAAGCCAACGATGACGCCTACAGCGAGACGGCTACCCATCCCTGGCGAACGCGGGGCACTAAAGGTAAACGGCACAGCCAGCAAAATCATCGCCAGGGTCAGGATGGGTTGTCCCAGTTTTTCCCACAGTGCAAGGCGGTATTCGCTGCTGGGTTGCCCAGTTTCCTGCAAATAATGGATGTAATGATTAAGTTGACGGACAGAAAAAGTATTTCCCGGCATCGATAACTCTTCAAGATTCATACTGGTGAAGGCCGATTGCCAGGCAAGATTATCTGATGTTTCCAGCGTTTCTTTGCCATTCAACCATTTTTTATGATTCACACCATGCAGGATCCATGTTTTGTCGTCTTCAATGGAGGCACTGCGTGCAAAAATGTAGGATTCGAGCGAGAGATCGTCGCGATAATGAAATATCTCCACGCCCACAGGCTGGCCCTGCTCGTTCAGCGATTTCACCGTCACAAATTCATTACCGCGCCTGGCCCAAAGCATATTGCCGGTAATGTCATCGTCCTCCCCCAACGCGGTGGCAGTCGATTTGATTTGCAGCGCCTGTTGCTGCAATGGCGACGCCACCCACTCATCTATCGCGCCTAACGAAACAGTCCACAATATCCCGGCAACCAGCGCCACCAGTGCAATACGGAAGATAGAAAACCCAGTGCTGCGAATGGCGGTAAGCTCACTGTTTTTCGATAACTGCCCCAGGCCAACAATCCCTCCCAATAAGGCGATAAACGGCGAAAGTTCGACCAGTGTACGCGGTAAGGTCATCAGCACCACCAGCACCGCCTGAGTCCAGCGATAACCGCCCGGGCTGACATCATCCAGTTCGTTAATCAGGTTGAAGGTAGTAAAAAGCGGCAGCAATAGCCCTGCGGCGGCGGCAAAACCGAGAAAGAGATGACGGATTAAATAGCGACTGAAAACATTCATCGGGAAAATTTCTGCAGCAAAGAGAAGTCGCGTGCGACCAGCATCAGCAGGCCCATTAGCATGAGTCCGGGTACTAACCACAAACCAGGAATGAGGGGAATCGCGCCGTTAGCCACCAGCGTACGGCAGACGTCGCCGCCATAAAAAATGGCAACAAACAGCAACGTCAGTGGCAATAACGTTGAAAATCGCCCTTGCCGCGGTTTTACCCGACTTAATGAAATGGCCAGCAGCGCCATCAACAACGCTGTCAGGCCACGGCTTTGTCGCCATTGCAGTTCGGCATGATCGGCTGGAAAGACGGAGCGCGCCAGCTCCGTGACCGATTTTGCTTTGCGTTTGACGTTAGGGCTTTGATCCAGCGGATTCAGATGTAATTGCAGATTACGGTAGATCTGTTCGTTGTCGTCACGCCCCTGATGATCGAGAAGATAGGCGGTCCCGTTATGCAACATAACGGTCGGTTTCTCAGGTGATGGGTCAACCACATCAACCGAACGGGCGCGGAAAATGCGGGTTCGATTGGCAGTAGAAGTATAAATCAGCGCGTCAGTCAGGCGATTATTATCCTGATCAACCGTCTGCGAAAGGATCATTCGTCCGTTATCGTTAGTGTTAAATTTCTTTGCCCGCAACTGGCGAACATCCAGCTCCGACTGTGACTGTTGCTCCAGTTGATAAATCTGCGCATAAGCCCACGGACGACCATACATCGACAGAAGGGTGACAAAAATACTTAGCGGTATCGCCAGATAAAGAACGGCTTTGTACAAGCGTCCCGGACTGCCCCCCGCCGCAGAGATAGCGGTAATTTCCGAGTCGGTATACATCTGCCCTAGCGTCACGCCAACTGACACATACAGTCCAACAGGTAACAACATCTCCAGTGCAATCAGCACCTTGTAGAAAACGATATCCAGCACAACATCAAGAGCTAATGTCCCATTTGCCGCTTCGGTCAGATAACGCTGTGCGGAGTAGCTGGCGAAAATAAAGATCAGAAAACCGACGATAATCAGCACCAGACGGCGCGTACCACGCATGATGTAGTGTTCAACCAGCTTCATCTCACTAACGCCCTCAATCCTTTGAATTTTTTATTCATTGATCAGTTTCTGCGCCAGCGCAATGACATGATCTACCTCTTCCGGCGTCAGACTGCCGTCCTTTGCCCACTGAATTTGCCCGGTTTTATTCAGCACCAGAATGGTTGAACTCTGCTCCTGCAAGTGCCAGGCAACGCGTCCCTGTCCATTGCCGTCAATAACGAATTGCGCCCATGGATAGCGGCGTTTATTTTTTTCGATTTTGCCAACGACAAAATAGTCGGTACCAAAGATGGCATCATCAGTGTTCACAATGGTGGTGGGCTGAAAACGATCCTGCGGAAAGTTTGCCGCTTCAACCGCTTTAATTAACAGTGAGTTCTTTTTCTTCGCCGACTTACGCCCGGCGATATACTGAATAATGCGGACTTTTCCCGCCAGCTGTGTGCTGTTCCACTTTTGGTAGTGAATTTCGTCTTCGCTATTCAGAAGCAGCTCGCCGCCTTCCTGGATATAAACAGGGGTAACCGTTTTACCAGTGACGAAATTGTGCGCCTGCACACCCGGGGCTAAGAGCATGATAACCAGCGCAATAATCAAACGAGATGACATCATTGCTCCGGTTATAGCGGAAAACGCGAAATCAGCAGTTCTAAGCGCTGACGAATATCGCTATCCAGCGCCATCGGTGCATCATACGACTGGCGGTTTTCCATATCATCCGCCACCATGTCGTCGTGTTTATCCCCCATCAGGCCATTAATGGCGGCGAGGAAGCGGGAAATCTGTAACGCCTCTTTATTTTCAGGATCAAGCGATCTTAGGGTGTCGTAATAAGAAACCTGCTGGCTGATGATTTTTCGCACATCATGAAATTCCCTGCCAGTTAGTCGCGATTTGGCAATTATCTCTTTCAGGGTATGCATTTGCTTTTGCCGATAGGCAATAAAACCGCTTACGCTTTCTAACTGGCTATGGCGTAATGAATAGTTCACCAACGACCAGACCGGAGAGCTTAAATAAACCCGTAACAGGTTGCCGTAATACGACACAATATTTTTCTTACCGTTACGAAAGCCGTCCTGAAAACGCCCCAAAAAAACGGTCGTTTTGCCGAATAAAAATCCGGCCTGATGCTTTTTTAAATACAGCCGTTGCGCAAAACGCAGGTGCTTGTAGCGCGCTCGCATGTATTTAAATTGTTTGCGCTCATCAGCAGTCAGCTCATCGCCTTTGGCCTGTTTGCATATTAAACGCAGTAACTCCTGGCGATTGACGCCATTGAGCCAGAATTGCAGGCATAACGCGTAATTATCATGGATGATTTCGGTGGTACAACTTAGTGCGATAGTCGGCGGCAAACTGACCTGTGCATCAACAACATCATCTTCTTCAATCGCAACAAATAGACGCTCGCTCGCCTCAAGCGGGAAATATTTTCTCATCATCAGGATTTCTCTCCGGCTGAGTTATAAAGCAAGGAATGGCGCTGAAAAAATGCCTTTAAGGTCGGAATTAGCGAGAACACCACATCCAGACATTGCCCACCGAAGTAAGCAAATGCAGCCCCCAGCACGCCAAACAGATGACAGAACATGAACAGCAATACGATGTAGCCGATTGAGGCGATGGTTTGCGCCACGAGAAAAGCGCGCTGTTTTCCCGCCATCAATAGCAATGACTCCTGAGGGAAGCCCAGCATCGAGATCACAATTGCGCCCAGCATCACCTGAATCAGGTCATACGCTTCGAGATACTTAACGCCAAACACCAGCGAAATGAGCGGCTTGCCGACGATCAACACCGCGAGCGCCACCAGAATACCGATTCCGCCCGCCAGTAAACCGGACTTCACGCCTAACAACCACGGTCTGGTGGTGCGCGGATCTAAACGCATCACCTCTGGGTAAAAACTTTTACCCAGTAAACCCGCTGGCGTTCCGGCGGCGTCGAAGAATGTCATGGCGATTTTAAATAACCCGGCGGCAGCGGGTCCTAACACGATCCCCACCAACACTGTGCTGCACGAATTACGCGCCGACCAGATGGAATGGGCAATGTTGGTTGACCAGACAAAACTCCACGCGCCTTTGATGTGTCGGGCAGACTCAAACAGATTCAATTTGAACGCGTTATGGATATTTCTGCGGCGTAATTCACGTGCGGCAAACCACCAGTACATGGTGCCGCCAACAAGATTCGAGGCGTACCAGGCAATAACAAAACCCGCAAAACCAAAGTCAAAATACCAGGCAACGACGCTCCCCGCTGCGCGCAGAAAAGGTTTCGTCGCCTGCTGTACAGCAATTAAGTCGAAGCGATCTACCGCACGCAGAATGCCGGTCGGCGTGGAGGAAGCCATTGAAGGAATGAGCGTGCAATACAGCGCTGCCAGCCAAAAGCTTTGGTCATCCAGACCTAATGAATGGGAAAGAAAAGGGAGTAAGGCAATGCCGCCGACAATCGCCACCGCGCCGCTGACGATATCCAACGAGAAGGAAAATGAGACGACATTGCGAAATTGCTGCGGATTATTGTTGGTCAAGGCTGGCGTTCCGTACTGCACCACCAACTGCCATGTCTGAAACTTAATAAAATCGCTGATCGACTTGGCGTACGATTGCACAATCACCAGTACGCCAAACATGGCGGGCGTCATCCCTTTACCGGCACACGAGAGCGCCAACAGACCCAGCAAAGCGCTCACGACATTACTGGAGCCTAACCAGGCGCTATTGCGAATAATGGTGCGAAACGCGCCATCTGCAAACCAATGTTTGATGTTAAAACCCGCCAATTCAGCCTGACCTTATCGTTGATAGTAAAAAGTATCCCGCCAGCCTTAAGTTAAACTTCGGCGGTCAGAAACGATGGCAACCAGAGAAACCGCCTTCTGTGCCTGTTCCAGCACTTCGCTGTAGGGCGCTCTGGAATCAATCTCAAGAATTTTTGAGCCGTTATAGCCAATCGTCGACATGACGCCGATTTTGTCCTGCAGCTCGGCATAGTCATGGTCAGGCTTGCGGGAGATGGCAGTATCAATATCAATCCCCAAACGAATGATTAATTCAGGACGATACTGCGCCATTTGTTGGTATAACTGTCGCTCGCGCTGCGCCAGAAATTGGTTGATTTTCCCGGTCGCGCGCTCGACGCCAATCCCCGGTCCGTCATAATAAAAGCCCGAAATTTCAGCCTGCGGGAAGCGATCGCTGACCACCAGAACGCCACTTTGCGCCAGTCGCTGAACCTTGCGTAGATTCGCCATTCTTCGCAGCGAGAAGCAGTACATAATCACCGCCGCCCATAGCGCTGGAGATTTGGTTTTCATGCTTTGGGTTTTCGAGGATTTGGCCGCCAGTCGCCGTTCCAGCCAGACGCCAACCAACGGCAATCGTTTGATTTTGTCGCCGTCTTCGCCGGAGAGCAGCCCCAAATAGCGGCGCTCGGTTTGCCAGTGTTGTTGCAGCGATTTCACCAGGTCGGTGGTCAGCGTGGATTTACCGGTGCCATCACACCCGACCACCGCAATCAGCCCCGGAATGTAGTTGGGCTGCGGCGCGGTTGTACTATTAACAGTTTGTGTTTGTAGTGCATCCATTCGTTAAATCATCCCCTATCCATTTTGGTGATCAGGAAAGCGCGGCGTGAATTGCGCGTAGTGACGCTTGCATAATTTCATCGGCTGGTTGCCGACCATCCAGTTCAAGGATCTTTGCGCCATTGAATGTCAGTTGCGGCGTAACGGCGATTTTTTCCTGTAACGCCGCCAGTTGATGGTCAGGTTTACGCGAAAACGCGGTTTGTTCATCAATGCCAAGACGAATCAACAATACGGGCAAATAAGACGCCATCCATTGGTACAGCTTCAGCTCGCGCTGCCTTAACATTTTTATCCAGCCGTTACCGCCCGTGGTTTTTGCCAATTGCGGGCCATCAAAGCGAAAACCCGGCACTTCAACCTGCGGGTAGCGGTCGGTGATGAGCAGATAGCCTTGCTGGCTTTTACACAACATTTTGCGAAACTTGTACGCCCGCCAGCAGGAAAGCAGATAGATAACCAGCGCAGTAATATTGCCAGGCGGTGTTAAGGGCTTTTCGTGCACATGTGCCGCTTTACTTCGCAAATAACGCCCAAAAGGTGCGCCAATAACAGGGAGCTGTGAAATCCATTCGCCAATTCGCCCGGACGATTGCCCGAGATAAATGTGTTCTGTTGGCATTCTTGCTGCCAGTTCATTTACCAGGCTTGCCGTGAGGGTCGATTTACCTGAACCATCACATCCTACAATGGCAATAACACGCACTGGCGTGGAATTAATTATTGACATATTACGTTGATTCACGAAAAACCCGGCAGCAAATAATGTATTGAATATTACGTGGTCCGTGCTCAGAATATCCGTTCAACCTTATTGTGACAATGGTTAATTGTGACATTGACCTGAATTACGCTTTCATAAAAACATATTAACCAAATAAATATTTTTAATGGATATTTAAATTAAAGGATATATTCATGCAGTCAATAACACCTCCATTAATTGCCGTTATTGGTAGCGATGGTTCAGGCAAGTCAACGGTGTGTGAACATCTCATTACCGTTGTCGAAAAATATGGTGCAGCCGAAAGAGTTCATTTAGGAAAACAGGCCGGAAATGTCGGTCGTGCAGTGACAAAATTACCGTTGATGGGAAAATCCTTACATAAAACAATTGAACGAAATCAGGTGAAAACAGCAAAAAAATTGCCTGGCCCTGTTCCGGCGCTGGTAATTACAGCGTTTGTCGCCCGTCGCTTACTGCGCTTTCGTCATATGCTTGCCTGTCGTCGTCGCGGGTTAATTGTTCTAACCGACCGTTATCCTCAGGACCAAATTCCTGGCGCTTACGATGGTACAGTGTTCCCACCTAACGTTGAAGGCGGTCGTTTTGTCTCATGGCTGGCAAGCCAGGAACGTAAAGCGTTTCACTGGATGGCGAGCCATAAACCTGATCTGGTCATCAAACTCAATGTCGATCTAGATGTGGCCTGCGCGCGTAAGCCTGACCACAAAAGGGAATCGCTGGCAAGAAAGATAGCCATAACGCCACAGTTAACCTTTGGTGGTGCACAACTGGTTGATATCGACGCCAATCAGCCACTGGAAAAGGTACTGGTTGATGCAGAAAAAGCGATTACGGATTTTATGACCGCGCGTGGTTATCACTAGTCAAAAATGGAAATGCCCGATCGCCAGGACCGGGCATTTTCAGGAAGATTAAATCAACTGCAATGCTATCCAGTACAACCCACCAGAAAGAAAAATCGCCGCCGGTAAAGTAAACACCCACGCCATCAGGATGCTGGTTACCGTTTTACGCTGTAACCCACCGCCGTCCACCACCATCGTCCCTGCTACCGCAGACGAGAGGACGTGTGTTGTGGAGACGGGCATCCCAATATAACTGGCAAGGCCGATAGATACCGCCGCCGTCATCTGCGCCGCCATCCCTTGCGCATACGTCATGCCGCGCTTACCAATCTTCTCACCGATGGTCATCGCTACACGACGCCAGCCAATCATGGTACCAATGCCGAGCGCCAGTGCTACCGCCATGATGATCCACACCGGAGCGTACTCAATGGTGCTTAACATATCGCTGCGCAATTTTTTCAGCAGGTTCTGATCTTCTTTACTGACACCTGGCAGTTTCGCCAGCTTCGCAGAGGTATCAGAGATGCACAGCATAATGCGGCGCAGCTGGCTGCGCTGACTCACGCTTAACGGCTCGTAGCTTTCCATATTGCCTGGCAGCATCGTTTTAACGCGCGCAATCGCATCAAAGGTATTTGCCGGATGACAGTGAAACTCTGTTACTTGCGTGCCATCAGTCGATGTCGCAGGCAATGGAGGTTCCATCGTAATCAACTTCTGCGGCAGTTCAGGATGCTGTTGCAGGTAGTGTTCGAAGTTGGTGACGGCATCGCGGGTACGGGTAATTTCATAGCCGGACGCGTTCATATTGACGACGAAGCCAGCAGGGGCAATCCCCACCAGTACCAGCATCACCAGGCCGATCCCTTTCTGCCCGTCGTTAGCACCGTGCGAAAACGCCACGCCCGCAGCGGAAACAATCAGCGCAATACGCGTCCAGAATGGTGGCTTACGTTTGCCTTTTTTCTTTTTGCGATCTTCCGGAATGCGGTGAATACGGTCACGCTTTTTCGTCCCGCTCCAGTAGCGGCGCAGCAGGAATATCAGGCCTCCCGCAATGACCAGGCCGACGATAGGGGAAACAATCAGCGAGGAGAAAATTTTGGTCACTTCACGCAGGTTTAACGCATCCATCACCGATGAGCCGGTTAACAGCGCGTTGGTTAAACCGATGCCGATAATCGCACCAATCAAGGTATGCGAACTGGAGGCCGGTAAACCAAAGAACCACGTTCCCAGGTTCCAGATAATCGCCGCCAGCAGCATGGAAAAGACCATCGCCAGGCCGTGAGTTGACCCCATATTCAGCAACAAATCGGTTGGCAACATATGGACAATGGCATAGGCAACGCTAAGTCCGCCTAGCAATACGCCAAAAAAGTTAAAAAATGCCGCCATCACCACAGCAAGTTGTGGTTGCATGGCACGAGTATAAATAACGGTTGCCACCGCATTCGCCGTATCATGAAAACCATTGATTGCTTCGTAGAACAACACAAATGCCAGAGCAAGTAATAACAAAAGCCCCGTGTATATATCAAGGCCAACAAATAAATTTAGCATATATTAGATTACGCCATTTTGAATTTACGAACGGACGCATTATCAGTGACTTTAACGGCGTGGGCAAAGTGAAATATCATTTTTTAACGATAAAAAGAGTGTTATTTCTTGTGTATCAGATAATAAGCATTCATTCAAAACCTTTAGAAATAATCAAAACACAGGTATTCCACTGGTTAATATATTCATATATTAAATAAATAAATATTGGAATATATAAATGTTGAATGTTTTGATTAATCCCCGTACTGATTATTCTTCATAATCAGTACGGGGTTGCTACAACATGTATTACTCTTTCACCACAATTAGCGGTTCAATATCACTCTCTTTTTTGATGACCAGTGATTCATCACCGCGCAAACACGTCCCACCGTAGTTGCCGCCAACGGTGAAGGTACATACCTGAATGTATTTACCGTCCACTTTCGGCAAACACCACAGTTGCTGATAGATGTTTTTCTGCTCGGCAAATTTACCGCTGGTTTTGTCCAGCACCTCTTCATGATGGCTGACGAGGTCGATGTTACTGCCACAGCGACCGGCGATCGGTTTCACTGCGTAACCTGTTTTTACCAGTTCATCATTAACAGTGAAATCGGTATCCAGTAGGTAACGATGGTGCGGGAACAGCGACCAGAGGATCGGCAGAATCGCTTTGTTGCCGGGGATCACTGTCCACAGAGGTTCAAAGACCAGCACTTCCGGGCGCAGCAATACGTCGATAAGACGCACTTCATTTTGCGGATGACCGGTACGGATCGGCACCGCAGCAAACTCACGGTCGCTAACTTCACGAATCTGATCAAACGCGGTTTCCCACGCCCAGGTTTTCCACACGCAGTTAACCAGTCGCCCTTCCCCATCAATCAGTTGCCCGGCAGCATCCCAGCCCAGTTCATCCAGCCCGCGCAAGATACGCGTTTCAAAGCCCGCCTGGTGCAGCGCCTGCTCCATAAACTGCGCGTGATAGTTTTCCTCGATATCTTTGTCTTGCATGATATGGACAAACGGACGTGCACGACTGTGTTTCCAGGCACCGGCCAGTTCGTTAATCAGCCCTTCCGCCGGATTGAAGCCGTTGCCTTTATAGCCCTGCTCCGCCCAACGTTCGAGGATCAAGCCCGCTTCGGTATGACAGGAGGCGGAATCGGCGTTGTATTCGTAGACCTTCAGGCCACGTTCGTCCATACAGAAATCCATACGACCGGTGATCATATGGTGACGGCGACGCTGCCAGGAGAGACGCAAACGTGGCCAGAGGATTTTTGGGATGTCGAACAGCGCCAGCAGGTTGTCATCTTTCAGCACCTTGTCGGTGGCGTGAAGATACATCAGGTGCAGCTCGTTGGTGGCTTTAATCAGCTCCTGCTCGGCACTCTCGGTAATGGTGTAGTAATGATACGGATCCTGATTGATCACCTGACCGTTGGCCTGCACATAGGCGTTTTGTAGCGGATCTTTTTCATCCAGCCATTTACCGTCAAACTGGCCTTTGTTTTCCAGGCGCGCTCCGCTGATTTTCAGCAACTCGCCTGCAATTTCCGGCTGCGGTAAGCTGTATTCAGTATCTTCCGTCTGGATCATCCAGCCGAGAATGGTGGTGTCATCAAACGTGTCTTTAAGGGTATAGCAGCCGTTTTCAACCACCATCTCCAGCTCGCGCGTCCACTGTTGCCCTTGCGGTAACGGGGAATGAATCACGTTCTGTTCCGCAATACGGACTTTGTTGCCATGCAATTGGGTAATGATGGCGACATGGCCAGTGTCTTTAAATTCACCGCCTTTATCCCAGATAAGAAGCGCGCCCGCGACCGGTGCACGCGGCGAGCCATTAGGAAATGCCTGCAATGGCAGGATGTTGTCATTAACCACTTCACGCAGGAAGCGCAGCGAGAAAATCTCCCACGCCATACCCACGTCAGTAAAGACCACACCGTAATTCAGAAAGAGAAAACGGCGAGCAAATTCAACGCATTGCCATTTGTGGCCCATATATTCGTCGTCGATATAGCTACGGAATACGGCGTCATCTTCGTATTCCTGCGGATCGAGAGAACTGTAATCTGAAGAGTAGATTGCTACACCACCTGGGGCGTAGCCCAATAATGTCCCGAACGGGGCATCCTGGCTGGTCGTTCCTTTGCTCATCACTTTACCTTTAACAATACAACCTAAGCAGTTGGCGTAATTGTTGTGCTCTGATTACCTGCTCAGCGACATTAACCGGACAGAGGTCAGACTAATCATACACCTCATCGCAGCGGCTGGCGCAAAGGGTTAAAAAATTCACATTCTGTACAGCAAGTGACCTGCTACACTGCTTCAACACTACCACTCAGAAGGCAACTCACTATGACAGACAATACTTATCAGCCCGCGAAAGTCTGGACGTGGGATAAATCCGCTGGCGGCGCGTTCGCCAATATCAATCGCCCGGTTTCTGGTCCGACGCATGAAAAAACGCTGCCCGTTGGCAAACATCCATTGCAACTTTATTCACTGGGAACGCCGAACGGTCAGAAAGTAACGATTATGCTTGAGGAGCTGCTGGCGCTGGGCGTTACGGGTGCAGAGTACGACGCCTGGCTGATACGCATAGGCGATGGCGATCAATTCTCCAGCGGTTTTGTCGAAGTAAACCCAAACTCGAAGATCCCGGCGCTGCGCGATCATACGCATAATCCGCCGATCCGCGTGTTTGAGTCTGGATCGATTCTGCTTTATCTGGCGGAGAAATTTGGCTACTTCCTGCCGCAGGATCTGGCAAAGCGTACTGAAGCAATGAACTGGTTGTTCTGGTTACAGGGTGCTGCGCCGTTTCTCGGCGGTGGTTTTGGTCACTTTTACCATTACGCGCCGGTGAAAATTGAGTACGCCATCAATCGCTTTACCATGGAAGCCAAGCGCCTGCTCGACGTGCTGGATAAGCAACTGGCGCAGCATAAGTTTGTTGCGGGCGATGAGTACACCATTGCGGATATGGCGATTTGGCCGTGGTTTGGCAACGTGGTGTTAGGCGGCGTGTATGATGCCGCAGAGTTTCTTGATGCAGGTAGTTATAAACACGTACAACGCTGGGCGAAAGAAGTGGGCGAACGTCCGGCGGTGAAGCGTGGGCGTATTGTTAACCGCACCAACGGACCGCTGAACGAGCAGTTGCATGAACGCCATGACGCCAGTGATTTCGAGACGAATACGGAAGATAAGCGTCAGGGGTAAGTCGCAACATTGGCAGGCTTATCGCTATGTAGCCGGATAAAGCATTTACGCCGCATCCGGCTTTAATCATCACGCGCTGGTAATGTCGTAATCCATTTGGCGCAGCGCGTCTAATGTGGCTTTGGCTTCATCTTCGTCGATGATGCTCATGGCAAATCCGACGTGTACCAGCACCCACTGGCCCAGCAGATCGGCAGGGTTACCTTCACAAATCAGGGCGATATTCACGTCGCGCTTGATACCACATACTTCAACCTGCGCAAGCTGGTGAATATCCTCACCGACAG
Source organism: Escherichia sp. WS1368 (assembly GCF_046487485.1). Taxonomy (NCBI): domain Bacteria; kingdom Pseudomonadati; phylum Pseudomonadota; class Gammaproteobacteria; order Enterobacterales; family Enterobacteriaceae; genus Escherichia; species Escherichia sp. WS1368. The sequence goes on from NZ_JBJQJI010000003.1 coordinate 209,798, forward strand.
CCAGCACCTGGCCTGGAACGCCAATACACATTGTTAACTCCGGTTATTCAACTTCAATACTTTTGACGATCAGCGAATCGCCGGTATCGACACGCAACCGCTCGCCATGACAGAGCGGACACTGCGCATCGTGCTGATGAATCTCCACCACCTGGCTGCAATCCCAGCACCAGGCCTGGGCGGGTTTATAGACGATATGTAAATCGCACCCTTGCGCCACCGTTCCGTGGCAGACAATTTCAAAACTAAAACGGACGGCGTTCTCCTCAACGCAGGAGAGCGCGCCAATTTCCAGCCACACGGCGGTGACGCGCTTAACATCGTGCTGCTCCGCCTGCCGTTGGATAATTTCAACGGCGCTCTGGCAAAGCGACAACTCATGCATTTTCGCCACTCCTGCGGCCAAACAGCAGGGCGCGACGCCCTGCGTGTGGTACATCCGGATTCGTGACTGGCAGCGAAAGGATCATTCGTGCGCAGTCATCCGTCAGGCGTTGGCCCTCTTCAATCGACATGCTGTGCGAAAGCGGCGACATCAGCGAGCAGGAGAGGTATTGCGAAACACCGTCCAGTTCGCCAACGGTAAAGGTCATGGTGCCATACGGCAGTTGCAGACCAATTTTTTCACTCACTTTGCGCAGCGGCCAGAGTTGATCCGGGCCGGGGAAGATAACTGCACTCAGCATCCACGGGGTGATCACACACCCCGTCCACTGACCTTCGAACAGCGTAAAGTCAGAAACATACACCGGCATTGAAGGATGCAGAAAAGAGAGATCATGCATCGAACGCCGGGCAATTTCTTCAAAAGCTGCCTGTACTTGCGCCTTCGGGGAGGTCTGGAAACCTGCTATCTCTTCAGTCATGAGTCGCCTCCCGTGGGATGGCTTCCACGCCTGATTCGCGCAGCGCAGCCAGAACCTGCTCAAGCGCAGGTTCAATCATTGCTTCAACCGTCGGCGTTAAGCCGATGTGTGGCTCCAGCGATTCCGGGATCACGCCGACCAGGGTCAGCTTTTTCGGAAACTCACCGGTGAAGCGCAGGGCCGACAATACGTCGGCCAGGCCAAGCTGATGCGGAGAGATTTTGTTGGTAAACAACGCCGGAACTTCTTCATCCCGCAGGATCATCATCGTTCCCGGCGCGCTCTTCTTCGACACAATGGCATCCGCAATGATCAGATGATCGCGATTTGCCATGTCGCCAAGCAGCTCCATTCCCGCCGTGCCGCCATCGAGGATCTCAACATAATCCGGCAGAATGTATCGTTGCTCTAACGCTTCGACAATCCGCACACCGATGGCTTCATCGGTCAGCAAAATATTGCCAACCCCTAAGACTAAAATACGCATTACAGAACCTTCACTGAAACCACTTCGTTGCCGTCGGCATCCACTACGTGTACCGCACAGGCCATGCACGGGTCGAAGGAGTGAATGGTACGCACCACTTCCAGCGGTTTATTCGGATCGGCAACCGGTGTACCCACCAGCGACTGCTCGTAAGGACCGACGTCATCATTGAAGTTACGTGGGCCAGAGTTCCAGGTTGATGGAACAACTGCCTGGTAGTTGCTGATGATACCGTCTTTAATAACCATCCAGTGAGAGAGCATACCGCGCGGTGCTTCGAGGAAGCCAACACCTTTGAACTCACCCGTTGCCGGAATGTTCGGCTTCACAAAGGTGGTGTGATCGCCTTTGCCGATATTGGTGATCAGTGCACTGTATTGATTTTGCAGGATATCCTGCAATTCGCAGCAGTGAACGGTACGACCAATAATACGGCCCAGCGTGGAGTGCAGCTGCGCCACTTCCAGCGTGTTGCCAGTCAGTTTCTGATAAATCGCAACGATTTCATTCAGTTTATTCTGGGTAGATTCGCGACCTGCCGCCAGTTTCACCAGCATATTAGCCAGCGGACCCACTTCTACCGTTTTGCCGTAGAAAGTCGGTGATTTCACCCAGGAATATTTCCCGTCGTCAGACCAACCATCATAAGCCGGAATGGTGGTGCCTTCCCACGGTGCCTGCGGCGCTTCGTCTTTATACCAGGAGTGCTTCGCGCTTTCCTGAATGCCTTTGATCAGGTATTCATCGGAATGAGAAGTGATCGGACGATACGAGGACAGATCCGCATTCTCAATGTAGCCGCCCGGGAACAGGAAGCTGCCGTTTTTACTGTCGGTCGGGAATTCCGGCACGCTCAGGTAGTTCACCGCACCTTTACCGCGCGTCAGCCATTCCGGATAGAACGCGGCGATAACCGCGGTATCAACCTTATAAACCTGCTCAACAAAGTCGCTCAGCTTGTCGATGAAGGACTTGATGTACATCAGACGCTCAAGATTCAGCACGCCCAGACCGTCGAGGTTGATCGGGTTAGCGACCCCACCTACTGCCAGGTTCTGAATGTGCGGCGTTTTACCGCCCAGCAGCGCCACGACGCGGTTAGCGTCACGCTGGCACTCCAGCGCCTGCAGGTAGTGCGCTACCGCAATCAGGTTCACTTCCGGCGGCAGTTTCATCGCCGGGTGACCCCAGTAGCCATTGGCGAAAATACCCAACTGACCGCTGGCAACCAGATCTTTGATCTTGTTCTGAACTTTAGTGAACTCTTCCGGACTGTTCAGATGCCAGGTCGAAACGCCTTTCAGCATTTCGGAGGCTTTGGTTGGGTCAGCTTGCAGTGCAGAAGTGATATCCACCCAGTCCAGCGCCGAAAGTTGATAGAAATGAACGATATGGTCATGCGTGGTGTGCGCAGCCAGAATGATGTTACGGATGTATTGCGCGTTAACCGGAACGTCGATATTCAGCGCACTCTCTGCCGCACGAACGGAAGACAGCGCGTGAGTGGTAGTACATACGCCACAGATACGTTGCACAATCATCCATGCATCGCGCGGATCGCGGTTTTTCACGATCTCTTCCATGCCGCGCCACATGGTACCGGAAGCCCATGCTTTCGAAACGACACCATTTTCGATTTCGCAATCGATGCGTAAATGCCCCTCAATACGGGTTACCGGATCAATAGTAATTCTCTGGCTCATGCTTTGCTCGCCTCATGACGATTATGATCGTTTTGTTTTAAAGGAGGAAGTATCGGCAGTAGACGAATGAGTACGATGTAAGCGCAAATCTCAATAGCCACAAAACCAATAGAAATCAACAGTTCTTCCCAGGTCGGGAAGTAGGCGTAACCGCCGCCCGGGTTGAATGCCACCAGCGAATAGGTCAGACGCCAGGTTGCACAACCTAACAGTGCGCTCAGTGCTGACAGGAACAGCATGCGGGAATCATTACGCAGCTTCGCCACACGCAGAACGACCAGCGGGAAGAGCATCAGCAGGACTTCAATCCAGAACATCACGGAGTAGAAGTCACCGGCAAACGCTAACGACAGCTTGTCGCGATAGATAAGCTCGCCAAAGCGCAGCACGATGAAAATCGCCAGCAACACACTGATGGTGTTGGTCAGCTTAACGAACAGACTCTTTTCATCCGGACCGTTGCCACGCAGACCCGCCTGCACCAGCGAACCTTCAAAGATGACAATCGAGAAGCCCATGATGAACGCCGTCAGCAGTGAGAACAGCGGCAACATTTCATAGCTCTGCCACAGCGGATGCACTTTGTAGCCCGCCGAGATCATCAGCGACCCCATTGAAGACTGGTGCATAGTTGGCAGCAGCGCACCGAGCGCGATGATGAAGAACATCACCTTGTTCAGCCGTTTGAGCGACACTTTCCAGCCCAGACGTTCAAACAGTGCCGGAGCAAACTCCAGTGCCATCACGCCGATGTAGATGGTCATACAGACCGCCGTCTCGAACAGTACCGAGTTCACGTTGAAGTGACCCGGAATGTAGAAGTACGGCAGGTTCCAGTAGCGACCGACGTCGATAGTGATCGACAAGCCACCCAGTGAGTAACCGAACAGACTCGCCAACAGCGCCGGACGCACTAGCGGATGGTATTGTCCACGGTTAAAGACGTATACCGCCCACGCCAGCGCCCAGCCGCCACAGGCGAAGCCGGTGCCGATCAGCAGGTCAAACGCGATCCATACGCCCCACGGGAAACCGCCGTTCAGGTCAGAGACAGAGCCCAGACCGAACACCAGACGCTTCACAATCAGGAGCATACAGATGACGATTAACGGTCCAAAAATCATGACCGGTTTACTGATGATTTTGCCGCCCAGCGGTTGTGGATCATGACTCATGATCGTCTCCTCCGTCGTGATGGTCGTTTTTGGTGTTGCGACGAACCAGCACGGTTAAGCCCGCCAGCACGGCCAGTGGTAGCATCATGCCTTTATACAGGGTGTGTTGAATATTTTCGGAACGCGCACCGGTAGAAAGATCGTCCAGCTTCGGCAGGTCGAGATTTTCATAAGGCACACCCGTCAGTACCAGAACCTGAGTACCGCCGCCCTCTTTCTCGCCGTACAGATGCGGATAATATTTCGGCACCGTGTGCAGGTAAGTGTCGCCAGATTTCAGCGTCTGACGCGGATAGTGGTATTCGCTGCCAGGCTTCAGCGCCAGGCGTTTTTTCGCCTCCGCCATCAGCTCTTCACGCGTACCAAAAATCACCGCGCCCGCCGGGCACACTTCTACGCAGCCAGGCAGACCGCCTTTATCAAGACGTTCCACACCTTTCTGGTTGCACAGTTCACACTTATGCAGCGCACCAAATGGGTTGTTGTAGTCGTACTTCGGCACGTTGTATGGGCAGGCGACCATGCAGTAACGGCAGCCAGTGCACACATCTTTGTCGTAATGGACAATGCCGGTTTTCGGATCTTTTTTCAGCGCAGAGACCGGACACACGGAGACACAGTTCGGATCGACGCAGTGCATACACTGTTTCTTAATGTACGCGTAGCCGTTCTCTTCCTGGTCTTTGTTGACACCCGTGCCACTGGTCCACACCTGAATGATGTTATTGGTATACGGCGACAGTTTGTCGTTGTTCGACCAGGTCTGTTCCCCTTGCGGGTTACGTTCAGGGAAGTTGATATCCTGACACTTGGTGACGCAAGCCTGGCAGCCTACGCACAAGGTCGAGTCATACAACATCCCCAGCGATCCCGGAATTGGCGGGCGGTTTTCAGCAGCCGCATGACTGACAGACGGCAACGCGCCCGTCAGCAATGCCCCGCAGGAGGCTGCTTTAATAAAATTACGTCTGTTCACGGTTATTCTCCCCGTGAGTCAGCGTTATCTTTCTTTTGCTGACGCCCCAGTTCACGCACCGCCATCACGCTGACACCGGCAACCAGCCCAACCACGCCGCCGAGCAAACCAATAGCGCCCGCAGAGACGTTGCCGCCTTCTTTAGCGTTGACGTCCGGTTTTTGTGAACGCGGCGTCTGGTTTTCGACGTTGGCAAGCTGATGGATGCCTTTATGGAAGCCGATACCTTCTTCGTTACAGCCATAGCATGGGTGACCAATTGCCACCGGCCACACACCGCCAACGTCGCAGAATTGCAGCGTTGAGCAGTTGCCGTAAGTTTCTGGCCCTTTACAGCCGAGGTGGTACAGGCACCAACCTTCGCGGTGGCCTTCATCGCCGAACTCTTTGGCAAAACGACCAGCATCGAAGTGCGGACGACGTTCACAGTGTTCGTGAATCAGACGACCATAGGCGAAGGTCGGACGGTTTTTATCATCCAGCTTCGGCGGTTTGCCGTAAGTGATGATGTGCGCAACGGTCGCGAGGAAGTTGTGCGGGTTTGGCGGGCAGCCTGGAATGTTAATAACGGTTTTGCCTGGCAGAACTTCTTGCAGGCTGACCGCGCCGGTAGGGTTAACCCCAGCCGCGGCAACACCGCCCCACGCAGAGCAGGAACCGATAGCGATAATGGCTGCTGCGCCTTCCGCCGCTTTGCGGATGTGATCCACAATCGGCTCACCGGCAACCATGCAATAAATACCATTATCTTTTAATGGGATGGAACCATCCACCACTAACACATACTGCCCTTTGTACTTCTCGAGAGCGTTATGTTTGTTCTCTTCGACCTGATGACCGAAGGCGGCGGAAAGCACTTCGTGATACTCCAGAGAGATAGTCTCCAGCACGAGGTTTTCTACCGTTGGATGCGTTGCACGAAGCAGAGATTCCGTACAACCGGTACACTCCTGCGCGCCAATCCAGATAACTGGCGGACGCTGCGGGTTAGTAACCGATTCGGCCATCTCTGCAGCGGCTTTGCTACTTAACCCCATGGTGGCGGCTAATGCTGCACAAAGCTTCATGAAATCACGACGGTTAATGCCGTGAGAATGGATGAGGGTGTTATCTCCAGTCATTTATAGTTATTCCGTTGCGAAGACCTGGCATATATTTTGCCTCAATCGCAAAATCAATAATGCGATCGATGCGCCATTTACCACACATTTATTATGGTTATCGATATCATGATACTGCGGCGGGGCGCTAAAACGAAGGGAAGAAGCATTAGTGTAATTAATTAAAGCAAGATAATACGTATGTTTGATCAATTTTCGAGGCGATAACCGGCCATAAAAAAGCGCAACGTAGAACAGGAATTATTCTCACGAAAGAAATCCATTACCATCTCTTTATCCAGTCCATAGCGGCGCGTCAGAATACCCGCTTCCCAGGCGCTAAGCTGGCGATCTCCGGTCTTTTCGTACATCCGGTGTGAGTAGCCTAATACAAAACCGCGTTTATAATCGGCACAGTATTTTGTCACATTAACCGCACTGTCGGCATGCGTTGCTTTTAATCCCGCCATTAAGCCTTTACCAAAATGGTTATTCATCGTTCACCTCATTCGCTATATATTGCCATATATAGCGATATTTTAGGCAAAGAACGACTTTTGCGCACGCTATTTTTTCATGCTTGTTTAAGACGTAATCCCGTAAGAGATAAACCTATCAGGAGAGATATTTATCGAACCATTTCAGCGTCCTTTGCCAGGCAAGATCGGCGGCAGATTTGTCATAACGGGGCGTGGAATCATTATGGAATCCGTGATTAACCCCCGGATAGATATACGCCTCATAGACCTTATTATTGGCTTTCAACGCCGCCTCGTAAGCAGGCCAGCCCTCGTTGATTCGGGTGTCCAGTTCCGCGTAGTGGAGTAGTAAAGGCGCTTCAATCTTCGCCACATCGGCGGTGGGTGCCTGTCGACCATAAAACGGCACCGCGCAGGCCAGTTCCGGATACGCGACAGCCGCCGCGTTCGATACGCCACCGCCATAGCAAAATCCGGTAATACCCACTTTGCCTGTCGCTTGCGGATAGCGTTGCATAAACTCAATTGCGGCAAAGAAATCATTCATCAGTTTGGTTGGATCAACCTGCTGTTGCAGCTCACGACCTTTATCATCATTTCCCGGATAACCTCCAACGGAACTTAAGCCGTCAGGTGCCAGGGCGATATACCCCGCCTTCGCCACTCGCCGTGCCACATCTTCGATATACGGATTCAGTCCACGATTCTCATGCACCACCACCACGGCTGGCGTTTTGCCGCTCATCTTTGCGGGCTTCACCAGATAACCCCGTACCTCGCCGTGACCATTTGGTGAAGGATACGTGATGTACTCAGCAACAATTTCCGGGTCGGTAAACTCTACCTGAGTCGCCAGCGCATAATTTGGCTTGAGCAAATCAAACAACGCTAATGCCGTCATCCCGCCTACCGCATACTTCGCCGCAAGGTTGAGGAACTCACGTTTCGAGATTTTCCCGTGAGCGTAATAGTCATAGTAATCCAGCAACTCTTGTAGGAAATCTTTGGCGGTTAAACGCGGCATCATTGCACTCCTCAGTTGGTGTTTTTTTAAGCAAAGCATAAGCACGTGTTTTTGCCCAGTTTTTCGTCACTCTGTGAGCCAGACTACGGGATACGCGCTGATGAATCGCTAAACTAGAAACATTGTTTCGAAATTGAATGGTGGAAAGGAGAGGTCATGGTCTGGTTAGCGAATCCCGAGCGTTACGGGCAGATGCAGTACCGTTATTGCGGAAAAAGCGGTTTACGCCTGCCCGCGTTATCGCTCGGTTTATGGCACAATTTCGGTCACGTTAACGCGCTGGAATCACAGCGTGCGATCCTGCGTAAAGCGTTTGATTTAGGCATTACGCACTTTGATTTAGCCAACAATTACGGGCCGCCTCCAGGAAGCGCAGAAGAGAACTTTGGTCGCCTGCTGCGGGAGGATTTTGCCGCTTATCGCGATGAACTGATTATCTCTACCAAGGCTGGATACGATATGTGGCCCGGCCCTTACGGCTCTGGCGGTTCACGTAAATATCTGCTCGCCAGCCTCGACCAAAGCCTGAAGCGTATGGGGCTTGAGTATGTCGATATCTTTTACTCTCATCGCGTCGATGAAAATACGCCGATGGAAGAAACCGCCTCTGCGCTGGCTCATGCGGTACAAAGCGGTAAGGCGCTGTATGTCGGGATCTCCTCTTACTCGCCAGAGCGGACGCAAAAAATGGTCGAGTTACTGCGCGAGTGGAAAATTCCGCTGTTAATTCATCAACCTTCGTACAATTTACTGAACCGCTGGGTGGATAAAAGCGGCCTGCTGGATACCCTGCAAAATAACGGCGTGGGCTGCATTGCCTTTACTCCTCTGGCTCAGGGATTGCTGACCGGAAAATATCTCAACGGCATTCCGCAAGATTCACGGATGCATCGTGAAGGGAATAAAGTTCGTGGTCTGACGCCGAAAATGCTCACCGAAGCCAACCTCAACAGCCTGCGGTTATTGAATGAAATGGCACAGCAGCGTGGACAATCAATGGCGCAAATGGCGTTAAGCTGGTTGCTGAAAGATGATCGCGTGACGTCGGTATTGATTGGTGCCAGCCGCGCGGAGCAACTTGAGGAGAACGTGCAGGCGCTGAATAATCTGACATTTAGCACCGAGGAGCTGGCGCAGATTGATCAGCATATCGCCGATGGCGAGCTGAATCTGTGGCAGGCGTCTTCCGATAAATGACCTGTTAATAACGGGCGCGAGAACCGCGCCCGAATCAGATCAGTGATTATGACGAGTCAGTCGGTCAAGATAGCCCATCACAAATGCAGAGAGCACAAACGTCAGATGGATAATGACGTACCACATCAGTTTGTTATCAGGGACATTTTTCGCATCCATAAAGACGCGCAGTAAGTGAATGGAAGAAATTGCCACAATCGACGCTGCTACTTTGTTTTTCAGCGACGTTGCGTCCATTTTCCCCAGCCAGTTCAGCTTCTCTTTGTTCTCGGAGATATCCAGTTGTGAGACGAAATTCTCATAACCGGAAAACATCACCATCACCAGCAAACCGCCAACCAGCGTCATATCCACCAGCGACAGCAACACGAGGATCAAATCTGATTCCGCCATCGAGAAGATATTCGGCAGTACGTGAATAATCTCCTGGAAGAACTTCAGCGCCAGGGCAACTAACGCCAGCGAAAGGCCAAAGTACACGGGGGCAAGCAGCCAGCGAGAAGCATACATTGCATTTTCAAGAAAACGTTCCATACATTCCTGTCGTGTAGTTAAAACGGGCAACAGTATATCGCAATTGAGTAAACAGCGCGCAACAGCAAATCAACATATCCGTTAAACCTTTGTCGCATAAATCCGAGGTTTAGGGATCTTCCTGGTTCCCTTATCAACGCATCGAGAGCGTCTACCCTTAAAGGACGTTGAACCTGAAGGGAGAAAAACGATGTCTCATTTAAAAGACCCGACCACGCAGTATTACACTGGTGAATATCCCAAACAGAAACAACCGACGCCAGGCATCCAGGTGAAAATGACACCGGTGCCGGATTGCGGCGAGAAAACCTATGTTGGTAGCGGTCGCCTGAAAGATCGTAAAGCACTGGTGACAGGGGGCGATTCCGGAATCGGTCGCGCTGCCGCCATTGCTTACGCGCGTGAAGGGGCTGACGTGGCGATCAGTTATCTTCCCGTAGAAGAACAAGACGCTCAGGATGTGAAAAAGATCATTGAAGAATGCGGACGCAAAGCCGTCCTGCTGCCAGGCGATTTAAGCGATGAGAAATTCGCCCGTTCGCTGGTTCACGAAGCGCATAAGGCGTTAGGCGGGCTGGATATTATGGCGCTGGTCGCCGGGAAACAGGTTGCCATTCCTGATATTGCAGACCTCACCAGCGAACAGTTTCAAAAGACCTTTGCCATTAACGTTTTCGCGCTGTTCTGGCTAACCCAGGAAGCGATCCCCCTGCTACCGAAAGGTGCCAGTATCATCACCACTTCGTCAATCCAGGCATACCAGCCAAGCCCGCATTTACTGGACTATGCGGCTACGAAGGCGGCGATTCTGAACTACAGCCGTGGCCTGGCAACACAGGTCGCAGAGAAAGGTATTCGGGTGAATATTGTTGCGCCAGGCCCGATCTGGACAGCACTGCAAATTTCCGGCGGGCAAACGCAGGATAAGCTCCCGCAGTTTGGTCAGCAAACGCCGATGAAACGTGCGGGGCAACCGGCGGAACTGGCCCCTGTATATGTTTATCTGGCAAGTCAGGAGTCGAGCTACGTCACCGCAGAAGTGCACGGCGTGTGCGGCGGCGAGCATTTAGGTTAAAAAAATGCCCGGTTGTGAAAAGCAACCGGGCATCATTTTTATTTCGCTTTGGCGGTTTCTTCGCCGACCAGACCTATCTTCAGATAACCCGCCTGATGCAGCGTATCCATTACCTTCATCAACGTCTCGTAATCGACGGTTTTGTCCGCTCGGAAGAAGATGGTGGTGTCTTTCTTGCCTTCGGTTAACGCATTCAACGCCGTAATCATTGTTTCATCGGTGACCGGATCGTTACCGATAAACATCGAGTTGTCTGCCTTCACCGACAGATAAACCGGTTTTTCCGGGCGCGGCTGCGGCGTGCTGGTAGAAGCAGGCAAGTTCACCTTCACATCTACCGTCGCTAACGGTGCCGCCACCATAAAGATAATCAGCAGAACCAACATCACGTCGATAAACGGCGTCACGTTGATATCATGCATTTCGCCGTTATCGTCGAGGTTTTCGTTAAGATGCATTGCCATCGGACATTATCCTGCGCGTAATTTTTGTGCGACACGAACCGGATGCGCAGCGGCGCTGGCTTCCAGATCCAGGTCACGGCTTTGCAGCAACAATACCTGCGCTGCGACATCACCCAGCATCGCTTTAAAGCCGCCAATCTGACGTGCAAATACGTTATAGATAACGACCGCCGGAATCGCTGCCACGAGGCCGATTGCCGTTGCTAACAGAGCTTCTGCAATACCCGGCGCAACGACTGCCAGGTTAGTGGTCTGCGTTTGCGCGATACCAATAAAGCTGTTCATGATGCCCCAGACCGTACCAAACAGACCAACGAACGGCGAAATCGCGCCGATGGTTGCCAGATAGCCGTTACCGCGGCCCATTTGACGACCTACTGCGGCGACCCGACGCTCCAGACGGAAGCTGGTACGTTCTTTAATACCTTCGTTATCGTCGCTGCCTTCTGACAGTTCCAGCTCATTCTGCGCTTCATTGAGCAAATGCAGGCTTAAGCTTTTGCTACCAAAATCAGCGGCAATATCGTTGGCCTGGTTTAAGGAACGCGCTTCAGCCAGCAGTTGCTGCTCGCGCTTAAGGCGACGCTTCTGATTGAAGAACTCTACGCTCTTACTGAAGAAGATTGCCCAGGTGACTACGGAGGCCAAAATAAGCCCAATCATCACGCACTTAACGACAATATCGGCGTGCTGATACATACCCCAGACGGAAAGGTCCGTCTGCATTAAATTATTACCCACTGTGTATCTCCAGGACGCAAGTCACAAAATCTGCGCATAATAATATCAAAACGACGTCGAATTGATAGTCGTTCTCATTACTATTTGCATACTGCCGTACCTTTGCTTTCTTTTCCTTGCGTTTACGCAGTAAAAAAGTCACCAGCACGCCATTTGCGAAAATTTTCTGCTTTATGCCAATTCTTCAGGATGCGCCCGCGAATATTCATGCTAGTTTAGACATCCAGACGTATAAAAACAGGAATCCCGAGATGGCGGACAAAAAGCTTGATACTCAACTGGTGAATGCAGGACGCAGCAAAAAATACACTCTCGGCGCGGTAAATAGCGTGATTCAGCGCGCTTCTTCGCTGGTCTTTGACAGTGTGGAAGCCAAAAAACACGCAACGCGCAATCGCGCCAATGGCGAGTTGTTCTATGGACGGCGCGGAACGTTAACCCATTTCTCCTTACAAGAAGCGATGTGCGAACTGGAAGGTGGCGCAGGCTGCGTGCTATTTCCCTGCGGGGCGGCGGCGGTTGCTAATTCCATTCTTGCTTTTGTCGAACAGGGCGATCATGTGTTGATGACCAACACCGCCTATGAACCGAGTCAGGATTTCTGTAGCAAAATCCTCAGCAAACTGGGCGTAACGACATCGTGGTTTGATCCGCTGATTGGCGCAGATATCGTTAAACATCTGCAGCCAAACACTAAAATCGTATTTCTGGAATCGCCGGGTTCCATCACCATGGAAGTCCACGACGTTCCGGCGATTGTTGCCGCAGTGCGCAGTGTGGTGCCGGATGCCATCATTATGGTCGATAACACCTGGGCGGCCGGTGTGCTGTTTAAGGCGCTGGATTTTGGCATTGATGTTTCCATTCAGGCCGCTACCAAATATCTGGTGGGGCATTCAGATGCGATGATTGGTACTGCCGTATGCAATGCCCGTTGCTGGGAGCAGCTGCGGGAGAATGCCTATCTGATGGGCCAGATGGTCGATGCCGATACCGCCTATATAACCAGCCGTGGCCTGCGCACTTTGGGTGTTCGCCTGCGTCAACATCATGAAAGCAGTCTGAAAGTGGCTGAATGGCTGGCAGAACATCCGCAAGTAGCGCGAGTTAACCACCCTGCTCTGCCTGGCAGTAAAGGCCACGAATTCTGGAAACGAGACTTTACAGGTAGCAGCGGGCTATTTTCCTTTGTGCTTAAGAAAAAGCTCAATGATGAAGAGCTGGCGAACTATCTGGATAACTTCAGTTTATTCAGCATGGCCTACTCGTGGGGCGGTTATGAGTCGTTGATCCTGGCAAATCAACCAGAACATATCGCCGCCATTCGCCCGCAAGGCGAGATCGATTTTAGCGGGACCTTGATTCGCCTGCATATTGGTCTGGAAGATGTCAACGATCTGATTGCCGATCTGGATGCCGGTTTTGCGCGAATTGTATAACATTGCCACTTTTGGACAATTTTGCAGACATTTTATTGTGAAAAGTCTTAAATTGTTGCGTCCGGGATCAAGGCGTCCCGGACGAATCAGGAGTACAATAGGCAGATAAAGGCTTAAACGCTGTTCCACAGGAAAGTCCATGGCTGTTATTCAAGATATCATCGCTGCGCTCTGGCAACACGACTTTGCCGCGCTGGCGGATCCTCATATTGTTAGCGTTGTTTACTTTGTCATGTTTGCCACGCTGTTTTTAGAAAACGGCCTGCTGCCCGCCTCATTTTTGCCAGGCGACAGCTTGTTGATATTGGCTGGCGCATTGATTGCCCAGGGGGTTATGGATTTTCTGCCTACGATTGCGATTCTGACCGCCGCAGCAAGTCTGGGCTGCTGGTTAAGTTATATTCAGGGGCGCTGGTTAGGGAATACCAAAACGGTGAAAGGCTGGCTGGCACAGCTTCCTGCTAAATATCACCAGCGCGCCACCTGCATGTTTGACCGCCACGGTCTGCTGGCGCTGCTGGCTGGACGTTTTCTTGCATTTGTCCGTACGCTGCTGCCAACCATGGCAGGAATTTCCGGTTTGCCAAACCGCCGTTTCCAGTTTTTCAACTGGTTAAGCGGATTGCTGTGGGTCAGCGTGGTAACCAGTTTCGGCTATGCCTTAAGTATGATTCCGTTCGTTAAACGCCATGAAGATCAGGTAATGACGATCCTGATGATCCTGCCAATTGCCTTGTTAACCGCTGGCTTGTTAGGCACGCTGTTTGTGGTGATTAAAAAAAAATACTGTAACGCCTGACGATTTTCCCCGTTCCCGGTTGCTGTACCGGGAACGTATTTAATTCCCCTGCATCGCCCGCATTCTTGCCGCATCTTCCCCCGGCGTCACACCGAAGTAACGTTTAAACTCACGGCTAAATTGCGATGCGCTTTCATAGCCGACGCGCATCGCCGCCGCGCTGGCTTTCATGCCGTCGTGGATGATCATCATCCGCGCCTTATGCAGACGGTAATTCTTCAAATACTGCAACGGCGAGGTGCTAGTGACAGACTTAAAATTATGGTGGAACGCCGATACGCTCATGTTGGCTTCTGCCGCCAGTTGCTCGACGCTCAGGTTTTCGGTGTATTTATTCTCAATCCGTTTCAGCACGCGGCTAATCAGGCTGAAGTGAGTCTGGCGACTGACCAGCGCCAGTAACGCACCGCCGCAAGGTCCGGTCAGCACGTAGTACAGAATTTCGCGGATGATCTGTTTGCCGAGAATACGCGCATCCAGCGGTCGCTCCATCACGTCGAGTAACCGCTCCGCCGCGCATAAAATCTCTTCTGATAACGTGGCAGAGTTAATCCCGCTGGCTGCCATCGACGGCTGGAAATGCTCATCTTCGCCAATGTCCATCAACAGTTCCTGTAACTGCAAAATATCGACATTGAGACGCAACCCTGCCAGCGGCACCTCTGACGTGGCATAGGTTTCGCACTCAAACGGCAACGGCACCGTCAGCAGCAGGTATTCATTGGCATCATAACGAAACACGCGTTCATTGATATAACCGATTTTATGCCCGGAAAAGAGAATTATGATGCCAGGCTCGTACATTACCGGTGTACGTGCGAAAGGCGTCTCGCCATACAACAAACGCACATCGGGCAACAGCTCTGACAAACCATTTTCTTTATTTTTCAGTTTATTAACTTTATCCGCCAGCAAGCGGCAAATCTCTTCACGTTTCATATCGCGTAATTTCTTAGGAATAATGCGGCAATTTGATTGTGCGCAATTTTGTAGCATTTCTCCAGCACTCTGGAGAAATAGGCAAGACATTGGCAGAAATGAGCATTGAGAGGTACAGCGCTGGCGACCACAATGAAAAACATCAGGCAGATCGTTCTCTGCCCTCATATTGACCCAGCAAAGGGAGCAAGTAATGAACAACTTTAATCTGCACACCCCAACCCGCATTCTGTTTGGTAAAGGCGCAATCGCTGGTTTACGCGAACAAATTCCTCACGATGCTCGCGTATTGATTACCTACGGCGGCGGCAGCGTGAAAAAAACCGGCGTTCTCGATCAAGTTCTGGATGCCCTGAAAGGCATGGACGTGCTGGAATTTGGCGGTATTGAGCCAAACCCGGCTTATGAAACGCTGATGAACGCCGTGAAACTGGTTCGCGAACAAAAAGTGACTTTCCTGCTGGCGGTTGGCGGCGGTTCTGTACTGGACGGCACCAAATTTATCGCCGCAGCGGCTAACTATCCGGAAAATATCGATCCGTGGCACATTCTACAAACGGGCGGTAAAGAGATTAAAAGCGCCATCCCGATGGGCTGTGTGCTGACGCTGCCAGCAACCGGTTCAGAATCCAACGCAGGCGCGGTGATCTCCCGTAAAACCACAGGCGACAAGCAGGCATTCCATTCTGCCCATGTTCAACCCGTATTTGCCGTGCTCGATCCGGTTTATACCTACACCCTGCCGCCGCGTCAGGTGGCTAACGGTGTAGTGGACGCTTTTGTACACACCGTGGAACAGTATGTTACTAAACCGGTTGATGCCAAAATTCAGGACCGTTTCGCAGAAGGCATTTTGTTGACGCTGATCGAAGATGGTCCGAAAGCCCTGAAAGAGCCAGAAAACTACGATGTGCGCGCCAACGTTATGTGGGCGGCGACTCAGGCGCTGAACGGTTTGATCGGCGCTGGCGTACCGCAGGACTGGGCAACGCATATGCTAGGCCACGAACTGACTGCGATGCACGGTCTGGATCACGCGCAAACACTGGCTATCGTCCTGCCTGCACTGTGGAATGAAAAACGCGATACTAAGCGCGCTAAGCTGCTGCAATATGCTGAACGCGTCTGGAACATCACAGAAGGTTCCGACGATGAGCGTATTGACGCCGCGATTGCCGCAACCCGCAATTTCTTTGAGCAATTAGGCGTGCCTACCCACCTCTCCGACTACGGTCTGGACGGCAGCTCCATCCCGGCTTTGCTGAAAAAACTGGAAGAGCACGGCATGACCCAACTGGGCGAAAATCATGACATTACGCTGGATGTCAGCCGCCGTATATACGAAGCCGCCCGCTAAGCTTTTTACGCCTCAAACTTTCGTTTTCGGGCATTTCGTCCAGACTTAAGTTCACAACACCTCACCGGAGCCTGCTCCGGTGAGTTCATATAAAGGAGGAACGTATGGCTAATCCAACCGTTATTAAGCTACAGGATGGCAATGTCATGCCCCAGTTGGGACTGGGCGTCTGGCAAGCAAGTAATGAGGAAGTAATCACCGCCATTCAAAAAGCGTTAGAAGTGGGTTATCGCTCGATTGATACCGCCGCGGCCTATAAGAACGAAGAAGGTGTCGGCAAAGCCCTGAAAAATGCCTCAGTCAACAGAGAAGAACTGTTCATCACCACTAAGCTGTGGAACGACGACCACAAGCGCCCCCGCGAAGCCCTGCTCGACAGCCTGAAAAAACTCCAGCTTGATTATATCGACCTCTACTTAATGCACTGGCCCGTTCCCGCTATCGACCATTATGTCGAAGCATGGAAAGGCATGATCGAATTGCAAAAAGAGGGATTAATCAAAAGCATCGGCGCGTGCAACTTCCAGATCCATCACCTGCAACGCCTGATTGATGAAACTGGCGTGACGCCTGTTATTAATCAGATCGAACTTCACCCGCTGATGCAACAACGCCAGCTACATGCCTGGAACGCGACACACAAAATCCAGACCGAATCCTGGAGCCCATTAGCGCAAGGAGGGAAAGGCGTTTTCGATCAGAAAGTCATTCGCGATCTGGCAGATAAATACGGCAAAACCCCGGCGCAGATTGTTATCCGCTGGCATCTGGATAGCGGCCTGGTGGTGATCCCGAAATCGGTCACACCTTCACGTATTGCCGAAAACTTTGATGTCTGGGATTTCCGTCTCGACAAAGACGAACTCGGCGAAATTGCAAAACTCGATCAGGGCAAGCGTCTCGGTCCCGATCCTGACCAGTTTGGCGGCTAACGAGCAAATTCTCCCGGTGGCGGTAATGTTCCGCTACCGGACTTTTCAGAAATCATTTATTCCCCTCGCGTCCTGCCCATTGTTACTCTTCCTTGTTCAGGAATGCCAAATATAAGGACATCATCATGCAGAGCCGGAAGCTCTTAAAGGAACAACTCATCTACACCCGGGATAAACGCAACGGAGAGGTGAAAAACAGATGAAAATAATACTTCTGTTTTTAGCAGCCCTGGCAAGTTTTACCGTACACGCGCAGCCTCCTTCACAGACCGTAGAACAAACAGTCCGGCAGATTTATCAGAACTATAAATCAGATGCCAGTACGCCTTATTTCGGTGAAACCGGAGAGCGGGCGATAACTTCAGCGCGTATTCAACAGGCGCTTACCCTGAACGACAATCTTACACTACCGGGCAATATTGGCTGGCTGGATTATGATCCGGTTTGTGATTGTCAGGATTTTGGCGATCTGGTGTTAGAAAGCGTAGCGATAACCCAACCTGACGCCGATCATGCCGATGCCGTTGTGCGCTTTCGTATCTTTAAAGACGATAAAGAAAAGACCATGCAGACACTGAAAATGGTGGCGGAAAATGGTCGTTGGGTCATTGACGATATTGTCAGCAATCATGGCAGCGTCTTACAAGCAGTTAATAGCGAGAATGAAAAAACGCTGGCCGCTATAGCTTCGTTGCAAAAAGAACAGCCGGAAGCCTTTGTTGCCGAACTCTTTGAACATATTGCTGATTATAGCTGGCCGTGGACGTGGGTGGTTTCCGACTCTTACCGCCAGGCGGTCAATGCCTTCTATAAAACCACCTTCATGACTGCCAACAATCCCGATGAAGATATGCAAATAGAACGGCAATTTATTTACGACAATCCGATCTGTTTTGGCGAAGAGTCGTTATTTTCCCGCGTTGATGAAATTCGAGTCCTGGAGAAAACCACCGATTCCGCCCGCATTCATGTTCGTTTTACGCTGACCAATGGCAACAACGAAGAGCAAGAACTGATTTTACAGCGGCGCGAAGGTAAGTGGGAAATCGCTGATTTTATCCGCCCGAACAGCGGCAGCCTACTTAAGCAGATTGAGGCAAAAACCGCCGCCAGATTAAAACAATGAGCTGAATTAAATAACAATTAGCCGGAACAATAAATAAAAGGGAACACTATATGAAAACGATTTTCACCGTGGGAGCTGTTGTTCTGGCAACCTGCTTGCTCAGTGGCTGCGTCAATGAGCAAAAGGTCAATCAGCTGGCGAGCAATGTGCAAACATTAAATGCCAAAATCGCCCGGCTTGAGCAGGATATGAAAGCATTACGCCCACAAATCTATGCTGCCAAATCCGACGCTAACAGAGCCAATACGCGTCTTGATGCACAGGACTATTTTGATTGCCTGCGCTGCTTGCGTATGTACGCAGAATGATAAAAAAATTCCCGGCAGCATTCTGTTACCGGGGATATTTTTTAACGTCCAACCGCCGCTTTAGGGCGTTTCTTCGCACCAGCATTCACCGGACGAGATTGCGTAGACGACGCTTTTTTTGCCGTAGCAGGCGTCTGACGCTGGGTCGCCATCGGCGTATGTTTAGTCAACGCCGGACGGGTATTGCGGTTCTGGCGACGAGCCTCACGCATCTCTTCAATGGTTGGCGCAGGCACTAAGCAATCGCGACGGCTGCCAATCAGATGCTTTTTGCCCATCGCTTCCAGCGCCTGACGGATTAACGGCCAGTTTGCCGGATCGTGGTAACGCAACAACGCTTTATGCAAACGACGCTGCTTGTCGCCCTTCGGTACGAAGACGTCTTCGCTCTTATAACCAATCTTCGCCAGCGGGTTTTTGCCGGTGTAATACATGGTGGTTGAGTTCGCCAGCGGCGACGGATAGAAGTTCTGCACCTGGTCGAGGCGGAAGCGGTGCTTTTTCAGCCACAGCGCCAGATTCACCATATCTTCATCACGCGTACCGGGGTGCGCGGAGATGAAATACGGGATCAGATACTGCTCTTTACCTGCCTGTTTCGAGTAGGTATCGAACAACTCTTTAAAGCGGTCATAGCTGCCCATGCCCGGCTTCATCATCTTCGACAACGGCCCTTCTTCGGTATGTTCCGGGGCAATCTTCAGATAACCGCCGACGTGATGGGTCGCCAGCTCTTTGATATAGCGCGGATCTTCCACGGCGATGTCATAACGTACGCCGGAAGCGATCAGGATCTTTTTAATGCCTTTCAGATCACGCGCACGGCGATAGAGGTTGATCGTCGGTTCGTGGTTAGTGTCCATATGCGGACAAATATCCGGGTAAACACACGACAAGCGGCGGCAGGTCTGTTCAGCGCGTGGCGATTTGCAGCGCAACATATACATGTTGGCAGTTGGCCCACCGAGATCGGAAATTACGCCCGTAAAACCTGGAACGGTGTCGCGGATCGCTTCGATCTCATTGATGATCGACTCTTCCGAACGGCTCTGAATAATGCGCCCTTCATGCTCGGTAATAGAACAGAAAGAACAGCCACCAAAGCAGCCACGCATAATGTTGACCGAGAAACGGATCATTTCGTAAGCCGGAATACGAGCATTGCCATAGGCCGGATGCGGCACGCGCTTGTACGGCAGCGCAAAAACGCTGTCCATCTCTTCGGTAGAGAGCGGAATAGCAGGCGGGTTGATCCACACATAGCGGTCGCCATGTTTTTGCATCAATGCGCGGGCGCAGCCTGGGTTAGTTTCGTGGTGCAGAATACGCGAAGCATGGGCGTACAGCACTTTATCGCCCTTCACTTTCTCGAAAGAAGGCAGCAATACGTAGGTTTTTTCCCACGGTTTCGGGCGCGGCGGCTGCACGGTTACGGCTTTCGCTTCCTGCTTTTTCGGCGCAACAGGTTTGTTATCCGCGCACGGCAGATCTTCGCCATACGGATGCGGGATCGGGTCGATTTTCCCTGGGGTATCGAGACGGGTGGAATCCACGCCGCTCCAGCCTGGCAACGCCTCTTTTACGATAATCGCAGTATTACGCACATCGCGGATTTCACTAATCGGCTCGCCCATCGCCAGACGGTGCGCCACCTCCACCAACGGACGCTCACCGTTACCGAACATCAGCATGTCGGCTTTGGAATCCACCAGCACGGAACGGCGCACGGTATCCGACCAGTAATCATAGTGCGCGGTACGGCGCAGACTAGCCTCAATACCGCCGAGGATCACCGGCACATCTTTCCACGCCTCTTTACAACGCTGGGTATAAACCAGTGTGGCGCGATCCGGTCGCTTACCCGCGACGTTATCCGGCGTGTAGGCATCGTCATGACGTAAACGGCGATCGGCGGTATAGCGGTTGATCATCGAGTCCATGTTGCCAGCAGTAACACCGAAAAATAGATTCGGTTTACCCAGACGCATAAAGTCGTCTTTGCTGCTCCAGTCCGGCTGGGCGATGATCCCGACGCGAAAGCCCTGCGCTTCCAGCATACGACCGCAAATCGCCATCCCGAAGCTTGGGTGATCGACATACGCGTCGCCAGTAACCAAAATGATGTCGCAGCTATCCCAGCCAAGTTGATCCATCTCTTCACGAGACATCGGCAAAAACGGTGCCGGTCCAAAACAGGCGGCCCAGTACTGCGGCCAGGAGAACAGGTCGCGATCCGGTTGGATCAGGGAGATAGAGCTCATTTTGCTTCCAGAAATGATAAAAAAATAATCAAAGGCCGGGGATTATAAGCCGGAACGAAAGAGAAATCGAAAGGTATTCCATACTCGCCCTCCTCGGGCGAGTATGAAGATTACGGTACCGGGTTGACTAACAGTTGCCCAATCGAGCCACGGTCCGCCATTTCCAGCGTCTGACTGTTGAAGTAGAACGGGAAGTGCGCCCAGGAAGGCTGACCGAAATAAACAAGCAGCTCCACTTGTCCGTCAACCCAAACGGTATCTTTCCAGCCTCTGTCTTCCGGGAACGGCATCGCGCCATTCACGTTACGGATCTGGAACATCACGCCTTCAATATGGAACGCTTGCGGCTCGTCCGCGCGTACCGTCCAGCGTTCCCACGTTCCTTGCTGCGCGGTGACATCAATACGGTTGACGTCCCACAGCTGCCCATTAATACCCGGGTCATCACCCAGACTGATATCGCGACTGCGAATCGGCGAACCGGCCATGATTTCAGTTGGCAGCAAGCGCATCGGAAGACTGTCTGTGACCAGCGGCAGAAGGCCGGTTGGGCGCAGCGTTAGCACCAGGGTAGAAACCAGAATGCTGGATGGCTCAAAGAAGCCACGAATACGATCAACAATGCTCGCCGCTTCGCCACAGGTGATCGACACTTCATCACCGTTGCTCATATCCACCAGAATCTCACGACGCTCGCCCGGTGCCAGCGAAAGTTGCTTCACCGATACAGGAGCGGGCAGGAATCCCTGATCGCCAGAAATCACATGTAACGGGCGACCATCGCTCATCTGTAGTTGATAGCGACGAGAGTTCGACGCGTTCAACAGACGCAAGCGCACCCAGCCACGCGAGACTTCAACGTACGGGCTTTGTACACCGTTAACCAGCAGCGTATCACCAACAAAGCCGCCGCTTCCCGGTTCGTTGTATTCTGGCGTACCAAAGTTGTCCAGCCGTTTATCCTGGATAATGACCGGAAAATCATCCACACCATAATGGTTGGGGATAGGCAGCGACTTGCTGACTTCATCTTCCACCAGCCACATTCCGGCAAGGCCGTTATAGACCTGCTGAGCCGTGCGGTTGGGAGTATTGGCGTGATACCACAGAGTAGCTGCGTTCTGGCGAATAGGCAGTACGGGTGCCCAGTCAGCGTTTGGCGACATCATCCGTGCCGGACCGCCCATCAGCGGGCCAGGTACCTGTAGCCCGGCCACCGTCATTGAGACATTTTCTGTCAGGCGGTTGCTGTAAATAAGCTTAACATCGTCGCCCTTCCAGACGCGGATAGTCGGCCCCAGGTAACGACCATTGATTCCCCAAACCGACGCGCGTGTCCCTGGCGTAAATGACCAGTGCGCACGTTGTACAGTCATAAACAGCGGTTGCCCACGGCGAGATTCAAGCAGCGGCGGAACGGGTAGCGGTTGCTGTTGCCCGGCTGCGCTGGCCTTCAGGGGAACAGCGCCTGCACAAAGTGCAATCCCCGATGCCTGAATGAACTGACGCCGACTGAGTGACATATTTGCTCCATGTAAAACTGGCTAAAGTAATACCGTGCAGGAAAGTGTTCCCCGCAAAAATACAGATTGCCGACTTAAACTTTTCCGGCGGCTTCGCGCTCTGCGACTTCTTTATCGAGATCAGCGATTTTTTGTTCCATTATCGAACGACAATGGGCAGCCAACTCGCGAACCTGATCTTTGCCATACTGACTGACGTCAATTGGCGGCAGCATTTCGACAATCACCAGACCGTTGTGTAGCCGATTAAGATTAATCTTATTCGAAGTTGTAGAGACGCACACGGGAATAATCGGGACGCCCGCCGCAATTGCCGCGTGAAATGCCCCGGTCTTGAACGGTAGCAGGCCGCGACCACGGCTGCGGGTTCCTTCCGGGAACATCCAGATGGAAATACGGCGTTTTTTGAAGTGATTCACGACTTCCGCAATAGTGCCGTGAGCTTTAGTGCGATTGTTTCTGTCGATCAATAGGTTGCCGGTTAACCAGTACAACTGCCCGAAGAAGGGGATCCACAGCAAGCTCTTTTTACCTACCGTCACCGTCGGCGGTTGCACAATGTTCGATGCTGTCACCATGTCATAGTTGTTCTGGTGGTTAGCGATATAGATAGCATTGCCGTAGCTTTCAGCATCTGCAGGTTTGCGGCACTCAACTTTCAGGCCGAACAGCGGCGCAAGACGACCAAACATATGCCCAAAGGTGGCCACATGTTTCGGGTTACGCGGGCTGAAAAGGCAGTAAATGGAGCCGAATACACAGACTAAGATGCTGTAAATCACGGTAATAATAAGACGAAAGATATATAGCATAACACCCTCTGAAGGTCTGAGAGACTGGCATTGTACGTCACCTGAAATCAGGTTAGGGCATTGTTAAAAGCCGCTCTCTGGAAAAGCGTATTGTTAATCGCAACGCATGAATAAACAACGGTTTCAAGGGAATTTTTATCGTTTCCGGGGGTTGAATACGCTGCCGGATGACGACTTAACGTTTCATCCGGCGTTCCTTGCAAGCGGGAGGAAACAGCGCCCTCCCCGGCATATTACTCTTCGCTATCACCGCTGCTGGCACGGCGAGGAGAGTCGATCTCAACACGATCGATACGCTGCAAACCGCGCATCAACGTACCGCGGCGTCCACGTTCGCCAGTGACTTTCTGTAGCTCTTCCGGACGCAGTTTAATTTTGCGTTTCCCAACATGAATGGTCAGCGTGCTTAGCGGCGGCAGAACGTACAGTTGCGCCAGACCATCTTCTCCACGCGCGGCTTCTGCCGATGGAATGTTGATAATCTTGTTGCCTTTGCCCTTCGACAGCTGCGGCAGATCGCTTACCGGGAACATCAACATACGGCCTGCCTGAGTGATTGCCAGCAGCATATCAGAAGCATCTTCAATCACCACCGGCGGCATAACATGGGCATTTTCCGGTAAGGTGATCAAAGCTTTACCTGCACGGTTACGCGCCACCAGATCGTTAAAAGTGCAGACGAAACCGTAACCCGCATCGGAAGCCATCAGCAGTTTCTGATCGTCGCTTTCCATCAGCATATGGTCAACGGTCGCTCCAGGCGGCAACGTTAATTTGCCGGTGAGCGGCTCGCCCTGACCACGCGCCGACGGCAGCGTAATCGGGTCGATGGCATAGCTACGACCGGTGGAATCAACAAACACTACCGGTTGGTTGCTCTTACCTTTCACCGCCGCTTTGAAGCTATCGCCCGCTTTATAATTCAGGCCCGGCGCGTCGATATCATGGCCTTTAGCGCTGCGTACCCAGCCCATCTGCGACAGCACAATGGTGACAGGTTCAGACGGCAGCATGTCGTGCTCGCTCATCGCTTTCGCTTCTTCGCGTTCCTGCAACGGCGAACGACGTTCGTCACCGTAGGCTTGCGCGTCTGCCTGCAGTTCTTTCTTCAGCAGGTTATTCATTTTACGCTCGGAAGCCAAAATGCCCTGCAACTGGTCGCGCTCTTTTTCCAGCTCACTCTGCTCACCGCGAATCTTCATCTCTTCCAGTTTGGCAAGATGACGCAGTTTCAGTTCGAGGATCGCTTCCGCCTGGGTTTCCGTAAGGCCAAACCGCGACATCAGCGCCGGTTTCGGTTCATCTTCATTACGAATGATCTCAATCACTTCGTCGATATTGAGAAACGCCACCAGCAAACCTTCGAGGATATGCAGGCGCTTGAGGACTTTCTCCAGACGATAGTTCAGTCGGCGGCGCACGGTATCGCGGCGGAACACCAGCCATTCGGAGAGAATTTCCAGCAGGTTTTTCACCGCCGGACGACCATCCAGACCGATCATATTGAGGTTAATACGATAGCTCTTTTCCAGATCGGTGGTTGCGAAGAGGTGGTTCATCACCTGATCCATATCCACGCGGTTGGAACGCGGCACAATCACCAGACGAGTCGGGTTCTCGTGGTCAGATTCATCGCGCAGATCGTCAACCATCGGCAGCTTTTTGTTGCGCATTTGCGCAGCAATTTGCTCCAGTACGCGCGCACCTGAAACCTGATGCGGCAATGCGCTGATAACCACCGCGCCATCTTCTTTCTTCCACACCGCGCGCATACGCACTGAACCACGTCCGTTCTCGTAGATTTTACGGATCTCGGCGCGCGAAGTGATAATTTCCGCTTCAGTCGGATAATCCGGCCCCTGCACGATATCCAGCAGCTGGTCGAGCGTGGTTTTCGGCTGGTCGATTAATGCGATTGCCGCCTGAGCCACTTCACGCAGGTTATGCGGTGGAATATCGGTCGCCATGCCGACGGCAATACCGGTGGTGCCGTTAAGCAAAATGTTTGGCAGACGGGCAGGTAGCATTTTCGGCTCCTGCAAAGTGCCGTCGAAGTTTGGTACCCAGTCAGCCGTCCCCTGCCCCAGCTCGCTCAATAGCAGCTCGGAATATTTCGACAACCGGGATTCGGTGTAACGCATTGCCGCGAACGATTTCGGATCGTCCGGCGCGCCCCAGTTCCCCTGACCATCAACCAGCGGATAACGGTAAGAGAACGGCTGCGCCATCAGGACCATCGCTTCATAACAGGCGCTATCGCCGTGCGGATGGTATTTACCCAGTACGTCACCGACGGTACGGGCCGATTTTTTAAATTTGGCGCTGGCATTCAGGCCCAGCTCAGACATCGCATACACAATGCGGCGCTGAACAGGTTTCAGACCATCACCAATAAACGGCAACGCGCGGTCCATGATCACGTACATGGAGTAGTTTAAATAGGCGTTTTCCGTAAATTCATGTAGCGCAAGGCGCTCTGCCATATCGCTCATTAATTCTGATTCCTCAACTTATTCGCCAGCCTTCAAAGGGGCAATATTGCCGGAGATACTACATTATCTGCCGCGTCGAGTCACAGGAGATCAGCGTGAATAGCGCCGCCGGACGTGCTCCGACGGCGATAAAGGAATCAATGTGCCTTGATATACAACTCTTTGCTGTAGACATAATCCTGGGGATTATGCAGCGGAAAACCGCCAACGTAGGGTTTAAGCAGTTTGATTAACGGCTGATAGTAGATAGGAATCAGCGGTGCCTGTTGGTTGATGATCACTTCTGCCTGCTGATACAACGCATTACGCTTTGTCGCATCAGTGATCTGCGTGGCCTGGTTTAGTAAGGCGTCATACTGCGCATTTTTCCAGTGACCGACGTTTTCTTCACTATCGCTTTTGAGCGTGTTCAGGAAGCTGGAAGCATCATTGTACGTCGCATCCCACGACTGCCGCGACAACATGAAATCACCGGCTCGTCGGGCATCAAGATAAGTTTTCCACTCCATTGTGCGCAGCGTCACCTGTGCACCCAGCCATTTTTTCCATTCGGAAGACAACGCTATCGCGGTTTTTTCATGCAGATCGTACTTGTTGTAGAACAGCTCAAAGCGTAGCGGATGAGAGGCGTCGTATCCCGCCTGTTTCAGCAAGGCTTTTGCCATCGCGACACGCTCACTCATTGGCTTTTGCAGTTCATCGAACGTCGTCGCGCTAAAGCCTTTTACCTCTGGCGGCGTCAGCGTGGTTGCGGGCGTTCTCAACCCCAGTACCTTTTGCGCAATAAGCTGTCGATCAACCGTAAGATATAGCGCCCGACGCACCCGCACATCGTTAAATGGCGGTTTCTCAAGGTTAAAGTTGTAATATTCGCTGTTCAGCCGCGGGATAATTCGTAGCTCGCCAGGCAGTGATTTTTCAATGGCGGGAATTTGCTGCGCCGGAACCCAGGTGAGATCGACCTCTCCCGCGCGATAGCGGTTATAGCCGGTGACCGAATTACCCAGCGCCAGATACTCAACCTGTTGCAATACTGTATGTTGCGCATCGCGGTACTTTGGATTTTTGCGTGCAGTAATCTTTTCGTTAACTACCCACTGATCGAGCACAAAGGCACCGTTGTAAACCATGTTCTCTGGCTTACTCCAGCTATCGCCATGTTTAGCGATGACATGATGAGGAACCGGGAACAGCGTCGGCCAGGCGAGCATCGTCGTGAACCAAGGAACCGGCTGCTCAAGCGTAACTTCAAGAGTACGATCATCCATCGCTTTGACACCCAGCGATGTAACATCTGCTTTACCCGCAACAATAGCTGCGGCATTGTTAATGTGCGCCTGTGCCAGATAGCCAGCAAAAGGGCTTGCCGTTTTCGGGTCAACCGCGCGCTGCCAGCCGAGGACAAAATCCTCTGCCGTCAGAGGCTGACCGTCTGACCACTGCAAACCGCTACGCAGATGGAAAATATAGCGCTTGCCGCCGTCCAGTATCTCCCAGCGTTCAGCCTGAGCGGGCTGCACCTGACCTTCACCGTCCATCCATACCAGACCTTCAAACAGATCCAGCACAATCTGCGCGGCAGTATTCTCCTCTACCTTTTGCGGGTCGAGCGTGCCTGGGTCGCTATGATTGTTGTAACGAAAAACTTGTTGCGGGGCGAGCGGTGTGTTGGCGGGAACGTCAGCAGCGTAGAGAGGAGCCGCACTTACCAGGCTGACCAGCCATAATAAATTTCGCGTATACATGGTATTCCTTACCGGAGAAATTATAAGCCCAACAACAATACGCCTGTGGCATTGTTCGCTCAAACTTATCGCGAGTGATTTGGCTCACACTCCGGTAAAGATTCTTCATCACGCCAACGGCACATAAACATCTGTTTCCAGTCGCTGCTCTGTCATCCCTTCGGCAAGATTGGTGTAGTGAAACAGAATCGGTGCTTTACGCATTTTCTCGCCGCTTGCAGGTAGCCAGTGGCGAATGATGCCCCATATCGTGTGTGAAATATCGTCCAGCTCGCCAACATGGCGGGCCACAGCATAACGTCCACCGGTAAGTTCACCATTACTCACACCATAACGATTATCGGGGATCGGTTCGCTAACGCTGCCGCAGATATCAAAGCGAAACGCTTCCGGTGCGGTGGTGGCAGGGTCATCCCAGGCGACGCCAAAAGTCTGGCTTTGGTTAACAGGAGAAAGCCCCGTCTCTTTACGCCACATGATAAATTTCGCCACGCTGTAGTTGAGCAACTCAGGGCTACAGCGGTGCGGCAACATCGCCACAGGGATTGATGGGAAATCGATAATATTTACATCCAGTGTCAGGTTTGTCATTTTGCCTCCCTGCGAAATTATTCCCGGGAATGTGTCCCGGGAGCGGTAACAATTACGGATTTACTTTGCGGATCTGTTTGACGTCAATTTCAACAGAATTCCAGTCTTTATCGACTTCACCCTGAATCTCAACCGTATCTTTCGGCGTCACCGTCACGCCGTTCCAGCGTTTGTGGTCGATATCAACATTGATAGTACCGCTGGCATCTTTGAACACGTAGAGATCGTCAGAGATGCGTTCAACGATATTGCCGCGCAGGGTTACCCAGGTGTCGTCACGCAGGGATTTTGCGCTTTCTACGGTCGTTACGCTGCCGTTCGGCCCCTGGAATCCTCCGGCCTGACTTTGCGTTGCCGATGGGCCAGAAAAACCGCCCTGCTCTGCTGCCATCACCGGTGCGCTGCACAGGGCCATTACTGCGATTACTGCTGCGAATTTTTTCATGTTTATTACTCCCTTTAATGTCTGTTTCCGAGCATTTAACAAGATAGTCCTTAACAACTTCTTAAGGGAAAAAAATAAAATTTAATGCTGTACAGAGCGCGTTACAACACGGTTTACTGGCAGCAAATACGGTTATCGCAGGGATGAAAAAATGCGAATTTTACTGATAGAAGATGACATGCTGATTGGCGACGGCATCAAAACGGGCCTTAGTAAAATGGGTTTTAGCGTCGACTGGTTTACACAAGGTCGTCAGGGAAAAGAGGCGCTATATAGTGCGCCTTATGATGCGGTGATCCTGGATTTAACCTTACCAGGCATGGATGGTCGCGATATTTTGCGCGAATGGCGAGAAAAAGGTCAGCGTGAGCCGGTACTGATCCTGACCGCGCGCGATGCGTTAGCGGAACGTGTAGAGGGGCTGCGTCTGGGAGCTGACGATTATCTGTGTAAACCTTTTGCGTTGATAGAAGTCGCCGCCAGGCTGGAAGCTCTGATGCGCCGAACCAACGGCCAGGCCAGCAACGAACTGCGCCACGGTAACGTCATGCTCGACCCCGGCAAACGTATCGCCACGCTGGCTGGCGAACCCTTAACTCTGAAACCAAAAGAATTTGCCCTGCTGGAATTACTGATGCGTAACGCTGGTCGGGTACTGCCGCGCAAACTGATTGAAGAGAAACTGTATACCTGGGACGAAGAGGTCACCAGTAATGCCGTTGAAGTGCATGTGCATCATCTGCGACGCAAACTCGGCAGTGATTTTATTCGTACCGTTCATGGTATTGGCTACACATTAGGTGAGAAATGAAATTTACCCAACGTCTTAGTCTGCGAGTCAGGCTGACGCTAATCTTTTTAATTCTGGCCTCAGTGACCTGGCTGCTTTCCAGCTTTGTCGCCTGGAAACAAACAACGGATAACGTCGATGAGTTGTTCGACACCCAACTGATGCTGTTTGCCAAGCGGTTAAGTACGCTCGATCTCAACGAAATCAACGCGGCAGATCGCATGGCACAGACGCCAAATAAATTAAAACACGGTCATGTTGATGACGATGCGCTAACCTTTGCCATCTTTACCCACGACGGCAGAATGGTCCTTAACGATGGCGATAACGGAGAAGATATTCCCTATAGCTATCAACGGGAAGGTTTTGCTGACGGGCAACTGGTCGGTGAAGACGATCCCTGGCGTTTTGTCTGGATGACCTCACCTGATGGCAAATATCGCATCGTTGTTGGTCAGGAATGGGAATACCGCGAAGACATGGCGCTGGCGATTGTTGCAGGGCAATTGATCCCGTGGCTTGTCGCACTGCCGATTATGTTAATCATCATGATGGTACTACTGGGTCGTGAACTCGCGCCGCTGAACAAACTGGCGCTGGCACTACGTATGCGTGACCCTGACTCGGAAAAACCACTAAACGCGACGGGCGTACCCAGCGAAGTGCGTCCACTGGTTGAGTCGTTGAATCAACTGTTCGCCCGCACACATGCGATGATGGTTCGAGAACGACGCTTTACCTCCGACGCAGCTCACGAACTTCGTAGCCCGTTAACGGCGCTGAAAGTGCAAACCGAAGTTGCGCAGCTCTCTGACGATGATCCGCAGGCGCGGAAAAAAGCGCTGCTTCAATTACATTCCGGAATCGATCGTGCTACTCGTCTGGTTGATCAACTGCTCACGCTATCGCGGCTGGACTCACTGGATAACCTTCAGGACGTCGCGGAGATCCCGCTTGAAGATCTCCTGCAATCATCGGTGATGGATATTTACCACACGGCGCAGCAGGCGAAAATTGACGTGCGACTGACACTCAATGCCCACGGCATCAAACGCACCGGACAACCGCTGTTGCTAAGTTTGTTGGTACGAAACCTTCTGGATAACGCCGTGCGCTACAGTCCACAGGGCTGCGTGGTGGACGTCACGCTGAATGCCGATAGTTTCATCGTGAGGGATAACGGCCCCGGTGTGACGCCAGAGGCACTGGCGAGAATTGGCGAACGCTTCTATCGCCCACCCGGACAAACCGCTACCGGCAGTGGACTTGGGCTATCGATTGTCCAGCGAATCGCCAAATTGCATGGCATGAATGTTGAGTTTGGGAATGCGGAACAAGGTGGATTTGAGGCGAAGGTGAGCTGGTAACTTCTCTGTCTATGAGAGCCGTTAAAACGACTCTCATAGATTTTACTATTAGCAAAATATAAACCGTCCCCAAAAAAGCCACCAACCACAAACCAAACAAATAACGAGCGTGAATACATGTAGCCAAAACTCGAACATTTCCCGCATAAAGAGTTTTCTTAAGATAAGAATAATAAGTGGCGTCAGAAGAAAAAATGCTGCAATCATTGCTTGCAATATACGATCTTCGCCTGAAACGGAAGGTATACTGCAAATATTGTCTCCCGACTCAAGCATCCAGTCATACTTATTGAAAGCAAAAAAAGCATCTATTAACCAATAAGTAAGCATTATATATAACAGAGCTTCAAATATTGTTTGAATTTTATGCTTTAACATATGTTAGCACTCTCTAAAAAAGTCCAGTCGGAGATCTGGTTTTCGATACCCTCCAGTAAATCTATTTAAAATAATCTGCGTAACACGCTGATATTTTCATTTTTAGTTATTCAACACCACAATTATCAACTCGCAGAAAGTCCACACCAACGTTGTAAATTAACCCTGTGCTAGTTGGAATGATGAGAAATTGCTATCAGTATTGTCATTTTCAGAAAATATTTATCCTGCATCGGTGAGTCAGAGCAAGATCAGACTTTTGCTAAATTAGCAAAAGACTTTGCACATTTTGCTAATTTCACCGTACCGCTCTGTGACGTACTATAGTCGACAAACGTCTCACCTTGAGGTTAAAAAATGAGCAACATCCTGATTATCAACGGCGCGAAAAAATTCGCCCACTCCAATGGTCAACTGAACGACACCCTGACCGAAGTCGCGGATGGCACACTGCGCGACCTCGGGCATGATGTCCGCATCGTTCGCGCCGACAGCGACTACGATGTCAAAGCGGAAGTACAAAACTTTCTCTGGGCTGATGTGGTGATTTGGCAGATGCCAGGCTGGTGGATGGGCGCGCCGTGGACAGTGAAAAAATACATTGATGATGTATTCACCGAAGGTCACGGGACGCTGTATGCCAGCGATGGTCGTACCCGCAAAGATCCGTCGAAAAAATACGGTTCCGGCGGCCTGGTACAGGGCAAAAAATATATGCTTTCTCTGACCTGGAACGCACCAATGGAAGCCTTCACCGAAAAAGATCAGTTCTTCCACGGCGTTGGCGTTGACGGTGTGTATCTGCCGTTCCATAAAGCAAACCAATTCCTTGGCATGGAACCGCTGCCGACATTTATCGCTAATGACGTGATAAAAATGCCTGATGTTCCCCGCTATACTGAAGAATATCGCAAGCATCTTGTGGAAATTTTTGGTTAACTAGAGCTCAGGCTTTAGAAGGAGTTAACCATGCTTACCGTAATCGCAGAAATCCGTACTCGTCCTGGTCAACATCACCGTCAGGCGGTATTGGATCAGTTTGCTAAAATCGTTCCAACCGTACTGAAAGAAGAAGGTTGCCACGGCTATGCGCCAATGGTGGATTGCGCTGCTGGCGTGAGTTTCCAGTCTATGGCACCGGATTCTATCGTGATGATTGAGCAGTGGGAAAGCATCGCGCATCTTGAAGCGCATCTGCAAACCCCGCACATGAAGGCGTACAGCGAAGCCGTAAAAGGCGACGTGCTGGAGATGAATATCCGTATTCTGCAACCGGGGATTTAACATTCCTGAAAAGAGGCCGGTGTTGCTACCGGCCTCAGGTCAGATTAGCCATTCTTTCTTCCCGTTTTCAAACCCCGATGGAAATCGTTAATTCGCTTAATGGTTTTAACCGCACGCTGCGGCATCGCGGAAGCCACCGACCAAACAATCATTTCCAGGCACAACAATACCGTACCATGTAGTGGCGTTTTCCCCTTTTCATCCCCGCGCGGAACATGAATCACGATACTGGCGTCTTTGCTAAAACGTGAATCCAGCGCGTTTGTCAGCAAAATAACAGGGATCCCCAGCCGCCTCGCCTCACGAAGCGTTGTCAGCCCTTCCCGGTGCGCAGATTTTTGCGCCATCATGATCAGAACATCGCCACGTTGAAGCGCGATCAGTTGCTCGGCAAGGCCAATACCCGTACGGTTTAGTGCCGTGGCAGGCAAACCTATGCGGTTGAATAGTCGTGCGGTATAGTCCGCCAGGATACCCGAAGCGCCAATGCCAAAAATAGCGACTTGCCGTGCCTGCACCAACAACGCTACAGCTTGCGCAAGCGCGTGGCGGTTTTCAGGCTCTGACAGGACATTACAAGTATACAAATGCCCTTCAAGAACAAAGTCGATTGCGGTGTTAACATCGCTCGTCAAGTTACTCACCGTCGTAGACATCTTTTCGCTGGAACTAAGGGCTGGACCAAGCCACTGTTCCAGAGTGCGTTTCAGATCACGCAGCCCGGCAAACCCCAGAGCCTGTATAGCCCTGATAACTGTGGCATCGGAAGTGTTCAACGTGGCCGCAATTTCCATCGCCGTTTGCTCGAGTACCACTTCACGATGCTCATTAATGTAGCTTGCGACAGCTCTTAACCCAGGCGTTAACTGACTCGCGCGAGTGCGAAAACGCTCACCATAAATATCAACCCGCGTTTTGTCTTTCTGGATCATTTAGCCTCCGGTAGAGGTCGTCCCGCAATTTGTGATTGTATCTGCGCAGCCATCAGCCCCAGAGATGCAAAGGAGTTAGAAATCGCCTCTTCACGAGAAATCAGCACATAGCGCCCGGAACGACAGGCCGTCAAAAACTGACACCATCCCGGCATGACTTTTTCCATTGCTGCCAGCTCATCCTGAGGTTTACCACCGGTGTCACCGCGCCAGGTTGCAAAAACAAAATCGGCATCCAGTTCAGGTAAACGCTCTGCGCTCACATCCATTCGCCCACCTTCAGGAATGCTCTCAATCAGCGGCGGAAAGCGAAAACCAGCATCGCGTAATACCCGCCCCAGCGAATGATAGCTATGCATCACATTAATTTTTCCCTGATTTGCCTGAATCACCGATACCGTTATTTTTTGGCTGTCCAGCGTCGCCTTCAGCGCATTGATTTGTGCCTGATAGCGGCGTTCAAGTATCGCCAGCTGCGACTGCGTTCCTGTAAGTTCTGCCAGCTTGCGGTAGATTTCTGGCGCGCCGCCTTTGAGATGATCAATGCTCACCGTGGGCGCAATTTTTTCCAGTTGTTCAATGGGCGTATTACGGGTCGGTTCTGTGATGATCAGGTCAGGCTTTGCCGCCACAATCGCTTCAATATCAATATCAGCGGTGCCAATAAAAGCGATCGATGAATTATCAAAGTCGACACCTGTCAATAACGCGCCTGATCGAATGAAATGGCTACCGTCAGGCCGGGTTCGCCCGTGGCTGGCGACAGGAGGTACACCGAGCTCAATCAGAGGAATAGTGATATCAAGATCGTGTAAAGAGACAATTCTCTTTGGATGAGCAGGAACAGTGACTTTGCGCCCTAAATCATCAGTAAAGACCTGAACAGGTTCTGTCGCGCGGGCAAAGAATGACAACAGTATCAGCAGAGAAAAAAATAAACGCATATAACTCCCGTTAAAAACTGTTCCTGCGCTGCCAGAGCAGTAGCAAAAAGAATGGTCCACCAATCAATGAAATAATGATTCCGGCAGGCAGTTGCAAAGGCAAAAAAGCCAAACGACCAATGCTATCCGCCAGGATGACTAACAACGCCCCCGATACGGCGCTCCCCAGCAGTAATGTCGTCTGCCCGCCACGTAGAATAAAACGTGATATATGGGGTGCTATCAATCCGACAAAACCGATGTTACCAACACACGAAACGCAGACGGCTGTCAGGATTATGGGTGCGGCGACACGTAACAACGCCAGACGAGAACTATTCACCCCTAACCCGGTTGCAACCTGATGACCAAGCAGAGCGATATCCGCCGTCCTGGCGGTGAACAGCAATAAAAGAGCGGCTGGCAACATCCAACAGGCTGAAATACCGACTAACATCCAGTTAGCTGCATGCAGGCTTCCCGATAACCACATCAATGCAGTTTGTACATCTCGAACATCTGCAGTGGTCATAAATACACCGATACCGGCGGCGAAAAACCAGGAAACACCAATACCAATCAGAACAAATCGCGGGCGGGAAATATCGCGTGCACAAAAAATCACGATTAAAGCCACCAACAAGCCACCAGCAAGACCAGCCACTGGACGCCAGAACATTCCCAGCATTGGAAACTGGAAAATCAGCCACAGCACCGCCACGCTACATCCTTCTTTGACGCCGATTAAACCAGGATCGGCAAGGCCGTTACGCGCAATGGATTGCATCGCGGCCCCCGCCATACCTAACATGGCTCCGCATAGCAATGCCATGATGACTCTCGGCAAGCGAATATCCTGCACAATATAACGTGCGTCTGTGCTTACGTTTTCTGGAGCAAACAACGCTCGTCCTACTTCCGATGCTGGGACAGAAAAAGAACCATGCATCAGACCGAATATCAGTATTCCAACCGCAAACAGAAACAGCCCACCAAGCAACACCAGATTTTTAGGGCGTACCAGTGTCGAAAACTTACCAACACGTAGTGGACGTAGCCCGACGTTCATTATCCGACTCATTTGAACATCCTCGTCGCCATAATGACAAAAACGGGCGCACCAACTAACGCCGTCATGACACCGGTCGCCAGCTCATGGGGCGTGAAAAGCGTCCGGGCAATAATATCTGCCAGTAATAGCAGTAAGGCACCGACACAAGCTGAAAGAGGGAGCAGAACGCGCAGATCCGCAGATACCAGACGCCTGACAATCTGCGGTACTAGCAGACCGACAAAACCAATGGGGCCAGCAATCGATACGGCTGCGCCACAGAGCAACGCGATCGCAAGCAGGGTGAATGTTCGCGTGCGGAGTACCGAGACGCCCAGCCCCTGCGCTATGCGATCACCCAGTGCCAACATGTTAAGAGAGGGCGCAAGGTAAATGGCTAACACAAATCCCCCCAGAGAAAACCAGGCGGACGTACCCAGCGTCACCCAATCCTGCCCCGCTAAATCACCTGCTAGCCATGTCCGCATCGCCAGCAGTGTTTGTTCGTCAAGAATCAGGATTGCAGCCGTTATTGAGGACACGAACGCCGATAGCGCCACGCCGCATAAAGTAACTTTCATTGGCGTTAACCCTGAACGCCCTGCGGAGGAAAGCAGCAATATCAACAGGAACAATAACGCGCCGCCCGTAGATGCCAGCAGTGGCCGTCCAACCGGAAAGGCCAGCCCAAGCGCAGTGGCAGCAACGACAGCAAGAGCGGCTCCGGCATTTAAGCCTAAAATATGTGGCTCCCCCAATGGGTTACGAATGACAGCCTGCAACAAAGCACCAGCAACTCCAAGAGAAGCACCGGTAAGCAATGCTGCCGCTAAACGCGGCAAACGGAGTCTTACAATTACGTTGTGATCGAAGTTTTGCGGTTCAAAATGAAGAAATGCCTGCAACACCGTTTGTGGTGCAATAAATCGGGCACCAATCCCTGGATATACCACGCATCCCACCAGCAGTAAGGCGAGGAAAATTAAAGTAACCAGCCCTGTGCGCATCATACTTTTTCTACACCACGAAACGGCATGAAGAACGGCTTTCCCGTCAGAGAATTTATTGATGCGTGAACATCAACGTCAAAGACAGCTTTTACCAGCTCAGGCGTGCAATGCTCCCCCTCATTCAACACACGCACCACTTTCCCCTGGCGTAAAAATATCAACGTATCACCATAATTGACGGCAAAATTCAGATCATGCAACACCACGACGACTGTACGCCCGTGATGACGCGTTAAATCATGTAATAACTCAAGAATTTCAACCTGATAACGTAAATCAAGCCAGGTTGTGGGTTCATCCAGCAGGATATAAGGCGTCTTTTGCGCCAACACCATCGCAATCCAGCAACGCTGGCGCTGCCCACCAGAAAGTTTTTCAACAGGTAGATGTGCAAACTCCTGCGTACCGGTTAATTTCAGGGCCTCTTCTACCGCCTGCTCGTCGGCGTCGCTCCATTGACGAATGAAATTCTGCCAGGGAAAACGCCCACGCGACACCAGTTCATAAACGGTTAAGCCCTCCGGCAATAATGGCGACTGCGGCAAGATCCCAAGTCTACGGGATAACGCTTTCGTTGGTTGCTCGTGAATCGCTTTACCATCCAGCAATATCGAGCCGCCCATAGGTTGCAAGATACGTGCAATGGTGCTGAGCAACGTCGACTTTCCACAGCCGTTTGCCCCAACCAGAACGGTCATTTTTTCTGTGGGAACGGAGAAAGAAACACCATCAACAATGATTTTCTTGTGATACCCGGCAGAAACATTGTCGAGGATCAGCCCCTGCCCTTTTGCGTTATGTGCCACGTGTACGCCAACTTAATCAAAGACAAACAAAAATAAAACTCATTCTCCTTTGAGAGTTTGACGCCACAAAATGTAGTAGTCAAGAAGTTAAAAGCCATACAAAAACAAGGTAAATAACAGGTGAAATATTTTTAAAGATAAAAATAAAACCATTAAATATTAATAAATTATCATCAATTGAATTGCATTAACCTCTCATAAAAACACATGTAGCAATTTTTTGTTATTTCTCATTTACTACTACATCACCGCATGGTTGAATGATTCTCAATTACATATCCGATGGTGAAATAACAAACGGATAGTGCTTAGTGAGCAACAAGAAACAATTTTCACTCACGACAATCCGTGAGTTTTTGGGATAACAGACTAAATGGCTAAGTTCACACCTTCATTCTCAGGAATCAAAGGTCGGGCGCTCTTTTCACTGCTCTTTGCAGCACCAATGATTCATGCAACCGACACTGCAACGACCAAAGATGGCGAAACAATCACTGTTACAGCGGATGCAAATACCGCAACTGAGGCGACCGATGGTTATCAACCTCTGAGCACTTCCACGGCGACATTAACCGATATGCCGATGCTGGATATCCCGCAGGTGGTCAATACGGTTAGCGATCAGGTTCTGGAAAATCAGAATGCGACGACGCTGGATGAAGCGCTTTATAACGTCAGTAACGTGGTACAGACCAATACATTAGGCGGAACTCAGGACGCCTTTGTACGTCGTGGGTTTGGTGCTAACCGGGATGGCTCCATCATGACCAACGGCCTGCGAACTGTACTTCCTCGCAGTTTCAACGCCGCCACAGAACGTGTGGAAGTGCTAAAAGGTCCGGCCTCCACGCTGTATGGCATTCTCGATCCTGGTGGATTGATTAACGTCGTGACCAAGCGCCCGGAAAAAACATTCCATGGTTCTGTCTCAGCCACGTCCTCCAGTTTTGGCGGAGGCACTGGGCAACTTGATATCACAGGTCCCATTGAAGGCACTCAGCTGGCATACCGCCTGACGGGGGAAGTGCAGGATGAAGATTACTGGCGAAACTTCGGTAAAGAGCGCAGTACATTTATTGCCCCGTCACTCACCTGGTTTAGTGATAATGCAACAGTAACCATGCTCTATTCCCATCGGGACTATAAAACTCCGTTCGATCGTGGAACGATTTTCGACCTTACGACGAAACAGCCCGTAAACGTTGATCGAAAAATACGTTTTGACGAACCGTTTAATATTACAGATGGTCAGTCCGATCTGGCGCAACTCAACGCAGAATATCATCTCAATAGCCAGTGGACAGCGCGCTTTGATTACAGCTACAGCCAGGATAAATACGGCGATAATCAGGCTCGTGTTACCGCGTATGATGCAACGACAGGAACGCTGACACGGCGTGTTGATGCAACTCAGGGATCTACCCAGCGTATGCATTCTACTCGTGCGGATCTGCAAGGGAATGTTGATATTGCTGGGTTCTATAATGAGATTCTGGGTGGGGTGTCATATGAATATTATGATCTTCTGCGCACAGATATGATTCGCTGTAAAAAAGCTAAAGATTTCAATATCTACAACCCTGTTTATGGTAATACCAGCAAATGTACAACGGTTTCGGCGTCGGACAGTGATCAGACGATCAAACAGGAGAGCTACTCAGCGTATGCACAGGACGCGCTCTATCTGACCGATAACTGGATTGCCGTCGCCGGGATCCGCTATCAGTATTACACGCAGTATGCGGGTAAAGGCCGTCCTTTTAATGTCAATACTGACAGCCGCGATGAACAATGGACTCCCAAACTGGGGTTGGTCTACAAACTGACGCCATCGGTATCCTTATTTGCTAATTATTCGCAAACATTTATGCCGCAATCGTCAATTGCCAGCTACATTGGCGATCTTCCACCGGAATCATCTAATGCTTACGAAGTCGGGGCAAAATTCGAGCTGTTCGATGGTATAACCGCAGATATTGCGCTGTTTGATATCCATAAACGTAACGTGTTGTATACCGAAAGTATTGGTGATGAAACCATCGCCAAAACGGCAGGCCGCGTTCGTTCAAGAGGGGTAGAAGTCGACCTTGCGGGAGCATTAACTGAAAACATTAATATCATTGCCAGCTACGGCTATACCGATGCTAAGGTTCTGGAAGATCCTGATTATGCAGGGAAACCATTGCCGAATGTTCCTCGTCATACCGGTTCGCTATTCCTGACCTATGACATTCATAACATGCCAGGCAATAACACACTGACGTTTGGCGGTGGTGGACATGGCGTAAGCCGTCGTTCGGCAACCAATGGGGCTGACTATTATCTGCCAGGCTATTTCGTTGCCGATGCCTTCGCCGCATACAAAATGAAATTGCAGTATCCGGTCACACTGCAATTAAACGTCAAAAACCTGTTTGATAAAACGTATTACACCTCTTCCATCGCCACAAATAATCTGGGGAATCAGATTGGCGATCCGCGTGAAGTGCAATTCACGGTGAAAATGGAATTTTGATCAAAAAAGCCCGGTATACACTTGTATACCGGGCTATGTTTTATTCTTCTGGCGGGAGGATTATTAGACCTCAATCTCCGCCATGTCGCCTTTCTCTTGCAACCAGTTGCGGCGATCTTCCGAGCGTTTCTTCGCCAGCAGCATATCCATCATCGCGTCAGTACGCTGATCGTCTTCATCATCGATAGTCAACTGCACCAGACGGCGAGTGTTCGGATCAAGCGTGGTTTCACGCAATTGCATCGGGTTCATTTCCCCCAGACCTTTAAAACGCTGGACGTTCGGCTTGCCTTTCTTGCGTTTTAATTGCTCAAGTACGCCCTCTTTCTCTTCTTCCGTCAGCGCGTAATAAACCTCTTTCCCGAGATCAATACGGTAGAGCGGTGGCAGTGCGACGTAAACGTGACCGTGTTTCACCAACGCGCGGAAGTGTTTTACGAACAAAGCGCAGAGCAGCGTGGCAATGTGCAGACCATCAGAGTCCGCATCCGCGAGGATACAGATTTTGCCGTAACGAAGCTGGCTCAGATCGTCGCTGTCAGGATCGATACCGATCGCTACCGAAATATCGTGCACTTCCTGCGAAGCCAGCACTTCGTCGGAGGAGACTTCCCAGGTGTTAAGGATCTTACCTTTCAGTGGCATGATAGCCTGATATTCGCGATCGCGCGCCTGCTTGGCAGATCCGCCTGCGGAGTCACCTTCCACAAGGAACAGCTCGGTACGGTTAAGGTCCTGCGCGGTACAATCAGCCAGTTTGCCAGGCAACGCCGGGCCGCTGGTTAGCTTTTTACGCACCACTTTTTTAGCCGCACGCATACGACGCTGGGCGCTGGAAATCGCCATCTCTGCCAACAGCTCCGCCGCCTGAACGTTCTGGTTCAGCCACAGGATGAAGGCATCTTTCACCACGCCAGAAACGAATGCCGCACACTGACGCGAAGAGAGACGTTCTTTGGTCTGCCCGGCAAACTGCGGATCCTGCATTTTTACTGACAGCACATAGGCGCAGCGATCCCAGATATCTTCCGCCGACAGCTTCACGCCGCGCGGCAGAATGTTGCGATATTCACAGAACTCGCGCATCGCATCCAGCAGGCCCTGACGCAGGCCATTAACGTGCGTACCACCCTGCATCGTTGGGATCAGGTTGACGTAGCTTTCGGTCAGCAGTTCACCGCCTTCCGGCAGCCACAGTAGCGCCCAGTCCACCGCTTCAGTATCGCCAGCGAAATTACCGATAAACGGTTTTTCTGGCAGCGTCGGTAAACCGTTTACCGCTTCCGCCAGGTAATCATTCAGACCGTCCTGATAGCACCAGCGCTGTTCGGTGTTGTTGATCTCATCTTTAAAGGTGATCTCAACACCAGGGCACAGTACCGCTTTGGCTTTCAGCACATGTGTCAGGCGTGAAACAGAAAAACGCGGGCTGTCAAAGAAGGTTTCATCCGGCCAGAAGTGCACGCTGGTACCGGTATTGCGCTTACCGCAAGTGCCGACAACCTGTAAATCCTGCACCTTTTCGCCATTTTCAAAGGCGATGTTATAAACCTGACCATCGCGGCGTACGTTAACTTCTACGCGCTTCGACAGGGCGTTAACTACCGAAATCCCCACGCCATGCAGGCCGCCAGAGAACTGGTAGTTTTTGTTAGAGAATTTACCGCCTGCATGCAGACGGCAAAGAATCAGTTCAACCGCCGGTACACCCTCTTCCGGGTGAATATCCACCGGCATCCCGCGCCCATCGTCAATCACTTCTAACGACTGGTCAGCATGTAAGATTACATCCACGCGTTTTGCGTGACCCGCCAGTGCTTCATCGACACTGTTATCAATAACTTCTTGCCCCAAATGGTTAGGGCGAGTGGTATCGGTATACATCCCCGGACGGCGGCGAACCGGCTCAAGCCCGGTGAGTACCTCAATGGCATCAGCGTTATAAGTTTGCGTCATGGTTTAAGTTAGCAATTCGAGTTGATCGTCAGAGATGGTGCAGACCAAGAAAATCGACGATCGGGTTGAAATAATCTTCGAAGCCCGTGAATGCGTGGTTGCCGCCTTCTATGACAGTCTGGCGGCAGGAAGCGTAGTACGCCACCGCCTGGCGGTAATCCAGCACTTCATCTCCCGTCTGTTGCAGCAGCCAGATCAAATCCGGCGCTTCCAGCGGGTCAATCTGCATGACTTTGAGATCGTAAATATGGCGTGACTCTAGCACATATTGCTGCCCGGTGTAGGGGTTCTCGTTCTGACCGAGATAGTCCGTCAGCAGTTCAAACGGGCGCACCGCCGGGTTTACCACCACTGCGGGCAGCATAAAACATTGCGACAACCAGGTGGCGTAATATCCCCCCAGTGACGAACCGACAATACCCAGCGAATCGCCGCCATGTTCCAGGACAATGGATTCCAGCAGTTCTGCCGCGTCGGAAGGATACGGCGGCAACTGCGGAATGATCATCTCAACGTCAGGGTGATGTTCCGCCAGCCAGTTTTTTAACAAGCTCGCTTTTGCAGAGCGCGGCGAGCTGTTGAAACCGTGTAAATAAAGAAGCATAGACATCAGTAGCCTTCTGAAGCGGTATCAGGTTGGAAACGTGTGTCCGCCAGGCGATGCACCTCGGTGGTCAGCGTGCCATCAGCATGTAACTCGAGAGTACGCCAGCCGGGCGCGATGGTATCCAGCGTAAAGTTGGAACAGTGCGGCTTAAACTGCACACAGGTCGATGGCGTTGCCAACAGGCGGCGACCGTTCCAGTCGAGATCCAGCTCCTGATGAATATGACCGCACAGCAAGTATTTGACGTGCGGAAACTTCGCCAGCACGGTATCCAGTTCGCCCGCGTTACGCAGGCTGTGTTGGTCAAGCCAACTACAACCCGCAGGTAGCGGATGATGATGCAGCAGCAGCAACGTATGGCGTTCTGGCGCATCGGCCAGTTTACGTTCCAGCCACTCAAGCTGAAACTCGCTCAGCTCACCGTGCGGCACGCCAAACACCTGGCTATCCAGCAACAGGATTTGCCATTGCTCACCAATAAACACCCGCTTCGCCGGGG
Organism: Escherichia sp. WS1368; assembly: GCF_046487485.1. Taxonomy (NCBI): domain Bacteria; kingdom Pseudomonadati; phylum Pseudomonadota; class Gammaproteobacteria; order Enterobacterales; family Enterobacteriaceae; genus Escherichia; species Escherichia sp. WS1368. The sequence goes on from NZ_JBJQJI010000003.1 coordinate 252,506, forward strand.
AGATACCCGCATCCTGTAACGCGCTGTACATCGCGGGCTGGAAATCGTGGTTGCCCGGCAGCCAGACGCAGGGCGCACGAAAACTTGCAATGCCTTCAGCGAAATGCTGATAGGCCGCAGAGGATTGATCCTGCGCTAAATCACCTGTCGCGACAATCAGGTCGAATTCGTGCTGGTGTGGCCGAATCGCCTCCAGCACCGCCTGGTAGCTTTCCCAGGTGTTTACCCCCAACAGGGCTTCGTGCTTTTGCGCAAACAGGTGAGTGTCGGTAATTTGTAAAATCCTGACTCTGGCCTCACCAGCCAGAGGAAGGGTTAACAGGCTTTCCAAATGGTGTCCTTAGGTTTCACGACGCTAATAAACCGGAATCGCCATCGCTCCATGTGCTAAACAGTATCGCAACCAGTCCGCTAAAAACTGATTAATTTGATGCTTTTCGTCGCGTTGATGCAACTTTTTATTAGGATAATCATACCGCGCTTTGAAGCGAAAAATCTGCTGGCTTGAACACACTTCAGCCACCATCGCGTCATGATACAGACGCACCGTCATTGACGGAAGGCTCCAGTAACTGATCGCGGGCGCAGTCTGTTCTATTGTCACCAGGGTAGTGTATCGGGTCGATTCCACAATCGTCAGCCGATATTGTGCGTTTGCCACCTGATAGCTTACAGTTTCGCCGGGTGCGTCATTGCGCGGTAACAAACGGCGCAATTGTGAAAAGTTCATCTCGCACAGGCGCATCATTTCAGGAAAGTCAGGTGTGTAACGCTTCATTTATGCCCACTCATTTTTTAACGCTTGATGATGCAGCTGCAGCCATTGCAAAGCGATGACCGACGCTGCGTTGTCGATTTTCCCCTCTTCTACCCACTGGTATGCCTGTTCCCGGCTTACCACATGAACGCGAATATCTTCGTTTTCATCAGCCAGACCGTGAATACCGCTTGCGGTCGTGGCGTCCACTTCGCCCACCATAATTGACGAACGCTCACTGGTGCCCCCCGGGCTTGCCAGGAAACTTAACACCGGTTTGGTCCGTTTGACTATCAGTCCCGCCTCTTCAATCGCTTCGCGACGGGCAACATCTTCCACACTTTCACCCTCTTCAATCATCCCGGCAACCATCTCCAGTAGCCAGGGGGTTTCGCTGGTGTCGTACGCGGCAATCCGAATCTGCTCAATCAGCACAACTTCATCACGCACTGGGTCAAAGGGTAGCAAGACTGCGGCGTGACCGCGCTCAAAAATTTCCCGCCGTACCTCATGACTCATTTGCCCGTTGAATAGACGATGACGAAATCTATAAAGATCTAATGAAAAAAAGCCGCGATAAAGTGTTTCTCGTGCAATAATTTCTACATCGTTTTTGCCAAATGTAACGGGCAGGTTGTCTGGCTTAAGCATTGTTAATGTCCTGGCACTAATAGTGAATTAAATGTGAATTTCAGCGACGTTTGACTGCCGTTTGAGCAGTCATGTGTTAAATTGAGGCACATTAACGCCCTATGGCACGTAACGCCAACCTTTTGCGGTAGCGGCTTCTGCTAGAATCCGCAATAATTTTACAGTTTGATCGCGCTAAATACTGCTTCACCACAAGGAATGCAAATGAAGAAATTGCTCCCCATTCTTATCGGCCTGAGCCTCTCTGGGTTCAGTTCGTTGAGCCAGGCCGAGAACCTGATGCAAGTTTATCAGCAAGCACGCCTTAGTAACCCGGAATTGCGTAAGTCTGCCGCCGATCGTGATGCTGCCTTTGAAAAAATTAATGAAGCGCGCAGTCCATTACTGCCACAGCTAGGTTTAGGTGCAGATTACACCTATAGCAACGGCTACCGCGACGCGAACGGCATCAACTCTAACGCGACCAGTGCGTCCCTGCAGTTAACTCAATCCATTTTTGATATGTCGAAATGGCGTGCGTTAACGCTGCAGGAAAAAGCAGCTGGGATTCAGGACGTCACGTATCAGACCGATCAACAAACCTTGATCCTCAACACCGCGACCGCTTATTTCAACGTGTTGAATGCTATTGACGTTCTTTCCTATACACAGGCGCAAAAAGAAGCGATCTACCGTCAATTAGATCAAACCACCCAACGTTTTAACGTGGGCCTGGTAGCGATCACTGACGTGCAGAACGCCCGCGCACAGTACGATACCGTGCTGGCGAACGAAGTGACCGCACGTAATAACCTTGATAACGCGGTAGAGCAGCTGCGCCAGATCACCGGTAACTACTATCCGGAACTGGCGGCGCTGAATGTCGAAAACTTTAAAACCGACAAACCACAGCCGGTTAACGCGCTGCTGAAAGAAGCCGAAAAACGCAACCTGTCGCTGTTACAGGCACGCTTGAGCCAGGACCTGGCGCGCGAGCAAATTCGCCAGGCGCAGGATGGTCACTTACCGACTCTGGATTTAACGGCTTCTACCGGGATTTCTGACACCTCATATAGCGGTTCGAAAACCCGAGGTGCCGCTGGTACCCAGTATGACGATAGCAATATGGGCCAGAACAAAGTTGGCCTGAGCTTCTCGCTGCCGATTTATCAGGGCGGAATGGTTAACTCGCAGGTGAAACAGGCCCAGTACAACTTTGTTGGTGCCAGTGAGCAACTGGAAAGCGCCCATCGTAGCGTCGTGCAAACCGTACGTTCCTCCTTCAACAACATTAATGCTTCTATCAGTAGCATTAACGCCTACAAACAAGCCGTAGTTTCCGCTCAAAGCTCATTAGATGCGATGGAAGCGGGCTATTCGGTCGGTACGCGTACCATTGTTGATGTGTTGGATGCGACCACCACGCTGTACAACGCCAAGCAAGAGCTGGCGAATGCGCGTTATAACTACCTGATTAATCAGCTGAATATTAAGTCAGCCCTGGGTACGTTGAACGAGCAGGATCTGCTGGCACTGAACAATGCGCTGAGCAAACCGGTTTCCACTAATCCGGAAAACGTTGCCCCGCAAACGCCGGAACAGAATGCTATTGCTGATGGTTATGCGCCTGATAGCCCGGCACCCGTCGTTCAGCAAACATCCGCACGCACTACCACCAGTAACGGTCATAACCCTTTCCGTAACTGACGACGACGACGGGGCTTCGGCCCCGTCTGAACGTAAGGCAACGTAAAGATACGGGTTATCTGCCGCATTCTTCCCCCTTCTCGCTTCAATTTCGACCAGCCATCCTCTATTCTGATGGGTATTTACCACTGGTCCCGGAAGACAAAAATGAAACGGACAAAATCCATACGCCACGCATCGTTCCGCAAAAACTGGAGCGCACGCCATCTGACACCAGTCGCTCTCGCGGTTGCCACTGTTTTTATGCTGGCTGGCTGTGAAAAGAGTGATGAAACAGTGTCTCTCTATCAAAATGCTGACGACTGTTCAGCTGCAAACCCAGGCAAAAGCGCCGAATGTACCACCGCGTACAACAATGCGCTGAAAGAAGCCGAACGTACTGCGCCGAAATACGCCACCCGTGAAGACTGTGTTGCTGAATTTGGTGAAGGTCAGTGCCAGCAGGCACCAGCCCAGGCTGGCATGGCACCAGAAAACCAGGCGCAGGCCCAGCAATCCAGCGGGAGTTTCTGGATGCCGCTGATGGCCGGTTACATGATGGGTCGTCTGATGGGCGGCGGCGCGGGATTTGCACAGCAGCCGCTGTTCTCCTCGAAAAACCCGGCCAGCCCGGCTTACGGTAAATATACCGACGCGACCGGTAAAAACTATGGCGCAGCCCAGCCAGGCCGCACCATGACCGTACCGAAGACGGCAATGGCACCAAAACCGGCGACCACTACTACTGTTACCCGTGGCGGTTTTGGTGAATCTGTTGCCAAACAAAGCACTATGCAGCGTAGCGCAACCGGCACCTCTTCTCGTTCAATGGGTGGCTGATACCGATGGAAAGAGTCAGTATTACCGAGCGCCCGGACTGGCGCGAAAAAGCCCACGAATACGGTTTCAATTTTCACACCATGTACGGCGAACCGTACTGGTGTGAAGATGCTTACTACAAGTTGACCCTCGCCCAGGTTGAAAAGCTGGAAGAAGTCACCGCCGAACTGCACCAGATGTGCCTGAAAGTGGTTGAAAAAGTGATCGCCAGCGATGAGCTGATGACCAAATTCCGCATTCCAAAACACACCTGGAGTTTTGTGCGCCAGTCATGGCTGACTCACCAGCCATCGCTTTATTCGCGTCTTGATCTGGCGTGGGATGGTACTGGCGAGCCTAAACTTCTGGAAAATAACGCCGATACGCCAACGTCACTGTATGAAGCCGCATTCTTTCAGTGGATCTGGCTGGAAGATCAGCTTAACGCCGGTAACCTGCCGGAAGGCAGCGACCAGTTTAACAGTCTGCAAGAGAAGCTGATCGATCGCTTTGTCGAGCTGCGTGAACAGTATGGCTTCCAGTTGCTGCATCTCACCTGCTGTCGCGACACGGTGGAAGATCGCGGAACCATTCAGTATTTGCAGGACTGCGCGACAGAAGCTGAAATCGCTACTGAATTCCTCTACATCGACGATATCGGTTTAGGCGAAAAAGGTCAGTTCACGGATTTACAGGATCAGGTGATTTCTAACCTGTTCAAGCTGTATCCGTGGGAATTTATGCTGCGTGAGATGTTCTCCACCAAGCTGGAGGATGCAGGCGTACGCTGGCTGGAACCGGCGTGGAAGAGCATTATCTCCAACAAAGCGCTTCTGCCGCTACTGTGGGAGATGTTCCCGAATCACCCGAACCTGCTGCCTGCTTATTTTGCGGAAGATGATCATCCGCAAATGGAAAAATATGTGGTTAAACCGATCTTCTCCCGTGAAGGCGCAAACGTGTCGATCATTGAGAACGGCAAAACCATTGAAGCAGCGGAAGGTCCGTATGGCGAAGAAGGGATGATTGTTCAGCAATTCCACCCGTTACCGAAATTCGGCGACAGCTATATGCTGATTGGTAGCTGGCTGGTGAACGATCAACCTGCCGGAATTGGCATTCGTGAAGACCGTGCATTGATCACCCAGGATATGTCTCGGTTTTATCCGCATATTTTTGTTGAGTAATACTGTTCAATATTGCCCCGTTTACCGGGGCAATTTATTATACTTCGCAAATCATCACCCCCATCTATATATAATCAATCACATCCATCACTTTTATTTAACATTAATTCCTAATTTAATATTAAATCGTCATATGTAAGCGATACTGTAATTAAATTAATCAATAAAATCACTTGGTAACCTATTGTTTTATAAGTTTATTTATATCCAACACCGCATCAGAAATAGATTTAATAATTAAAAAACAATGTCGCTGGGATCACACTACACAATATTGAATATTGTTATTGATATATTGCCCACCTAGTATCGACCAAAAGAAAATATTTGTTACAGAGAAATACAAAAAATCTAAAACCAGTAAAAAATATTCATAACGATTATTATTAATACATTTTAATTCACAAAACAAATTTATTAGCACCACCTCAACAGTCGATATTCATCATTATTATATATTTGCGTTATATAAGGAGATATATCCATGTTTGATAAATATAGAAAAACTCTGGTAGCCGGAGCTGTGGCGATAACTCTGGGTTTGTCAGCACCGGGGGTGATGGCAGCAGGTTTTAAACCCGCACCACCTGCCGGGCAACTGGGTGCGGTCATTGTCGATCCCTACGGCAATGCACCACTGACCGCTTTGGTTGACTTAGATAGCCATGTCATTTCTGATGTCAAAGTTACCGTCCATGGGAAGGGCGAAAAAGGCGTAGAAATCAGCTATCCCGTGGGTCAGGAATCACTAAAAACTTATGATGGTGTACCGATTTTTGGTCTTTATCAGAAATTTGCTAACAAAGTGACCGTTGAGTGGAAAGAAAACGGCAAGGTCATGAAAGATGATTATGTGGTGCACACTTCGGCCATCGTCAATAATTACATGGATAACCGCTCTATCTCCGATTTACAACAGACCAAAGTTATTAAAGTCGCACCGGGTTTTGAAGATCGCCTCTATCTGGTTAATACCCACACCTTTACCGCCCAAGGTTCCGATCTCCACTGGCATGGTGAGAAAGATAAAAATGCCGGTATCCTTGATGCGGGTCCGGCAACCGGCGCACTACCTTTTGATATCGCGCCCTTTACTTTCATCGTCGATACCAAAGGTGAATACCGCTGGTGGCTGGATCAAGACACTTTCTACGATGGTCGTGACCGCGATATCAACAAGCGTGGTTATCTGATGGGTATCCGCGAAACGCCACGCGGCACCTTTACCGCTGTACAAGGTCAGCACTGGTACGAGTTCGACATGATGGGGCAGGTGCTCGAAGATCACAAACTACCGCGCGGATTTGCTGACGCCACTCATGAGTCCATTGAGACGCCTAATGGCACAGTATTGTTGCGCGTAGGTAAGAGCAATTACCGTCGCGATGACGGCGTACACGTCACCACCATTCGTGACCATATTCTCGAAGTCGATAAATCTGGTCGCGTTGTCGATGTATGGGATCTGACCAAGATCCTCGATCCGAAACGCGATGCACTGCTCGGCGCGCTGGATGCAGGTGCAGTTTGCGTTAACGTTGACCTTGCCCATGCAGGACAACAGGCAAAACTGGAACCAGATACACCGTTCGGCGACGCGCTGGGTGTAGGGCCAGGTCGTAACTGGGCGCACGTTAACTCAATCGCCTATGACGCAAAAGATGACTCAATCATCCTCTCCTCTCGCCACCAGGGTGTTGTGAAAATTGGTCGTGATAAGCAAGTGAAATGGATCCTTGCGCCCTCTAAAGGTTGGGAAAAACCGCTGGCCAGCAAGCTGCTGAAACCGGTTGATGCTAACGGTAAGCCAATTACCTGTAACGAAAATGGCCTGTGCGAAAACTCAGACTTCGACTTTACCTACACCCAGCATACCGCCTGGATTTCCAGCAAAGGAACGCTCACGATTTTTGATAATGGCGATGGGCGTCATCTGGAACAACCTGCCTTACCAACCATGAAATACTCCCGCTTTGTGGAATATAAGATTGATGAGAAGAAAGGCACCGTTCAGCAAGTGTGGGAATACGGTAAAGAACGTGGCTACGATTTCTATAGCCCGATTACCTCCATCATTGAATATCAAGCCGACCGTAACACCATGTTTGGCTTCGGTGGTTCTATTCATTTGTTCGATGTCGGGCAGCCAACCGTCGGTAAGTTGAACGAAATCGATTACAAAACCAAAGAAGTGAAAGTGGAAATCGACGTGCTGTCAGATAAACCCAATCAGACTCACTATCGTGCACTGTTAGTCCGTCCACAACAGATGTTCAAATAATTAAGAAGGGAATAAAAATGTCGAAATTAGGGATCTCATCACTATTTAAAACCATACTGCTTACCGCAGCTTTGGCTGTTTCATTTACCGCTTCTGCATTTACCGAAGGCACGGATTACATGGTTCTGGAAAAACCTATTCCGAATGCCGACAAAACGCTGATTAAGGTATTTAGCTACGCCTGCCCGTTCTGTTACAAGTACGACAAAGCGGTTACCGGTCCGGTATCGGAAAAAGTGAAAGATATCGTTGCTTTTACTCCATTCCATCTGGAAACAAAAGGTGAATACGGCAAACAAGCAAGCGAAGTCTTTGCGGTCTTGATCAATAAAGATAAAGCAGCAGGTATTTCATTATTTGATGCTAACTCTCAGTTTAAGAAAGCCAAGTTTGCTTATTACGCGGCTTATCATGACAAAAAAGAACGCTGGTCTGATGGTAAAGATCCGGCTGCCTTTATCAAAACCGGACTGGACGCCGCAGGTATGAGTCAGGCCGATTTTGAAGCCGCGCTGAAAGAGCCTGCAGTTCAGGAAACGCTGGAAAAATGGAAAGCCTCTTATGAAGTTGCAAAAATCCAGGGCGTTCCGGCGTATGTCGTCAATGGTAAATACCTGATCTACACCAAGAGTATTAAATCTATTGACTCAATGGCAGACCTTATCCGCGAGTTAGCAAGCAAATAACAGGGAAACAGGCTATGGGTATTAAGGGAATGTGGAAAGACCTTCGCACTTCACCGGTGGACACGCTGGTAAGATGGCAAGAACAACGTTTTTTGTGGTTGTTAATGGCCATTGCGATGGGCGCGTTAATTATCCTGGCGCACTCTTTCTTCCAGATCTATCTCTACATGGCACCCTGTGAGCAATGTGTATACATTCGCTACGCCATGTTTGTGATGGTTATTGGAGGATTGGTTGCAGCGATCAACCCAAAGAACATCATCCTAAAGCTAATTGGCTGCGTGATGGCATTTTACGGCAGCATTTTGGGACTGAAGTTTTCGCTCAAACTGAACGATATCCACCATGCAGTACATAATCCGGATCCCGATTCACTGTTTGGCGTACAGGGTTGCTCTACCGATCCAACTTTTCCCTTTAACCTGCCGCTGGCACAGTGGGCACCAAATTGGTTCAAGCCTACCGGGGATTGTGGCTATGACGCACCAATCGTTCCTGATGGCGTCACACTGAGCAGCACGCAACAGTGGTTTGTGGAAATGTATCAGCAATCTGAAGGCTGGTATCTGCTACCACCATGGCATTTTATGAATATGGCTCAGGCTTGTATGCTGGCTTTTGGTATGTGTCTGGTGCTGCTGGTCATTATGAGTGGCGCATGGGCGCTTAAAATCATCAGAGGCTAACTCAGCAACACCCGAAGCCAGTCGTTCTGGCTTCGGGTTCTTTTATTAACCTATCTGCACCGACAGCATACTTAAACTGCCCATTTCTATACCATCGACAGGAATGGTAATTGGCTCCTGCCCATCCCACGCCCCTAAGACATACAACAACGGCAGATAGTGCTCTGGCGTTGGGTTCGATAACGCGCCACCTTCATGGTCGAGATAATTCACCAGAGGATGTTGTTCCACTGGCCCTTGCCACGTCAGATTCGCTTTCACATACTCATTAAACGACGTCGCCCACGGATACGGTGAACTATCACCGTGCCACTTCACTGTACGCAGGTTATGCACCACGTTGCCACTGGCGACCAACATTATCCCTTCATCACGCAGCGCCGCGAGTTTGCGCCCCATTTCGAAATGCCAGGCGGCAGGTTTGCTACTGTCGATACTCAACTGCACCATCGGGATATCGGCGTCAGGGTACATCTTAATCAGCACTCCCCAGGAACCGTGGTCAAAGCCCCAGGCTTCTTTATCCAGCTCCACCGGGACCGGCGCTAACAGCTCAACCAGATGCTGTGCCAGCGCAGGCGAACCCGGAGCAGGATAATGCGTGTCGTACAGCGCCTGCGGGAAGCCACCAAAGTCATGAATCGTGGGCGGCGTCTCCATCGCGGTCACTCCTGTTCCACGGGTAAACCAGTGAGCCGAAACCACCACAATCGCTTGCGGGCGTGGCAATGTCATCCCCAACTTCTGCCAGCTGCGGGTATACAAATTATCTTCCAGCACGTTCATCGGACTACCGTGACCTAAAAACAATGCTGGCATACGTGTTGAAGACATGATGATATCCTTAACTAAAGGTGTCATTTTGATATCCTCACAATACGCTTGTTCGGCGGAGTAAGAACCCGGATAACAATGATGATGATCATCAGTTATTTTGACGATCTGCCTGAAGGTGAAGATTTATAAGGAGTTGTCGATGTCAGTACCTCTCATTCTGACCATACTGGCGGGGGCAGCCACGTTTATTGGCGCGTTTCTCGGCGTTCTCGGGCAAAAACCCTCGAACCGCTTACTGGCGTTTTCGCTAGGATTTGCGGCGGGGATCATGTTGCTCATCTCATTAATGGAAATGCTTCCTGCCGCACTAGCAGCTGAAGGAATGTCGCCTGTGTTGGGTTATGGAATGTTTATCTTCGGTCTGCTTGGCTATTTTGGCCTGGACCGCATGTTGCCACATGCGCATCCGCAGGATTTAATGCAAAAATCGGTGCAGCCGTTGCCAAAATCGATCAAGCGCACAGCCATTCTGCTCACTCTCGGTATCAGTCTGCATAACTTCCCGGAAGGGATTGCCACCTTTGTTACAGCAAGCAGCAACCTGGAGCTGGGCTTTGGCATCGCACTGGCCGTTGCGTTACACAATATTCCTGAAGGTCTGGCGGTTGCAGGCCCGGTTTACGCGGCAACGGGGTCTAAACGCACCGCGATTCTTTGGGCGGGGATTTCTGGACTGGCAGAAATTCTTGGTGGTGTGCTGGCGTGGTTAATCCTCGGTAGCATGATTTCCCCGGTGGTCATGGCGGCAATCATGGCGGCGGTTGCAGGAATTATGGTGGCGCTCTCGGTTGATGAATTAATGCCGCTCGCCAAAGAGATTGACCCTAATAATAACCCCAGCTATGGCGTACTATGTGGAATGTCAGTGATGGGATTCAGTTTAGTGCTGCTACAAACGGCGGGAATTGGTTAAAAACAACATCAGAAGTTGTCCAGCGCATGGACAACTTCTGCCAGCTTCACGAAAGCCTTATTCTACCTTTTCGGCTGTCTCTTCTCTCGTACTGTTTAAGTATTTGTTCCGCGCTTCAAGCAGTGCGTCTCTGTCCTGGCGAAACGCCCGACAATAACGTTTCAAATGCAGGAAATAACCCACCACAACCAGAGCAATCAATACAATCCAGTACCAGGCGATAAACATCCTTTTACCCTTAATATTTAACAATACTAAACATTTAGCGCATAAATTTCACATATCCTTTTTCGGATATATTCATATGGTCGCATAATAACGGAACAATTATATGATTTTGATCATAATGAAAAAGAATGCCTGATATTAATGAAATTTTCTCATAGAAAGAGAAGCGGAATTAACATCTTGCATAGCAGGGAAAAATAAAAACCGAAGCCTGCTACAACTTCGGTTTCTTGATTAAGGCAGTAAATTAAGCAGCGGTTTTCAGCTGGCTTTACGCTCATGTGCCTGACGATAAGCCACCAGGTCTTCAATAGTCACGAGCGCCATATTGTGTTTATTGGCAAACTCAATGCACTCTGGTGCACGCGCCATCGTGCCATCGTCATTAGTCAGCTCACACAGCACACCAGCCGGTTTAAAGCCTGCCAGCGTCATCAGATCAATAGTCGCTTCAGTATGGCCGCCACGCGTCAGTACACCACCAGCCTGAGCGCGAAGTGGGAAAACGTGGCCCGGGCGATTCAGATCAGAAGGTTTTGCGTCATCGGCAATCGCTGCGCGAACGGTCATAATACGGTCAGCGGCAGAAACACCGGTAGTCACACCTTCAGCCGCTTCAATGGTCACGGTAAAACCGGTGCCATAGGCGCTGGTGTTATTTTCTACCATCATTGGCAGATCAAGTTGTTTACGGCGATCTTCAGTAATGCACAGGCAAACAATACCGCTACCGTGGCGAATGGTCAGCGCCATCTGCTCAACGGTCATGGTTTCTGCCGGGAAGATCATATCGCCTTCGTTTTCACGGTCTTCATCATCAAGCACCATTACACCGCGTCCTTCACGCAGCGCAGCCAGTGCATTTTCAACACGTTCGAAAGGCGTACCAAAAGAGGAAAGTAGCGTCTGATTCATGGTAAAAAAACCTCACTAAAATTATGGTTACCAGAATCAGGGCAGTCTTAGGAGTGGCGGCATATAGCCAAAATAACGTGAGCGGGTCCATGCCCGACAGAATCGTTACTCTCTCCCATCCGGACTCTAACCGTCGGCCCCGGAATTACACCGGATCTGCTGTCCTTTGAGTTCGCACCCAAAGCGCTCGCGGGCTTTCAACTGAGTTGATTTACCGCCGGTGGGGAATTTCGCCCCGCCCTGAGAATAAGCGGATTCACTATAACGCTAATGATTAGCGGCAGCAACGCATAGCTTCACATAATTCTGGTTTATGACTTACCCTTATCGCACTACAATGGCACTCAACACCTATCAGTACAGGGAAACTACAATGATTGACCCGAAAAAAATTGAGCAAATCGCTCGCCAGGTTCACGAATCAATGCCTAAAGGAATCAGGGAGTTCGGGGAAGATGTGGAGAAAAAAATCCGCCAAACCCTACAAGCGCAGCTGACGCGTCTCGATCTGGTAAGCCGCGAAGAATTCGACGTTCAGACGCAAGTCCTGTTACGGACTCGTGAAAAACTGGCGTTACTGGAGCAGCGCATCAGTGAACTGGAAGCGCGCAATAATTCGGTAGCAGATCTTCAATCTCCTCCGGCTATCCCGCCTATTGATAAAGCAGAATAAAGCAACACAAAAACGGGCCAGACGGCCCGTAATATCAGTGTTCTAATTCAAGTTCTCTGGTTTGCATCATCTGTTGGCAATACCAGGCATAACGTGCGCAAAACCAGGTTCTATGTTCTTCATCCATGTTACCAGTAACGGCCAGAATATCGACCGGGCGACCTTCTGCGTGCATTCTGGCAAAACTACGCGCCAGGAAATCGAAATTATTTAAAGAATTAAGACTATGATCCATAAGCACATCCTCCGGTTATCGCATACCTTTTAAGGCCATATGCTTTTTCTGATTTCAGTATTCCCCAATCAGTGTAGTGCCTTTAAACATAACGTGCGTAAATATATTGTCCCCGATCACACTTTTTAGTGAAAAAATAAAAAACCATATTAAAAGACTTTCTCTTCCAGAACTTATCTAACATGTGTTATTATTAACAAAGATAAATGTAAGCAAGGAAACTATCCCAAAGTAAATATTGCGTCACTAAATGGACATTGGAGTGACATATGATTTTATTCGCCGACTATAACACCCCTTATCTTTTCGCTATTTCCTTTGTACTGTTGATCGGCCTTTTAGAAATTTTTGCGCTTATCTGCGGTCACATGATCTCCGGTGCACTTGATGCACATCTTGACCATTATGATTCCATAACCACAGGTCATATTAGCCAGGCACTTCATTATCTCAATATCGGAAGATTGCCAGCTCTCGTCGTTCTTTGCTTACTGGCTGGTTTTTTTGGTCTTATTGGCATCCTGTTGCAGCATGCCTGCCTCATGGTCTGGCAATCACCACTTTCGAACCTGTTCGTGGTTCCTGTCAGTTTACTGTTTACGATTATTGCGGTGCATTATACCGGTAAAATAGTTGCGCCCTGGATTCCACGCGACCATAGTTCAGCTATTACAGAAGAAGAATATATTGGTAGCATGGCGTTAATTACCGGTCATCAGGCCACTTCAGGTAATCCCTGCGAAGGAAAACTCACCGATCAATTTGGCCAAATACATTATTTACTACTAGAGCCTGAAGAAGGAAAAAGTTTCACTAAAGGAGACAAAGTGTTAATTATTTGCCGACTTTCTGCAACGCGATATTTGGCGGAAAACAATCCCTGGCCCCAAATATTGTAATTTATTAATCAAAAGGAAATTTAATAATGGATGATATTGTTAATTCTGTGCCCTCCTGGATGTTTACCGCGATTATTTCCGTATGCATTCTGTTTATTATTGGAATTATTTTCGCCAGGCTCTATCGTCGCGCTTCGGCAGAGCAAGCTTTTGTTCGTACTGGTTTAGGTGGGCAAAAAGTGGTAATGAGCGGTGGCGCAATCGTGATGCCGATCTTTCATGAAATAATCCCCATCAATATGAATACTCTGAAGCTGGAAGTCAGCCGCTCAACCATTGATAGCCTGATTACGAAAGATCGTATGCGCGTCGATGTCGTTGTCGCTTTCTTTGTGCGGGTAAAACCTTCAGTAGAAGGTATTGCCACCGCCGCCCAGACGCTGGGGCAACGCACCCTGTCGCCTGAAGACTTACGTATGTTGGTTGAAGATAAATTTGTCGATGCCCTCCGTGCAACAGCTGCACAAATGACCATGCATGAGTTACAGGATACCCGCGAGAACTTCGTGCAGGGCGTACAAAATACCGTTGCTGAAGATCTGTCGAAAAACGGCCTGGAACTGGAAAGCGTTTCACTTACCAACTTTAACCAGACGTCGAAAGAACATTTCAATCCTAACAACGCCTTTGACGCCGAAGGTTTAACCAAGCTGACGCAGGAGACGGAGCGCCGTCGTCGCGAACGTAACGAAGTTGAACAGGATGTAGAAGTTGCGGTGCGTGAGAAAAACCGTGATGCACTTTCGCGGAAGCTGGAGATTGAACAACAAGAAGCGTTTATGACGCTTGAGCAGGAGCAGCAGGTTAAAACCCGTACCGCTGAGCAGAATGCGAAAATTGCGGCTTTTGAGGCCGAGCGTCGTCGGGAAGCAGAGCAGACGCGAATTCTGGCTGAACGACAGATTCAGGAAACGGAAATCGACCGCGAACAGGCCGTCCGTTCCAGAAAAGTTGAAGCTGAACGTGAAGTTCGCATTAAAGAGATCGAACAACAGCAGGTCACCGAAATCGCCAACCAGACGAAATCGATCGCTATTGCCGCCAAATCGGAACAGCAGTCACAAGCGGAAGCGCGTGCCAACCTTGCACTTGCAGAAGCGGTAAGCGCCCAGCAAAACGTAGAAACAACTCGCCAGACCGCAGAAGCCGATCGTGCTAAACAAGTTGCCCTAATCGCTGCCGCGCAGGATGCAGAAACCAAAGCGGTTGAACTGACCGTGCGGGCGAAAGCAGAGAAAGAAGCCGCAGAGATGCAGGCGGCGGCAATCGTTGAGTTAGCCGAAGCTACGCGTAAAAAGGGTCTGGCGGAAGCAGAAGCGCAACGTGCGCTGAACGACGCTATCAACGTACTTTCTGATGAACAAACCAGCCTTAAATTCAAACTGGCGCTATTACAGTCGTTACCTGCAGTAATAGAGAAATCCGTTGAGCCGATGAAGTCTATCGACGGCATCAAGATTATTCAGGTCGATGGATTAAACCGAGGTGGTGCTGCGGGGAATGCGGCATCAGGCAGCGTTAGTGGCGGAAACCTGGCAGAACAGGCATTATCAGCCGCACTCTCTTACCGCACACAGGCACCACTGATTGACTCCTTGCTCAATGAAATTGGCGTTTCAGGCGGCTCACTGGCGGCATTGACTTCACCCTTAACCTCAACAACTCCCGTCGCAGAAAACGTAGAATAAATTTTCAACTATGAACATCCCTGGCCCAAAAGGCCGGGGATTTTTTATATCTGCGTTCCGCAAAAAACTGCAAATGCTCAGGTCGTTGCAGCCTTTTGCGTGACCGCTCGGGGAAGGCAAAACTGCCTCTGGGAAAGCATTGCGCGGGGTCTGACGCTCATCAACAATCGGGAAGTCAGCAAAGGGCTGAAACGGGAAAGCCCCTCCCGAGGAAGGGGCCTTACAGAAGGAAAGGGTTATGATGAAGCTCGTCATCATACTGATTGTGTTGTTACTTGTAAGTTTCGCCACTTATTAACAGCCAATCAGAGGGGGGAGAAATCCTCCCTCACCCTTGTTCCTTTACTTTAGGTTGAAAAAAAATCAGCGTCAAGAAGGTTTCATTAACACATATCCCTGGCCCAAAAAGCCGGGGATTTTTTATATCTGCGTTCCGCTAAAAGGTGCAAATGATCAGGCTGTTGCAGCGTTTTGCGTGACCACTCGGGGAAGGCAAAACTGCCTCAGGGAAAGCGTTGCGCGGGGTCCGGCGCTCATCAACAATCGGGGAGTCAGCAAGGGGCTGAAACGGGAAAGCCCCTCCCGAAGAAGGGGCCTTACAGAAGGAAAGGGTTATGATGAAGTTCGTCATCATACTGGTTGTGTTGTTACTGTTAAGTTTCCCGACTTACTAACAACTCATCAGAGGGGGGAGAAATCCTCCCTTACCCTTGTTCCTTTACTCTAGGTTGAAAAAACAACAGCGTCAATAGGCCTGCCAGGTACGAAGCGAGATCTGTGAAACGCTTTCCGGTTAGCCTTTTTTATCCTGTTGGATCTTCTTGATGATGTTGGTCGTCGAGCAACCGTCTTCAAAGTTGAGCACCAGCACTTCGCCGCCGTTGGCCCAGACTTCTTTACTCCCGGCAATCTCTTCTGGTTTATAGTCGCCGCCTTTCACCAGCAGGTCTGGCAAGATCCCGGCGATCAAGCGCTGCGGCGTGTCTTCTTCAAACGACACCACCCAGTCGACCGCTTCCAGTGCACCCAGCACAATCATACGCTGTTCGAGAGGGTTAACGGGGCGGGAATCCCCTTTCAGCCGTTTGGTGGAGGCATCGCTGTTCACAGCGACAATCAGGCGGTCACCCAGTTTGCGGGCATTTGCCAGATAGGAGACGTGCCCGGCATGGAGAATGTCGAAGACGCCGTTGGTCATCACCACTTTTTCACCGCGTTTACGCGCTGCCGCTACAGCAAGCTTCAGTTCCTCTTCGGTCATCACGCCAAAGCCGGTATCTGCACGTCCACGTACTGCGTTTTCCAGCTCGATCGGCGAAACCGTGGATGTCCCCAGTTTGCCGACCACCACACCAGCCGCCGCATTGGCAAAGAAGCAGGCTTCTTCCAGCGAATTACCCGCTGCCAGCGTTGCCGCCAGGACACCAATCACCGTGTCGCCCGCACCGGTAACGTCATACACTTCCTGCGCCTGGGTTGGCATATGCAGCGGCGCTTTACCCGGTTGCAGCAGCGACATACCCTGTTCGGAACGGGTCACTAACAGAGCCGAGAGTTCGTAATCGGCAATCAGTTTCATGCCGCGCTCAACAATCTCTTCTTCGGTCTTACATTTACCGACAACAGCTTCAAATTCCGAGAGATTCGGCGTTAACAGCGTAGCGCCGCGGTAGCGCTCAAAATCGGTACCTTTTGGATCAATCAGCACCGGAACACCCGCTTTACGCGCCAGTTGGATCATCTGCTGTACGCTTGCCAGCGCACCTTTGGCGTAGTCAGAAAGCACCAGCGCGCCAATCGAACTCAGCGCCTGATTAATCCGTTCGTGCAGCGGTTGCGGATCAACACCTTCGAAACCTTCTTCAAAATCCAGACGGATCAGCTGTTGGTTGCGGGAAAGTACCCGTAATTTGGTGATGGTCGGATGCGTCGGTACAGAAACGAAGTCGCATTTGACGTTGACGTCGGCCAGAGATTTACTCAGCGCGCGCGCTGCATCGTCAATGCCCGTCAACCCGACCAGGCGTGCATTAGCACCGAGAGAAGCGATATTCATCGCCACGTTAGCCGCGCCGCCCGGACGTTCTTCGATGGTATTTACTTTAACCACGGGCACCGGCGCTTCCGGCGAGATACGGCTGGTGGGACCGTACCAGTAACGATCCAGCATCACATCACCAACCACCATCACTCCTGCACGTTCAAACTCTGGCAGCGTTACTTTCATTCCTGTCTCCTGAGAGATTCAAAATTTGCGCGCGATAATACCATACTTCATTCTTCCACCAGCCACTTCTGCCAGCTTGCCCGCACCAGTTCACGCTCTGCGGTGAAGCAATCCTCCGACACATGGCCCGGCAATTCCTGTAATGCCAGATGATGAAGTTCATCGCGCAGCGTCGTGTAAGCACGGGTCAGCGCCATCGCTTCCTGCTCTTCCATAATGTCGTTTTGCGCCAGTAGTTCCAGAATGCGCACGTTGTCTGACCAGCGCGTTAACTTCGGTTTTTCATGAGCGTAGCGCAACACCAGATATTGAGTAATAAATTCGATATCGGTAATTCCGCCTTCATCGGCTTTGATATCAAAGCGATCGCGATGTTTATTGCCGAGATGGGCACGCATTTTCTCGCGCATTTCCCGCACTTCTGTTTGCAGGGTTTTGCCTTCGCGCGGCAGCGTCATAATCTCCCGGCGTACTGCGTCAAAGTGCGCGGTGAGCTGCGGATCGCCGTACACTACACGCGCACGCACCAGCGCCTGATGTTCCCACGTCCAGGCCTCGTTTTTCTGATAATCGGCAAACGCTTCTGCGGATGTCACCAGCATTCCCGCCGCCCCGGACGGACGCAACCGTGCATCCACCTCATACAAAATGCCGGAAGAGGTTCGCGTACTGAACAGATGCATAATGCGTTGCGCCAGACGCAGATAAAACTGTCGCCCGTCGATTTCCCGCTCGCCGTCAGTCATCGCATCCATCGGGCAATCATGGAGGAAGATCAGGTCAAGATCGGAACTGTAGCCTAACTCCCAGCCGCCCAGCTTGCCGTAGCCGACCACCGCAAAACCACGCCCTTCGCGTTCGTTTAGGTGATTTGGCTTACCGTAGCGGGCAACCATTTGAACCCACGCCTGCTGAACGACGGCATCTATCATAGCCTCCGCCAGCCAGGTTAAGTGATCGCTCACTTTCATTACCGGTAGCGTACCGGCGATATCCGCTGCCGCAATACGTAACAGTTGCGCCTGTTTGAACTGACGCAGCGCCTCAAGCTGTTGTTCTTCGTCATCTTCCGGCACGCGCAGCAAATACTGGCGCAGTTCATCACGGTAGGCATCCATCGCCGTCGGCTGGTAGAGAGTGTTTGGATCGAGCAGTTCGTCCAGCAATAATGGATAACGCGCTAGCTGGCTGGCAATCATCGGCGATGCGGCACACAGAGAAATCAAATGTTTAAGCGCCGCGGGGAATTCACTGAGCAATTCTAAATAGGTAGTGCGGGTAACAATTCCCACCAGCAAGGCGGTAATGCGCGACAGCGTGACAGCAGCGTCTTCACGCGCACAGACATCACTTAGCAGATGCGGCATCAGATGGTCGAGCACCTGACGCCCGCGCGGCCCGATGGTACGCTTATCCAGCTCTTTGCGAAAATCGGCAATCAGCGTCAGCACCTGTTTGCAATCATCTTCGCTAAGATGCGCCAGCACTGGCGTAGTGTCATCTTCCTGCAACGCATCCTGCCACAGCTCACGCCACTGTTCCGACAGCGACTCTTCCTGAGTTTCGCTTTCGTCGTCGCCAATCAATTCATTAAACACCCGGCGCACATTGGTCATATGTGCGGTCAGCGCCCCAGTCAGTTGCTGCCAGTCAGCAAAGTCCATCGCCCACGCCAGCCGCGCACGGTTAAGCTCATCAGAAGGAAGCGTCTGGGTTTGTTCGTCGTTAATGCTTTGCAGCAGGTTTTCCAGACGCCGCAGGAACAGATACGCCACTCGCAATTGTTCAGCATCGTTTTCAGAAAGCAGATGCAGCGCGGCAATGACGCTGAGCGTTGGCAGTAAAGAGCGCGACTGCAGCGACGGTTCGCGCCCACCGCGAATGAGCTGGAACACCTGAACGATAAATTCAATTTCGCGAATGCCGCCTGCGCCGAGTTTGATATTGTCGGTCAAACCACGTCGACGCACTTCACGGGCAATCATCCCTTTCATGTTGCGCAGCGACTGAATCACGCTGAAATCGATGTAACGACGGAAAACAAACGGGCGCAGCATCGCACGCAACTCGTTAGCATAGACGCCTTCGCTATCGCCCATAATCCGCGCCTTGACCATCGCGTAACGCTCCCAGTCGCGCCCCTGCTCCTGGTAATAATCCTCCAACGCGGCAAAGCTCAGCACCAGCGGGCCACTTTCGCCAAACGGACGCAGCCGCATATCCACGCGATAGACGAAGCCATCCTGCGTTGGTTGATCCAACACTTTAATCAGCCGCTGCCCCATGCGGGTAAAAAACTGCGCGTTATCCAGTTCCCGGCGTCCGCCCTGCGTACAACCATGTTCCGGCCAGGCAAAAATCAGATCGATATCTGAGGAGAAATTCAGTTCCCCACCGCCCAGCTTACCCATGCCTAAAATCAGCAGCGGTTGCGCTTCGCCCTGCGCATTGCACGGCGTTCCCCACTCGCGGCAGCAAGCGTCATACAGCCAGTCACGCGCGGCGACAATCAGCGTCTCCGCCAGATGGCTGAGCTGCTGCAATATGCTCTCTTCAGTAACCAAAGCCAGCGTTTGCGCCCAGGCGATGCGCACCATAATGCGCCGCCGGAATAGCCGCAGCTCGCGCATTAACCCGGCTTCGTCACTCACATTGCTGAGCGCCTCCTGCAACCATGCCGCGTAATGCTGCCATTCGTCGGCCTGCGGCGATTGGCTTTCCAGTTCCGTCAGCCACTCTGGATGCGCAATCACGCTGTCCTGCACAAAATCACTGAAAGTAAGTACTGACTTCGCCTGTGCGCTAAGTGATTTCTCGGCTAAAGGCTCTGGCAGCCGCTCAACAACGGTCTGCCAGTACTGCTGTAACGGTGAAGAGAGCGGCTTCATAAGCGATTTTATCCTTGCCTGATTAACGTTTTCCGCTGTGCAACCAGAACGGTTCCTGATTGTTTGCCTCATTACGGAAATGTTCAATTTCAATGCGTTGCCCGGTCGCAATAGCGTGACGCAGCCCCTGCCAGTTCTCCAGCCAGGCTTGCGCGACGACAGGATCATAGTAACCCGCCAGCAACAGTATTGAGTTAATATCACGCGTCAGACGTGGCAACTGGTCACGGTAGCGATCGCCCAACGGCTGGCAGAAAACGCTTTTCAGTTCAGCGGCATGGCGGGAAAGATGGATATCGGCAAAGCGTTTGAAGGAATCGCTCATTTTACTCTGCGCTTTGGCATCTAAAAACGGCTGCCAGGCTTTGCTTACCAGCCATTCGGTCAACGCCAGCTTCGCCATTGCCGTTTTGGTAGAGTAGACCGCCGTCACGGCAGAAACCGCAGAAGCGATGGTCGCTTCGCATTGAGTCAGCAAATCACGTAAGTGAGTGCTCGCTTTGCGCGGCACAATACCACCGAACAGCATCAGTGTATGACGGACCAGACCAATGGCTGCCAGCACCTGTTCTTTCGCCGCATCGTTGCCGCGTACCCACAGTTCTTCATGATACTGCCATTGCGCTAACGCCAGCTCGAGCGCCGCTTCCAGCCCCTGTTCCACATCGGCTTTTGCCGCAACATGCAAAATGGTGGTCGGTTTGATTTCACGCGCCGGATTGCCCTGCGCCAGATGATAGCCACGCGCCGCTTTGCTCAGGCTGCCCTGGCGTAATCCGGTTTGCGATACCAGTTGGTTCGCCAGTTTCAGCACCGCGCGCGTGTCGCCGCTAAGCAGTTCCAGTTCCAGCTCACAGATAGGTTCAGCAAATTCCCCCGCTTTCACCTCCCCCTGATCGAGAGCGATTTCAATTCGGCTGTCATCGACCGCCACCAGCCATTTTTCGCGATAAAAATCGGTGCTGAACAGCGGTTGTACGCGGGAAGCGAGATCGGCGGGCAATTCGCCGTTCGGCCAGACTTCCGTCGGTAACTGCGCCAGGTCGAGCGTCGGTTCGCTCAACGCCACGTTATATTCCGGGCGCTGGTGTAAGCCGCCTGTCACTCTTCCTGCAACTTTCATGGTCATCTCATAGCGACCGTTTTCGCCACGAATACGTAAGCCCATATCGTGCCCACGCAGCCAGTTATCCGGCGTTTCGTAGTAAATATTCAGCAACTGCACGGGGTCATGGTGCTCGCCGCCCAGCGTATTGAGATGGTCACGCAACGCCTCAACGGCACTGTGATTAACAATAAACTTTAATTCGATTTCCTGAGCCATGGCCTTTACTTATCGGTTATGTCACATAAGTGACGATGAACGGCGAACTTAATGCGATCTTTTTTGTCAGTAGATAGTATTTTGCGCCAAATTGCCATGCAACGGGCAATTTGACGGGCGTAAAAGTTTGAAGCAGTGGCAAGACCTGACACAGAGGATTCCGATTGATGTCGAATGCTTTGCGTAGCGACACTGATGCCACTACTATCGTTCCACTTTCCATGACAATAACGACAGCCTGATGCCAAAATTACGCCTGATCGGATTAACTTTACTCGCACTTAGCGCCACTGCCGTCTCACACGCTGAAGAAACGCGCTATGTTTCTGATGAACTGAATACCTGGGTCCGTAGCGGTCCGGGAGATCATTATCGCCTCGTGGGCACGGTTAACGCCGGCGAGGAAGTGACCTTATTACAAACTGACGCCAACACCAATTATGCCCAGGTGAAAGACAGCTCTGGCCGTACCGCCTGGATCCCGTTGAAACAACTTAGCACTGAGCCAAGTCTGCGCTCCCGTGTGCCAGATCTGGAAAATCAGGTCAAAACCCTGACCGATAAACTCACCAATATCGATAACACCTGGAATCAGCGCACCGCAGAAATGCAGCAAAAAGTGGCGCAGAGCGACAGCGTGATCAACGGGTTAAAAGAAGAAAATCAGAAACTGAAAAACGAGCTGATTGTCGCGCAGAAAAAGGTCGATGCCGCCAGCGTACAGCTGGATGACAAACAGCGCACCATCATCATGCAATGGTTTATGTATGGCGGCGGCGTGCTGGGGCTTGGCTTGCTGCTCGGTCTGGTACTGCCGCACCTGATCCCAAGCCGCAAACGTAAAGATCGCTGGATGAACTAAATCGCCTTCTTCGTTGCACTGTCTTATTATTAGGAATTGTGTATTTGACGAAGGGATGATGGCGTGAAGATTTATCTGGTCGGTGGTGCTGTTCGGGATGCATTGTTAGGGCTACCGGTCAAAGACAGAGATTGGGTGGTGGTCGGCAGTACGCCACAGGAGATGCTCGACGCGGGCTACCAGCAGGTAGGCCGCGATTTTCCTGTTTTTCTGCATCCGCAAACGCATGAAGAGTATGCGCTGGCACGTACTGAACGGAAATCCGGTTCCGGTTACACCGGTTTTACCTGCTATGCCGCACCGGATGTCACGCTGGAAGATGATCTTAAGCGTCGCGATCTGACCATTAATGCGCTGGCCCAGGACGATAACGGCGAGATTATCGACCCGTACAACGGTCTGGGCGATCTGCAAAATCGTCTGTTGCGCCATGTTTCCCCCGCTTTTGGCGAAGATCCGTTACGCGTACTGCGCGTGGCGCGTTTTGCTGCGCGTTATGCCCACCTCGGTTTTCGTATTGCCGATGAAACTCTGGCACTGATGCGCGAGATGACCCATGCGGGTGAACTGGAACACCTGACGCCTGAACGGGTATGGAAAGAGACGGAAAGCGCCCTCACCACCCGCAATCCCCAAGTGTTCTTCCAGGTACTGCGCGATTGCGGCGCACTGCGCGTTTTATTCCCGGAAATTGACGCCCTGTTCGGCGTTCCGGCCCCTGCCAAATGGCATCCGGAAATCGACACGGGTATTCATACCTTAATGACGCTCTCAATGGCGGCGATGCTGAGTCCGCAGGTCGATGTCCGTTTCGCAACTTTATGCCACGATCTCGGTAAAGGACTGACGCCGCCAGAACTCTGGCCGCGTCATCATGGTCATGGCCCGGCGGGTGTTAAGTTAGTGGAACAACTATGCCAGCGTCTGCGCGTGCCAAATGAAATTCGCGATTTAGCCAGACTGGTGGCTGAGTTTCACGATCTCATCCACACCTTCCCAATGCTGAACCCAAAAACCATCGTCAAATTGTTTGATTCCATTGACGCCTGGCGTAAACCGCAGCGTGTCGAGCAACTGGCGCTGACCAGCGAGGCTGACGTGCGCGGCAGAACCGGTTTTGAATCGGCGGACTACCCGCAAGGCCGCTGGTTGCGCGAAGCCTGGGAAGTGGCACAGTCAGTACCAACAAAAGCCGTCGTTGAAGCGGGATTTAAAGGTGTGGAGATTCGCGAGGAGCTGACCCGACGGCGGATTGCGGCGGTAGCCAGTTGGAAGGAACAACGTTGCCCAAAGCCTGATTAAGCACTTAAATTTCAATATATTGCAAACACCGTCCAGGTCGGATAAGACGCACATGCGTCATATCCGACACTATCCCTCAATCAAAAGAACACGACGTACACCGCAGCCGCCAAAATAAAGCGATAAATGGCGAATGGGATAAACGAAATCCGCTTAATCAATTGCAGGAAGGTTTTAATCGCTATCAGCGCCACTACGAAGGCAGTGATAAACCCAACGGCAAACATCGGGATATCGCCGGTTGTCAGGAAGCCCCAGCTTTTGTAGAGATCAAGCGCCGTTGCGCCCATCATCATCGGCACCGCCAGCAGGAACGAGAACTCGGAAGCAGCGTAACGGCTCACGCCCATCAGCATCCCACCTGAAATGGTCGCCCCGGAGCGAGAGAAACCCGGCCACAGCGCCAGACACTGGAAGCAACCAATCATAAACGCCTGACGATAGGTCATATCATCGAGACCCGGCGCACGCGGTTCTTTTGGTTTCAGGCATTCGGCGGCAATCAGCAACAGACCGCCAACGACCAGCGCATACATCACATTTATCGGGTTAAACAACGACTTAATCGTGTCGTGGAACAACAGCCCCAGTACCACCGCCGGAATCATCCCCAGCAAAATGTGGATCAGCGTTAAACGGCCTTTGCTTTCTCCTTCGTGCTGCAACGGGCGACCAAAGTGAATACCAATAAGGCCAAACAGACGCCGCCAGAACATCACTACTACCGCCAGAATTGATCCTAACTGGATCACGACTTCAAAGGTTTTCGCCGTGTCGCCCTCAAACCCCAACAAGTGACCGACAATAATCATATGGCCCGTGCTGGATACCGGCAGAAATTCTGTCAATCCTTCGACCACACCCAATATTGCCGCTATCAGCAGCGAGTGCATATCGCTCATCAATAAACCCCTAAATTATAAAAATGTAACGCTTGTCCGAACTACTGCAGTATGACCAGGTTATAACCGTTTGGTTTAACAGCTGTAAAATTAATTATTTTCTTTCAGATTATTGCCACGCTCAATGATGACGCCAACATTCGCCGCCCGCGCCACTGCGCCTGGCTTGCTGAGTTTGATACGCACCCACGGCGAGTTGAAGCGTGCTAACAGCAGCTCCGCCACCTCTTCCGCCACACGTTCCACCAGCGCAAAACGCGCCCCCTCGACGTGGCTGACTACCGTTTCTGCAATGTCAGCGTAACTGAGGCAATCCGCCACATCATCACTTTTCGCCGCTTTACGGTTATCCCACGCCATTTCGATATCGAACACTAACTTCTGTTCGATGGTCTGTTCCCAGTCGTAAACACCAATAGTGGTGATTACCGAAAGTTGCTCTATAAATACAATATCCATCACGTCCTGCCTGCTTTTTGGCTAACCGGATACCACTTCCGGCGAAATGTGCGTATTATCCACAGATTCATCGTTGAACACGAATTTTCAAAACGGAACAGCTTATGAGTGCAATCGCGCCTGGAATGATCCTCATCGCGTACCTCTGCGGCTCCATTTCCAGTGCCATTCTGGTTTGCCGCTTGTGTGGGCTGCCCGATCCGCGAACCAGCGGCTCCGGCAATCCTGGCGCAACCAATGTGTTACGTATCGGTGGCAAGGGAGCAGCCGTAGCAGTACTGATTTTCGACGTTCTGAAAGGAATGTTGCCTGTCTGGGGGGCATATGAATTAGGTGTCAGCCCCTTCTGGCTAGGCTTAATTGCCATCGCCGCCTGTCTTGGACACATCTGGCCCGTTTTCTTCGGTTTTAAAGGAGGAAAAGGCGTTGCTACCGCTTTTGGTGCCATCGCACCAATTGGCTGGGATCTTACTGGAGTAATGGCGGGAACCTGGTTACTGACCGTGCTATTGAGCGGATATTCGTCGCTGGGAGCGATTGTCAGTGCACTGATTGCTCCGTTTTATGTCTGGTGGTTTAAGCCACAATTCACCTTCCCGGTTTCGATGCTCTCTTGCCTGATCCTGCTGCGTCATCATGACAACATCCAGCGTCTGTGGCGTCGTCAAGAGACAAAAATCTGGACGAAATTCAAAAGAAAGCGCGAAAAGGATCCTGAGTGATTTTTCGCGAGTCTACATAACCTGATAGCCTTCGTCGGGCTTGCCCAGCCGTTGCTGGCACCATGCCGCCAGAAATTCCACGCAGACACGTAATTTCATGCTGCGATAGAGCGGCTCCCGGTAAACAGCCCAGATATTGGCGCTTTGTGCATACTCCGGCAATACTCGCACCAGTTTGCCACTCTCCAGAAACGGCAACACATCCCACTCGGAACGCAACATAATCCCTTTGCCCTCCAGCGCCCATTGCAACACTATCTCGCCGCTATTGGAGGAAAGATGCCCGCTTACCTTCACCGATTTTTTCTCCTGACCGTTCCCCAACTCCCATATTCCGTGGGTCATATCGCGCTCTTTGGTCACCAGACAATCATGACGACTTAATTCCTGTAAGGATTGTGGCTGCGGATATTTTTGCAGATACTCAGGTGCTGCGCATAATATTCTTTTATTTTTCGTTAACAGATGCGCAATATAATAATCAGGAATTTCGTCATTAATACGAATATCCAGATCAATATTATCCTGCACTAAATCAATTTGCCGATCGAACAATTCAAAATGCACCTGTAACTCAGGATAATTGCGCATCAGTTCGGTAATGGCTGGCGCAATATGGCTGCGCCCAAAACCAAAACTGCAACCAATACGAATCATCCCCTCCGGGCGCGTTTTGATTTGCGTGACGTCATCGACCAGTCGCTGATATTGGGTGAGGATTTCCAGCGCATGCTCGTAACAACGTTGGCCACTTTCAGTCAGCGCCACGCCGCGAGCGGAGCGGTTCAGCAGCGTTGTTGCCAGCGTATTTTCAAGGATTTGGATCCGCTTGGTGACAAATGCAGGCGTCTGCCCAAGCGTCGCCGCTGCGGCGCTAAAACTCCCGCTGTGGACGATTTCTACCAGTACCTGCAAATCTTTGGCTAAAGGCCAGCTATTCAGCATCGTTAATTATCCGCAGTTGTGATAAGCGCAGTGTATTTCGCAAAACATTGCCATTCCCTGCTCTGGCGCAATATTCATTCTTATTTTCGCGTTGATTCACGAACTGTTAATTACATATTCACGCTGGCAAAAAATATAAAACCACATTTTTAGTGGTAGTTTGTTGTGGTGAATTTTTCCAGACAAATAAAGAAACTGGAGTTGCCATGATGAGCGAAAGTAATAAGCAACAGGCAGTGAATAAGTTGACGGAGATTGTCGCTAACTTTACCGCAATGATTTCTACCCGAATGCCTGATGACGTGGTGGATAAACTAAAACAGCTAAAGGATGCCGAAACGTCGTCGATGGGGAAAATTATCTACCATACGATGTTCGACAACATGCAAAAAGCGATTGACCTGAATCGTCCTGCCTGTCAGGACACCGGCGAAATCATGTTTTTTGTTAAGGTCGGTTCCCGTTTCCCACTGCTTGGCGAGCTGCAAAGCATACTCAAACAAGCCGTGGAAGAGGCAACCGTCAAAGCGCCACTGCGTCACAATGCGGTAGAAATTTTTGACGAAGTAAATACCGGCAAAAATACCGGTAGCGGCGTACCGTGGGTCACCTGGGACATCATCCACGACAATGACGATGCGGAAATCGAAGTTTACATGGCAGGCGGCGGCTGCACGCTACCAGGCCGCTCGAAAGTGTTAATGCCGTCAGAAGGCTACGAAGGCGTAGTGAAATTCGTCTTCGAAAATATCTCCACCCTCGCCGTAAACGCCTGTCCACCGGTACTGGTGGGCGTGGGCATCGCCACCTCGGTGGAAACCGCCGCCGTGCTCTCGCGAAAAGCCATTTTGCGCCCGATTGGCAGCCGCCATCCAAATCCAAAAGCGGCAGAGCTGGAAGTACGCCTGGAAGAAGGACTCAACCGTCTGGGGATTGGTCCACAAGGGCTGACTGGCAACAGTTCAGTGATGGGCGTGCATATCGAATCTGCCGCCCGCCATCCGTCAACCATCGGCGTTGCTGTTTCTACAGGCTGCTGGGCGCATCGTCGCGGCACACTGCTGGTTCATGCCGATCTCTCCTTTGAAAATCTGTCTCACACCCGGAGCGCGTTATGAAAAAGATCCTGACAACCCCGATCAAAGCTGAAGATCTGCAAGATATTCGCGTCGGCGATGTGATCTACCTGACCGGTACGCTGGTGACCTGCCGTGACGTTTGTCACCGCCGCTTGATCGAACTGAAACGTCCGATCCCTTACGATCTCAACGGCAAAGCGATTTTCCACGCTGGCCCCATCGTGCGCAAAAACGGCGACAAATGGGAGATGGTTTCCGTCGGTCCGACAACCAGTATGCGTATGGAAAGTTTTGAACGTGAATTTATCGAACAGACCGGCGTGAAACTGGTGGTCGGCAAAGGCGGAATGGGGCCGCTGACCGAAGAAGGCTGCCAGAAATTCAAGGCGCTGCATGTGATTTTCCCGGCAGGCTGCGCAGTACTGGCGGCAACCCAGGTGGAAGAGATTGAAGAGGTGCACTGGACAGAACTCGGGATGCCGGAGTCGCTGTGGGTCTGCCGGGTCAAAGAGTTCGGTCCGCTGATTGTCTCTATTGATACCCACGGCAACAACCTGATAGCCGAAAACAAAAAGCTGTTCGCCGAACGCCGCGATCCCATCGTGGAAGAGATTTGCGAGCACGTCCACTACATCAAATAACCCTCCCGGAGAGGCTCACCCCCTCTCCTTTTTCGCAGGCATAACACGATGAAACCTTCCACTGAATGGTGGCGATACCTTGCGCCGCTGGCGGTCATCGCCATTATTGCTCTAATTCCGGTTCCCGCAGGGCTGGAGAGTCATACCTGGCTCTACTTTGCCGTTTTTACTGGCGTGATCGTTGGACTGATCCTCGAACCCGTGCCGGGTGCCGTGGTGGCGATGGTGGGTATCTCCATTATCGCCATTCTCTCGCCGTGGCTGCTGTTTAGCCCGGAGCAGCTCGCCCAGCCAGGTTTTAAGTTCACCGCCAAATCCCTCTCCTGGGCGGTTTCTGGTTTTTCTAATTCGGTTATCTGGCTGATTTTCGCCGCCTTTATGTTTGGCACAGGCTATGAAAAAACCGGGCTGGGGCGACGTATCGCGCTGATTCTGGTGAAAAAGATGGGGCATCGTACGCTGTTTCTCGGCTATGCGGTGATGTTCTCCGAGCTGATCCTGGCACCTGTAACACCGTCCAACTCGGCGCGCGGTGCGGGGATTATCTATCCCATCATCCGTAACCTGCCACCGCTCTATCAATCACAACCAAACGACAGCAGTTCGCGCAGCATTGGCTCGTACATCATGTGGATGGGGATTGTTGCCGACTGCGTGACCAGCGCCATTTTCCTGACGGCGATGGCACCTAACTTGCTGTTAATTGGCCTGATGAAAAGCGCATCTCACGCCACACTGAGTTGGGGCGACTGGTTCCTCGGGATGTTGCCGCTCAGTATTTTACTGGTTCTGCTGGTTCCCTGGCTGGCTTACGTGCTGTACCCGCCGGTACTGAAGTCTGGTGATCAGGTGCCGCGCTGGGCAGAGACGGAACTGCAGGCAATGGGCCCGCTCTGTTCTCGTGAAAAACGGATGCTGGGGCTGATGGTAGGCGCACTGGTGCTGTGGATTTTCGGCGGTGATTATATCGATGCCGCGATGGTCGGTTACAGCGTGGTGGCACTGATGCTGCTTCTGCGCATTATCAGTTGGGACGACATTGTCAGTAATAAAGCGGCGTGGAACGTTTTCTTCTGGCTGGCCTCGCTTATCACCCTCGCTACCGGACTCAACAACACCGGTTTTATTAGCTGGTTTGGCAAACTGTTAGCAGGCAGCTTAAACGGTTATTCGCCAACGATGGTGATGGTGGCGTTGATTGTGGTGTTTTATCTGCTGCGCTACTTCTTTGCCAGCGCCACGGCGTATACCTCCGCCCTCGCACCGATGATGATTGCCGCTGCGCTGGCGATGCCGGAAATCCCGCTTCCCGTGTTCTGCCTGATGGTTGGCGCGGCAATTGGTCTGGGGAGCATTCTTACGCCATACGCCACCGGACCCAGTCCGATTTACTACGGTAGTGGTTATCTGCCAACGGTGGATTACTGGCGACTGGGGGCAATTTTTGGGCTGATATTCCTCGTGTTGCTGGTGATTACCGGCTTACTGTGGATGCCCATGGTGTTGCTTTAAGTGAGGACGGTGCCGGAAGTGACTCTCCGGCACCCGAGAGTTTTACGCAGCCGGTAACTCAGCCAGCGGCCAGCGCGGACGCACGCTAACGCCGAGATCCGCCGTCGCGCCTGCTTTAAACCGCACCATTCCGGCATAGGCGATCATCGCGCCGTTATCAGTACAAAATTCCGGACGCGCGTAGAACACTTCGCCACGGCGTTTTTTCATCATTTCAGCCAGCTTCGCCCGTAACGTACGGTTAGCACTCACGCCGCCCGCCATGACCAGTCGCTTAAAGCCCGTCTGATCCAGCGCCCGCTTGCACTTAATCATCAGCGTATCGACCACCGCATCTTCAAAGGCGCGGGCGATATCAGCACGCGTCTGGTCGTCGGTGCCGTTGTCACGAATGGTATTTGCCGCGAAGGTTTTCAGGCCGGAGAAGCTGAAATCCAGCCCCGGACGGTCGGTCATCGGGCGCGGGAAGACAAAGCGCCCGGCTGTACCCTGAGCCGCCATTTTCGACAGTAATGGCCCGCCAGGATAATCCAGCCCCAGCAGCTTCGCGGTTTTATCAAACGCTTCACCAGCCGCATCATCGATAGACTCGCCGAGCAGCTCGTACTGACCAATGCCAGTCACGCTGATTAACTGCGTATGACCGCCGGAAACCAGCAGCGCGACAAACGGAAATTCCGGTGGGTTATCTTCCAGCATCGGCGCTAACAGATGCCCTTCCATATGGTGTACCGGGATCGCCGGAACGTCCCAGGCAAACGCCAGAGAACGCCCCACGGTCGCGCCAACCAGCAGCGCGCCGACTAATCCAGGGCCTGCGGTATAGGCCACAGCATCAATGTCTTTTGCCGTTAAACCAGACTCCTTTAGCGCCGCCTGGATCAACGGTACGGTTTTACGCACATGATCGCGGGAGGCCAGTTCAGGCACGACGCCGCCGTAGTCAGCGTGCAATTTCACCTGACTATACAATTGGTTGGCTAACAAACCTTTTTCATCGTCGTAAATGGCGATGCCGGTTTCATCGCAGGAAGTTTCAATACCCAGTACACGCATGACTTGTTTTACCTCGCTTTATTACCGCGCAGTGTAGGACCAATGCGGGTTGATGTAAAACTTTGTTCGCCCCTGGAGAAAGCCTCGTGTATACTCCTCACCCTTATAAAAGTCCCTTTCAAAAAAGGCCGCGGTGCTTTACAAAGCAGCAGCAATTGCAGTAAAATTCCGCACCATTTTGAAATAAGCTGGCGTTGATGCCAGCGGCAAACCGAATTAATCAAAGGTGAGAGGCACATGCCGGTAATTAAAGTACGTGAAAACGAGCCGTTCGACGTAGCTCTGCGTCGCTTCAAGCGTTCCTGCGAAAAAGCAGGTGTTCTGGCGGAAGTTCGTCGTCGTGAGTTCTATGAAAAACCGACTACCGAACGTAAGCGCGCTAAAGCTTCTGCAGTGAAACGTCACGCGAAGAAACTGGCTCGCGAAAACGCACGCCGCACTCGTCTGTACTAATTCCCCGAGAGCGTTGCTCTCCGATCAGACCGAGTTGTAGTTGTAAGGCCGTGCTTCCGAAAGGAATGCGCGGCTTATTTTCGTTTATGAATTGCTAAAAATCGGGGCCTATGGCTGGACGAATCCCACGCGTATTCATTAATGATCTGCTGGCACGCACTGACATCGTCGATCTGATCGATGCCCGTGTGAAGCTGAAAAAGCAGGGCAAGAATTTCCACGCGTGTTGTCCATTCCACAACGAGAAAACCCCATCATTCACCGTTAACGGTGAGAAACAGTTTTACCACTGCTTTGGATGTGGCGCGCACGGCAACGCGATCGACTTCTTGATGAACTACGACAAGCTTGAGTTCGTCGAAACGGTCGAAGAGCTGGCAGCAATGCACAATCTTGAAGTGCCATTTGAAGCAGGCAGCGGCCCCAGCCAGATCGAGCGCCATCAACGGCAAACGCTTTATCAGTTGATGGACGGTCTGAATACGTTTTACCAACAATCTTTACAGCAACCTGTTGCCACGTCTGCGCGCCAGTATCTGGAAAAACGCGGATTAAGCCACGAGGTTATCGCCCGCTTTGCGATTGGTTTTGCTCCCCCCGGCTGGGACAACGTCCTGAAGCGGTTTGGCGGCAATCCAGAAAATCGCCAGTCATTGATTGATGCGGGCATGTTGGTCACTAACGATCAGGGTCGCAGTTACGATCGTTTCCGCGAGCGGGTGATGTTCCCCATTCGTGATAAACGCGGTCGGGTGATTGGTTTTGGCGGACGCGTGCTGGGCAACGATACCCCCAAATACCTGAACTCGCCGGAAACGGACATTTTCCATAAAGGCCGCCAGCTTTACGGTCTTTATGAAGCGCAGCAGGATAACGCTGAACCCAATCGTCTGCTTGTGGTCGAAGGCTATATGGACGTGGTGGCGCTGGCGCAATACGGCATTAATTACGCCGTTGCGTCGTTAGGTACGTCAACCACCGCCGATCACATACAACTGTTGTTCCGCGCGACCAACAATGTCATTTGCTGTTATGACGGCGACCGTGCAGGCCGCGATGCCGCCTGGCGAGCGCTGGAAACGGCGCTGCCTTACATGACAGACGGTCGTCAGCTACGCTTTATGTTTTTGCCTGATGGCGAAGACCCTGACACGCTGGTACGAAAAGAAGGTAAAGAAGCGTTTGAAGCGCGGATGGAGCAGGCGATGCCACTCTCCGCATTTCTGTTTAACAGTCTGATGCCGCAAGTTGATCTGAGTACCCCTGACGGGCGCGCACGTTTGAGTACGCTGGCACTGCCACTGATATCGCAAGTGCCGGGCGAAACGCTGCGAATATATCTTCGTCAGGAATTAGGCAACAAATTAGGCATACTTGATGACAGCCAGCTTGAACGATTAATGCCAAAAGCGGCAGAGAGCGGCGTTTCTCGCCCTGTTCCGCAGCTAAAACGCACGACCATGCGTATACTTATAGGGTTGCTGGTGCAAAATCCAGAATTAGCGACGTTGGTCCCGCCGCTTGAGAATCTGGATGAAAATAAGCTCCCTGGACTTGGCTTATTCAGAGAACTGGTCAACACTTGTCTCTCTCAGCCAGGTCTGACCACCGGGCAACTTTTAGAGCACTATCGTGGTACAAATAATGCTGCCACCCTTGAAAAACTGTCGATGTGGGACGATATAGCAGATAAGAATATTGCTGAGCAAACCTTCACCGACTCACTCAACCATATGTTTGATTCGCTGCTTGAACTGCGCCAGGAAGAGTTAATCGCTCGTGAGCGCACGCATGGTTTAAGCAACGAAGAACGCCTGGAGCTCTGGACATTAAACCAGGAGCTGGCGAAAAAGTGATTTAACGGCTTAAGTGCCGAAGAGCGATCGGGAAGCCCCCGACAGCCGCACTGAGAGGCAGCGGCAAATATATAAGTACGCCCTCGTAATTATCGTTGGCGGTAAACAACCGTTGGATTTCAGCGTTAACGGCTGAAGGACATCGGGTCAATCGCCCAACACCAACCTCATGAAATAAGTGTGGATACCGTCTTATGGAGCAAAACCCGCAGTCACAGCTGAAACTTCTTGTCACCCGTGGTAAGGAGCAAGGCTATCTGACCTATGCCGAGGTCAATGACCATCTGCCGGAAGATATCGTCGATTCAGATCAGATCGAAGACATCATCCAAATGATCAACGACATGGGCATTCAGGTGATGGAAGAAGCACCGGATGCCGATGATCTGATGCTGGCTGAAAACACCGCGGACGAAGATGCTGCCGAAGCCGCCGCGCAGGTGCTTTCCAGCGTGGAATCTGAAATCGGGCGCACGACTGACCCGGTACGCATGTACATGCGTGAAATGGGCACCGTTGAACTGTTGACCCGCGAAGGCGAAATTGACATCGCTAAGCGTATTGAAGACGGGATCAACCAGGTTCAATGCTCCGTTGCTGAATATCCGGAAGCGATCACCTATCTGCTGGAACAGTACGATCGTGTTGAAGCAGAAGAAGCGCGTCTGTCCGATCTGATCACCGGCTTTGTTGACCCGAACGCAGAAGAAGATCTGGCACCTACCGCCACTCACGTCGGTTCTGAGCTTTCCCAGGAAGATCTGGACGATGACGAAGATGAAGACGAAGAAGATGGCGATGACGACAGCGCCGATGATGACAACAGCATCGACCCGGAACTGGCTCGTGAAAAATTTGCGGAACTGCGCGCTCAGTACGTTGTAACGCGTGACACCATCAAAGCGAAAGGTCGCAGTCACGCTGCCGCTCAGGAAGAGATCCTGAAACTGTCTGAAGTATTCAAACAGTTCCGCCTGGTGCCGAAGCAGTTTGACTACCTGGTCAACAGCATGCGCGTCATGATGGACCGCGTTCGTACGCAAGAACGTCTGATCATGAAGCTCTGTGTTGAGCAGTGCAAAATGCCGAAGAAAAACTTCATTACCCTGTTTACCGGCAACGAAACCAGCGATACCTGGTTCAACGCGGCAATTGCGATGAACAAGCCGTGGTCGGAAAAACTGCACGATGTCTCTGAAGAAGTGCATCGCGCCCTGCAGAAACTGCAGCAGATTGAAGAAGAAACCGGCCTGACCATCGAGCAGGTTAAAGATATCAACCGTCGTATGTCCATCGGTGAAGCGAAAGCCCGCCGTGCGAAGAAAGAGATGGTTGAAGCGAACTTACGTCTGGTTATTTCTATCGCCAAGAAATACACCAACCGTGGCTTGCAGTTCCTTGACCTGATTCAGGAAGGTAACATCGGCCTGATGAAAGCGGTTGATAAATTCGAATACCGCCGTGGTTACAAGTTCTCCACCTACGCAACCTGGTGGATCCGTCAGGCGATCACCCGTTCTATCGCGGATCAGGCGCGCACCATCCGTATTCCGGTGCATATGATTGAGACTATCAACAAACTCAACCGTATTTCTCGCCAGATGCTGCAAGAGATGGGCCGTGAACCGACGCCGGAAGAACTGGCTGAACGTATGCTGATGCCGGAAGACAAGATCCGCAAAGTGCTGAAGATCGCCAAAGAGCCAATCTCCATGGAAACGCCGATCGGTGATGATGAAGATTCGCATCTGGGGGATTTCATCGAGGATACCACCCTCGAGCTGCCGCTGGATTCTGCGACCACCGAAAGCCTGCGTGCGGCAACGCACGACGTGCTGGCTGGCCTGACCGCGCGTGAAGCGAAAGTTCTGCGTATGCGCTTCGGTATCGATATGAACACCGACCACACGCTGGAAGAAGTGGGTAAACAGTTCGACGTTACCCGCGAACGTATCCGTCAGATCGAAGCGAAGGCGCTGCGCAAACTGCGTCACCCGAGCCGTTCTGAAGTGCTGCGTAGCTTCCTGGACGATTAATCGGTAGGCCGGATCAGGTGTTACGCCGTACCCGGCACTAGTCCCTCCGCACAAACGCCACCTTTTCGGTGGCGTTTTTTATCGCCCACGCACTACCAGCGCCTGGTCCAGCTCGCGATACGCTTCAACCAGTTTCTCCAGTGAAACGCGACTTAAACCACTGGGATTTGGCAGCACCCAAATCTGCGTCGAACCAATGGTGAGCGTTTGTTTCCCCCACTGTGCACCGCGCTGGCTGAATCCCTGTTCATATGCTTGTTTGCCCAGAATCGCCAACGCCTGCGGCTGATAATTTTCAATTTTTTCAATCAGCTTACGCCCGCCTGCGTGTAGCTCCTGCTTTGAAACTTCATTGGCTTGCACCGTTGGACGGTCTACCAGTTTGGTGACGCCACAACGATAATCCAGCAGATGCTGTGCCTCCTGCGGCTTCAACTGACGGTCGGTAAACCCGGCCTGATATATCACCTTCCAGAAGCGATTTGCCGGATGAGCAAAGGGAAAACCAGTCCCGGCGGATGAAAGCCCAGGGTTGATACCGCAAAACACGACCCGTAACCCTGGAGCCAAAATATCCTCAACCATATTTACTCCTTTCTAACATCACCAGGAAAAGTATAACGGATTGAAAATACATTGTTTATAAAAACAGCAGGCGCGCGGTAATGGCTGGATTGCGACACGGAGTTACTTTATAATCCGCTACCATGGCCCCTTAGCTCAGTGGTTAGAGCAGGCGACTCATAATCGCTTGGTCGCTGGTTCAAGTCCAGCAGGGGCCACCAGACATAGCAAAGGCTGACGAGAAATCGTCAGCCTTTTTCTTTTTATATATCAGTTACTTTGCGTGCCAGTAAGCCGCTACACGTACCCGCTGTGGATCATACTGTTCCGCTTCAAAGCGGCGGCTTAAATTCTTAACGACTTTGCCTTCGCCGGTTATCCAGATGAAGTAATCATCGGCAGGGATTTGCATCTGCGCCAGACGCGCATCTACTGCCTGCTCATCATGTGCCAGCCATTCGATATTAAAACCATCAAGGTGCGCGAGATAATCCTGACAGGCGTTATCCCGCACGCTAACCAGCGCGCTAACTTGCGGTTTAACGGCAAGTTTGCTCAACGTTTCCAGGCGGCAGCGCAGTGCGGGCATTCCGGATTCATCGCAGACATACAGCTGATACGCGTAATCCTCTGGCACCACCAGCGAACCGCGCGGACCTGCCACCGTGAGTTTATCGCCCGGTTGCGCCTGCATCGCCCAGCCGCTGGCGACGCCACCTTCGTGAATAAAGAAATCAATCGCCAGTTCATGGCGTAGTTCGTCATACAGCGGTGTATAGTCACGCGACGGTGGGCGTGGTCCTTCCGGCCAGACGATGCCCTCTTCCGTTACTGTTGGCGGCACAAAGTGAGCATCAGATTGAGGAAAGAAGAGTTTGCTATGATCGTCAAAGCCGCGCGACGTAAAGCCGTCCAGCGCCTCGCCGCCGAGGACAATGCGTTGAAAACCGGCGCTGATGCGCTCAACGTGCAATACAGTCAGTTCACGGAAGCGCAGATCATTGCGAACGCGCTGCGGGTAGCGGGGGGAGTTATTCATTGTTATCGCCTTCATGATGGTAATCAGATATATCTAAATAAAATTTCGCAAATGATAATGATTGTTAATCATGATAAATGCAAGCGATTTGTAGAACTGATATATCTGAAGTATGAGAAGACATTCAGCGTCGTAGCAAGGCTTTCGGATGCGGCGTGAACGCATTATCCGGCCTGGATGTGAGGTGCATCCACGTTTAAAAATCATTTTTATACTTGCAAGAGCGCTCATATCAGATATAAATAAGATATATCTAATCAAGCAAAAGGAGACTGATATGAGCCATCATCACGAAGGGTGTTGTAAACATGAAGGCCAGCCACGCCATGAAGGCTGCTGCAAAGGTGAGAAGTCAGAACATGAGCACTGCGGACACGGTCACCAGCATGAACACGGTCAATGCTGCGGTGGTCGCCACGGTCGCGGCGGCGGTCGTCGGCAGCGTTTCTTTGGTCACGGTGAATTGCGTCTGGTGATTCTGGATATTCTCTCGCGCGATGACAGCCACGGTTACGAGTTGATTAAAGCGATTGAGAATCTAACCCAGGGGAATTACACCCCAAGCCCGGGCGTCATCTACCCGACGCTGGATTTTCTCCAGGAGCAGTCGCTGATTACCATCCGCGAAGAGGAAGGTGGTAAGAAGCAGATTGCGCTGACCGAACAGGGCGCGCAGTGGCTGGAAGAAAACCGCGAACAGGTGGAGATGATCGAAGAACGCATCAAAGCGCGTTGC
The DNA here is from genome assembly GCF_046487485.1 of Escherichia sp. WS1368. Classification (NCBI taxonomy): domain Bacteria; kingdom Pseudomonadati; phylum Pseudomonadota; class Gammaproteobacteria; order Enterobacterales; family Enterobacteriaceae; genus Escherichia; species Escherichia sp. WS1368. The sequence goes on from NZ_JBJQJI010000003.1 coordinate 290,229, forward strand.
GTTGGCGCTGCACTCCGCCAGAACCCGCAAATGAAGCGGGCACTGGATAATTTTAAAGCGGTGCTGGATTTACGCGTCAACCAGAGCGATATCACTGATGCGCAGATAAAAAAGATCATTGCGGTGATCGACCGCGCCGCTTTTGATATTACGCAACTGGATTAATCACCGATTGCCGGATGCGGCATATCGATTAATGCAGCACCGTCACCGCGTCTTCCAGTCGGCTGGCGCGGTGTTTCACCATCGCCGACACCTGCGCACTCTCTTCCACCAGCTCGGCATTTTTCTGGGTGATGAGGTTAAGCTCATCCACTGCACGGGTCAGGCTGGAAAGCCCATCGGCCTGTTCCAGCGTTGAATGGCTAATCTGAGCTATCAACTGGGTGACGTTTTTCACCTGTGCAACAATATCTTCCATCGTCCGTCCGGCTGCGTGTACCTGCTGCGAACCGGATTGCACCTTATCAGCACTGGCATCAATCAGCTTGCGAATATCGTTGGCAGCATTGGCGCTGCGGCTGGCTAAATGACGCACTTCCCCTGCCACCACTGCAAAACCTTTGCCTTGTTCGCCGGCACGCGCCGCTTCCACCGCCGCATTCAGGGCCAGAATATTGGTCTGAAACGCAATATCGTTAATCAGCGAAGTAATGGTGCCAATGCGCTGGGTACTGTCGGCGATATCGTCCATTGTCTTGATCACCGTGGTCATCGCCTCCCCGCCCTGCACTGCCGCATTACTGGCAGTGATAGAAAGTTTATCGGCAGCCGACGCCGTGGCAGAGTTCTGTTTCACCGACGCCGCCATTTGGTTCATGGTCGCCACCGTTTGCTGAACGTTATCAACTGTCTGCTGGGTATGTTCGTTCAGTTCATCGGTACCTTTCGCCAGCGTCTCACTGCCGTTTCTGACACTGGACACCTGGCTTGAGACATCGTTAATTAGCCAACGGCACATCAGGCCAAGCTGCCCTACCGCGCGTAATGTCAGCCCCAGCTCATCGCTGCGATTCAGATGCTCAACACTATTACGCTCTCCGGTCGCCACCTTCAGTGCCTGACGGGCGACATTTTCTATCGGGCGGACAATCTGCCATTCAAAACAGGCGCTTGCCAACAATACCACTAACGCACAGAGGATATACGTCACCACCGGGGCAGCAACAAACCAAAGCATGACCGCCAGCAAGATAAACATCAGGGTCATCACGCCACGCGCCCGCCAGCGAAGCGGTAATGAAGGCAGTTTACCCAGCCAGCCTTTACGCACCACCAGGCCTTTATGAATACGCTTACTGGTACGTCCGGCGTTCAACGCTTTGTACAGCGGCTCCACCGCCGCGATCTCTTCATCCGTCGCCCGGGTACGAATCGACATATAGCCACTGATTTTTCCCTCGCGCACCATCGGTACCGCATTGGCCCGCACCCAATAATGGTCGCCATTTTTGCGGCGATTTTTCACGATGCCGCTCCAGGGCTCCCCTTTTTTCAGGGTGAACCACATATCTGCAAACGCCGCTTTTGGCATATCCGGGTGACGCACCATGTTGTGCGGCTGCCCTTGTAACTCTTGCAAGGTAAAGCCGCTCACCTGCACAAAAGTGTCATTAGCATGAGTGATATAGCTTTGCAGATCGGTAGTGGACATCAGAGTGGTATCGTCCGCCAGCGGGGTATTTTGCTGGGTGACATACGGATGAGAAGACATGTTCGCGTCCTGTGCAGGTTATATGGTTGTTAACTTCTTGTCAGAGTTTATGTCGGCCCCGCTGCGGTTATCTTTAACTGATTAATTTGATTTAGATCGCAATTTGTGATTAAAGCATAAATCTAATCCCTTGATTTAAAATACTTTCACTCTGTTACTATACGAAAACGTTAATTATCTTGCCCAAAAATCAGGCAGTTGTTGCCCTGAAAGTGTGCATTTGTGAAGCAATCGCCAAATCCATACCCGACAAAAACCGTGCAAAATAACAACATATGTTAACAAATAGCATTAAATATTGCACAAATGATAACCGAATTTGTGTTTATCCCGATTTTCGCGATCGCAGCCGGAGTGGCGCAATCCCTGCAATACTTAAATCGGTATCATGTGATACGCGAGCCTCCGGAGCATATTTTGAACAGGTTACCTTCGAGCGCATCTGCTTTAGCGTGCAGCGCCCACGCCCTGAATCTCATTGAAAAGCGAACGCTGGATCATGAGGAGATGAAAGCACTTAACCGGGAGGTGATTGAATACTTCAAAGAGCATGTCAATCCGGGGTTTTTAGAGTATCGCAAATCTGTTACCGCCGGCGGGGATTACGGAGCCGTAGAGTGGCAAGCGGGAGGTTTAAATACGCTTGTCGACACCCAGGGACAGGAGTTTATCGACTGCCTTGGAGGTTTTGGAATTTTCAACGTGGGGCACCGTAATCCAGTTGTGGTTTCCGCCGTACAGAATCAACTTGCGAAACAACCGCTGCACAGCCAGGAGCTGCTCGATCCGTTACGGGCGATGCTGGCGAAAACCCTTGCGGCGCTAACGCCCGGTAAACTGAAATACAGCTTCTTCTGTAATAGCGGCACCGAGTCCGTTGAAGCAGCGCTGAAGCTGGCGAAGGCTTATCAGTCACCGCGCGGCAAGTTTACTTTTATTGCCACCAGCGGCGCGTTCCACGGTAAATCACTTGGCGCGCTGTCGGCCACGGCGAAATCGACCTTCCGCAAACCATTTATGCCGCTGCTGCCAGGGTTCCGTCATGTACCGTTTGGCAATATCGAAGCCATGCGCACGGCCCTTAGCGAGTGCAAAAAAACCGGTGATGATGTTGCTGCAGTGATCCTTGAGCCGATTCAAGGTGAAGGTGGCGTCATTCTGCCGCCGCCGGGCTATCTCACCGCCGTGCGTAAGCTGTGCGATGAGTTCGACGCACTGATGATCCTCGATGAAGTGCAAACCGGTATGGGGCGCACGGGCAAGATGTTCGCCTGCGAGCATGAGAACGTACAGCCGGACATCCTGTGTCTGGCAAAAGCCCTCGGCGGCGGCGTGATGCCGATTGGCGCAACCATCGCTACTGAAGAGGTGTTTTCCGTCCTGTTCGACAACCCGTTCCTGCATACCACCACCTTTGGCGGCAACCCGCTGGCCTGTGCGGCGGCGCTGGCGACCATCAATGTGTTGCTGGAACAAAACTTACCGGCTCAGGCTGAACAAAAAGGCGATATGTTGCTGGACGGTTTCCGTCAACTGGCGCGGGAATATCCCGATCTGGTACAGGAAGCGCGTGGTAAAGGGATGTTAATGGCGATTGAGTTTGTTGATAACGAAATCGGCTATAACTTTGCCAGCGAGATGTTCCGCCAGCGCGTTCTGGTGGCCGGAACGCTCAATAACGCCAAAACGATCCGCATTGAACCGCCACTGACACTGACCATTGAACAGTGTGAACTGGTGATCAAAGCGGCGCGTAAGGCGCTGGCAGCCATGCGAGTAAGTGTCGAAGAAGCGTAATATCAAATCGGATGGCGATACGACGTCGCCATCCGATCTTTTTATACGATACGTACGCCCGCAGGCATCATCCGCTCCGGCGTTAACAGCACGCTTTCACTGCCGTCATCGGTTTCCGCACACAACAGCATGCATTCCGACGTTTCACCGCGCATTTTCGCTTTTTGCAGATTGCATAAGACCACCACCGTTTTTCCCATCAGCTCTTCTTCGCTGTAGTACGGCACCAGGCTGGTCACGGTTTGCAGCGTTTTTTCACCCACATCAACCTGTACGATGTACAGCTTGTCGGCGTTTTCATGACGTTTCACTTCCACAATCTTTCCGACGCGCATTTCCAGACGTGCAAAATCAGCGTAAGCCACGGTTTCCATTGTTTCCTCCCTTCGGGTAAAATTTTACTAAACTATAGCAAAAGTTTTTCTCAATCCTGTAGGCTAAAAATGGAGAATGCAGGCGTGATCACATTCGCAAGCCGCTGTGTTACCGTTACAGCGTCAAAGAAACGCGCTTTATTTACTGAAAACAGGTGATCCGATAAGCACTTCCTCTACAATGGAGGCGCACATCAGGGAAAGTAAAAAAGGTAAACATGGCAACACTAAAAGACATCGCAATCGAAGCTGGCGTATCCCTGGCGACAGTATCCAGGGTCTTAAATGACGATCCGACATTGAATGTGAAAGAAGAGACGAAACATCGCATTCTCGAGATCGCCGAAAAGCTGGAGTACAAGACCAGTAGCGCCCGTAAACTCCAGACAGGCGCAGTTAACCAACACCATATTCTGGCTATCTACAGCTACCAGCAGGAGCTGGAGATCAACGATCCTTACTATCTGGCGATCCGCCACGGCATTGAAACTCAGTGCGAAAAGCTGGCGATCGAACTGACCAACTGTTATGAACACAACGGCTTACCAGACATTAAAAACGTCACCGGTATTTTAATTGTCGGCAAACCCACGCCCGCCCTGCGCGCCGCCGCCTGTGCGTTGACCGACAATATCTGTTTTATCGACTTTCACGAACCTAGCAGCGGTTACGATGCGGTGGATATCGATCTGGCACGCATCAGTAAAGAAATCATCGACTTCTATATCAACCAGGGCGTTAATCGTATTGGTTTTATTGGCGGTGAAGATGAGCCAGGCAAGGCGGATATTCGTGAGGTCGCCTTTGCGGAATATGGCCGACTGAAACAAGTGGTACGCGAAGAGGATATCTGGCGCGGCGGTTTTTCCAGTTCGTCGGGCTATGAACTGGCAAAACAGATGCTGGCGCGGGAAGACTATCCGAAGGCACTGTTTGTTGCTTCCGATTCCATTGCTATCGGCGTACTGCGGGCGATTCATGAACGTGGCCTGAACATCCCACAGGATATTTCACTTATCAGCGTTAATGATATCCCCACCGCGCGATTTACCTTTCCGCCGCTCTCCACCGTGCGCATCCATTCCGAAATGATGGGAAGCCAGGGCGTTAACCTGGTGTATGAAAAAGCCCGCGATGGTCGCGCGCTGCCGCTGTTAGTCTTCGTTCCCAGCAAATTAAAACTGCGCGGCACGACCCGTTAAATCCCCTTACACACTGTCCGGCAATCGTTTTTGCCGGACAGTGCTGCCGTTTATTTTCGTGATCCAGTTAAAGTAAATGCATTTACCCGCTACTTTTTAGTAAAAATTTTACTAAACTCCCCAGCAATTACACAAACTACCATCACCATAAATGGTTCCGATTTCTCTCTACCGGGAGGCCCTATGAATCGCTGGGAAAACATTCAGCTCACCCACGAAAACCGACTTGCGCCGCGTGCGTACTTTTTTTCATATGATTCTGTTGCGCAAGCGCGTACCTTTGCCCGCGAAACCAGCAGCCTGTTTCTGCCCTTAAGCGGTCAGTGGAATTTCCACTTTTTTGACCACCCGCTGCAAGTGCCAGAAGCCTTCACCTCTGAGTTAATGGCTGACTGGGGGCATATTACCGTCCCCGCCATGTGGCAAATGGAAGGTCACGGCAAACTGCAATATACCGACGAAGGTTTTCCATTCCCCATCGATGTACCGTTTGTTCCCAGCGATAACCCAACCGGTGCCTATCAACGTATTTTCACCCTCAGCGACGGCTGGCAGGGTAAACAGACGCTGATTAAATTTGACGGCGTCGAAACCTATTTTGAAGTCTACGTTAACGGTCAGTATGTGGGTTTCAGCAAGGGCAGTCGCCTGACCGCAGAGTTTGACATCAGCACGATGGTTAAAACCGGCGACAACCTGTTGTGTGTGCGCGTGATGCAGTGGGCGGATTCCACCTACGTGGAAGACCAGGATATGTGGTGGTCGGCGGGGATCTTTCGCGATGTTTATCTGATCGGAAAACAACTAACACATATTAACGATTTCACCGTTCGTACCGACTTTGACGAAGCCTATTGCGATGCCACGCTTTCCTGCGAAGTGGTGCTGGAAAATCTCGCCGCCTCCCCTGTCGTAACGACGCTGGAATATACCCTGTTTGATGGGGAACGCCTGGTGCACAGCAGCGCCATTGATCATTTGGCAATTGAAAAACTGACCAGCGCCAGCTTTGCTTTTACTGTCGAACAGCCGCAGCAATGGTCAGCGGAATCCCCTTATCTTTACCATCTGGTCATGACGCTGAAAGACGCCGACGGCAACGTTCTGGAAGTGGTACCACAACGCGTTGGCTTCCGTGATATCAAAGTGCGCGACGGTCTGTTCTGGATCAATAACCGTTATGTGATGCTGCACGGCGTCAACCGTCACGACAACGATCATCGCAAAGGCCGCGCCGTTGGAATGGATCGCGTCGAGAAAGATCTCCAGTTGATGAAGCAGCACAACATCAACTCCGTGCGTACCGCTCACTACCCGAACGATCCGCGTTTTTACGAACTGTGTGATATCTACGGCCTGTTTGTGATGGCGGAAACCGACGTCGAATCGCACGGCTTTGCTAATGTCGGCGATATCAGCCGTATTACCGACGATCCGCAGTGGGAAAAAGTCTACGTCGAGCGCATTGTTCGCCATATTCACGCGCAGAAAAACCATCCGTCGATCATCATCTGGTCGCTGGGCAATGAATCCGGCTATGGCTGTAACATCCGCGCGATGTACCACGCGGCGAAGGCGCTGGATGACACGCGACTGGTGCATTACGAAGAAGATCGCGATGCTGAAGTGGTCGATATTATTTCCACCATGTACACCCGCGTGCCGCTGATGAATGAGTTTGGTGAATACCCGCATCCGAAGCCGCGCATCATCTGTGAATATGCTCATGCGATGGGGAACGGACCAGGTGGGCTGACGGAGTACCAGAACGTCTTCTATAAGCACGATTGCATTCAGGGACATTATGTCTGGGAATGGTGCGACCACGGGATCCAGGCGCAGGATGACAACGGCAATGTCTGGTATAAATTCGGCGGCGACTACGGCGACTATCCCAACAACTATAACTTCTGTCTTGATGGTTTGATCTATTCCGATCAGACGCCGGGACCGGGCCTGAAAGAGTACAAACAGGTTATTGCGCCGGTAAAAATCCACGCGCTGGATCTGACTCGCGGCGAACTGAAAGTCGAAAATAAACTGTGGTTTACCACGCTTGATGACTACACCCTGCACGCAGAGGTGCGCGCCGAAGGTGAAACGCTCGCGACGCAGCAGATTAAACTGTGCGACGTTGCACCGAACAGCGAAGCCCCCTTGCAGATCACGCTGCCGCAACTGGACGCTCGTGAAGCGTTTCTCAACATTACGGTGACCAAAGATTCCCGCACCCGCTACAGCGAAGCCGGGCATTCTATCGCCACTTATCAGTTCCCGCTGAAGGAAAATACCGCGCAGCCTGTACCTTTCGCACCGAATAATGCGCGTCCGCTGACGCTGGAAGACGATCGTTTGAGCTGCACCGTTCGCGGCTACAACTTCGCGATCACCTTCTCAAAAATGAGTGGCAAACCGACATCCTGGCAGGTGAATGGCGAGTCGCTGCTGACCCGCGAGCCAAAGATCAACTTCTTCAAGCCAATGATCGACAACCACAAGCAGGAGTACGAAGGGCTGTGGCAGCCGAATCATTTGCAGATCATGCAGGAACATCTGCGCGACTTTGCCGTAGAACAGAGCGATGGTGAAGTGTTGATCATCAGCCGCACGGTTATTGCCCCACCGGTGTTTGACTTCGGGATGCGCTGCACCTACATCTGGCGCATCGCTGCCGATGGCCAGGTTAACGTGGCGCTTTCCGGCGAGCGTTACGGCGACTATCCGCACATCATTCCGTGCATCGGTTTCACCATGGGGATTAACGGCGAATACGACCAGGTGGCGTATTACGGTCGTGGACCGGGCGAAAACTACGCCGACAGCCAGCAGGCTAACATCATCGATATCTGGCGCAGCACCGTCGATGCCATGTTCGAGAACTATCCCTTCCCACAGAACAACGGCAACCGTCAGCATGTCCGCTGGACGGCACTGACTAACCGCCACGGCAATGGTCTGCTGGTTATTCCGCAGCGCCCAATTAACTTCAGTGCCTGGCACTACACCCAGGAAAACATCCACGCTGCCCAGCACTGTAACGAGTTGCAGCGCAGTGATGACATCACCCTGAATCTCGACCACCAGCTGCTTGGCCTCGGCTCCAACTCCTGGGGCAGCGAGGTGCTGGACTCCTGGCGCGTCTGGTTCCGTGACTTCAGCTACGGCTTTACGTTGCTGCCGATTTCTGGCGGAGAAGCTACCGCGCAAAGCCTGGCGTCGTATGAGTTCGGCGCAGGGTTCTTTTCCACGAATTTGCACAGCGAGAATAAGCAATGAGGATCATCGATAACTTAGAACAGTTCCGCCAGATTTACGCCTCTGGCAAGAAGTGGCAACGCTGCGTTGAAGCGATTGAAAATATCGACAACATTCAGCCTGGCGTCGCCCACTCCATCGGTGATTCATTGACCTACCGTGTGGAAAATGACTCCGCGACCGATGCGTTATTTACCGGGCATCGACGCTATTTTGAAGTGCATTACTACCTGCAAGGGCAGCAAAAAATTGAATATGCGCCGAAAGAGACATTACAGGTAGTGGAATATTATCGTGATGAAACTGACCGTGAATATTTAAAAGGCTGCGGAGAAACCGTTGAGGTCCACGAAGGGCAAGTCGTTATTTGCGATATCCATGAAGCGTATCGGTTTATCTGCAATAACGCGGTCAAAAAAGTGGTTCTTAAAGTCACCATCGAAGATGGTTATTTCCATAACAAATAACAACTACGGCGGCAAAAGGAGTTTGCCGCCACCGCTACCCTACACATTTTCGGAGATGTGTTATGTCTGATACCAAACGTAATACAATCGGCAAATTCGGCTTGCTCTCGCTGACTTTTGCCGCCGTTTACAGCTTTAACAACGTTATCAATAATAATATTGAGCTTGGACTGGCCTCGGCACCGATGTTTTTCCTCGCGACGATTTTTTATTTTATTCCCTTCTGTCTGATCATCGCAGAATTTGTTTCGTTAAATAAAAACTCAGAAGCTGGTGTCTACGCGTGGGTAAAAAGTTCGCTGGGCGGGCGTTGGGCATTTATTACTGCCTATACCTACTGGTTCGTAAACCTGTTCTTTTTCACCTCGCTGTTACCGCGCGTTATTGCTTATGCTTCGTATGCCTTCCTCGGCTACGAATATATTATGACACCGGTTGCCACCACCATTATCAGTATGGTGCTGTTCGCCTTCTCCACCTGGGTTTCTACCAACGGGGCGAAAATGTTGGGGCCAATTACCTCCGTCACTTCAACGCTGATGCTGCTGTTAACGCTCTCCTACATTTTACTGGCAGGCACGGCGCTGGTTGGCGGCGTACAGCCTGCCGATCCGATCACTGTTGACGCGATGATCCCGAACTTCAACTGGGCGTTCCTCGGCGTTACCACCTGGATCTTTATGGCCGCAGGTGGCGCGGAGTCCGTCGCGGTGTACGTTAACGACGTCAAAGGCGGTTCGAAATCGTTCGTTAAAGTGATCATCCTCGCCGGGATTTTTATCGGTGTGCTGTATTCCGTCTCCTCGGTACTGATTAACGTCTTCGTCAGCAGCAAAGAGTTGAAATTTACTGGCGGATCGGTGCAGGTATTCCACGGCATGGCGGCGTATTTTGGTCTACCGGAAGCGTTGATGAATCGCTTTGTCGGTCTGGTGTCCTTTACCGCGATGTTCGGTTCCCTGCTGATGTGGACCGCAACGCCGGTGAAAATTTTCTTCTCCGAAATCCCGGAAGGCATCTTTGGTAAGAAAACCGTCGAACTGAACGAAAACGGCGTTCCGGCGCGCGCAGCGTGGATCCAGTTCCTGATCGTCATCCCGCTGATGATTATCCCGATGCTCGGTTCCAATACCGTGCAGGATCTGATGAATACTATTATTAATATGACTGCCGCAGCGTCCATGCTTCCGCCGTTATTCATCATGCTGGCTTACCTGAATTTACGCGCCAAATTAGATCACCTGCCACGTGATTTCCGTATGGGTTCCCGCCGCACCGGTATTATCGTTGTTTCAATGCTGATTGCGATATTTGCCGTAGGGTTTGTCGCTTCGACATTCCCGACTGGCGCGAATATTCTGACCATCATTTTTTATAACGTCGGCGGTATTGTTATCTTCCTCGGCTTTGCGTGGTGGAAATACAGTAAATATATAAAGGGATTAACGGCTGAAGAGCGCCATATTGAAGCGACGCCAGCCAGCAATGTTGATTAAGCAGACTAATAAAAAATGAGCAGGCATTTTCCCTCTTCCTGGATGGGGAGAGGGAAAATAGTTTCTGCCTTTATATCTTTATAATTACAACGATAAAAGGCTGTACTTTTTCTTTAGCTCATGGATTAACACAATGAAATTAATCACTGCACCATGCAGAGCATTACTTGCTCTGCCGTTTTGCTACGCGTTTTCTGCGGTCGCTGAAGAAGCTCGTCCGGCAGAACATGACGACACAAAAACACCCGCCATTACCTCGACATCTTCTCCTTCATTTCGTTTTTACGGCGAATTAGGGGTTGGTGGATATATGGATTTAGAGGGTGAGAATAAACATAAATACAGCGACGGCACCTATATTGAAGGTGGACTGGAGATGAAGTACGGCTCCTGGTTCGGCCTGATTTACGGCGAAGGCTGGACCGTACAGGCCGACCACGACGGTAATGCCTGGGTGCCTGACCATAGCTGGGGTGGTTTCGAAGGTGGGATTAACCGTTTCTATGGCGGTTATCGAACCAATGATGGCACCGAAATCATGCTCAGTCTGCGTCAGGATTCCTCGCTGGATGACCTGCAATGGTGGGGCGACTTCACCCCCGATCTGGGCTACGTCATTCCCAATACCCGCGACATTATGACCGCGCTGCAGGTGCAGAACTTAAGCGGCAACTTTCGTTATAGCGTCACCGCCACGCCTGCCGGACATCATGACGAAAGCAAAGCCTGGCTACATTTTGGCAAGTACGATCGCTACGACGACAAATACACCTATCCGGCAATGATGAACGGTTACATCCAGTATGACCTTGCCGAAGGCATCACCTGGATGAACGGTCTGGAAATCACCGACGGCACAGGGCAACTCTATCTGACGGGACTGCTTACCCCTAACTTTGCCGCTCGCGCCTGGCACCATACCGGACGCGCCGACGGGCTGGACGTACCGGGAAGTGAAAGCGGGATAATGGCGAGCGCCATGTATGAAGCGTTAAAAGGCGTTTATCTCTCCACCGCTTACACCTACGCCAAACATCGCCATGACCACGCTGACGATGAAACCACCTCTTTCATGCAGTTTGGTATCTGGTACGAATACGGCGGCGGACGTTTCGCAACGGCTTTTGATAGCCGCTTCTACATGAAAAATGCCTCTCACGATCCCAGCGACCAACTCTTCCTGATGCAATATTTCTACTGGTAATAAGGACTGTAATTTCATGAAAATCAAAACAATTTTAACGCCAGTAACCTGCGCTCTGCTGATAAGTTTTTCCGCCCATGCCGCTAACGCCGACAATTATAAAAACGCGATTAACCGTACTGGCGCGCCGCAGTACATGAAGGATTACGATTACGACGATCACCAGCGTTTTAATCCGTTTTTCGATCTCGGAGCCTGGCATGGTCATCTGTTGCCAGACGGCCCGAACACCATGGGCGGCTTTCCGGGCGTTGCGCTGCTGACGGAAGAGTACATCAACTTTATGGCCAGCAATTTCGACCGCCTGACCGTCTGGCAGGACAGTAAGAAAGTCGACTTCACGCTGGAGGCATACAGTATTCCCGGCGCGCTGGTGCAAAAACTGACAGCAAAAGATGTGCAGGTTGAAATGACTCTGCGCTTCGCCACGCCGCGCACGTCACTACTGGAAACTAAAATCATCAGCAATAAACCGCTGGATCTGGTGTGGGACGGCGAGCTGCTGGAAAAACTGGAAGCGAAAGAAGGGAAACCGCTTTCCGATAAAACCATTGCTGGCGAGTACCCTGACTATCAGCGCAAAATCAGCGCCACCCGTGATGGCCTGAAAGTCACCTTTGGCAAAGTGCGCGCCACCTGGGATCTGCTGACCTCCGGTGAATCAGAATATCAGGTGCATAAATCCCTGCCAGTGCAGACTGAAATCAACGGTAATCGCTTTACCAGTAAGGCGCATATCAACGGTTCGACGACGCTCTACACCACCTATTCCCATCTGCTGACCGCTCAGGAAGTTAGCAAAGAGCAAATGCAGATCCGCGATATTCTGGCGCGTCCGGCGTTTTATCTCACCGCCTCGCAGCAACGCTGGGAAGAGTATCTGAAGAAAGGGTTAACCAATCCGGATGCGACGCCGGAACAGACGCGCGTCGCGGTGAAAGCGATCGAAACGCTCAACGGTAACTGGCGCTCACCGGGCGGTGCGGTGAAATATAACACCGTCACGCCGTCGGTGACCGGGCGCTGGTTCTCCGGCAATCAGACCTGGCCGTGGGATACCTGGAAGCAGGCGTTTGCGATGGCGCATTTCAATCCGGACATCGCCAAAGAGAATATCCGCGCGGTCTTCTCCTGGCAGATCCAGCCCGGCGATAGCGTGCGTCCGCAGGATGTGGGCTTTGTCCCCGACCTGATAGCGTGGAACCTTAGCCCCGAGCGTGGCGGCGATGGCGGCAACTGGAACGAACGTAATACCAAACCCAGCCTTGCCGCCTGGTCGGTGATGGAAGTGTACAACGTCACCCAGGATAAAGCCTGGTTGGCAGAGATGTACCCGAAGCTGGTGGCCTATCACGACTGGTGGTTACGTAACCGCGATCACAACGGCAACGGCGTGCCGGAATATGGCGCGACCCGCGACAAAGCCCACAACACCGAGAGCGGCGAGATGCTGTTTACGGTGAAAAAAGGCGACAAAGAAGAGACGCAGTCTGGGCTGAACAACTACGCCCGTGTGGTGGAGAAAGGCCAGTACGACAGTCTGGAAATTCCGGCACAGGTTGCTGCGTCGTGGGAATCAGGTCGTGATGACGCCGCCGTCTTTGGGTTTATCGACAAAGAACAGCTGGATAAATATGTCGCTAATGGCGGCAAACGTAGCGACTGGACGGTGAAATTCGCCGAAAACCGCAGTCAGGACGGAACGTTGCTGGGGTACTCGCTATTGCAGGAGTCGGTGGATCAGGCCAGCTATATGTACAGCGATAACCATTATCTGGCGGAGATGGCAACCATACTCGGTAAGCCGGAAGAGGCCAAACGCTATCGCCAGTTGGCACAGCAGCTCGCGGACTACATCAACACCTGTATGTTCGACCCGACTACCCAGTTCTACTATGACGTGCGCATTGAAGATAAACCGCTGCCGAACGGCTGCGCGGGCAAACCGATTGTCGAGCGCGGTAAAGGGCCAGAAGGCTGGTCACCGCTGTTTAACGGTGCAGCAACGCAGGCCAACGCCGACGCGGTGGTGAAGGTGATGCTCGATCCTAAAGAGTTCAACACCTTTGTTCCGCTGGGAACGGCGGCGTTAACCAATCCGGCCTTTGGCGCTGATATCTACTGGCGCGGGCGCGTATGGGTGGATCAGTTCTGGTTTGGTCTGAAAGGAATGGAGCGTTACGGTTATCGCGATGATGCCCTGAAGCTGGCGGATACGTTCTTCCGGCACGCCAAAGGGTTAACCGCCGATGGACCAATTCAGGAAAATTACAACCCGCTGACAGGCGCACAGCAAGGCGCACCCAATTTCTCCTGGAGCGCCGCGCATTTGTATATGTTGTATAACGATTTTTTCCGTAAGCAGTAATTTGCAACAGCTGGCGGATGCGGCGTGAACGCCTTATCCGCCCTGGCCCGCGGCATCGGGGGTATACGCACTCTTTTCTTTTAAACTGCGGTAAAAACCGGAATGCAACTGACCGAAATTAATAAAATAATACTGATTTGCCGTCTGACGTTTAATGGTCCGACGGTTATGCGCCCTGTTCACTGACTGGTGCTGGAGCTGTTGAGTTGAACAAACGGGTCAGCCGCTCTCCGGGGGGCCAGTGAGCAAACACGGCACTATCTGCCCCCCTGAGAGAAAGGAATTCATTACATGGTAACACCATGCCACATCAAAGCCAGTGCAGGTATGACATTGCCCCTGGCCCTGGAGAACCAGGAGAGCTGCAGGACACGTCTGGAAGAGATGATAAATTTAATCAACAGGAATACAGACTGCAGCACGGGTGTTCCTGACCAGGTTAACGCACTGGTGGCTACCATGGCGGACGCTCTGCAGCCGTACACAGTGATGACGAACGAACTGCCGGAGTATCCGAACATGCCGGAACGTGTCCTGTACATTCCTGAGCCGTTCAGTTTCTGTTTTTCCGGCCACACCATCACCTTCACGAACACGAAAAGGGATTACAACGGGGACAATCTCGTGAACATTGCGGTCAGCAAGGACGGGGGGAATGCCCGTGGCGATGCTGACTGTGCCCTGTTTCACGCCTTTGTCACAAAAATGATGTCACGCAGTCGCCAGCCAGGAACATATGATTTCTTTCCCTCACTCAAGGAAGAAAAACAAGGGGAAGGAATGCATTTCATGGTAACACCACGCAACTCCAGCATCAGCGCGGGCGCGATAATGTCTCGGCCCCTGCTGCAGACCCAGCACGGCTGTGAAATTCTGAATAAGATAATAAATTTAATCAACGCGGATACGGACGAGGTTAATGAACTGGTAGTTGCCATGACGAACGCGCTGTTTCTGTATCAGACGGTGGTGAGGACTGAGCTGCAACGCACTGAGCCATTCACTGAGCCGTTCAGGTTCAGTTTCTTTTTTTCCAGCCACACCATCACCTTTACGAAGGCGGAGAGTAATAGCAAATTAGTGCAGATTGAGGTCAGTAGGGGCGGGGTGACGGTCCGTGAATGTGTTGGCAGTGCCCGGTTTCGCACCATTGCCGCGGCAATGGTGTCATGCCGTATCAGTGAGGCCGCTGCAACTTCCCTGGCCCTGCAGCAGACCCTGCACAGTCGGGTAATTCTGAAGCTGATGATAAAATTAATCAACGCGGATACGGACCGCAGCATAGCTGTTCCTGACCGGGTTAACGAACTGGCAGTTGCCATGACGAACGCACTATATCGGTACCAGACGGTGAGGGGTGATAAGCAGATAATCCCTGAATCGTTCAGTTTCGGGTTTTCCGGCCATACCATCACCGTCACGCCGGGAAGGTATAGTCGCTCTGTGAACCTTAAGGTCTGTGGGGGCGGGGTGCCAGCTTGTGCAACAGCTGACCGTACTCTGTTTCGCACCATTGCCGCAGCACTGGTATCAAGCAACCAGCAAGGAACACTTGATTTCAGATCCTCCCTCCCCTTCCTGGTGGAAAGAAACCTGAGCACGGAAAATGAGGCTACCCCGCCACTGCCCACCCGCCCCCGCGTCCAGGTTAGGCGGAAAGTGGCCAAAAGGACCAGCCCCCATGTCAAAAACATCCGAAGTTTCAGGTCTTCACAGCCCTTACTGATGGATGGAAATCAGAGTGCGGAACATGCGCCTGGCCCGCAATTGCCCTCCGTCCTGGCAAGACAGAAAGGGACCAAAAAGCCCCCATTATCGACGAAGTCATTCTGAAATGGTCGAAGATGCCCCCGGATGAGCGGGCTAAAGATAGCGTGATTGACTATCTCCGTAGCCTGCCGTCCTGTCAGGACGACCACCACGTTACCTATTAATTTTTCGAACACCGTACTTGCACAACGAGAGGTGTCCATATACAGATAAGACGCGACAAGCGTCGTATCCGGCATTTCCAATGGGCGTATTCTTTTTGAATCCCATCACAAACCCCGCACTCCCTTTTTCCCTTTTCTCTGGCGACGGCTAAATTAGAACTCATCCGACCACATAACAATTATTTTACATACTGGACAATTTTATGAGCTACCCGTCGCTGTTCGCCCCGCTGGATTTAGGCTTCACCACGTTAAAAAACCGAGTACTGATGGGTTCAATGCACACGGGACTGGAGGAATACCCGGACGGCGCTGAACGGCTGGCAGCGTTTTACGCGGAACGCGCCCGTCATGGCGTGGCGTTGATTGTCAGCGGCGGTATTGCACCAGATTTAACAGGCGTTGGCATGGAAGGCGGCGCAATGCTCAATGACGCAAGCCAGATCCCGCACCATCGCACCATAACCGAAGCCGTACATCAGGAAGGCGGCAAAATCGCCCTGCAAATTTTGCATACCGGGCGCTACAGCTACCAACCGCATCTGGTCGCTCCTTCCGCATTGCAGGCTCCCATCAACCGTTTCGTTCCCCATGAGTTAAGCCATGAAGAGATCCTGCAACTGATCGACAATTTCGCCCGCTGCGCGCAACTGGCGCGGGAGGCCGGATACGATGGCGTAGAAGTGATGGGTTCCGAAGGGTATTTGATCAACGAGTTTCTGACCCTGCGCACTAACCAGCGTAGCGACCAGTGGGGCGGCGATTACCCTAACCGGATGCGCTTTGCAGTTGAAGTGGTGCGAGCAGTGCGCGAACGCGTCGGCAATGACTTCATTATTATCTACCGTCTGTCGATGCTCGACCTGGTAGAAGGCGGCGGTACTTTTGCCGAAACGGTAGGGCTGGCGCAGGCCATTGAAGCGGCGGGCGCGACCATTATCAACACCGGCATTGGCTGGCATGAAGCACGTATTCCGACCATTGCCACGCCCGTGCCGCGCGGTGCCTTTAGCTGGGTCACGCGCAAACTGAAAGGCCACGTCTCGCTGCCGCTGGTGACCACCAACCGGATTAACGATCCGCAGGTTGCCGACGACATTCTCTCGCGCGGTGATGCCGATATGGTATCGATGGCACGACCGTTTCTTGCTGATGCGGAGCTGCTGTCAAAAGCGCAATCGGGGCGAGCCGATGAGATCAACACCTGTATTGGCTGCAACCAGGCCTGTCTCGATCAGATCTTCGTGGGCAAAGTCACCTCGTGCCTGGTGAATCCTCGCGCCTGCCACGAAACCAAAATGCCGATCCTTCCCGCCGTGCAGAAAAAAAATCTGGCGGTGGTCGGCGCTGGTCCGGCTGGGCTGGCGTTTGCCATTAACGCGGCGGCACGTGGTCATCAGGTAACGTTGTTTGATGCTCACAGTGAGATCGGCGGTCAGTTTAATATCGCCAAACAGATCCCTGGCAAAGAGGAGTTTTACGAAACGCTGCGCTATTACCGCCGGATGATCGAAGTAACAGGCGTGACGCTGAAACTCAATCACACCGTGACGGCGGATCAGTTACAGTCGTTCGATGAAACGATCCTCGCTAGCGGGATCGTACCGCGCATTCCACCTATCGACGGAATCGATCATCCGAAGGTGTTGAGTTATCTCGACGTACTGCGCGACAAAGCGCCTGTGGGCAAAAAGGTAGCAATCATCGGTTGTGGCGGGATTGGTTTTGATACGGCGATGTTTTTAAGTCAGCCGGGTGAGTCCACCAGCAAGAACATTGCCGAGTTCTGTAATGAGTGGGGGATCGACAGCAGCCTGCAACAGGCTGGTGGCTTAAGCCCGCAGGGAATGCAGATCCCGCGTAGCCCACGGCAGATTGTGATGCTCCAGCGCAAAGCCAGCAAACCGGGACAGGGGTTAGGCAAAACCACCGGCTGGATCCATCGCACCACCCTGCTCTCGCGCGGCGTGAAAATGATCCCAGGCGTAAGTTATCAGAAGATCGACGATGACGGGCTGCATGTGGTGATCAACGGCGAAACGCAGGTATTAGCAGTGGACAATGTGGTGATCTGCGCAGGGCAAGAGCCAAACCGCGCGCTGGCGCAACCGCTGATTGATAGCGGGAAAACTGTGCATTTAATTGGCGGCTGCGATGTAGCTATGGAGCTGGACGCACGACGGGCAATTGCCCAGGGAACACGGCTGGCGCTGGAGATTTAAATCGTGCATTGAAGTGCCGGATGCGACGCTTGCCGCGTCTTATCCGACCTGGGGGTAATGTGCTGAACGTATGCCAGATAAGGCGTTTACGCCTTATCTGGCAGGTAGCTGCCAATCTTACCGACGACGCCCCAGCTTCACTGCTTTCAGCACCACAAATTTATTATTCGTGGCGATGGTGGTGCAGTTGCCGAAAATCTTCTTCAGTTTATGGAAGTAATCCAGGTGACGGTTGGCAACGATATACAGCTCGCCGTTGATTTTCAGACAGCGGCGGGCGTGGTGGAACATCTCCCAGGCGACGTTATCGGTCAGCGCATGTTGCTGATGAAACGGCGGGTTGCAGAGCACAGCATTAAAGCGGAAAGGCTCAACGCCGGAGAGCGCGTTGTTGATCATAAATTCGCAGCGATCCAATGCCTCGGGCATGTTGGTTTCAACGTTCAAACGGCTGGAAGCAACCGCCATCGGCGATTCATCGACAAACACCACTTTCGCCTGCGGGTTTTTATCAAGCAGCGTCAGACCAATAACGCCATTACCACAACCGAGATCGACAATCTCACCTTCGAGATTCTCTGGCAGATGCTGCATAAAGAAGCGCGCGCCAATATCCAGCCCGGTGCGGGAGAAGACATTCGCATGGTTGTGGATAGTCCAGTCAGTACCTTCCAGTTTCCAGCTAACGGTCTGCGGCGCATCGGCCAGCGGCGGCTCGTTGAAAGTACAGTTAATTAAGCGTGCCTTCTTCCATGCCAGCGTGGTGGTGGTCGGGCCGAGCACTTTTTCGAACAGTTCCAGCGTGGAAGTGTGGATGTCACGGGCTTTGGCACCGGCAATAATACGCGTATCTGGCGTGACCACTTTGCGCAGCGCACGCAGTTGCTGTTCCAGCAATGCCAGTGTTTTCGGTACTTTGATCAGCACCACTCCCGGCTGTTGCGGGTAGTCAGCGGTGCTGTCGAGAAACTTCACGCTCGATTCATCAATCCCGTTGAGGCGTAAATTCTCGCGCGTCGCCAGTTCGCTGATGTATGAGTCGCCAATGCTGTATGGCTTATGTTCCGCCAGCGCACAACTTAACGCACCAAAGGCATCATTCAGGATCAACACCGGGCCGCGGATTTCTGTGTCGTCCAACTGTTGCAGCAAATATTCATCCGCCGCTTCCCACGCCTGTAGCGGGTTAACGTCATCCGTCGCCGGAAAACGTTGTAGTGTCAGTGAACGGAAACCGTTGTCTAAGTGGCTCATCGGCCCTCCTGGATGATAAAATTTCGACGTTGCCCCTGAAAAGGGTGCGTGAGTATACCCTTTTTCTCTTTTTCGTGGGCGGTTATGAGCAATCTTACTTATCTTCAGGGTTATCCCGAGCAGCTACTTTCCCAGGTGCGAACGCTGATTAACGAACAGCGTCTGGGCGATGTGCTGGCAAAACGTTATCCGGGAACACACGACTACGCCACCGATAAAGCCCTCTGGCAATATACCCAGGATCTGAAAAATCAGTTTCTGCGCAATGCCCCGCCGATCACTAAAGTGATGTATGACAACAAGATCCATGTGCTGAAAAACGCGCTCGGGTTACATACCGCTGTTTCGCGTGTGCAGGGCGGCAAGCTGAAAGCAAAGGCGGAGATCCGCGTCGCTACCGTGTTTCGCAACGCGCCGGAACCGTTTTTGCGCATGATCGTGGTGCACGAGTTGGCGCACCTGAAGGAGAAAGAGCATAACAAAGCGTTCTATCAATTGTGCTGTCATATGGAGCAGCAGTACCACCAGCTTGAATTCGACACTCGTCTGTGGCTAACGCAGTTGTCACTTGGGCAGGACAAAATCTGAAAATGATGTCAGGCGTTATCTTTTCTTCCTTTAGCGCCTAAAATCGACCTCCCCCCTTTCGTTAAGGATAACGACCATGCTGCGCGCCTTTGCCCGCCTTCTTCTCCGTATTTGTTTTTCTCGCCGGACTCTTAAGATTGGCTGTTTATTGTTGCTTATAGCAGGAGCGACCATTTTTATTGCCGATCGCGTTATGGTCAACACCAGCAAGCAGCTGACCTGGAGCGATGTCAACGCAGTTCCGGCGCGTAACGTGGGTTTATTGCTGGGAGCCAGGCCGGGTAATCGCTACTTTACCCGACGTATTGATACCGCAGCAGCATTGTACCACGCCGGAAAAGTGAAATGGCTGTTAGTCAGTGGCGATAACGGACGTAAAAATTACGATGAAGCATCAGGTATGCAGCAGGCTTTGATCGCTAAAGGCGTACCGGCGAAAGTGATCTTCTGCGACTATGCCGGATTCTCAACGCTGGATTCGGTAGTGCGTGCCAAAAAGGTGTTTGGGGAAAACCATATCACCATTATCTCGCAAGAATTTCATAACCAACGCGCCATCTGGCTGGCAAAACAGTACGGCATCGACGCTATCGGTTTTAACGCGCCAGACCTCAATATGAAGCACGGTTTTTATACTCAACTGCGGGAGAAACTCGCTCGCGTCAGCGCGGTGATTGACGCAAAAATCCTCCATCGCCAGCCGAAATATCTCGGGCCATCGGTCATGATTGGGCCGTTTAGTGAGCATGGCTGTCCGGCGAAAGAATAATGCGTATCTGCGCACGTCGAAGATGAAAAAGGCGTGCTACATTGACGACAGAATCCCTTTATGGAGTATCCACGCGTTATGATACGTTTCGCTGTGATTGGTACGAACTGGATCACTCGCCAGTTCGTCGAGGCCGCCCATGAGAGCGGTAAATACAAGTTAACCGCCGTTTATTCCCGCAGCCTTGAGCAGGCCCAGCACTTCGCCAATGATTTTTCTGTCGAGCATCTGTTTACCTCGCTGGAAGCGATGGCAGAAAGCGATGCCATTGACGCGGTGTATATTGCCAGCCCGAATGCCCTGCACTTTTCCCAGACACAACTTTTCCTTAGCCACAAAATTCATGTGATTTGCGAGAAGCCGCTGGCATCGAATCTGGCGGAAGTGGATGCCGCCATTGCCTGTGCGCGGGAAAATCAGGTGGTGCTGTTTGAGGCATTTAAAACCGCCAGCCTGCCGAACTTTCATCTGTTACGCCAGGCACTGCCGAAAGTCGGCAAACTGCGTAAAGTCTTTTTCAACTATTGCCAGTATTCCTCGCGGTATCAACGTTACCTGGATGGTGAGAATCCCAACACCTTTAATCCGGCATTCTCTAACGGTTCAATTATGGATATCGGCTTTTACTGCCTGGCGTCGGCGGTGGCATTATTCGGTGAACCGAAAAGCGTGCAGGCAACCGCCAGTTTGCTGGCAAGCGGTGTGGATGCCCACGGCGTGGTGGTGATGGATTACGGTGATTTCAGCGTTACGTTGCAGCACTCAAAAGTGAGCGATTCTGTCCTGGCAAGCGAGATTCAGGGCGAAGCAGGATCGCTGGTGATTGAAAAACTGTCTGAATGCCAGAAAGTTTGCTTTGTTCCGCGTGGCAGCCAGATGCAGGATCTCACCCAACCGCAGCATATTAATACCATGCTCTACGAAGCAGAGCTGTTTGCTGAACTGGTGGATGAACATCTGGTGGATCATCCTGGGCTGGCGGTCAGTCGCATCACCGCCAAACTGCTGACCGAGATCCGCCGCCAGACTGGGGTGATTTTTCCGGCAGATAGCGTAAAACTATAATTGCCAAAGTAAAGCAGTGTAAAAGGCATGTAACAGACCATTGACTGACTGAATGGTCTGTCATACTTTGTTACCTGCAAAGGGGAGTAACTTCATTGCCGGTCGATCGTCATTACGATGTGTGAAAAACCACATCCGGTCACCGGGCAACCCGAAAGGAATACGCAGACGTATTCCTTTTTTGTTGTAAGTGAGACCTTGCCGGAAGGCGAGGTCTATGCATAAAAAGCAGCGGCTGACGTCTTCCGACGTTGGCCGTTTTTTTTATGTGTAAGGAACTTCTATGAATACTGTCGGCACGCCGTTGCTATGGGGCGGATTCGCTGTTGTTGTCGCCATTATGCTGGCTATCGACCTGTTGTTGCAGGGGCGTCGTGGGGCACATGCCATGACCATGAAACAGGCTGCGGCCTGGTCGCTGGTCTGGGTGACGCTGTCGTTACTGTTTAACGCCGCTTTCTGGTGGTATCTGGTGCAAACCGAAGGTCGCGCCGTTGCCGATCCACAGGCACTGGCCTTTCTCACGGGTTATCTGATTGAGAAATCGCTGGCGGTCGATAACGTCTTTGTCTGGCTGATGTTGTTCAGCTATTTCTCTGTTCCGGCGGCATTACAACGCCGCGTGCTGGTGTATGGCGTGCTCGGGGCGATTGTTCTGCGTACCATCATGATCTTCACTGGCAGCTGGCTGATTTCGCAGTTCGACTGGATCCTGTATATCTTCGGTGCCTTCCTGTTGTTTACCGGCGTGAAGATGGCGCTCGCCCATGAAGATGAATCAGGCATTGGCGACAAGCCGCTGGTGCGCTGGCTACGCGGTCATTTGCGCATGACCGACACCATCGACAACGAGCATTTCTTTGTGCGTAAGAATGGCTTGCTGTATGCCACGCCGCTGATGCTGGTGCTGATTCTGGTGGAATTGAGCGACGTGATTTTCGCCGTGGATAGCATCCCGGCTATCTTCGCCGTGACCACCGATCCGTTTATTGTGCTGACCTCAAACCTGTTTGCGATCCTCGGCCTGCGTGCGATGTATTTCCTGCTGGCGGGCGTAGCAGAACGTTTCTCGATGCTCAAATATGGCCTGGCGGTGATTCTGGTGTTTATCGGTATCAAGATGCTGATTGTCGACTTCTACCATATTCCAATCGCCGTCTCGCTGGGCGTGGTGTTTGGCATTCTGGTGATGACATTTATTATCAACGCCTGGGTGAATTATCGGCATGATAAGCAGCGGGGAGAATGATTCGCTGTATATTAAGCCATTCCTAGAGATAACTCATTCCAGACAAAGGTGAGCTATTAATTATGTAATCGGCTTATAGCTCTTTACAAAAAGACCGCACGGGTGTTGGTGGCGTCAAAATCGCCGAAGCGTTCCCTGGAGGCCGGGGCGACGCGCATGGATGCGCGGCGAGGGCGCATCTTACAGGGACGTTCCCTTGCGCCCGACCCGGTAGCCGCAAGGGATAAGCTGAGGGAACCGCGCAGCGGCGATTTTGTTCGCCAGAGCCTGGGGGTGCAGGGGGCGGCGGCGATTGGCCGCCCCCTGCGCGCTCCCTGCGCCAGTGACTTTATATGGCATAGCACATTAAAGGAGCGCAACCGTTCTCATATTCCAAATAGTTTTGCCCATATGTTATCTAATCAGCCTTAGTAGCCAGTCCTTCCCTCTGTTTATGTCAAATAAATGTAACCATTAAGTTGCAAAATATGACCTCTCTTTAAAATCCAGCATTTTTCGCTTCCCGAAGCTGTAACTTTCCTTATACTCGACCTTGCAAACACTTTGTTACATCCTGAAAGATGCGTCGACAGAACGCACCAGGGATGTGCGACAACACAATGAAAGGATCGAAAAATGACTACGCAACGTTCACCGGGGCTATTCCGGCGTCTGGCTCATGGCAGCCTGGTAAAACAAATCCTGGTCGGCCTTGTTCTGGGGATTCTTCTGGCATGGATCTCAAAACCCGCGGCAGAAGCTGTTGGTCTGTTAGGCACTTTGTTCGTCGGCGCACTGAAAGCTGTAGCGCCAATTCTGGTGCTGATGCTGGTGATGGCATCTATTGCTAACCACCAGCACGGGCAGAAAACCAATATCCGCCCTATTTTGTTCCTCTATCTGCTGGGCACCTTCTCTGCTGCTCTGGCCGCAGTAATCTTCAGTTTTGCCTTCCCTTCTACCCTGCACTTGTCCAGTAGCGCGGGTGATATTTCGCCGCCGTCTGGTATTGTGGAAGTGATGCGCGGGCTGGTAATGAGCATGGTTTCCAACCCCATCGATGCGCTGCTGAAAGGTAACTACATCGGGATCCTGGTGTGGGCAATTGGCCTCGGTTTCGCACTGCGTCACGGTAACGAGACCACCAAAAACCTGGTCAACGATATGTCGAATGCCGTCACCTTTATGGTGAAACTGGTCATTCGCTTCGCACCGATCGGTATTTTTGGTCTGGTTTCTTCTACCCTGGCAACCACCGGTTTCTCCACACTGTGGGGCTACGCGCAACTGCTGGTCGTGCTGGTTGGCTGTATGTTACTGGTGGCGCTGGTGGTTAACCCATTGCTGGTGTGGTGGAAAATTCGTCGTAACCCGTTCCCGCTGGTGCTGCTGTGCCTGCGCGAAAGCGGCGTGTACGCCTTCTTCACCCGCAGCTCTGCGGCGAACATTCCGGTGAATATGGCGCTGTGTGAAAAGCTGAATCTGGATCGCGATACCTATTCCGTTTCTATTCCGCTGGGTGCCACCATCAATATGGCGGGCGCAGCAATCACCATTACCGTGTTGACGCTGGCTGCGGTTAATACGCTGGGTATTCCGGTCGATCTGCCCACAGCGCTGCTGTTGAGCGTAGTGGCTTCTCTGTGTGCCTGTGGCGCATCCGGCGTGGCGGGGGGTTCTCTGCTGCTGATCCCACTGGCCTGTAATATGTTCGGTATTTCGAACGATATCGCCATGCAGGTGGTTGCCGTCGGCTTTATCATCGGCGTATTGCAGGACTCTTGCGAAACCGCGCTGAACTCTTCAACTGACGTGCTGTTCACTGCGGCAGCTTGCCAGGCGGAAGACGATCGTCTGGCAAATAGCGCCCTACGTAATTAATGTTTAACCCCTTTCGTCCACGGCGGAAGGGGTTTTCTCGACTTTAAACGGATCAATTCCCCTTTTCTGCATCCGCCAGAAACGAATGATATTCAGGCCATTCATGAGCAGAAAACTCCCCTCAATCATCGTGCCGCCTATCGACCCCGCCCAGAAGTTGTGAATCACCCAGCAACACGTTGAAAACCACATTACGCAGCGCATGGTCAGCCCTTTACAGCGGAACAGCGCCCAGGTACTGACAATCGTGCCGATTACCGGCAATAGTTCGACAGGATGATGGAACTTCGCGAGGCCAATTCCGCCAGTCAGCACAATAAAAATCGCCATTACCCATAAGCTGCGCGTGCGTAAAGTAATCAGCGTACGAATGGCATTAAGGATGGCACTGGCACCGGCGGGATAGGTGCCCAGAAGAAAAAAATGTACGCCAATAACGGCGCTATAGACCGAAAGCTGCTTTTTAAAGCGGCGTTCGTCACGGTTGAAAAATGTTGTGATACCAATCAGAAAGGCGATGACACCCACGCCCTGGGCCAGCCAATACGCGGTCATGATAAATCCTTAGCAGGTCTGGAAAAGCAAACGGCGCTTCACATTATGAAACGCCGTTTTTTATTAACAACTCATTTCGACTTTATAGCGTTACGCCGCTTTTGAAGATCGCCAGTTCGCGGAAGTCGTTACGCTCGTTACAGGTTTGCTTACCGTTGGCAAACTCAACGATGGTATCGATGAATTCTTCCAGCAACTGCGGCATCGCTTTACCGTGGATCAGCTGACCCGCGTCAAAGTCGATCCAGTGTTTTTTCTTCGCCGCCAGTTCGCTGTTGGTGGCGATTTTCACCGTCGGTACAAAGCCGCCGTATGGCGTGCCGCGACCAGTACTGAACAGCACCATATGGCAGCCCGCACCCGCCAGGGCGCTGGTCGCTACGGCATCGTTACCCGGCGCACTTAACAAGTTCAGCCCCGGTGTTTTCAGACGCTCACCGTAACGCAGCACGTCAACCACGACGCTGGAACCCGCTTTCTGGGTACAGCCAAGTGATTTGTCTTCCAGCGTGGTGATACCGCCCGCTTTGTTCCCCGGCGATGGGTTTTCATAGATCGGCTGGTCATGGGCAATAAAGTACTGCTTGAAGTCATTGACCATGGTGACCAGTTTTTCAAACGTTGCTTCGTCGCGGCAATGGTCCATCAGCAACTGCTCTGCGCCAAACATCTCCGGCACTTCGGTCAGTACGGTAGTACCGCCGTTAGCAATCACGTAGTCAGAGAAACGCCCCAGCATCGGGTTAGCAGTAATACCAGAAAGACCGTCAGAACCACCGCACTCCAGACCAAACTTCAGTTCGCTGAGTTTGCCTGGCTCGCGTTTATCGTTGCGCATCACGTTATACAGCTGATGCAAATGCTCGATCCCGGCCTCGATCTCATCATCCTGCTGTTGGCAGATCATGAAATGAACGCGTTCAGGATCGATATCGCCCAGCGTTTCACGGAATGCGGCAACCTGGTTGTTTTCACAGCCCAGACCAATCACCAGCACTGCGCCTGCGTTCGGGTGGCGCACCATGTTTTGCAGCATGGTGCGGGTATTAATGTGATCGTCGCCCAGCTGTGAGCAGCCGTAGGTGTGGCTGAAGAGGAACACGCCGTCGGTACCTTCGGCGTTGTTGGTCTCTTTCAGGAAACGATTTTGGATCTGCCGCGCGATGCCGTTGACACAGCCCACGGTTGGCAGGATCCACAGCTCATTGCGCACCCCGACATCGCCGTTAGCGCGACGATAGATCTGCACTTCACGATCTGCCGCTTGCGCAGGCAGATCCTGAAAATCAGGTTGATAGCGATACTGATCCAGATCGCTCAGATTCGTGCGCGTATTGTGGGCGTGAACGTGTTCCCCCGCCGCAATATCCGCCAATGCATAACCAATCGGCAGGCCATATTTGATGACGTTGGCCCCTTTTGCGATATCCGTTAACGCAAATTTATGTCCACGAGCAACATCCTGGCGCAGCGTAACAGTCTGGTTGTCGACACTGACTTCTGTGCCTTCCGCCAAATCTGCTAAAGCGACCGCGACGTTATCCAGCGCATGGATCTTGATGTATTGCATATCAACCCCAGACCTTAGTTCAGTTCAATGGCGAAGTAGTCACGCGCATTGTTAAAGCAAATATTTTTCACCATCTCGCCCAGCAGGTTGATATCCGCCGGCGCTTCGCCCGCTTCCACCCAGCGACCGATCATCTGGCACAGAATGCGGCGGAAGTATTCGTGACGGGTGTATGACAGGAAGCTACGGCTGTCAGTCAGCATACCGACAAAGCGGCTCAACAGACCGAGCTGCGCCAGTTGGGTCATCTGACGTTCCATACCGTCTTTCTGATCGTTAAACCACCAGCCGGAACCGAACTGCATTTTGCCCGGCATACCTTCGCCCTGGAAGTTACCGATCATGGTGCCCAGCACTTCGTTATCGCGCGGGTTCAGGCAGTAGAGAATGGTTTTCGGTAGCAGGTTTTCTTCGTTCTGCTTGCTCAGCAGCTTAGACAGCTCTTCCGCCATCGGACGGTCGTTGATGGAGTCAAAGCCGACATCCGGCCCCAGCAGTTTAAACTGACGCAGGTTGTTATTACGCAGTGCGCCAATGTGGTACTGCTGTACCCAGCCGCGACGTGCATATTCGGCACCAAGGAACACCAGCACCGCAGTTTTGAACTGTGCCACTTCGTGCTCGCTCAGGGTTTCGCCAGCCAGACGACGCGCCAGAATGCTGTCCAGTTCCGCTTCGTTCGCTTCAGCAAACATCACCACATCCAGCGCGTGGTCAGACACTTTACAGCCGTGAGCGGCGAAGTGATCCAGACGTTTGGTCAGGGCAGTTTGCAGATCAGCAAAGCGGCGGATGTCGGTATCGGAAACTTCGCCCAGCTTCGCCATGTAGTCGTTAAAGGTCGCCTGTTCGATGTTGAAGGCTTTATCAGGACGCCAGCTCGGCAGCACTTTAATAATGGTGAAAGAGCCGTCTTTGGCGATCTCTGCGTGATGCTCCAGAGAATCGATCGGGTCATCGGTGGTGCCGACCATTTTCACGTTCATCTGCTGCATGATGCCGCGCGCGGAGAAGTTATCCTGCGCCAGCAGTTCATTACATTCGTTCCAGATTTCATCGGCAGTTGACGGAGAAAGCAATTTGCCAGTGATACCAAACGGACGACGCAGTTCGAGGTGCGTCCAGTGGTATAACGGGTTGCCGATAGTGTGCGGAACAGTCGCCGCCCAGGCGTCAAATTTTTCACGGTCAGACGCATCACCAGTACACAGACGCTCAGCCACACCGTTGGTACGCATAGCGCGCCATTTGTAGTGATCGCCCTTCAACCAGATGTCATACAGGTTTTTAAAACGATAGTCTTCCGCAATCTGCTGCGGCGGCAAATGGCAATGGTAATCGAAAATCGGCTGGTCTTTTGCGTAGTCGTGATACAGACGGCGGGCAAATTCGGTATCTAACAGGAAATCTTCAGTCATAAACGGAGTCATTTTCGTCTTCCTCTCAACGAGTGAGCTAGCTTGCTTATGGTGCGATGCTGACAAAGTTATCACACCAATTTCCAGAGTCCGAAGATATTTTCGTGAGATAGATCAATAAACGTAGTTAAAAAAATTACTCTCAAAGTGGTAAATCTCGCTGCAGGCCGCGCCAGTACTGGCCTCGCTGTCGTCAGGTAATGTCCCTACAAATATTCCCACATTTGTGATGGCTCTCACCTTTTAAAGTTGTATGACAAGTTATCTTTCTGCCGTCGCAAATCATAAGTCGACGGAATGCAAATTGCCGATTCATTCATTTGTTAGATGAATCGGGTTAACCGGTACGGAAGCCGAATTAGCACGAAACTTTCATGGCAACGTTCGGGGCGTGCCGGTTTTTTTTCGGTTACCCGGTCGTAACTAACATCTTCAGCCTCTGGCGGGATGATGGCCGCGCTTCCTGCGGATATAACAAAACGATGAGGTTTTACATGCGTAAAATTAAAGGGTTACGTTGGTATATGATCGCACTGGTGACGCTCGGCACCGTGCTTGGTTACCTGACGCGTAACACTGTGGCGGCAGCTGCGCCAACTCTGATGGAAGAGTTAAACATCTCCACCCAACAGTATTCCTATATCATCGCAGCCTATTCTGCTGCTTATACGGTCATGCAACCGGTAGCAGGTTATGTACTGGATGTGCTGGGTACGAAAATCGGTTATGCAATGTTTGCTGTGCTGTGGGCCGTGTTCTGTGGTGCAACCGCGCTGGCAGGTAGCTGGGGCGGCCTGGCTGTTGCTCGTGGTGCGGTCGGTGCCGCGGAAGCAGCGATGATCCCGGCGGGTCTGAAAGCCAGCTCCGAATGGTTCCCGGCGAAAGAGCGTTCCATCGCGGTAGGTTACTTTAACGTAGGTTCTTCTATTGGTGCGATGATTGCACCGCCGCTGGTGGTATGGGCAATCGTAATGCACAGCTGGCAGATGGCATTTATCATCTCCGGTGCGTTGAGCTTTATCTGGGCAATGGCATGGCTGATTTTCTATAAACATCCGCGCGACCAGAAGCATCTGACCGATGAAGAACGCGACTACATTATTAATGGTCAGGAAGCCCAGCACCAGGTTGACACAGCGAAGAAAATGTCCGTTGGTCAGATCCTGCGTAACCGTCAGTTCTGGGGTATCGCGCTGCCGCGCTTCCTGGCAGAACCGGCATGGGGTACTTTTAACGCGTGGATCCCGCTGTTCATGTTTAAAGTTTACGGCTTTAACCTGAAAGAGATCGCGATGTTTGCCTGGATGCCGATGCTGTTTGCTGACCTCGGTTGTATCCTCGGTGGTTACCTGCCGCCGCTGTTCCAGCGTTGGTTTGGTGTGAACCTGATCGTTTCCCGTAAGATGGTCGTAACGCTGGGTGCTGTGCTGATGATTGGCCCGGGTATGATCGGTCTGTTCACCAACCCGTATGTCGCGATTATGCTGCTGTGTATCGGTGGTTTTGCTCACCAGGCACTGTCTGGCGCGCTGATTACGCTCTCTTCTGACGTGTTTGGTCGTAACGAAGTGGCAACGGCAAACGGTTTAACCGGGATGTCCGCATGGCTGGCAAGTACGCTGTTTGCGCTGGTTGTCGGTGCACTGGCTGACACCATCGGCTTCAGCCCGCTGTTCGCAGTTCTGGCAGTATTCGACCTGCTGGGTGCACTGGTTATCTGGACGGTGTTGCAGAACAAACCGGCGATTGAGGTGGCGCAGGAAACACATAACGATCCTGCACCGCAACATTAAGGCTTCGTGTAAGTTTTAGTTTCCCTTCAAAGCCGCCTTCTCAGGCGGCTTTTTCATCACTGTGAGTAGAGCTAAACTCGCAAAAGTGGTATAACAAATATAGTCTGCCGTATCATGCCTGGAGCGCATATGGAAATCACTGAACCACGCCGTTTGTATCAACAACTTGCCGCTGATCTGAAAGAGCGCATCGAACAGGGCGTCTATCTGGTGGGTGATAAACTGCCTGCCGAACGCTTTATTGCCGATGAAAAAAACGTCAGCCGCACCGTGGTTCGTGAAGCCATCATCATGCTGGAAGTTGAAGGCTATGTCGAAGTGCGTAAAGGTTCAGGTATTCATGTGGTTTCCAACCAGCCGCGCCATCAGCAGGCGGCTGACAATAATATGGAATTCGCCAATTACGGTCCGTTTGAGTTGCTTCAGGCTCGCCAGCTCATCGAAAGTAATATTGCCGAATTCGCGGCAACTCAGGTAACGAAACAGGACATCATGAAACTGATGGCCATCCAGGAGCAGGCGCGCGGCGAACAATGCTTCCGTGATTCCGAGTGGGATTTGCAGTTCCACATTCAGGTAGCCCTGGCGACGCAGAACTCCGCCCTGGCGGCTATCGTGGAAAAAATGTGGACCCAGCGTAGTCATAACCCGTACTGGAAAAAACTGCACGAACACATTGATGCCCGTACCGTCGATAACTGGTGTGATGACCACGATCAAATCCTCAAGGCGTTAATTCGCAAAGATCCTCATGCTGCTAAGCTGGCAATGTGGCAGCATCTGGAAAACACCAAAATCATGTTATTTAACGAAACCAGCGACGATTTCGAGTTCAATGCCGACCGCTATCTGTTCGCAGAAAACCCGGTAGTGCATCTCGATACGGCCACCAGCGGCAGCAAATGAAATTTCCATCCGACAGGCGCTGCAATGCGCCTGTTTGCTTCGTCGGTAAGCGAAAAGTATAAAGTGTCAGCCTGTGTAAATCCTCTCGCCACCCTCCCCTGCAATCAGCAAAATCAGACTCTACGGACATGTAATTTTGATAACGAACAACGTTGACCTTTGTTACAATTAGATTCAATTTGAATTTATGCTTTTGAATGCTTTCTTATCTCACGATTTAACAGGGAATAGTTCAGGCTGTGTTGATGTATCAAACCCGCAAAACATACCAAAACAGCAATAACATTGCGGTAGTGCATCTTTTAAAACCAGCGTGGCGTTAACCGATTCACCAGGAATAATGAATGGAACTTTTGACCCAATTGCTGCAAGCCCTGTGGGCGCAGGATTTTGAAACCCTGGCCAATCCGTCGATGATTGGCATGTTGTATTTTGTCTTGTTTGTAATTTTGTTCCTTGAAAACGGCTTGCTTCCGGCGGCCTTTTTACCGGGCGACAGTTTACTGGTGTTGGTCGGCGTATTGATTGCGAAAGGCGCGATGGGCTATCCGCAAACGATTCTGCTGCTGACCGTTGCCGCCAGCCTCGGTTGCTGGGTCAGCTATATTCAGGGGCGATGGTTGGGCAATACCCGCACTGTACAAAACTGGCTATCTCATTTACCCGCGCATTATCATCAACGCGCACACCATCTTTTTCATAAACACGGTTTATCGGCGCTGTTAATTGGTCGCTTTATTGCATTTGTCAGAACACTGCTGCCGACGATTGCCGGATTATCAGGGCTGAATAACGCGCGCTTTCAGTTCTTCAACTGGATGAGCGGTCTGCTGTGGGTATTGATCCTGACAACTCTGGGTTACATGCTCGGCAAAACGCCGGTATTTTTAAAGTACGAGGACCAGCTGATGTCATGCCTGATGCTGCTCCCGGTGGTGCTGCTGGTGTTTGGCCTGGCAGGTTCTCTGGTCGTGTTATGGAAAAAGAAATATGGAAATCGGGGGTAAGGGATGCAAATACCTCGCATGTCGCTTCGCCAGCTAGCCTGGTCCGGCGCTGTTTTACTTCTGGTCGGCACACTGTTGCTGGCCTGGTCCGCGGTTCGCCAGCAAGAGTCTACGCTGGCGATTCGTGCCGTTCATCAAGGGACAACGATGCCAGACGGTTTTTCAATCTGGCATCACCTTGACGCTCACGGCATTCCTTTCAAAAGTATCACCCCCAAAAATGACACTCTGTTAATTACCTTTGACTCCAGCGACCAGAGTGCCGCCGCAAAAGCGGTCCTCGACAGAACATTGCCCCATGGCTACATCATCGCGCAGCAGGACAATAATAGTCAGGCTATGCAGTGGCTGACCCGGTTGCGGGATAACTCTCATCGCTTCGGATAACTTCCTGTTATCCGAAACATATCACTGACTTTGGTGATTTCACCGTAACTGTCTATGATTAATGAGGCGGTGGTTAACACTACCGCTTCGTTGTCTGGACAATCGTTCCTTTGTAATAGGTCCGAATCACAATGGAAGGTTCAAGAATGAAATACCGCATCGCTTTAGCTGTTTCTCTCTTTGCTCTTAGTGCCGGTAGTTATGCCACTACCCTGTGTCAGGAAAAGGAGCAAAATATCCTTAAGGAGATCAGCTATGCCGAAAAACACCAAAACCAGAATCGTATTGACGGTCTGAATAAAGCCCTGAGTGAAGTCCGGGCCAACTGTTCAGATAGCCAGCTGCGTGCCGATCATCAGAAGAAAATCGCAAAGCAGAAAGATGAGGTGGCGGAACGCCAGCAAGATTTAACCGAGGCGAAGCAAAAAGGCGATGCCGATAAGATTGCCAAACGCGAACGGAAACTGGCAGAAGCGCAGGAAGAGCTGAAAAAGCTGGAAGCGCGCGACTACTAACTCACAATAGTCACTACTTACTCACCTGGAGAAAACTATGTCGAAAGAACACACTACGGAACATCTGCGTGCTGAGTTGAAATCCCTTTCCGATACGCTGGAAGAGGTACTTAGCTCATCTGGCGAGAAGTCGAAAGAAGAGTTGAGTAAGATTCGTAGCAAAGCGGAGCAGGCACTGAAACAGAGCCGTTATCGCCTGGGTGAAACCGGTGATGCCATCGCCAAACAAACCCGTGTCGCGGCGGCGCGTGCCGATGAGTATGTGCGTGAAAACCCGTGGACGGGCGTGGGCATTGGCGCTGCAATCGGTGTAGTGCTCGGCGTTCTGCTGTCGCGTCGTTAATTATGGCGGACACTCATCACGCGCAAGGGCCCGGTAAAAGCGTTCTGGGCATCGGGCAGCGAATTGTTTCCATCATGGTTGAAATGGTGGAAACACGTCTGCGGCTGGCGGTGGTGGAGCTGGAAGAGGAAAAAGCGAATCTCTTTCAACTTTTACTGATGCTGGGCCTGACGATGCTTTTCGCTGCATTTGGTCTTATGAGCCTGATGGTGCTGATTATTTGGGCGGTTGATCCGCAATATCGCCTGAATGCGATGATTGCCACCACCGTGGTGTTGCTGCTACTGGCACTGATTGGCGGTATCTGGACGTTACGTAAATCGCGTAAATCCACCCTGCTGCGCCATACACGCCATGAGCTGGCAAACGATCGGCAGCTGCTCGAGGAGGAGTCCCGTGAGCAGTAAAGTCGAACGTGAACGACGTAAGGCGCAACTGCTGAGCCAGATCCAGCAACAACGGCTGGATCTTTCCGCCAGTCGTCGTGAATGGCTGGAGGCAACAGGCGCTTACGATCGTCGCTGGAATATGCTGCTAAGTCTGCGCTCCTGGGCGCTGGTAGGCAGTAGCGTGATGGCGATCTGGACGATTCGCCATCCTAATATGCTGGTCCGCTGGGCCAGACGCGGTTTTGGCGTATGGAGCGCCTGGCGTCTGGTGAAAACGACCCTCAAGCAGCAACAACTTCGCGGTTAACTTCCCTCTGGCCGGAGCCATTCCGGCCTTATCCCTCAAATTTTTTGAAGATTTTTGACAGTTTTCCTTGCTAACATTCATCATTCACCACGTTTATGATTCTCTCCATCGACAGCAACGACGCTAATACCGCGCCCTTGCACAAAAAAACAATCAGCAGCCTGAGTGGCGCAGTGGAGAGTATGATGAAAAAATTAGAAGATGTTGGTGTACTGGTAGCGCGCATTTTAATGCCGATTCTGTTTATTACCGCAGGCTGGGGAAAAATTACTGGCTACGCGGGTACCCAACAATATATGGAAGCGATGGGTGTCCCAGGCTTTATGCTGCCGCTGGTGATTCTGCTTGAGTTTGGTGGTGGTCTAGCAATCCTGTTCGGTTTCCTGACTCGCACCACAGCCCTGTTTACTGCGGGCTTTACGCTGCTGACGGCATTTTTATTTCACAGCAACTTTGCTGAAGGCGTCAACTCGCTGATGTTCATGAAAAACCTGACAATTTCTGGCGGATTCCTGCTGCTGGCAATTACCGGTCCGGGCGCGTATAGCATCGACCGCCTGCTGAATAAAAAGTGGTAAGCACGAGCTATACTTAACGATAAAAAACGAGGAGGAAGCTCCTCGTTTTTGCTATTGGAGGAGAGAAATATGGGTCAACTGATTGACGGCGTCTGGCATGACACCTGGTACGATACCAAATCTACCGGCGGTAAATTTCAACGTTCAGCTTCCGCATTTCGTAACTGGCTCACTGCCGATGGCGCGCCAGGCCCCACTGGCACAGGCGGTTTTATCGCAGAGAAAGATCGTTATCATCTCTATGTTTCACTCGCCTGCCCGTGGGCGCACCGCACGCTGATCATGCGTAAACTCAAAGGACTGGAACCGTTTATTTCCGTTTCCGTAGTGAACCCGCTGATGCTGGAAAACGGCTGGACATTTGATGACAGTTTTCCGGGTGCAACCGGAGATACGCTCTATCAACATGAATTTCTGTATCAGCTTTATCTCCACGCCGATCCACACTACAGCGGACGAGTTACTGTTCCCGTGCTGTGGGACAAAAAGAACCACACCATCGTCAGCAACGAATCAGCAGAAATCATCCGCATGTTCAATACCGCGTTTGATGCGCTGGGCGCGAAAGCGGGTGATTACTACCCATCAGCCCTGCAAACGAAAATTGACGAACTTAACGGCTGGATTTATGACACCGTTAACAATGGCGTGTATAAAGCCGGTTTTGCCACCAGCCAGCAAGCCTACGACGAGGCGGTAGTGAAAGTGTTTGAATCGCTGGCGCGACTGGAGCAGATTTTAGGCCAGCATCGTTACCTGACCGGCAACCAGCTAACCGAAGCCGATATTCGCCTGTGGACCACGCTGGTGCGTTTTGATCCGGTGTATGTCACCCAC
Organism: Escherichia sp. WS1368; assembly: GCF_046487485.1. NCBI lineage: Bacteria > Pseudomonadati > Pseudomonadota > Gammaproteobacteria > Enterobacterales > Enterobacteriaceae > Escherichia > Escherichia sp. WS1368. Next base: position 325,652 of record NZ_JBJQJI010000003.1, read on the forward strand.
TTCAAGTGTGATAAGCACCGCATCAGCGATTACCTGAACCTGTATGGTTTCCTGCGAGATATCTACCAGATGCCGGGGATTGCCGAAACCGTCAATTTCGATCACATCCGTAATCATTACTTCCGCAGTCATAAGACCATCAACCCTACGGGGATTATTTCAATTGGTCCGTGGCAGGATCTCGATGAACCGCATGGACGAGATGTTCGCTTCGGTTAAAAAAAGGCACCTTACGGGGTGCCTCTGATTATTAGCTAAGTGCGTGTTATTTATGTCGGATGCGGCGTGAACGTCTTCTCCAACCTACAAAACGTTTATATTCAATATGTTACAATGCCGCGTAGGCCAGATAAGCGTAGCGCATCTGGCGATTTTGCGCTTGTCATCAGTCTTAGCGCGCCTTCACGGCACTTTATTAATTCCTTGAACGAATATTTACTGCCATTTCATTCACGTCTATTCTTAATTTGCTGCTTTAAAAACAAGTGATTGAGCAAAATTGAGGCAAAAATGGACTGGTATCTGAAAGTACTAAAAAATTATGTCGGTTTCCGGGGTCGTGCGCGGCGCAAAGAGTACTGGATGTTTATTCTGGTCAACATCATCTTTACGTTCGTGCTGGGGCTACTGGATAAAATGTTAGGCTGGCAACGTGCCGGTGGCGAAGGCATCCTGACGACAATCTACGGTATTCTGGTGTTTTTACCATGGTGGGCAGTTCAGTTCCGCCGCCTGCACGACACCGACCGCTCGGCGTGGTGGGCACTGCTATTCTTAATCCCGTTTATCGGCTGGCTTATTATCATCGTCTTTAACTGCCAGGCGGGTACGCCAGGCGAAAACCGCTTTGGACCTGATCCAAAACTGGAACCTTAAAACAAATCTACTCGCCGGATGTCTGACTCATCCGGCTTTTATCATCATGTTGATGAATGAATAATTTACTAATGTTTATTTAAAATATTTCAATGTCGTTATATAAATTACATATAAAAAATAACCATGTATTTATCTTAAATATCAAAACCTTTATAACATCCGAAAAAGAAAGATACGAATAGCATTTACACAATACCCGGAATAGACTTTCGTCACTTTTAATTAAAGGGATGTTTTTATGCAGTGGTATTTAGCCGTATTAAAAAATTATGTTGGTTTCTCTGGTCGCGCACGTCGTAAAGAGTACTGGATGTTTACTCTGATTAACGCCATCGTCGGCGCTATTATCAATGTCATTCAATTGATTTTAGGTTTAGAGTTTCCATTCCTTTCTCTCATTTACCTGGCAGCAACAATCATTCCGGTCATTGCTCTGTGCGTTCGTCGTCTGCACGATACTGACCGTTCAGGTGCGTGGGCGCTTCTCTATCTGGTACCGGTCATTGGCTGGTTAGTTCTGTTTGTATTTGCCTGTTTAGAAGGCAATTCTGGCAGCAATCGTTACGGAAACGATCCGAAGTTTGGTTCAAATTAATCTTAGAATTGGGGCGATATTTCGCCCCTTTTTATTAACAATAACAAATATTATTTTCCGCTAAAAAGTTTGGGAATTTCCCGCAAACACCAGGATTTCGCTTCCCCCATACTGTCACGACGCCAGGCCATAATAATATCGATCTCGCTGGTCGATTCTGGGCTGACGACACGCAACCGCCCTTCCGCAATATCTTTTTCGACCATCGGATACGGCATCGTCGCCACGCCAAGCCCCGCCAGTAACGCCTGACGTTTATCTTCAATCGTGCTCACCGTTAAGCGCGGCTGTTTGTCCAGCAGCTGTACGGTCAACACCGGGCGCTCACGAGCGGTATCCGCTACCGCAATTCCACGATATTTCACGCGCGTCACTTCAGATAACGGTTCTGGCTCCTGATGAATCGGGTGATCAGGCGCGGCAACATAGACGTTCATTAAGGTATAGAGTTTGCGCGAGTTGATCTCCGACGAGGAACGAAAATGCATATCCGGCGCGATAACGATATCCGCCCGCCCCTGCTCCAGCCGTTCCCATGCCCCCGCCAGCACTTCGGTGATGATTGCCAGTTGGGTATTCGCTTTTGCCGCCAGTTTGTCAATTAACGGGAAAAAGGCAGGTGTCGGTACCAGCGCTTCGGTCACAATGGTGAGATGCGTTTCCCAACCGCGCGCGAGAGCTTCCGCATCGGTAGTCAGTTTATCTGCGGCTTCCAGCAAAACGCGCCCTCGCTCCAGCAACATCCTCCCGACATTGGTGAATTTGGTGCGATGGCCCGAGCGGTCAAACAGCACCACATCCAGCTCTTCTTCCAGTTTTTGCATGGTGTAGCTAAGTGCGGAAGGCACGCGTCCCAGCTCATCCGCCGCCGCCGCAAAACTGCCCCGGCGATCGATCGCATCCATAACCCGTAGTGCTTCCAGCGTTAATGCCCTTTCTTTGGCCATTTCGTTCTCATTCAGGAAATTTGAACATACCGGGCAGAATATCTGGCTAACAATGTAGCGTCCAGCCCCTTACCATAAAAGGAAGTAAAGAGAGGTCAAGAATTATGATTACTACCCGAACTGCCAGGCAGTGTGGACAAGCAGACTACGGATGGTTGCAGGCCCGGTATACTTTTTCCTTTGGACACTACTTCGACCCGAAATTGTTAGGCTATGCCTCCCTGCGCGTGCTTAACCAGGAAGTGCTGGCCCCAGGTGCCGCCTTTCAGCCGCGAACCTATCCCAAAGTCGATATTTTAAATGTGATTCTGGATGGAGAAGCAGAGTATCGCGACAGCGAAGGCAATCATGTTCAGGCCAGCGCTGGTGAGGTGTTGCTGCTCTCTACCCAGCCGGGTGTCAGCTATAGCGAACACAATCTCAGCAAAGACAAACCGTTAACGCGAATGCAGCTTTGGCTGGATGCCTGCCCGCAGCGAGAGAATCCACTGATTCAAAAGCTGGCGCTTAATATGGACAAGCAGCAATTAATCGCCTCGCCAGAGGGTGCGATGGGAAGCCTGCAATTGCGCCAGCAAGTGTGGCTGCATCATATTGTGCTCGACAAAGGCGAAAGTGCGAATTTCCAGTTGCATGGGCCACGCGCGTATTTGCAATCGATTCACGGGAAATTTCATGCACTTACGCATCATGAAGAGAAAGCGGCGCTGACCTGCGGTGATGGGGCGTTTATTCGTGACGAGGCTAACATTACGCTGGTTGCCGATTCCCCACTGCGCGCTTTGCTGATAGATTTGCCTGTCTAGTTGTTTTAACAGGGAGATGATGATGAGTAAAAAATCGGCCAAAAAGCGTCAGCCAGTGAAGCCCGTGGTGGCGAAAGAACCTGCTCGCACCGCCAATAATTTTGGCTATGAAGAGATGTTGAGCGAGCTGGAAGCCATCGTCGCGGATGCTGAAACGCGTTTAGCCGAGGATGAAGCTACTGCGTAAAGACAGGTGCCGGATGCGGCGTAAACGCCTTATCCGGCACGATACCCAAAACCTGGCGATTATCTGGCCTTGCTCGCCATAATCTCGATAATCTGCCGATCCGTTTGCTGCATCGAATGGCTTGCTAACGCACACAGGTTGGCAATCGACTGCTCAACATCATGCGCCACAATCCCTTCATTGCCGGTCACGGCGGTATCATCCAGCGCCATTAACACCGCTTTCCACGCAGCCGAAGCACTGGTCGAAACCTTCATCGCGCAGCTGTTAGACGCTCCATCGCAAATCATGCCGCTGACATCGCCGATCATACTGCTGATCGCCATCGAAATGGTTTCATAACGCCCATCCACCAGCCATGCCATCCCGGCGGCGGCCCCCATTGCTGCGGTCGTTGCGGCACAAAGCGCAGACAAACGCGGTAACTGGTTATGGATGTAAATCGCGCTCAAATGCGAAAGCATCAGCGCACGCGCCAGCCGTTCATCATCCGCTCCGAAGTGTTCTGCTACCACCACCACAGGCATTGTTGCGGTGATCCCCTGGTTACCCGAGCCGGAGTTACTCATTGCCGGAAGCGTAGCGCCGCCCATACGCGCATCGGATGCCGCGCTGGTACGAATCACAATGGATGAAGAGAGATCTTTCGCCAGCAAACCGCGCGCGCACTGTTTTTCCAGCGTCGCACCAATATGCAGCCCCCAGTTACCGCTCAAACCTTCCTGTGATAACGCGCAATTTAACTTCGCAGAATCGAGAATAAAGCGGATCGCCGCAAACGGGACTTCATTGACGAACTTCAGGATCTCAGCCAGCGTCGTCCTGGAAAGCACCGTCAGCGGCGACTCTTGCTCGCCCTCTGTCACACACGCCTGCTGAGTAAACACCACACCATTGTGCGTCTCAATATGCACAATGTTGGTATGCCCGCCGACGATGGTGACACACGCCCACTTCTCACCGTTCCAGACTTTGGCGCGTGAGAAGAGGATTTCATCGCAAGGTTCCTGGATCTTAACTGAGACTTTCCCCGCCGCCAGCAGTGCTTTGGCATCGGCAATTGCCTGCGCAGTTGCGTCTTTCAGCACTTCCAGCCCGGCGTTAGCATTTCCACCTAACGCCCCAAGCGCCGCCGCAATCGGCAGCCCCACCATTCCTGTACCGGGAACGGTGACACCCAGACCGTTCTTCATCAGATTTGGCGAAACCCAGGCTTCTACACGTTCAACCGGACCTTCCAGTTCAGCCGCAGCAACCGCCGCCGCCAGCGCCAGTGAAATCGGTTCAGTACACCCCAGCGCCGGTTTTACCTCCTCCTGAACGGCGAGGATGTAACGCTGCCATAACGGATTTAAAGTCGAATCAAACATATTAAAAACCTTAAAATTTCAGGTAAATCAAGAAAATGCCAGGAACGGAGAAACACAAAGCAACAAACCAGTGACGATAATCAGGTACAGAGACATCCCTTTGTATTTGTGCAATGCCGGTACTTTGTAAACCAGCCACGCCGGGATCAGGCACCCTACCATGCCGAAAATCGGGCTACAGATAGAGGTGAAGCTCAACACCGGGGCGTTCAGTACGATGGCGCTCCAGGCCAGCAAAATGGCGAAAATCATGATGCCGCGCTGAACGAGATTTTCGTTAATCTTCTCGGCAGGTATCTTGCGACGCAGGATGTTCATTACGATCCCTTGCGTTGCTTCGCGAAAGCCTAAATAGACGCCAAAGAATGCAGTCATTACAGCAAAGATATTGAGAATGACGCTGACCACTTTCACCCACGCTGCGCCGTCACCGCTAATAAACTGTGCGGCAATCGCCAGCGCGGAAATATTCTGCTCGTAGGCTTTTACCGCTTCGTCATGTCCCATCGCCAGCGTGAACGACACGGCGTAGAAAAAGACGGTGACAAACAAAATGCCAAACGCGATATTCATTGCCCGCAATGCTTTATGCCGCGCTACTTCAATCGATTTTTCCCGCGAGCGATAAGAAATCACCATCGGGCTTAACGTCTGGATAAACAGAATCGACGTCAGGGTAAACGGCAGCGTAATAATGGCGTTTTTCACCAGCAGCCCCAGCGGCGGTAGCGAACCGACGTTATACAGATGCCACATTCCCACCATCGACACGCCCAGCGCCGCGACCACCAGCAGCTTGGTCAGCACCATCCCCGTCGAAATTTTGAATAACAATTTCTCGCCGCGTGAGGAGATCGCCACCAGAATGCAAATCAGTACCAGACCATAAAAGGGACTGTCTGACAGCAACCCTTCCGTCACGCCGAAGGTATGCAGGTAGGAAGCACTATCGTTGGTGATGGCGGTGGAATAGACGAACATCCAAATCACCAGCATTACGAAATAGAGTGCACCTAACAGGATGCCCCAGTTTTTACCTAAATAACCGCTAATGACGCTCGGGTAATCTTTACATTCTGGTGATTCTGCCAGCGTATTAATAAACAACCGCTGAAACAGATACATTGCCGGGTAACCAATCACCGATGAGAGCAAAAATACCCACAATCCCATCAAACCGACCTGCACCGGGAGAAAAACAATCCCCGCGCCAATCGCCATCCCGATACTCATAATCACCCAGCCGGTGTCAGTACTGTCGAATTTGATCGCTTCTCGCCACTCGCTCTCACTCATTCCAGCACGACCCGCCGGGGTCGAAGCGTCTGCAATGACGCCTTTATTCGATACAATTTCCATAATTTCTCGCTCAATATTTTGTAGGGCTTATTATTTTTTTCCGAGCCGCATCAAGGCGATATGCGGTCTACGTTTTTGCAGGCGAGTTATTAGAATAAAGAAATGATACGCGCGAGGTCAGAGAAAATCTTCACAATCAAGACTTTGAAATAACGGAGATGGATAAGAATTTTCTACTAAATTAATCACAAGAGAATATTCATTCTCTATTTGCGGCAGATCACAAAAAAAAAGGTGCACATTTGTGCACCCAAGGATGAAAGCTGACAGCAATGTCAGCCGCAGACCACTTTAATGGCCAGTCCTCCGCGTGATGTTTCGCGGTATTTATCGTTCATATCTTTGCCGGTTTCATACATCGTCTCGATCACTTTATCGAGTGAAACACGCGGTGCCGAGGTGCGGCGCATCGCCATCCGCGCGGCGTTTACTGCTTTCACGGCATTAATGGCATTACGTTCAATGCACGGGATTTGTACCTGTCCGGCAACCGGATCGCAGGTCAGCCCAAGGTTATGCTCCATCGCGATTTCCGCCGCATTGCATACCTGCGCCGGACTGCCGCCCAGGAGTTCAGTTAACCCTGCCGCCGCCATTGAACAGGCCACGCCAATTTCCCCCTGACAGCCGACTTCCGCGCCGGAGATGGAGGCGTTCATTTTATACAGCGCGCCAATAGCCCCCGCGGCCAGAAAATAGCGGGCAATTGACCGCTCGTTTACCGGACGACGGAACTTATCGTAATAAGCCAGCACTGCCGGAATAATGCCGCACGCACCGTTAGTCGGTGCCGTTACCACGCGCCCGCCAGCTGCGTTTTCTTCACTAACCGCCAGCGCGTACATATTGATCCAGTCGATGACATTCATCGGATCGTTAGAGATGTTATCGCTGGAAACCAGCTGACGACGCAGCGCTACGGCACGACGCGGCACATTGAGCGGACCAGGCAGCACGCCTTCAGTGTTCATCCCGCGTTCAATACCGTCATGCATCACTTGCCAGATACGGGCAAAACCGGCGTCAATTTCCGCTTTGCTACGCAGCGCCAGCTCGTTGTGCATCATCAGACCAGATATAGACAGGCCGTTGTAATCACACATTTTCAGCAGTTCACCTGCTGAGTGGAAATCGTAAGGTACGGACGTTTCGACATCGTGCGACAGGCCGAAGTGTTCTTCTTCGACAATAAACCCGCCGCCGACAGAGTAATAGGTTTTACTTAATAGCGCTTCCTGTCCCTTCCAGGCAGTGATCCGCATTCCGTTCTCATGGCGAGGCAACATTTCGGGATGGAAGATAATGTTCTTTGCTACAGGAAAATCAACAATATGCGCACCAGATGCCACTGGCAGCCGCCCGCTGCGCGTTACTAACTCTATAAATGCAGGGATCTCATCAATGACAACATCCTGCGGACTGTTTCCTGCCAGTCCCATGATAATGGCGACATCCGTGGCATGGCCTTTGCCCGTCAGTGACAACGACCCGTACAGATCGACCACAATATGGCTCGTCGCGGTTAATAAGCCGCTACTTTCCAGCCGATCAATAAAACTTTTTCCGGCATTCATTGGCCCCACGGTATGCGAACTGGAGGGACCAATCCCAATTTTGAAAATATCGAATGCACTAATCATATCCACACCCTCGGATTGCCGTTCAGTGAAGTGGAGCGGAACGACCTTGCGACCGTCCCGCTCACGAGGCTTTACGCACTACGTACTGCGATGGCTTCAATTTCCAGCTTCACATCTTTCGGCAAACGCGCGACCTGTACACAGCTCCGGGTCGGATAGGTCGCCTGATGCTCATCGAAGAACTGCTTATAGACTTCGTTGATGGTGGCAAAATCATTCAGATCGGTGATGAACACGGTCATCTTGATGATATCGCCCACGCTCAGCCCGGCAGCAACCACGATCGCTTTGACGTTTTCGAGGCTTAAACGCGCCTGATCTTGCACATCAGCCGGGATCTCACCGGTTTGTGGGCAAACCGGAATTTGCCCGGAGGTGAAGACCATGCTGCCTAAATCAACGCCCTGAACATAAGGGCCGATTGCGCCTGGGGCACGTTGCGTTTCGATAATCTTTTTCATACATCCTCCGGCGTCAGAGCGCCTGGGTAAAAGTACGTGAAATAACATCCTGTTGCTGTTCACGGGTCAGTGCGTTGAAGCGCACGGCGTAGCCAGAGACACGGATTGTCAGGTTAGGATATTTTTCCGGGTGCTCGATGGCATCCAGCAGCATTTCCCGATTCATTACGTTGACGTTGAGGTGTTGACCGCCTTCGACATCCGCTTCGTGGTGGAAATACCCATCCAGCAGGCCGACAAGGTTGGTTTTACGTACTGGATCTTCTTTGCCCAGCGCCGCAGGCACAATCGAGAAGGTGTACGAGATCCCGTCTTTGGCGTAGGTGAACGGCAGTTTCGCCACCGACGTCAATGAGGCCACGGCACCTTTGCGATCACGACCATGCATCGGGTTAGCGCCCGGCGCGAACGGTGTTCCGGCGCGACGACCGTCCGGCGTATTACCGGTTTTCTGGCCGTACACCACGTTAGAAGTGATAGTCAGAATCGACTGGGTAGGGACGGCGTTGCGATAGGTTGGCAGCGCTTTAATTTTCTTCATAAAGCGTTCAACCAGATCGCAGGCAATGCTGTCTACGCGCTCGTCGTTGTTACCGTACTGCGGATATTCGCCGTCGATTTCAAAGTCCACCGCCAGGCCGTTTTCGTCACGGATTGGTTTCACGCGGGCATATTTGATGGCAGACAGGGAGTCCGTCGCCACCGACAGGCCCGCGATGCCGCATGCCATAGTGCGATAGACATCACGATCGTGCAGCGCCATCAGCGAAGCTTCGTAGCTGTACTTGTCGTGCATGTAGTGAATGATATTCAGCGCACTGATGTACTGCACCGCCAGCCAGTCCATGAAGTGATCGAGACTGTCCATCACTTTGTCGTAATCCAGCACGTCGTCCATCAACGGTGCTGTTTTCGGCCCGACCTGAATCTTCAGCTTCTCGTCCACCCCGCCGTTAATTGCGTACAGCAGTGTTTTCGCCAGGTTAGCGCGTGCACCAAAGAACTGCATTTGCTTACCAATCACCATTGGGCTGACGCAGCAGGCAATCGCGTAATCGTCGCTGTTGAAGTCAGTACGCATCAGATCGTCGTTTTCATACTGCAAGGAAGAGGTGACGATCGACACCTGCGCGGCATATTTTTTGAAGGCAATCGGTAATTCTTCCGACCAAAGAATGGTCAGGTTAGGTTCCGGTGCAGGCCCCATAGTGTGCAGGGTGTGCAAATAGCGGAAGGAGTTTTTGGTCACCAGCGTACGACCGTCCAGCCCCATCCCGCCGATCACTTCCGTCGCCCAGATTGGGTCGCCGGAGAACAGCGAATCAAATTCCGGTGTACGCAAGAAGCGCACCATACGGATCTTCATAATGAAGTGGTCGATCAGTTCCTGTGCCTGCTGCTCATTGAGTACGCCAGCTTTAAAGTCGCGCTCAATGTAGATATCGAGGAACGATGCCGTGCGACCCAGCGACATCGCGCCGCCGTTCTGTGATTTCACTGCCGCCAGGTAAGCGAAGTAGAGCCACTGCACCGCTTCCTGCGCATTCTGCGCCGGGCGAGAGATATCAAAGCCATATTTCGCCGCCATTTCCTGAATCTGCAACAGCGCATGACGATGCTCTGCCAGCTCCTCACGCAGACGGATGGTGGCTTCCAGATCCTCGCCTTTTTCCAGACGAGACTGGAGATCGGCAAATTGCAGTTCGCGTTCACGCACCAGATAACTGATGCCATACAGCGCTACGCGGCGATAGTCACCGATAATGCGCCCACGACCATAGCCATCTGGTAAACCGGTCAGCACGCCAGATTTACGGCAGCGCAGCATATCCGGTGAGTAAACATCAAATACGCCCTGGTTATGGGTTTTACGCAGATCGGTAAACAGATATTCAAATTCACTGTCCATTTCACGACCATAGGCGTGGAATGAACTTTTAATCATATTAATGCCACCGAACGGGTGTAACGCACGTTTCAACGGCGCATCCGTTTGCAGGCCAACAATTTTTTCCAGCGGCTGGTTAATATATCCCGCATCATGAGCGGTAATGGTGGTGGCAATATTGGTATCGAAATCAACCGGCGCGTGGGTTGCGTTTTCAATACGAATGCCTTCCATCACCTTTTCCCACAATTCCGTGGTGGCTGGCGTCGCTTCAGCGAGGAAAGATTCATCGCCTTCATACGGTGTATAGTTATGTTGAATAAAATCGCGGACATTAATTTCGTTTTTCCAGTCCGTACCTTTAAAGCCAAGCCATGCGTCGGCGTACAGCTTATCGCTGGTATCAATATCTACCTTCATGAAAAATAATCTCTCTACAATACTTCAACTAAATTATGCAAATTCTGCGGACGCGTTCACTTTGCCTAAATGAATGGCATCCAAAGCAATCATTTTTTCTTCGTTGGTTGGGATAACGGCGCAAATGACACGGGCATTTTCACTGGAAACAATTCGCTCTCCACAGGAGTTAGAGCGATTATTCATTTCTGTATCAATCTCTACGCCTAATACAGCCAAATGTTCCATGACCAGACGACGAATTAAACTTGAATTTTCTCCTATTCCGCCGGTGAATATAATTCCATCCAGGCGACGTAATGAGGCTGCGTGTCCGGCAATATGACGGGCAATTCGGTGAACAAAGGTTTTAATTGCCAGTTGCGCGCGTTCGTGACCTTCATGCCAGGCTTTTTCCAGAACACGTAAATCCGAAGAAAGACCGGAAATACCTAATAATCCCGACTCTTTATTCACTACGCGTTCCAGGTCACCCAGGCTCTGGTTGGTTTGGCTGGCGACCCAGGACATCGCACCAAAGTCGACATCACCACTGCGGGTACCCATCATCAAGCCTTCCAGCGGCGTCATTCCCATTGAAGTGTCAACACTCTGACCGTTGCAAACTGCGCAGATTGACGCGCCATTGCCAAGATGCGCCACAACCAGGCCGGAGTCATCTTCCGCCAGATTCAGCAAAGAATGCGCGCGCTGGGAAACATAGCGGTGCGACGTGCCGTGGAAACCATAACGGCGTACACCTAACTCTTCATAATATTTCCACGGCAGGCCGTATAAATAAGCTTCCGGAGCCATCGTCTGGTGGAAACTGGTATCAAATACCGCCACCTGAGTTACGCCAGGAAATAATTGCTGCGCCGATTCAATACCACTTAAATTGGCGTAATTATGCAGGGGTGCCAGTGGAGAAACGCGACGGATATTATCAATGACTTCATCGGTAATAATGGCGGACTCGGTAAAAATACTGCCGCCGTGAGCGATGCGGTGGCCAATTAAGGCCACACTGTCATTTAAATTCCGTTTTTCCAGTTCAAATGCAATTGCCTTCAATGCACCTTCGTAGCTGTGGTGAGCCAGCGGTGCTGGCTCTCCCCCATTTACGGATAAGAATGCATTTTCCGAGTTAATACCGTCGGCAATACCTGACATTAATACTTCACAGTCGCTGGCGTCGAGTACGGAAAACTTAATCGAAGACGAACCACAGTTAATAACCAAAACAACCGGAAATTCATTCATCTCTTTTCTCATCCTGAGTTACGGATTAAAACAGTTTGTATACGATGTTCAGGATGGTCAGCAGACCAATCACGGTAACAAACACGTTATCCAGACGACCACGGTATTTCGCCAGAGACGGCGCTTTACGGATGGCATACATCGGCAACAGGCACAGCAGGGATGCGATAATCGGTGCGCCCATGGCTTCAATCAGGTCGAGGATGTTCGGGTTGGCGTAGGCAACAACCCAGGTGGAGCCCATGATGAAGATCATGCTGAGAGTATTCAGTTTACCCAGCGACACTTTGGTTTTGTCACCTTTATAACCGAACTTCAGAATCAGGCCATTCAAGCCTTCCAGTGTCCCCAGATAGTGACCGAAGAAAGATTTGAAGATAGCCACGAGTGCGATGATGGAAGCCGCATATTCCAGTGTAATCGCGAACGTTGTTTTGGTACCGGTCATGGACGCAAAGTGGTTAGCCAGATAAGAAAGCACTGGAATATTCTGCGCTTTGGCTTCCGCCATGTTGGCCGGAGACAGCGTAAACAGGCAGCTAAAGGCAAAGAACATCACCACTGCAACCATCAGCATGCTGGCACGAGAAATGATTTGGGAACATTTACGTTCGGTGAAGTCGCGACCGAAGTCTTTCTCATACTCTTCACGTTTAGAAACCACGAAGGAAGAGACGATTGGCGAGAAGTTAAAGGAGAAAACCATGATGGAAATCCCCAGCCAGACAGTGATCAGGATACCGTCATGACCGGTTAACGACAGCGAACCGAGGTCAACCTGGTCGATAACTGCAGAGTTCCAGTAAGGGATCAGCGACAGAGAAATCAGCACCAGGCTGGCGATAAACGGCCATACCAGGTAGCTCATCACTTTAACCATCAGATCCTTACCAAACCAGATGACGAAAGCCATCAGCAGCAACAGGAACAGCGCCACAAAGCCGCGATTCAGCGGTGCAAAGCCGAGCTGGTTTTCCCAGAACGTCATAAAGGTATTGGTAATAGTAACGCCATAAATCCACAGCAGTGGGCAAATCGCGAAGAAGTACAGGAACGTGATAACCACGCCGCCAGTTTTACCAAAATGCTCTTCCACCGTTTCCGTAATGTTGCCGGAAGGGTTAGAGCCAGAAAGACACAGACGCGCCAGCGCCCGGTGGCAATAAAATGCGATGGGGTATGCTAATACCAACATCAGAAGAATCGGGATCAGTCCGCCAAAACCTGCGCGGATAGGGAAGAACAGCACCCCGGCGCCGATTGCCGTACCAAACAAGCCTAACGTCCATGTGGTATCTGATTTACGCCATGACGATTGTTTTGTCTGGCTGGATACAATGCTATCTGAAGTACTCATATCCTATCCTCAACGAATTAATTAAGCGTCAACGAAACCGGTGATTTGAGAGACGCGAGAAAGATCGATATTGCCGCCGGAAATAATACTGACGGTTTTTCTGTTTTGAATATATTGGTCTAATTTACCGCTTAATAATGCAGCACATGCCAGAGCGCCTGCGCCTTCGGTGACGACTTTATTGCGCTGAATTAAGGCAATCATACTGTTTCTGATTTCGTCTTCGCTGACCAGCACGATGTCATCGACTAATTCACGAACGATTTCGTAAGTTAAATTACCCGGGCGGGAGACATCACAACCATCCGCCAGGGTGCCGGTAGTTCGGTGCGTGGTTATTTCTCCGGAGTGGAAAGAAGCCGCCATGCCGTGAACGTTTTCTGACTGTACGCCAATAACACGAATGGTCGGGTTAATAGATTTTATTGCCACCGCAATACCAGCAATTAAACCGCCACCACCAATTGGCACAATCACATTATCGACATCATAGAGATCTTCCATAATTTCCAGGCCAATCGTTCCCTGGCCAGCAATCACTTTCGGATCATCATAAGGTGGGATAAAAATACGGCCTTCCATTTCGACAATTTCGCTCACTTTAGCGATAGTGTCGTTGAAGTTATCACCATGCAGAACGACTTCTGCAGAGTAGTCGCACGTTGCCGCTACTTTGGATTTCGGCGCGCCTTTTGGCATCACCACTTTACCGTCGATACCCAGCATCGCGCAGGAGAGGGAAACCCCTTGCGCATGGTTGCCCGCAGAGCAGGCCACTACACCTTTACGTTTTTCCGCATCGGTCAGTGAACTTAATTTATTAAATGCGCCACGAATTTTAAATGAACCGGTACGCTGCATGTTTTCGAATTTGAGGAATATTTCACCTTTGCAACGTTCACTAAAATAGTTGGAGCGAGGCATGCCTGTTTTATAAATTCGCCCAGCCAGTCGTTGTTTCGCTTCAATGATGTCATCAATAGCAACCGGGAGATCGTATGTAATATGCATTATAAAACCTCTTAGCCTGAATTAAATATGTAGGTAACCGTAACCGACACCTGCAAAACAGACAGGTGGATTATTTATGTTTAAATAAAAACAAATAACTAACCAACTTCAATTAATTGCCTTCGTCTACACCCATTATAAGATGAATACTCTTTGGCTAATTCCACCAAAACCGATGCTGCTTTTTTAATACGATAATTTTTCGACCATACCGCGGCATATTGTGCCACAGGTAATGTTTCTTCAACCGGAATAGTAATAAATTGATTTGAACCAAAAGGTGATGTCATATCACAAGGAATTACAGTTAAGAAATCAGCATTGAGAACAAGATTATAAATTGTCACGACTGAGTCGGTTTTAACGATGTTTTCAATACTGATGCCATTTCTTTGTAACGTAGTAAGTAGCTCGCTGTAGTACCCCATATTGGTTTGTGGCAACACCCACTGTTCGTTCTTCAACGACTCCAGCGTGGTGGTGCCGGTGCATGTTCGGGACTTACTGGCTACCAGCACAAACTCGGACTCGAACAGCGGCTCAACATGTAAATCCTGAAGCTTCATTTCTGCGCTTAACGTACCAATCGCAAAATCCAGTCGACCGTCGCGGATTGCCGGTAAGAACGAAGACAGTTGCGCTTCATACATAGAAACCTGCGCTTTCGGGAACACCTCTTTGAACTTGTTGATCATCCCGGACATAAAAGTAAAACCAATCAATGAAGGAAAACCAAATGAGACTTCCACCACCGCCTCAGAAGACATACCGCTTATCTCATTAACCATATTTTTCATTTCACGGGTAATGGATTCAGAACGGGAGAGTAACAATTGACCGGCAGGTGTTAGTGTTACACCGGTATTTTTCCGCACCACTAATTCCACGCCAAAATAATCTTCAATATCGTTAATGATTTTACTGACGGCCGGTTGAGTTAACCCTAATTCTTTTGCAGCCGAGCCGATAGAGCCACTTCTAATGACTTCCTGAAAGACTACCAGGTGCTGCGTTTTCGGAAGAAGAATAGTGCTCATAACGACCTACGTTAATTACCTCAGTGACGGCATGAAGTGTATCAAAATGAAATGAACAGGATATGTGCGACCACTCACAAATTAACTTTCAATACTTTCCATGGTATCGTTATTCCAATTAAATATCTTTACATATCAATAAGTTAAAGTATAAAAATCAGCATAAACCCTGATTTTTGTCAAAAAAAATGACGGGGATAACCATATTTTATGGCGATAACATCATTCGTTATGTGGTTAATACAAAAAAGGGGCTGAGACCATATTTCAAGCAATTACCGGATAATTACCAGGCAAAATTTGAGTTAAATTTAATGAGCAAGTTCTCAAATTTTATTATAAATAAACCATTTTCAGCGATAAATAATGCGGCACGTCACATTTTTTCACGTTATTTGTTGAAGAACAAACATTTATTTTATCAATATTTTAAAATTTCGAATACAGGTATTGATCATCTCGAACAATTGATTAACGTCAACTTTTTCTCTTCTGACAGGATGTCATTTTGTGAATGCAATCGTTTTCCATAAATTCCTCTCCCCTCATAGGCGACGAATAGCATTTTGTGTTGAGGATCACAAAACGAATAATTGCTGGTCGCCGCGATAAGGTCAGACAAAGACAACAAGGGAAATTTTCACAGAGCTTTTGATCGGCGTAGGCCACAGAATGTTGCTTCGTTTACTGTAACGCCGGGTAAATGAGCGTTTTTTGATAGTGCGAAAGAACCCTGCGAGGAAAATAAGCATCTATTATTGTTTGTCATGATGACAAGGCAGGCATCAATGAAAGGCTTCCCAATTGCACATATTTTTCACCCTTCAATCCCGCCAATGCACGCAGTGGTTAACAATCACAACAGAAATATTGATTATTGGACGGTAAAAAGAAAGTTTGCAGAAATTGTCTCCACCAATGACGTTAATAAAATATACAGTATAAGTAATGAACTGCGGAGAGTATTATCTGCAATTACTGCATTGAATTTCTATCAAGGCGATGTTCCTTCTGTCATGATCCGAATCCAACCGGAAAATATGAGTCCATTCATCATAGATATTTCTACAGGAGAACATGACGATTATATCATACAAACATTAGATGTAGGCACTTTTGCACCTTTTGGCGAACAATGTACTTGCTCAGCCGTCAATAAAAAAGAGCTGGAGTGTATTAAGGAGACGATTTCTAAGTATTGTGCAAAATTCACCCGAAAAGAAGCCATCTTAACCCCCCCTACGTACTTTAATAAAACCTCCATTCCTTCAGATTGTTGGCAAATTCTCTTTTTTTCACCCGATCATTTTAATAATGATTTTTATTGATTATTTATAAAGGATAAAATAATGTCCCCTGTTTCATCAATTGGTAATGATATTAGTAGTGATTTAGCCCGTCGAAAAATAAATGATCTTCCTGAAAGCCCCATAGTTAATAACCTCGAAGCACTAGCACCAGGTATAGAAAAACTAAAACAGACCTCTATTGAAATGGTCACTTTACTTAACGCGCTACAACCAGGTGGGAAATGCATTATCACTGGTGATTTTCAAAAAGAATTAGCGTACTTACAAAATGTAATTCTTTATAATGATTCGTCTCTTCGTATGGATTTTTTTGGTTATAACGCCCGAATTATTCAACGATCAGACAATACCTGTGAACTTACCATTAATGAACCGTTAAAAAACCAGGAAATATCCACAGGCAATATCAATGTTAATTGCCCATTGAAAGACATTTACAATGAAATCAGGAGGTTGAACGTAATCTTTAGTTGTGGGACTGGAGGTATAGTTGATCTATCCTCTCTGGACTTACGGAATGTCGATTTAGAACTTTATGATTTTACAGATAAACATATGGCCAATACAATTTTAAATCCTTTTAAATTGGATGACACAGATTTTACTAATGCCAACATGTTTCAGGTAAATTTCGTTAGTTCAACACAAAACGCCACAATCTCCTGGGATTATTTACTAAAAATAACGCCTGTTATAACAAGCATTAGCGATATGTATTCTGAAGAAAAAATTAAGCTTGTCGAAAGTTGTTTAAATGCGCTTGGAGATATTACCGAAGAACAATTAAAAATTATGAGACTTGCAATTATAGAATCTATACCAAGAGCAACTCTAACAGATGAATTAGAAAATGAATTAACAAAAGAAATATATAAAAGCTCATCGAAAATTAACAATTACTTGAACAGAATTAGATTACCAGAGATGAAAGCATTCTCATCAGAAAAAATAGATTATTACATCGATATAATCATTAAAGATTATGAAAGCGTCAAAGAAAATGCTTATCTTATCGATCCAAAAAATAATTACAATACAGATTTAAACATAGAGGATTCTAGCTCAGAGGAATTCCTTTCAGATAATACACTCGAGAAAGACGAAAATTCTCCTGACAATTGCTTTGAGGTTGTAAAATATAACACATATGAAGCATATAATTCAGAGAAGCAATATTTTACCAGAGAGGACTATACGTATGATTACGACCTTTTAAATGCAATATAGACTTAATAATTTCTTACAAAGTCTATTATTAATACCGTAGATATTTATTCATCTTACACTATGCTCCAAAAAGCAAAAACCCGCCAGTTTACGCTGGCGGGTTTTCGTTAAACCAGGTGAAACTGACCGATAAGCCGCTTTCTTTTGGGTATAGTGTCGTGGACAGTCATTCATCTTTCTGCCCCTCCAAAAGCAAAAACCCGCCGAAGCGGGTTTTTACGTAAATCAGGTGAAACTGACCGATAAGCCGGGTTCTGTCGTGGACAGTCATTCATCTAGGCCAGCAATCGCTCACTGGCTCAAGCAGCCTACCCGGGTTCAGTACGGGCCGTACCTTATGAACCCCTATTTGGCCTTGCTCCGGGTGGAGTTTACCGTGCCACGGACTGTTACCAGCCGCGCGGTGCGCTCTTACCGCACCCTTTCACCCTTACCTGATCCCGCTTGCGCGGGCCATCGGCGGTTTGCTCTCTGTTGCACTGGTCGTGGGTTTCCCCCCCAGGCGTTACCTGGCACCCTGCCCTATGGAGCCCGGACTTTCCTCCCCTCCGCCCGTCTCCCCCGAAGAGGACGACGACGAAGCGGCGACTGTCTGGTCAGCTTCGGCGCGCAGTATAGAGGGTTTGCGCGCCCTTGTCACCCCACGTTGCGCATTCCAATAGCCAGTGTCGCGGCGATATTACGTGAAGCACGGTAAATATTGTCATAAGCCCCGCGGAATGCTTCGTCCAACGTACCAATGCTGGTCAATACGCTGAAGACCGCATCAATGCCATGCTGATGTACAACGCCAACATCATTGGTCAGGCTACCCGCAATGCCAATCACCGGTTTATGGTACTTTTTCGCCACGTTTGCGACGCCAATCGGAACCTTGCCGTGAATACTCTGGCTGTCAATACGCCCTTCACCGGTGATCACCAGCGTACAATCGTGAATATGTTCCTCCAGATTCAGCGCCGTCGTGACGATTTCAATACCACTTTTCAGTTCCGCACCAAGAAACGCCATCAGCGCCGCGCCCATACCTCCCGCAGCTCCTGCGCCGGGGACATCTTTCACATCAACATGCAGCGCTTTTTTAATGACATCGGCATAGTGAGAGAGGTTATTGTCCAGCTCAACAATCATCGCTTCACTGGCTCCCTTTTGTGGGCCAAAGATGCGCGATGCGCCGTTATCGCCCACCAGCGGATTGGTGACATCACAAGCGACGCGAATGACGCAATCTTTTAAGCGCGGATCGAGGCCGGAAATATCAATATCATTCAGAGTATTAAGACTACCGCCGCCAAAACCAATTTCATTGCCGTTGGCGTCGCATAATTTCGCCCCCAGCGCCTGTACCATGCCTGCACCGCCATCATTTGTAGCGCTACCGCCAATGCCGATAATAATGTTTGTCGCGCCGCTCTCCAGCGCCTGCAGAATTAACTCGCCTGTGCCGCGTGAAGTGGTCACGAGTGGATCACGTTTTTCCGCAGGTACCAGCTCCAGCCCACTGGCCGCCGCCATTTCAATAAACGCGGTTTTGCCATCGCCGGAGATCCCCCAACTGGCATTCACTTTCTCGCCCAGCGGCCCTGTAACCCAGGCGTGACGTTCGGAACCCTGGGTGGCTGCAATCATCGCTTCCACCGTTCCTTCGCCACCGTCGGCAACAGGAACAGAAACGTACTGTGCATCAGGAAAAATTTCCCGAAATCCTTTTTCTATCGCCTGCGCAACCTCGCTGGCAGATAAACTTTCTTTATAAGAGTCTGGGGCGATTACGATTTTCATACCTATGCCTGTTACCACATGACGCCGGAGGGCGTTTCTCTTATTCGGCCTGGATTCCAGGCCCGGATTGCAATACGCCATCCGGGCACGACGTCATTAACGAGTAACTTCGACTTTCGCCAGTTTTTCGTAGTAGCACGCCAGGGCGCTATGATCTGCCGTTCCTAAACCATCTGCTCGCAGTGCCTGCATCATCTCCATAACCGCAGCTGTGAGCGGCAGTTGCGCGCCGACGCCGTGGGAAGTATCCAGCGCATTTGCCAGATCCTTAATATGCAGATCAATACGGAAGCCCGGCTTGAAGTTGCGGTCCATCACCATCGGCGCTTTGGCATCCAGCACGGTACTGCCCGCCAGCCCACCGCGAATTGCCTGATACACCAGATCCGGGTTAACGCCCGCTTTGGTTGCCAGCGTTAACGCTTCTGACATCGCGGCAATATTCAGCGCCACAATGACCTGATTTGCCAGTTTGGTAACGTTACCTGCACCAATTTCCCCGGTATGCACCACGGAACCCGCCATTGCTTTCATCAAATCATAGTATTTGTCGAAAATAGCCTTGTCGCCGCCCACCATCACTGACAGCGTACCGTCGATAGCTTTCGGTTCACCGCCGCTCACCGGAGCATCCAGCATATCAATGCCTTTCGCTTTCAGCGCTTCGCTGATTTCACGGCTTGCCAGCGGTGCGATAGAACTCATATCGATCAATACCGTACCTGGCTTCGCGCCTTCAATAATGCCATTCTCACCCAGCGCCACCTCTTTCACATGAGGGGAGTTTGGCAGCATGGTTATGATGACGTCGCACTGTTCAGCGATCGCTTTAGCCGTAGAAGCTGTTTCTGCACCTGCAGCAATCACTTCAGCAATAGCTTCTGGGTTACGGTCAGCAACCACCAGCGAGTAACCTGCTTTCAGAAGGTTTTTACTCATTGGTTTACCCATAATCCCCAGGCCAATAAAACCAACTTTCATAGTCATATCAATCATCTCTCTTGTTGCGGTGGTGGTTATTTTTTAAAGGTATCAGCCAGTTTCTGAGTGGCAGAGCGGAAGACGCCGAGATCGCTGCCGACAGCCACAAACGTCGCGCCCCATTCCAGATAACGACGCGCATCGGCTTCGACCGGTGCGAGGATACCGCTGGGTTTGCCGTGCGCACTGGCACGGTTAAAAATATGCTGGATTGCTTTTTGTACATCCGGGTGCGAGGCATTGCCGAGATGGCCTAATGCCGCAGCCAGATCGCTGGGGCCGACGAAGATACCGTCTACGCCTTCGGTAGCGGCAATGGCATCGACGTTATCTACGCCCTGCTGACTTTCTATCTGGACCAGAATGGTGATGTTCTTGTTCGACTGAGCGAAATAATCCGCCACGGTGCCAAACATATTGGCGCGGTGAGAAACGGAGACGCCGCGAATGCCTTCCGGTGGGTAACGGGTTGATGCCACCGCCTGCTCTGCTTCCTCTTTTGTTTCTACAAAAGGAATCAGGAAGTTATAAAAACCGATATCCAGAAGACGCTTAATAATTACCGGCTCGTTGGTCGGCACTCGCACTACTGGCGCGCTGGCGCTGCCTTTCAGGGCCATTAACTGCGGAATAAACGTGGAGATATCGTTTGGCGCATGTTCGCCATCCAGCACCAGCCAGTCAAACCCAGCCAAACCAAGAACTTCAGTGCTAATCGGGTTAGAGAGTGCTGACCAGCAACCAATTTGTACCTGTTTCGCAGCCAGTGCGGCTTTGAATTTATTCGGGAAAACATTGTTATTCATCGCTTATACCTTTGCTTATTTCTGCAATTCCATACGTTTAATGTCGCCAACTACGAAGAGGTAGCAGACCATCGCCATCAGCGCTGAACATCCCACGAAAACCAGTGCTGCATTGAAGGAGTGCAGTTCACTTACCAGATAGCCAATCACCAGTGGAGTGACAATGGAGGCAACATTGCCAAAGACGTTAAAGACGCCGCCGCAGAGACCAACAATCTCTTTCGGCGCGGTGTCAGAAATCACTGGCCAGCCCAGCGCACCAAATCCTTTGCCAAAGAAAGCCAGCGCCATCAGCATGACCACCAGCGTGGTGTTGTTGGTGTAGTTACATAAGATGATGGTGGAAGCCAGCAACATTCCCAGCACAATCGGTAGCTTACGTGCCAGGGTCAGGGACAAACCGCGTTTGATCAGATAATCCGAGAAGACACCTCCCAGCACGCCGCCCGCAAAGCCACACAGTGCCGGAATCGAGGCGACCAGACCCACTTTCAGAATCGACATGCCTTTTTCCTGCACCAGATAAATTGGGAACCAGGTGAGGAAGAACCAGGTGATGGTGTTGATAAAATATTGTCCGAAAAATACGCCCAGCATCATGCGGTTAGAGAGCAATTGCTTGATGTAATGCAGTTTGGGACCGCTTGCTGCCGCACTGCCCGGCTTTTTGTGGTCCATATCGACCACCGCGCCATTTTCTGAGATAAACTTCAGCTCTTCCGCAGACATACGTGGGTGATCTGTCGGGTTATGAATCAACTTGATCCACAGCGCCGTCAGCACAAAACCAATCACCCCCATAACGGTGAAGACGTGCTCCCAGCCCCAGGCGAAAGTCAGCCAGCCAAGCAGCGGCGAAAAGAGCGCCAGCGAGAAATATTGCGCCGAGTTAAAGATGGCGGAGGCAGTACCACGTTCTTTTGTCGGAAACCAGGCGGCGACAATACGGGCGTTCGCCGGGAATGATGGCGCTTCCGAGAAGCCGAGCATAAAGCGCATAAAGAACATGGAGATCCCTGCCCAGGCCAGCGGGAACATATCAACAAAGCCTTGCAGGAAAGTGAACAGCGACCAGAAAAAGAGGCTGTAGGTGTAAACTTTTTTCGAGCCAAACTTATCAAGCAACCAGCCGCCGGGGATTTGCATCAGCAGGTAGGCCCAGCCAAAAGCGGAGAAGATGTAACCCATCGAAACCGCACTTAACTGCAACTCTTTTGCCACTTCGGTACCAGCAATAGACAGCGTTGCACGATCGGCGTAGTTAACGGCGGTAACAATAAAAATAATCAGTAATATTAAATAGCGGGTATGCACGCCTTTCTTTTTTACGTCAACGGTGTCCAGAATCATTTTATTTACCTCGGGTACTTATGCTGATTTTTATTATTATGGGGAAGGTGTTATTTATGAGTTTTATTTATGCCGTTACGGCAATGAACTCGGGAATTAGTATAAGCAGCGCGAGAATAATAATCATTGTGCAAATGCTAATTTAATTAATACTATTTAAATATTATTTTGAGCATATGCACATAAGGTTGCGCGCTAAAGCACAGATTTGCGCTTTACCTTACCGTGCGGCACTGCAATCCCTGAAATGATTGACATTGATCACATTTCTGCGTTTAAACTCCTGACATTCTTATTTCACCCAATGAAGTCATTTATTTTTAAATGAGACCAGGTCCTCATTTTAATAACCCCTGGCTGGAGAATATTGCACAATGGCCAACATCGAAATCAGACAAGAAACGCCAACTGCGTTTTATATAAAAGTTCACGACACAGATAATGTGGCAATTATTGTTAATGATAATGGCCTGAAAGCAGGAACGCGTTTTCCGGATGGGCTGGAATTAATTGAACATATTCCCCAGGGGCATAAAGTCGCATTGCTGGACATTCCGGCTAATGGTGAAATTATTCGTTATGGCGAAGTGATTGGTTACGCCGTGCGCGCAATCCCACGCGGAAGCTGGATCGACGAATCAATGGTTGTACTACCGGAAGCGCCGCCGTTACACACGCTGCCACTGGCAACCAAAGTCCCGGCACCCTTACCGCCACTGGAAGGATACACCTTTGAGGGCTATCGCAATGCCGATGGCAGCGTGGGCACTAAAAACCTGCTCGGCATCACCACCAGCGTCCACTGTGTGGCAGGCGTGGTGGACTATGTAGTAAAAATCATTGAACGCGATCTGCTACCGAAATACCCGAACGTCGATGGCGTGGTGGGGCTGAATCATTTGTACGGTTGTGGCGTGGCGATTAACGCACCGGCGGCAGTTGTGCCTATTCGTACCATTCACAATATTTCGCTGAACCCTAACTTTGGCGGCGAAGTAATGGTGATTGGTCTGGGTTGTGAAAAGTTGCAGCCTGAACGCCTGCTGACTGGAACGGATGATGTGCAAGCTATTCCAGTAGAAAGCGCCAGCATTGTCAGTTTGCAGGATGAAAAGCATGTCGGTTTTCAGTCCATGGTCGAGGATATTTTGCAGGTCGCCGAACGCCATTTGCACAAACTGAATCAACGGCACCGAGAAACCTGTCCGGCTTCAGAACTGGTTGTCGGCATGCAGTGCGGCGGTAGCGATGCGTTTTCTGGCGTAACGGCAAACCCGGCGGTTGGGTATGCGTCTGATCTACTGGTGCGCTGCGGCGCAACGGTGATGTTTTCAGAAGTCACGGAAGTGCGTGACGCGATCCATCTGCTGACACCACGCGCAGTGAACGAAGAGGTCGGTAAACGGCTGCTGGAGGAGATGGAGTGGTACGATAACTATCTCAATATGGGAAAAACCGACCGCAGCGCCAACCCTTCGCCGGGCAACAAGAAAGGCGGTCTGGCAAACGTGGTGGAGAAAGCGCTCGGCTCCATTGCTAAATCGGGTAAAAGTGCAATTGTTGAAGTGCTGTCGCCTGGTCAACGCCCGACTAAACGCGGATTAATTTACGCCGCGACGCCAGCCAGCGATTTTGTCTGTGGCACGCAACAGGTGGCTTCGGGTATCACCGTGCAAGTGTTTACGACCGGTCGCGGTACGCCGTACGGCCTGATGGCGGTACCCGTCATTAAAATGGCGACCCGCACCGAGCTGGCGAACCGCTGGTTTGATTTAATGGATATTAATGCGGGCACCATCGCTACCGGCGAAGAAACTATTGAAGAGGTGGGCTGGAAGTTGTTCCACTTTATTCTCGACGTCGCCAGCGGGAAGAAGAAAACCTTCTCAGATCAATGGGGACTGCATAACCAGCTGGCGGTGTTTAACCCGGCACCGGTGACCTGATTTCTTTTGGAACGTCCCTCGCAAAACATGGCCTTAGTGCCATGTTTTTATTGTTTAAAGCCCCCACGTACATTAATAATGCATTTGCATTACCTTAGTTCAAGCTTATAATTTGAGCAGAAAACAGGCTGTAAAAGGACAGTGAATCATGCCCGCTAATGCTCGCTCTCACGCTGTACTGACCACTGAATCAAAGGTCACGATACGCGGACAAACAACTATCCCCGCGCCAGTGCGTGAGGCCTTAAAACTGAAGCCAGGCCAGGACAGCATTCATTACGAAATTCTGCCTGGTGGGCAAGTATTTATGTGCCGACTGGGAGATGAACAGGAGGATCATACTATGAATGCATTTTTGCGTTTTCTGGATGCAGATATCCAGAACAACCCGCAAAAAACTCGTCCATTCGACACTCAACAAGGAAAGAAACTTGTCGCTGGCATGGACGTCAACATTGATGATGAGATTGGCGACGACGAATAATGGATTTTCCACAAAGGGTTAATGGTTGGGCGCTATATGCTCATCCCTGTTTTCAGGAAACCTACGACGCTTTAGTTGCCGAAGTCGAGACATTAAAGGGAAAAGATCCTGAAAATTATCAGAGAAAAGCCGCCACAAAGTTATTGGCGGTAGTCCATAAAGTGATTGAGGAGCATATCACGGTCAATCCATCATCACCGGCATTCCGTCATGGCAAGTCGTTAGGCTCTGGGAAAAATAAAGACTGGTCACGGGTAAAATTTGGTGCTGGTCGTTATCGTCTCTTCTTTCGTTACAGCGAAAAAGAGAAAGTCATCATTCTGGGATGGATGAACGATGAAAACACGCTGCGCACCTACGGTAAAAAAACAGATGCCTATACCGTATTCAGCAAAATGTTAAAAAGAGGACATCCTCCTGCCGACTGGGAAACCCTCACCCGAGAGACAGAAGAAGCCCATTGATGGTGTTCACAATGCCCGCCGAACGCATTCGTGTTGACCAGCGGGCACCCTTTCTCACTCCCCGACCAGAATCACTTCAACCCCAGCCTTTCGCAGGCCTTCCAGACTATCCGCAGGAATGCCTTCATCAACAATGATCATGTCGATACGTTGAGTATCAATGATCTTATGTAAACTGGAACGGTTGAACTTACTGGAATCGGTGACCACGATGATCCGTTCCGCAACTTCGCACATCCGACGGTTTAAACGGGCTTCATCTTCATTATGCGTGCTGACGCCGCGCTCCAGATCGATCGCATCTACGCCAAGAAACAGCATATCGAAGTGGTAATTTTGCAGCGATTGTTCAGCCTGATCGCCGTAAAAAGATTGCGACTGACGGCGCAAATGCCCGCCGGTCATCAGCAGCTCAACGCCTTCCGCTTCCAGCAACGCATTAGCCACGTTCATACCGTTGGTCATCGCAATTACGTCAGTGTGCTTGCGCATCAGACGAGCAATCTCAAAAGTGGTGGTCCCGGAATCGAGGATCACCCGATGACCTGGCTGAATCAACTCAACGGCAGCTTTCGCAACGCTGCGTTTCATTGCGGTGTTCAGCGCGCTTTTATCTTCCACTGATGGCTCGACTGACGGCGTCGTGCTATCGCAGATCAACGCGCCGCCATAGGCACGCACAGCGATCCCCTGCTTTTCCAGAAACGCCAGATCGTTGCGGATCGTCACAGTAGATACGCCATACAATGCCGACAGATCGTTAACCTGCACACTTCCTTGCTGGCGCAGGCGTTGAATGATCTGCTCTCGTCGCTCACTGGTGCCTGTCACTCGCTTCTCGCCTGAAGCGTCGGTATTACTCATAGTAAGTCCTTTCGTAAAACTTTCGTTTCATTTCGTTTTGCCTATTAACGCCTTTCTATTAAGCAAATGCAAGCCCACCTTACCCATTGGCGCAAGCTACTCTCGTTTCAGTGGCTTTCATTATGTTTCTTTTGTGAATCAGATCAGAAAACCATTATCTTTCGTTTTATTTTTATCTCACCATGGCGCAGTATCAACTGAAACAAAACGAAAGATTAATATCGCAGTAATCTGAACTGGAGAGGAAAGTGAAACATCTGACAGAAATGGTGAGACAGCACAAAGCGGGCAAAACAAATGGAATTTATGCCGTTTGTTCCGCACATCCGCTGGTGCTGGAGGCTGCAATCCGCTACGCCAGTGCAAACCAAACGCCGTTACTGATTGAAGCAACCTCCAATCAGGTAGACCAGTTCGGCGGCTATACCGGAATGACGCCCGCCGATTTTCGCGGCTTTGTTTGTCAGCTCGCCGACTCGTTGAATTTCCCGCAGGATGCGTTGATTCTGGGTGGTGACCATCTGGGTCCAAACCGCTGGCAAAACCTGCCAGCCGCTCAGGCAATGGCCAATGCCGATGATTTGATTAAAAGCTACGTTGCGGCAGGATTCAAAAAAATCCACCTTGATTGCAGCATGTCCTGTCAGGACGATCCAATTCCCTTAACTGATGACATCGTGGCTGAACGCGCCGCCCGTCTGGCGAAAGTGGCGGAAGAAACCTGTCGCGAACACTTTGGCGAAGCCGATCTGGAGTATGTCATTGGTACCGAAGTGCCGGTACCTGGCGGCGCGCATGAAACCTTAAGCGAGCTGGCGGTCACCACGCCGGATGCCGCCCGCGCCACGCTGGAAGCCCATCGTCACGCCTTTGAAAAGCAGGGTCTGAGTGCCATCTGGCCACGCATCATTGCTCTGGTGGTTCAACCCGGCGTCGAATTCGATCACACCAACGTTATTGATTATCAGCCCGTCAAAGCGACCGCCTTAAGCCAGATGGTCGAAAACTACGAAACGCTGATTTTCGAAGCGCACTCTACCGATTATCAAACGCCACAATCGTTGCGCCAGCTGGTGATTGACCACTTTGCCATCCTGAAAGTTGGCCCGGCGCTGACCTTCGCCCTGCGTGAAGCTCTGTTCTCTCTGGCGGCGATTGAAGAAGAACTGGTACCAGCAAAAGCCTGTTCTGGTCTGCGTCAGGTGCTGGAAAACGTGATGCTCGACCGCCCGGAATACTGGCAAAGCCACTACCACGGTGACGGCAACGCACGTCGCCTGGCGCGTGGTTACAGCTACTCAGATCGCGTGCGCTATTACTGGCCGGACAGCCAGATTGATGACGCTTTCGCTCATCTGGTTCGTAATCTGGCGGATTCACCAATTCCGCTACCGCTCATCAGCCAGTATTTGCCGCTGCAATACGTGAAAGTTCGCTCCGGCGAGCTGCAGCCAACACCACGGGAACTCATTATCAACCATATTCAGGACATCCTGGCGCAGTACCACACAGCCTGTGAAGGCCAATAAGCAAAACAAAGAGGAACACGCTATGCCAAATATTGTTTTAAGCCGGATTGATGAGCGTTTGATTCACGGTCAGGTCGGCGTTCAGTGGGTCGGATTTGCGGGGGCAAATCTGGTGCTGGTAGCCAACGATGAGGTTGCCGAAGATCCGGTACAACAAAACCTGATGGAAATGGTACTGGCAGAAGGGATCGCCGTACGTTTCTGGACGCTGCAAAAAGTTATCGACAACATCCACCGCGCCGCCGATCGACAGAAAATCCTGCTGGTTTGTAAAACACCTGCCGATTTCCTGACGCTGGTGAAAGGTGGCGTTCCGGTGAATCGCATTAACGTTGGCAATATGCACTACGCCAATGGCAAGCAACAAATCGCCAAAACGGTTTCTGTGGATGCGGGCGATATCGCAGCATTTAACGACCTGAAAGCCGCTGGGGTGGAATGCTTCGTTCAGGGCGTCCCGACAGAGCCTGCTGTGGACCTCTTTAAATTACTTTGAGGGATTCATCATGGAAATCAGTCTGTTGCAGGCATTCGCGTTGGGCATTATCGCCTTTATCGCTGGCCTGGATATGTTTAACGGCTTAACCCATATGCACCGCCCGGTGGTCCTCGGCCCGTTAGTCGGGCTGGTACTTGGCGATCTGCATACCGGTATTTTAACCGGCGGTACGCTGGAACTGGTGTGGATGGGGCTGGCCCCGCTGGCAGGCGCACAACCGCCTAACGTGATTATCGGTACTATCGTCGGCACGGCGTTTGCCATTACTACTGGCGTGAAACCCGATGTCGCGGTCGGTGTCGCCGTACCTTTCGCTGTCGCAGTACAGATGGGGATTACCTTCCTGTTCTCGGTGATGTCTGGCGTAATGTCCCGCTGCGACCGGATGGCGGAGAACGCCGATACTCGCGGCATTGAACGCGTGAACTATCTGGCACTGCTGGCACTCGGCACTTTCTATTTTCTCTGCGCTTTCCTGCCTATCTACTTCGGCGCGGAACATGCAAAAACCATCATTGATGTCCTGCCGCAACGATTAATCGACGGCCTCGGCGTCGCGGGCGGCATCATGCCAGCAATCGGTTTTGCCGTGCTGCTGAAAATCATGATGAAAAACGTCTACATCCCCTACTTCATCCTGGGCTTTGTTGCCGCAGCCTGGCTCAAGTTACCGGTGCTGGCTATTGCTGCCGCCGCGCTGGCGATGGCGCTGATCGACCTGCTGCGTAAATCTCCTGAACCGACTCAACCTGCGGCACAGAAAGAGGAATTTGAAGATGGCATCTAATCAAACCACCCTGCCGAACGTCAGTGAAAACGAAGAAACACTGCTGACTGGCGTCAATGAAAACGTGTATGAAGATCAGAGCATTGGCGCAGAGCTGACAAAAAAAGATATCAACCGCGTCGCCTGGCGTTCCATGCTGTTACAAGCGTCTTTTAACTACGAACGTATGCAGGCTTCCGGCTGGTTGTACGGTCTGCTGCCTGCTCTGAAAAAGATCCACACTAATAAACGCGACCTGGCGCGCGCCATGAAGGGGCATATGGGTTTCTTCAATACCCATCCGTTTCTGGTGACGTTTGTTATCGGCATTATCCTTGCGATGGAGCGTTCTAAGCAGGACGTTAACAGTATTCAGAGCACCAAAATTGCCGTCGGTGCGCCGCTCGGCGGGATTGGCGATGCAATGTTCTGGCTGACGCTACTGCCGATTTGTGGCGGGATTGGTGCAAGCCTCGCGCTACAAGGCTCTATTCTTGGCGCTGTCGTCTTTATTGTGCTGTTCAACGTGGTACACCTGGGGCTGCGTTTTGGTCTGGCGCATTATGCTTATCGCATGGGCGTGGCGGCGATTCCACTCATTAAAGCGAATACCAAAAAAGTCGGCCATGCTGCGTCAATCGTTGGGATGACGGTAATCGGCGCGCTGGTAGCAACCTATGTTCGTTTAAGCACCACGCTGGAAATCACCGCTGGCGATGCAGTGGTTAAGTTACAGGCTGATGTTATCGACAAACTGATGCCTGCCTTCTTACCGCTGGTCTACACCCTGACCATGTTCTGGCTGGTACGCCGCGGCTGGAGTCCGCTGCGCCTGATTGCAGTTACCGTGGTTCTCGGTATCGTCGGTAAATTCTGTCATTTCCTTTAAATACAATGAGGTATTAGATGTTAAGTATTATTTTGACAGGGCATGGCGGATTTGCCAGCGGCATGGAAAAAGCAATGAAGCAAATCCTCGGCGAGCAATCGCAGTTTATTGCCATCGATTTTCCCGAAACCTCAAGCACCGCGCAGCTTACATCGCAGCTTGAAGAGGCCATCGCCCAACTCGATTGTGAAGACGGCATTGTTTTTCTGACGGATTTGCTGGGCGGCACGCCGTTTCGCGTAGCTTCAACGCTGGCGATGCAAAAACCGGGCTGTGAAGTGATCACCGGCACCAATTTGCAACTGCTACTGGAGATGGTGCTGGAGCGCGAAGGGTTAAGCGGTGAAGAGTTCCGTGTGCAGGCGCTGGAGTGTGGACACCGTGGGCTGACCAGTTTGGTGGACGAGTTAGGCCGCTGCCATGAAGAATGTCCGGTCGAGGAAGGAATATGACACACGTTCTGCGCGCCAGAAGGCTGCTGACTGAAGAGGGATGGCTCGATGACCATCAGTTGCGTATTGCTGACGGTGTAATCGCAGCAATCGAACCGATTCCAGTGGGCGTGACTGAACGCGATGCGGAACTGCTCTGCCCCGCTTACATCGACACCCATGTACACGGTGGTGCGGGCGTTGATGTAATGGATGACGCGCCGGATGTGCTCGACAAGCTGGCAATGCACAAAGCACGCGAAGGTGTCGGCAGTTGGTTACCGACCACCGTAACCGCGCCGCTTAATACCATTCATGCGGCGCTGAAACGTATTGCTCAACGTTGCCAACGCGACGGACCTGGTGCGCAAGTGCTGGGGAGTTATCTCGAAGGACCATACTTCACGCCGCAGAATAAAGGCGCGCATCCGCCGGAGCTGTTTCGCGAGCTGGAAATTGCCGAGCTGGATCAATTGATTGCCGTTTCTCAGCACACCTTGCGCGTGGTAGCGCTGGCACCGGAAAAAGAAGGGGCATTGCAGGCCATCCGCCATCTTAAACAGCAAAACGTACGGGTGATGCTGGGGCATAGCGCGGCGACCTGGCAACAAACCCGTGCCGCGTTTGACGCTGGTGCCGACGGCCTGGTGCATTGCTATAACGGGATGACAGGTTTACATCACCGCGAACCGGGAATGGTTGGCGCGGGATTAACGGACAAGCGCGCCTGGCTGGAACTGATAGCCGATGGTCATCATGTGCATCCGGCGGCGATGTCGCTGTGTTGTTGCTGTGCGAAAGAGAGAATCGTGCTCATCACCGACGCGATGCAGGCAGCCGGGATGCCGGATGGTCGCTATACGTTATGTGGCGAAGAAGTGCAGATGCACGGTGGCGTTGTCCGTACCGCGTCCGGTGGACTGGCGGGCAGTACGCTGTCTGTTGATGCGGCAGTGCGCAATATGGTCGAGTTGACGGACGTAACGCCTGCGGAAGCCATCCATATGGCGTCGCTGCATCCGGCGCGTATGCTGGGTGTTGATGATGTTCTGGGATCGCTTAAACCGGGCAAACGCGCCAGCGTCGTTGCGCTGGATAGCGGGCTGCATGTGCAACAAATCTGGATTCAGGGTCAATTAGCTTCGTTTTGATGGTTTGCTCCTTTATTGGGCCTTCACTTCCCCCGTAAGGCCTTTCTTTTTCTTTCTTTTTGATCTGTACAGCGGTGTCGGATGCGACGCTGACGCGTCTTATGCGACCTACGGTACGCCGCATCCGGCAATCGGTGCACATAGCAACGTCATCATGCAATTCTTTAATCTTCCCTTGTCTTTTCTTTCAACGATCACAAATTTCGTTTTATTTCTTTTTTCTCCATTGAACTTTCAGTTTCTTTTCTATAGATTTTAATCAACGAAAGACATCACCAAGTGAAATGAAACGAAAGGTAAGCGAAAGCGACAACGCCCGACGTCAAGTTCATCAGACTAAGGATTGAGTTATGCCAGAAAATTACACCCCTGCTGCTGCCGCAACCGGTACATGGACTGAAGAAGAGATCCGCCATCAGCCTCGCGCATGGATCCGTTCACTCACCAACATCGACGCGCTACGTTCCGCGCTCAATAACTTCCTTGAACCGTTACTGCGCAAAGAGAATCTGCGGGTAATCCTGACCGGAGCCGGAACCTCGGCATTTATCGGTGACATCATCGCGCCGTGGCTCGCCAGCCATACAGGTAAAAACTTCAGCGCCGTACCGACCACCGATCTGGTCACCAATCCGATGGACTACCTGAATCCAGCTCATCCACTGCTGTTGATCTCCTTCGGTCGATCCGGCAACAGCCCGGAAAGCGTCGCCGCCGTGGAACTGGCAAATCAATTTGTACCCGAGTGCTATCACCTGCCGATCACCTGCAACGAAGCGGGCGCTCTTTACCAAAACGCGATCAACAGCGACAACGCGTTTGCCCTGCTGATGCCCGCAGAAACGCACGACCGCGGCTTTGCGATGACCAGCAGCATTACCACCATGATGGTCAGCTGCCTCGCGGTTTTCGCACCTGAGACGATCAACAGCCAGAGCTTCCGCGACGTGGCGGATCGTTGCCAGGCGATCCTGACCTCACTGGGCGATTTCAGCGAAGGTGTGTTTGGTTACGCACCGTGGAAACGGATCGTTTATCTCGGCAGCGGTGGCTTACAGGGCGCAGCACGCGAGTCGGCGCTGAAAGTACTGGAACTGACGGCGGGTAAACTGGCGGCCTTTTATGATTCCCCGACCGGATTCCGTCATGGCCCGAAATCGCTGGTCGATAACGAAACGCTGGTGGTGGTATTTGTCTCCAGCCACCCTTACACCCGTCAGTATGATCTTGATCTGCTGGCTGAACTTCGCCGCGATAACCAGGCGATGCGCGTAATCGCTATCGCCGCGGAAAGCAACGACGTTATTACCGCCGGTCCACATATCATCCTGCCGCCGTCCCGTCACTTTATCGACGTTGAGCAGGCATTTTGCTTCCTGATGTACGCCCAGACGTTTGCACTGATGCAGTCGCTGCACATGGGCAATACGCCGGATACCCCATCAGCCAGCGGCACCGTTAACCGCGTGGTGCAAGGCGTAATCATTCATCCGTGGCAGGCATAAGAGGATCGCATTATGAGCATTATCTCCACCAAATATCTGTTACAGGACGCCCAGGCCAATGGCTACGCGGTGCCTGCTTTTAACATTCATAACGCCGAGACGATCCAGGCGATCCTCGAAGTGTGCAGTGAAATGCGATCGCCGCTGATCCTCGCCGGGACGCCGGGGACCTTTAAACATATCGCGCTGGAAGAGATCTACGCCCTGTGTAGTGCCTATTCCACAACCTACAACATGCCACTGGCGCTGCATCTCGACCACCACGAATCGCTGGATGATATTCGCCGTAAAGTCCACGCAGGCGTGCGCAGTGCGATGATCGACGGCAGCCACTTCCCGTTTGCCGAGAACGTAAAGCTGGTGAAATCGGTTGTCGACTTCTGCCACTCACAGGATTGCAGCGTGGAAGCAGAACTGGGCCGCCTGGGCGGTGTTGAAGATGACATGAGCGTTGACGCCGAAAGTGCATTCCTGACCGATCCACAAGAAGCTAAACGCTTTGTCGAACTGACTGGCGTCGACAGCCTGGCGGTAGCGATTGGTACGGCGCACGGCTTATACAGCAAAACGCCGAAGATTGATTTCCAGCGGCTGGCGGAAATTCGTGAAGTGGTGGATGTTCCTCTGGTGCTGCATGGTGCCAGCGATGTCCCGGATGAATTTGTCCGTCGCACTATTGAACTTGGCGTCACAAAAGTGAACGTTGCCACAGAATTAAAAATAGCCTTCGCTGGCGCGGTTAAAGCCTGGTTTGCGGAAAATCCGCAGGGTAATGATCCTCGTTATTATATGCGCGTCGGTATGGATGCGATGAAAGAAGTTGTCAGAAATAAAATTAATGTCTGTGGTTCAGCGAATCGAATTTCAGCATAATCATTATTTTTTTATGATTTATCCCAATGTACTTCCCGATTAATATCGGGGAGTGCCTTAATGGTAAAGGAGATAACTAAACCTTAATAAATACATCAGTAAAATATCGCAATAATAATATATTTAAAAAAA
The DNA here is from genome assembly GCF_046487485.1 of Escherichia sp. WS1368. Classification (NCBI taxonomy): domain Bacteria; kingdom Pseudomonadati; phylum Pseudomonadota; class Gammaproteobacteria; order Enterobacterales; family Enterobacteriaceae; genus Escherichia; species Escherichia sp. WS1368. Next base: position 359,840 of record NZ_JBJQJI010000003.1, read on the forward strand.
TTATATTATTCAACTTTATGGTGAGGATTACACAATGAGCAGTCCAAATATTCTCTTAACCCGTATTGATAACCGTCTGGTTCACGGTCAGGTTGGCGTGACCTGGACATCCACCATCGGTGCAAATCTGCTGGTAGTCGTGGATGATGTTGTCGCTAACGATGATATTCAACAGAAATTAATGGGTATTACCGCGGAAACCTACGGCTTTGGCATTCGTTTCTTTACTATCGAAAAAACCATTAACGTCATCGGCAAAGCTGCACCGCATCAGAAGATCTTCCTGATTTGCCGTACGCCACAAACGGTACGTAAATTGGTAGAAGGTGGTATTGACCTGAAAGATGTCAACGTCGGCAATATGCATTTCTCGGAAGGGAAAAAGCAAATCAGCAGTAAAGTTTATGTCGATGACCAGGATCTCACGGACTTACGTTTTATTAAACAACGTGGCGTGAATGTTTTCATTCAGGACGTCCCTGGCGATCAAAAAGAACAAATCCCTGACTAAATCTAAAATCGCCTTAATATTGGTTTGAGGTAATAAAAATGCATGAAATAACCCTACTTCAGGGATTATCCCTGGCGGCGTTAGTTTTCTTTCTGGGGATTGATTTTTGGCTGGAAGCCTTATTTTTATTCCGCCCGATAATCGTTTGTACCCTAACTGGCGCTATTCTCGGTGATATTCAGACTGGCTTAATTACCGGTGGCCTGACAGAGTTGGCTTTCGCCGGATTAACCCCTGCAGGTGGTGTTCAGCCGCCCAACCCGATTATGGCGGGTCTGATGACCACTGTCATTGCATGGTCTACGGGCGTTGATGCCAAAACGGCAATTGGTCTTGGCCTGCCGTTTAGTTTGTTAATGCAGTACGTCATTCTGTTCTTCTATTCCGCTTTCTCATTATTTATGACCAAAGCCGATAAATGCGCAAAAGAGGCGGATACGGCAGCGTTTTCCCGACTTAACTGGACAACGATGCTCATCGTCGCTTCAGCGTATGCGGTGATTGCTTTCCTCTGTACTTACCTGGCACAAGGGGCGATGCAGGCGCTGGTGAAAGCGATGCCCGCCTGGCTGACCCACGGCTTTGAAGTGGCTGGCGGTATTCTGCCTGCCGTTGGTTTTGGCTTGCTGCTGCGCGTGATGTTCAAAGCGCAATATATCCCTTACCTGATCGCCGGTTTCCTGTTTGTTTGCTACATCCAGGTCAGCAACCTGTTGCCGGTTGCCGTACTGGGCGCAGGCTTTGCGGTGTATGAGTTTTTCAATGCGAAATCCCGGCAGCAAGCGCAACCGCAGCCCGTTGCCAGTAAAAATGAAGAAGAGGACTACAGCAATGGGATCTGAAATCAGTAAAAAAGATATCACCCGTCTGGGCTTTCGTTCGTCACTGCTGCAAGCGAGCTTTAATTACGAAAGGATGCAGGCGGGCGGTTTTACCTGGGCGATGTTGCCGATCCTGAAAAAGATTTATAAGGATGACAAACCGGGCCTAAGCGCAGCGATGAAAGATAACCTCGAATTTATTAATACCCACCCGAATCTGGTCGGATTCCTGATGGGGTTATTAATTTCGATGGAAGAAAAAGGAGAAAACCGCGACACCATTAAAGGCCTCAAAGTGGCACTGTTTGGCCCAATCGCCGGGATTGGCGATGCGATTTTCTGGTTCACTTTGTTGCCGATTATGGCGGGGATTTGCTCATCGTTTGCCAGTCAGGGAAACCTGCTGGGGCCGATTCTATTTTTCGCCGTTTACCTGCTTATCTTTTTCCTGCGCGTCGGCTGGACCCACGTCGGTTATTCAGTCGGCGTGAAGGCGATCGATAAAGTGCGAGAGAACTCGCAGATGATTGCCCGTTCGGCAACCATCCTCGGGATCACGGTAATCGGCGGGCTGATCGCTTCGTATGTGCATATTAACGTGGTGACATCGTTTGCCATCGACAGTACCCACAGCGTCGCACTGCAGCAGGATTTCTTCGATAAAGTCTTCCCGAACATTTTACCGATGGCCTACACCCTGTTGATGTATTACTTCCTGCGGGTGAAAAAAGCGCATCCGGTGCTGTTAATCGGCGTGACTTTTGTGCTCTCTATTGTTTGTTCTGCATTCGGCATTTTGTAAATGGAACGAGGCACTGCGTCTGGTGGTGCCTCTTTACTAAAGGAATTTCATCCTGTGCAAACCCTTCAACAAGTTGAAAACTATACGGCGTTAAGTGAACGTGCCAGCGAATATTTATTGGCCGTGATCCGTAGCAAACCGGATGCCGTGATTTGCCTGGCGACCGGAGCCACGCCATTACTGACGTATCATTATCTGGTAGAAAAAATCCACCAGCAGCAGGTTGATGTCAGCCATCTCACCTTCGTGAAGCTCGACGAATGGGTGGATCTGCCATTAACTATGCCTGGCACCTGCGAAACTTTCCTACAACAGCATATCGTGCAGCCGCTGGGGCTACGTGAAGACCAGCTCATCAGCTTTCGCTCCGAAGAGATAAATGAGACAGAGTGCGAACGGGTAACGAACCTGATTGCGCGCAAAGGCGGCCTGGATTTATGCGTTCTCGGATTGGGGAAAAACGGTCATCTTGGGCTGAACGAACCGGGAGAAAACCTGCAACCGGCCTGCCATATCAGTCAACTTGATGCCAGAACACAGCAACATGAGATGTTAAAAACCGCGGGCCGTCCCGTGACTCGTGGGATCACCTTAGGCCTGAAGGATATTCTCAATGCCCGCGAAGTTTTGTTACTGGTGACTGGCGAAGGAAAGCAGGATGCGACAGATCGTTTTCTCACGGCTAAAGTCTCTACCGCTATCCCGGCTTCATTTTTATGGCTGCATAACTATTTCACATGCATGATTGATGAGATGTGTCGTCGTTAACTCGCCTGCTACAGGCGTTGCAACGCTATTCCTGCTGCGACGCCTGTAATCACTCTCCCTGCTGCTCCAGTGCATACTTATACAGCGCATTTTTCTTCACGCCGTGAATTTCTGCTGCCAGCGCCGCCGCTTTTTTCAGTGGCAGTTCTGCCTGTAGCAGCGCCAGCGTGCGCAGGGCATCGGCGGGTAAGTCTTCTTCCTGTGCTTTATGGCCTTCGACAATCAGTACCATTTCGCCTTTGCGACGGTTTTCATCTTCTTTGACCCACGCCAGCAGCTCGCCAACGGGCGCGCCGTGAATGGTTTCCCAGGTTTTGGTCAGCTCACGCGCCAGAACGACGTAGCGGGATTCGCCTAATACCGCAACGATATCTTCCAGGCTATCTAACAGACGGTGGGTAGATTCATAAAAAATCAGCGTGCGCGGCTCCGCTTCAATGGCTTTTAGCGCATCACGGCGGCCTTTTGATTTGGCAGGTAAAAAGCCTTCATAACAAAAACGATCGGATGGTAAACCCGCGGCGCTTAACGCAGTGATAGCAGCACACGGCCCGGGTAGCGGCACCACGCGAATCCCCGCTTCACGGCAGGTACGCACCAGATGGTAGCCAGGATCGTTAATTAGCGGCGTTCCGGCATCGGAAACCAGCGCAATGTTTTGCCCCTCTTGCAGCTTCGCCAGCAGCGTTTCGGCTTTTTGTTGTTCGTTATGGTCGTGCAGCGCAAACAACCGAGCATTAATCCCAAAATGTTGCAGCAATAAACCGGTGTGACGCGTATCCTCGGCGGCAATCAGATCAACGGCCTGTAATACCTCCAACGCACGCTGGGTGATATCCGCCAGATTGCCGATTGGCGTCGGTACAATGTAAAGCTGGCCCTGAGAATTATCCGCCGATTGGTGTTGTTTCATTGTGTCGTCCGTATTGCCGATTTAATATTGAGCATTGCGTAAAAAAAATATCACTGGATACATTATGGTACCCTCAACATTTTCTCGTTTGAAAGCCGCGCGTTGTCTGCCTGTTGTTCTGGCAGCCCTGATTTTCGCCGGTTGTGGCACCCATACTCCCGATCAGTCCACTGCTTATATGCAGGGCACGGCGCAGGCTGATTCTGCCTTTTACCTGCAACAGATGCAGCAAAGTTCTGATGATACCAGGATCAACTGGCAATTACTCGCCATTCGTGCACTGGTGAAAGAAGGTAAAACCGGACAGGCGGTGGAGTTGTTTAACCAACTACCGCAAGAACTGAACGATTCTCAGCGTCGCGAGAAAACACTGCTGGCGGCAGAGATTAAACTGGCGCAGAAAGATTTTGCTGGCGCGCAAAACTTGCTGGCGAAAATCACACCTGCAGATTTAGAACAAAACCAGCAAGCGCGTTACTGGCAGGCAAAAATCGATGCCAGCCAGGGGCGTCCTTCCATTGATTTACTGCGCGCGTTAATTGCTCAGGAACCGCTGCTCGGCGCGAAAGAAAAGCAGCAGAATATTGACGCCACCTGGCAGGCGCTCTCCTCCATGACTCAGGAACAGGCGAATACGCTGGTGATCAATGCCGACGAAAATATTCTGCAAGGCTGGTTGGATCTGCAGCGCATCTGGTTTGATAACCGTAACGATCCCGACATGATGAAAGCCGGGATCGCCGACTGGCAGAAACGTTATCCGAACAACCCGGGCGCGAAAATGCTGCCAACGCAGTTGGTTAACGTAAAAGCGTTTAAACCCGCATCGACCAACAAAATCGCCCTGCTGTTGCCACTGAATGGCCAGGCAGCGGTATTTGGTCGCACTATTCAGCAAGGCTTTGAAGCGGCGAAAAATATCGGCACTCAGCCAGTGGCGGCTCAGGTAGCTGCCGCACCTGCCGCAGACGTAGCAGAACAACCTCAGCCGCAAACCGTGGATGGCGTTGCCAGCCCGGCACAAGCCTCGGTTAGCGATCTGACCGGTGAACAACCTGCGGCCCAGCCGGTGCCTGTAAGCGCCCCGGCGGCAACCACCGCAGCGGTAAGCGCACCCGCGAATCCATCCGCAGAGCTGAAAATCTACGATACATCATCACAACCACTTAGCCAGATCCTCAACCAGGTTCAACAGGATGGCGCGAGTATTGTGGTCGGTCCGTTGCTGAAAAATAACGTTGAAGAGTTGCTGAAGAGCAACACCCCGCTGAACGTGCTGGCACTGAACCAGCCGGAGAATATCGAAAACCGCGTCAATATTTGTTACTTCGCGCTTTCACCGGAAGACGAAGCGCGCGATGCAGCGCGTCATATTCGTGACCAGGGTAAACAAGCGCCGCTGGTGCTGATCCCACGCAGTTCATTGGGCGATCGCGTAGCCAATGCGTTTGCGCAAGAGTGGCAGAAACTGGGTGGCGGCACCGTTCTGCAACAAAAATTTGGTTCCACCAGCGAATTACGCGCGGGTGTTAACGGCGGTTCTGGTATTGCTTTAACGGGTAGCCCGATTACTCCCAGAGCGACAACCGACTCCGGCATGACGACCAACAATCCAACGCTGCAAACCACGCCAACCGATGACCAGTTCACCAATAATGGCGGTCGTGTCGATGCGGTGTACATTGTGGCAACGCCGGGTGAAATCGCTTTTATCAAACCGATGATCGCCATGCGTAACGGTAGCCAGAGCGGTGCAACGCTGTACGCCAGTTCCCGCAGCGCACAAGGCATCGCAGGCCCGGATTTCCGTCTGGAGATGGAAGGCTTGCAGTACAGCGAAATCCCGATGCTGGCAGGCGGTAATCTGCCGTTAATGCAGCAGGCGCTCAGTGCGGTGAACAACGATTATTCGCTGGCTCGCATGTATGCAATGGGCGTCGATGCCTGGTCGTTGGCAAATCATTTCTCACAAATGCGCCAGGTTCAGGGTTTTGAAATCAACGGTAATACCGGAAGTCTGACGGCTAACCCGGATTGCGTGATTAACAGGAAGTTATCATGGCTACAGTACCAACAAGGTCAGGTAGTCCCCGCCAGTTAACCACCAAACAGACCGGCGATGCGTGGGAAGCACAAGCGCGTCGCTGGCTGGAAGGCAAAGGACTGCGGTTTATCGCCGCTAACGTGAACGAGCGTGGCGGCGAGATCGATCTGATAATGCGTGAAGGCCGGATCACCGTTTTTGTCGAGGTGCGTTACCGCCGCTCTGCGCTTTATGGCGGCGCGGCAGCCAGTGTGACCCGCAGCAAACAACACAAATTATTACAGACTGCCCGCTTGTGGCTCGCGCGTCATAATGGGAGTTTTGATACTGTGGATTGCCGGTTCGATGTGGTAGCCTTCACCGGGAATGAGGTTGAGTGGATTAAGGATGCCTTTAATGACCACTCATAATTAAGGTTTAAGGATTAGCGTGCAAGAAAGAATTAAAGCTTGCTTCACTGAAAGCATTCAAACTCAAATTGCGGCGGCAGAGGCGCTTCCGGATGCCATCTCCCGTGCAGCCATGACGCTGGTTCAGTCTCTGCTCAATGGCAACAAAATCCTCTGTTGTGGTAATGGAACTTCCGCTGCCAATGCACAGCATTTTGCTGCCAGCATGATCAACCGTTTCGAAACGGAGCGGCCCAGCTTACCTGCCATTGCACTAAATACTGATAATGTTGTCTTAACGGCGATTGCCAACGATCGCTTACATGATGAAGTGTATGCAAAACAGGTGCGGGCGCTGGGTCATGCGGGAGATGTATTGTTAGCCATTTCCACCCGTGGCAACAGCCGCGATATTGTAAAAGCGGTAGAAGCTGCCGTTACGCGTGATATGACCATTGTGGCATTAACCGGCTATGACGGCGGTGAACTTGCAGGTTTGTTAGGGCCACAGGATGTGGAGATCCGCATTCCTTCGCATCGTAGTGCTCGCATTCAGGAAATGCATATGCTGACGGTAAATTGCCTGTGCGATCTGATCGATAACACGCTTTTCCCTCACCAGGATGTTTAAGGAGAATACATGAAGGCATTATCGCCAATCGCAGTCCTTCTTTCCGCGCTGCTGTTGCAAGGTTGTGTTGCCGCTGCCGTAGTGGGTACCGCTGCTGTAGGTACCAAAGCCGCAACTGACCCACGCAGTGTCGGCACCCAGGTGGACGATGGTACCCTGGAAGTGCGCGTAAACAGCGCATTGTCGAAAGACGAACAGATTAAGAAAGAAACCCGTATTAATGTCACGGCGTATCAGGGCAAAGTGCTGCTGGTTGGGCAGTCACCAAACGCTGAACTTTCGGCTCGCGCTAAACAAATTGCGATGGGCGTAGACGGTGCCAACGAAGTGTATAACGAGATTCGTCAGGGCCAGCCGATTGGTCTGGGCGAAGCGTCTAACGATACGTGGATCACCACCAAAGTGCGTTCGCAGCTCTTAACCAGCGACCTGGTGAAATCGTCCAACGTGAAAGTGACCACCGAAAACGGTGAAGTGTTCCTGATGGGGCTAGTGACTGAACGTGAAGCGAAAGCGGCGGCAGATATTGCCAGCCGGGTAAGCGGCGTGAAGCGGGTAACCACGGCGTTTACGTTTATTAAATAAGCCATTGATCGGTCGTTGAAGTAAATATTCACACCTTAGCCGACCTGTTCCCCTCACCCTAACCCTCTCCCCAAAGGGGAGAGGGGACCGTCCAGTGCTGTATTCAGGAGCATCCAACATCTTAGGCCAACAGCGCCAGCCCGCCGACAATCACACCTGACACTGCCACCATCGCCCCCGTCAGCCATAAGGCTTTCGCCGGGAACGCTTTACGCAACATAATCAGTGACGGCAAACTCACCGCCGGGAGCGTCATCAACAATGCCAGCGCCGGAGCGATTCCCATGCCTGCCAGCATCATCGTTTGTACAATTGGAATTTCTGCTGCCGTTGGAATGACAAACAAGCATCCCGCTACCGCCATCGCAATCACCCACATCAGGCTGTTATCGACAGCACCATCAGCATGGGGGAATAACCAGACGCGAGCGGCACCCAACACGAGTACGGCAAGGATATAAACCGGGATCGTACTCCAGAAAAGCGTCCATAGCGCCCTGCCCCAGCGGCTAAAAAATCCGCCCTGCGCTTCCGGTATGTCAATTTCGACCGGTGCCTGCGTTAGCGGTGTTTCACGTACCCATTTTTGCACCAGCGTCGCAATCAGCAACACCATCACCAGCCCCGCGACCAGACGAATCGCCGCAAACCCCCAGCCGAGGACAAACCCCATAAACACCAGCGTCGCCGGGTTTAACAACGGATTCCCCATCCAGAATGCCAGCGCCCCGCCCATCGATACCTGTTGGCGACGCATTCCCGCCGCGACCGGAGCCGCACAGCAGGTACACATCATGCCCGGCAGCGAAAACAGCGTTCCCAGCAGCGTGCCGCGAAAGCGCGATTGCCCAAGCGTACGCAGCAACCAGTCACGCGGGATCAGCACCTGAATCAACGACCCGAGCAGTACGCCCAGCACCGCCGCTTTCCATACCGCGAGGAAATAGATCATCGCGTAATCCAACGCCGCCTGCCACGGATTAGCATCCGCCTGCGCAAGGATAGATTTACCGATACTGTGGGTTTCGGCAGCCGTAAACGCTTTGCCGTAGTAAGGTTGCCATTTCACATACCAGAGACCAGCAATGACAACGAGAAAGAAAAGCGCGGGTTTCCACCACTGAATGGGCGTTGCCGCCTGAGATGAAGACTGACCAGTCATAGCATTCCCCAGGAATAAGTTATGATAATTGAGCGCGTGAATATTACGCTCACTATCAATTCTTGGGAATAATTATTCAGCTCTTTTGCGTAATTCTGAAGAGCTTAAAATCGTCACACCTTCATGCTCAGGCCGCATCGCCTCTGCCAGCATGACCCGCGCCACGTCTCTTGCATCAATGGATTTCCAGTTACCCGGTAACAAACGGAACAGCGGCGCAAAAAGCGTTTCGTTCATCCGCTGTTTGCTACGATCGCCCAGCAACATCGAAGGGCGAGCAATGGTCAATTTCGGCCAGTTCTGGGCGATTAATGCTTCTTCCATCTCCCCCTTGACGCGGTTATAGAAAAACGGCGAGTGGGCATTGGCACCCATAGCACTGACTACCAGCATATGCTGCGCGCCCAGTCGCCGCCCGGTTAATGCGGTATCCACTACCAGCGTGTAATCGGCATGAATAAACGCCTCTTTGCTCCCCGCTTCTCGCCGCGTGGTGCCGAGACAACAAAACACAATGTCGATGGGATCGGTGACCTGCGCCAGCGCGTCGGTCAGTTGCGGATCATGGGGATTAAACACCCCGGGCATATCGCCCAACGGACGTCGCGTCGGCGCGGCTATGGCGTTAACTTTCGGTTCGTTAATCAACATCCGCAGCAGGTGACCGCCCACCAGCCCCGTTGCGCCTGTAATCAGTACCTGACTCATCTTCGCTCCTTTACAGAATTGTCTGCCTTGCGCTCCCCGGCTCATGCACCAGGCTTAATAGACCATGAGGTAATTATCCCCGATTGTGGGAAATTCGCCTCATCCAATGCAACAACGCGGAGGAAGCATGAGTAAGAAAATTGCCGTTTTAATCACTGATGAATTTGAGGATTCAGAATTTACTTCACCCGCAGACGAGTTCCGTAAAGCCGGACACGAAGTGATTACCATTGAAAAGCAAGCGGGTAAAACGGTGAAAGGCAAAAAAGGAGAAGCCAGTGTGACCATCGATAAATCCATCGATGAAGTGACGCCAGCGGAGTTTGATGCCCTGCTGCTACCAGGCGGTCATTCACCGGATTATCTGCGTGGCGACAACCGTTTTGTCACTTTCACCCGTGATTTTGTGAATAGCGGCAAACCTGTTTTCGCCATCTGTCACGGTCCGCAGTTGCTGATCAGCGCCGATGTGATTCGGGGGCGCAAACTGACCGCAGTTAAACCGATCATTATTGATGTTAAAAACGCGGGCGCGGAATTTTACGATCAGGAAGTCGTCGTCGATAAAGATCAGCTGGTTACCAGCCGCACACCGGACGATCTGCCAGCGTTTAACCGCGAGGCATTACGCCTGCTCGGTGCCTGAGTTACGTAGCCAGATCATTTTTTTACCAAAGCCCAGCGTGTTGTCGGTGAATTTGATTTCATCGAGCCGGATTTCCCACACCGGGGCCGACAGCATTCTGGCAACCGGAAAGCGTCGATTGTACGCCTGGCGTGCGAGGTCGCTTTCCTCACCTTCCAGTCTGCGGATCTCACCTTTAAACTGCACGCCGCGAATTAACGCTACCGTTTTCGGCTGACCGTTTACCGTTCCAGCAACTGCCGCCTGCGGCCCACTCATCTGCGCGTGGCGCGTTTTTTCTTCCGTCAAAATGTAGAAGGCAACTTTCTGCGCATCAAAAAGATAAAAGGCATTGGCGCACCACAATTCCCCTTCCTGCTGCACACACCAGGTGACAACATGTTGTTTTGCCAACCAACGGCTGATGGTGATGAGTGTTTCCATTGCTGTTCTCTTTTATACTGTGGGCCTGACCTTAACATGCGACGCAGACGATGACACCCTGGTTTCTTTACTTGATCCGTACCGCCGACAATAAGCTTTATACCGGGATCACCACAGATGTCGAACGCCGCTATCAGCAGCACCAAAGCGGCAAAGGGGCGAAAGCACTGCGCGGGAAAGGAGAACTAACGCTGGCGTTTTCCGCGCCAGTGGGCGATCGTTCGCTGGCACTACGGGCGGAATATCGCGTTAAGCAACTGACCAAACGGCAAAAAGAGCGTCTGGTAGCGGAAGGCGCAGGGTTTGCAGAACTGTTGAGCAGCCTGCAAACCCCAAAGATTAAAAGCGATTGAAGTGCTCGTGATACTCAACCAGACCGGTTACGCCGTTCAGCGCGTCATCCGCTAAACGATGTACCTGGAAGGCGCTTTCAGTGCCCGGCCAGCGGCAACGCAGATCGTGATGCGCCGCCAGCTCAAAGCCGAAACGACTGTACAGCGCCGGATCGCCCAGCGTCACCACTGCGGCATAGCCGAACTCATTAAGCGAATCGAGTCCTTCATAGACCAGTTGGCGTGCCAGCCCCTGTCCACGGTATTTTTCATCAACCGCCAACGGTGCCATGCCGACCCACTGCAGGTCTTCGCCCTGCACATCAACCGGACTAAATGCCACATAGCCAATGACCTGACCTTCGTCATCTGTCGCCACCAGCCCCAGCGTCAGAAAGCCATCTTCACGCAGATCGTGAACCAGCTTCGCTTCCGCATCACTTTCGAATGAACGACGCAGCAGGGCATCAATACCCGGCGCATCAATGGGAATTTCTACTCGAATTAGCATGGTTCACCTACCGATGTCTGTTTGGTTTCAGGCGCGGTTTTCATTCCCGCCTCAACAAAATCCGCCAGTTGCAGCAGCATCATGCGTAAGGCTTTCGGCATTTGCTCCAGTTCAATGGCGTCCATCAGGTTTTTCACATACAGCCCCAGCTCCGTATCGCCTTCAATCACCAGCCGACGCTGGAAGAAGAGCGTATCCGGATCTTGTTTACGCGCCGCAATCATCAGCAGATCGCTGGCGTCGGCACTAAAACTCACATCAGCTTGCGCGTTCTGGCTAACGACCAGTTTGCCATTCACCACCGAGGTAAACCATTGCAGGTCAATATCACGCACATGAATACTTAACCAGCGGCCTTCAAGAAACTCCAGCTCGCCATCATCCAGCGCCTGACGGAATTGCCAGCTTAAGACCTGCTCAAGAACCTGGCGTTTTAGCGCAAATGGCGTCAGTTTTACCGGTACACTCAACAGAGATGGCCCCAAATGCACAATACGGGAACGCAGTTTATCCAACACGAGTTTTACTCCCTGTTTCAACAATCATCCTATTTTGCCATATTAGAAAAATAACATAGCGGTATAAATCAACAATTCCATATGAAATTGCTGCTACCACCAATACAACTTTAACTGCCTTAAATCAAAAATTGTCGCAGCAAGGTTAACTAAAATCCCAGTTCGTTAACATTTTTGCGTTTTGATAGCGCAACCTTCAGGAAAAATTATGGAGCTGCTCTGCCCTGCCGGAAATCTCCCGGCGCTTAAGGCGGCCATCGAAAACGGCGCAGATGCTGTTTATATCGGGCTAAAAGATGATACTAATGCCCGTCACTTCGCCGGCCTTAACTTTACCGAGAAAAAATTGCAGGAAGCGGTGAGTTTTGTCCATCAACATCGCCGCAAACTTCACATCGCGATTAACACTTTTGCGCACCCGGACGGTTACGCCCGTTGGCAGCGCGCCGTGGATATGGCGGCGCAGCTGGGTGCCGACGCGCTGATCCTCGCCGACCTCGCCATGCTGGAGTACGCCGCCGAGCGTTACCCGCATATTGAGCGTCATGTGTCAGTGCAGGCTTCGGCGACCAATGAAGAGGCGATTAACTTTTATCATCGCCATTTTGACGTTGCACGCGTGGTGCTGCCGCGCGTGTTGTCGATTCATCAGGTGAAACAACTGGCGCGGGTCACGCCTGTACCACTGGAAGTCTTTGCTTTCGGCAGCCTGTGCATTATGTCGGAAGGCCGTTGCTATCTGTCGTCATATCTGACGGGTGAATCGCCCAACACCGTCGGTGCATGTTCTCCGGCTCGCTTCGTGCGCTGGCAGCAAACGCCGCAGGGGCTGGAATCCCGCCTGAACGAAGTGCTGATCGACCGTTATCAGGACGGCGAAAACGCAGGTTATCCGACGCTGTGTAAAGGGCGTTATCTGGTGGACGGCGAGCGCTATCACGCGCTGGAAGAACCCACCAGTCTCAATACCCTGGAACTGCTGCCGGAGTTAATGGCAGCGAATATTGCTTCGGTGAAAATTGAAGGCCGCCAGCGTAGCCCGGCGTATGTCAGCCAGGTGGCGAAAGTCTGGCGTCAGGCTATCGACCGTTGTAAGGCCGATCCGCAAAACTTCGTACCGCAAAGCGCGTGGATGGAGACGCTCGGGTCGATGTCCGAAGGCACGCAGACCACCCTTGGCGCGTATCACCGTAAATGGCAGTGAGAAAAGCAATGAAATATTCCTTAGGGCCAGTGCTGTGGTACTGGCCAAAAGAGACGCTGGAAGAATTTTATCAGCAGGCCGCCGCCAGCAGCGCCGACGTGATTTATCTTGGTGAAGCGGTATGCAGCAAGCGTCGGGCAACCAAAGTTGGCGACTGGCTGGAGATGGCAAAATCACTCGCCGGAAGTGGTAAGCAGATTGTGCTCTCCACGCTGGCGCTGGTGCAGGCATCCTCTGAACTGGGCGAACTGAAACGCTATGTTGAGAACGGTGAGTTTCTGATTGAAGCCAGCGATCTCGGCGTGGTGAATATGTGCGCTGAACGCAAACTGCCGTTCGTCGCCGGGCACGCGCTGAACTGCTACAACGCGGTGACACTGAAAATATTGCTCAAACAGGGCATGATGCGCTGGTGTATGCCGGTGGAGCTTTCCCGCGACTGGTTGGTGAATCTGCTTAATCAGTGCGATGAGCTGGGCATTCGCAACCAGTTTGAAGTGGAAGTCCTGAGCTACGGTCATCTGCCGCTGGCCTACTCCGCCCGCTGCTTTACCGCGCGTTCGGAAGACCGCCCGAAAGATGAGTGTGAAACCTGCTGCATTAAGTATCCGAACGGGCGCAACGTGCTATCGCAGGAAAACCAACAAGTGTTTGTACTCAATGGCATTCAGACCATGAGCGGCTACGTTTACAACCTCGGTAACGAGCTGACATCCATGCAGGGGCTGGTCGATGTGGTCCGCCTGTCACCGCAGGGTACTGACACTTTCGCAATGCTCGACGCCTTCCGCGCCAATGAAAATGGCGCTGCACCACTGCCGTTGACGGCAAACAGCGATTGTAACGGCTACTGGCGGCGGCTGGCCGGGCTGGAGCTGCAAGCGTAAGTATATAGCTCACTTTGTTAACAACTTTAACTACTCTTTAATGCAGTATTAAAGATTAATCGGTAACAAAGTGAGCTGTTATGACTGATAAAACCATTCCGTTTTCGCTACTCGATCTGGCCCCCATCCCCGAAGGTTCTTCAGCGCGAGAAGCATTCTCCCACTCTCTCGATCTCGCCCGTCTGGCTGAAAAGCGCGGCTATCATCGCTACTGGCTGGCAGAACACCACAATATGACTGGCATTGCCAGTGCTGCCACGTCGGTATTGATTGGCTATCTGGCGGCGAATACCACCACGCTGCATCTGGGGTCTGGCGGCGTGATGTTGCCTAACCACTCACCGTTGGTCATTGCCGAACAGTTCGGCACGCTCAATACGCTCTATCCGGGGCGAATCGATTTGGGGCTGGGTCGTGCTCCGGGTAGTGACCAGCGAACCATGATGGCTCTACGTCGTCATATGAGCGGGGATATTGATAATTTCCCCCGCGATGTCGCGGAGCTGGTGGACTGGTTTGACGCCCGCGATCCCAATCCGCATGTGCGCCCGGTACCAGGCTATGGCGAGAAAATCCCCGTGTGGTTGTTAGGCTCCAGCCTTTACAGCGCGCAACTGGCGGCGCAGCTTGGTCTGCCGTTTGCGTTTGCCTCACACTTCGCGCCGGATATGTTGTTCCAGGCGCTGCATCTTTATCGCAGTAACTTCAAACCGTCGGCTCGGCTGGAAAAACCATACGCGATGGTGTGCATCAATATTATCGCTGCCGACAGCAACCGCGACGCTGAATTTCTGTTTACCTCAATGCAGCAAGCCTTTGTGAAACTACGCCGTGGCGAAACCGGACAACTACCGCCACCGATTCAAAATATGGATCAGTTCTGGTCACCGTCTGAGCAGTATGGCGTGCAGCAGGCGCTGAGTATGTCGTTGGTAGGCGATAAAGCGAAAGTGCGTCATGGCTTGCAGTCGATCCTGCGCGAAACCGACGCCGATGAGATTATGGTTAACGGGCAGATTTTCGATCACCAGGCACGCCTGCATTCGTTTGAACTGGCGATGGATGTTAAGGAAGAGTTGTTGGGATAGTGTGTCTTAACGCGGGAAGCCTTATCCGAGATGGCAACGCTGTCCTACGTAGACCTGATAAGCGAAGCGCATCAGGCATTGTGTAGGCAGCAGAAATGTCGGATAAGGCACCGCTGATTACTGATACACCGGCAGCAAATTAAAGCTCGATAAGATATGGACCAGTGCGTTGCCAACGCCAAATACCAGAATCAGCATAATCATCGGCTTGCCGCCCCAGACGCGGAATTTCGGGCTACCAAAGCGTTTACGCGATGCGCGGGCCAACAGCGCCGGAACAATTGCCGCCCAGATGGTAGCCGCTAAGCCAGCATAACCAATGGCGTACAGGAATCCGTTAGGAAACAGCAGGCCACCCACAACAGGCGGGGCAAAGGTCAGCAACGCTGTTTTCAAACGGCCCATAGCCGAGTCGTCGAAACCAAACAGATCTGCCAGATAGTCAAACAAACCCAGCGTTACGCCAAGGAACGAACTCGCTACCGCAAAGTTTGAGAACACGACCAGCAGAAGATCCAGGCTACGGCTGTTCAGCACGCCGCTTAATGCCTGTACCAGCACATCAATATTACCACCCTTCTCGGCAATGCCAATAAACTCAGGACGAGGGATGTTGCCCATCGTCGCCAGCAACCAGATGGTATACAGCGCCAGTGCCATCAGCGTACCGTACACCAGGCATTTCACGATGGTTTTCGGATCTTTGCCGTAATACTTCATCAGGCTTGGCACGTTACCGTGATAACCAAACGACGCCAGACAGAACGGCAGGGTCATCAACAGATACGGTGCATAAGACGCATTGCTTTCGGCGACGTTGAACAATGTCGCAGGCTGCACATGCCCCAGTAGGCTACCGAAGGTGAGGAAGAAGGTAATGACTTTCGCCCCCAGCACAATCGCCGTCATGCGGCTGACGGCTTTAGTGCTCAACCACACCACAAACGCCACCAGCAGTGCAAAACCAAAACCCGCTGCCCGTGCCGGGACGTTCAATGACATCTCTGCGAAGGTATGATGCAGAATCGAACCGCTGGCAGAAATATAGGCATAGGTCAGGATATAAAGCACAAAGGCAATGGAAATGCCGTTGACCACGTTCCAGCCTTTGCCCAGCAAATCTTTGGTGATGGTGTCAAAGCTCGAACCGATTCGGTAATTCAGGTTAGCTTCCAGAATCATCAAGCCGGAATGCAGCATACAGAACCAGGTAAAGATCAGCGCCGCCATTGACCAGAAGAACCACGCCCCGGACATGACCACAGGCAGAGAAAACATCCCTGCGCCAATAATGGTGCCGCCGATGATCACCACGCCGCCAAGCAGCGACGGTGACGTTTGGGTGGTGGTTAGTGTTGCCATGAGGGCTTCTCTCCAGTGAAAAATAGTGCGACTGCGTTGTTATGCATTGCACTGTACCAGTACACGAGTACAAAAGACAGAAAAAAAGCCCCGATGGTAAAAATCGGGGCTGTATATATTATTTTACAGATTGTGTTCGCTGTTTAGCGATGATTACGCATCACCACCGAAACGACGACGACCGGTAGAGTCATCACGACGCGGAGCGCGGCCTTCACGACGTTCGCCGCTAAAACGACGACCATCACCACGACCACCTTCACGGCGTTCACCGCTGAAGTTACGACCGCCTTCACGACGTTCGCCACCGAAACCACGACCACCGCCACGACGCTCACCGCCAGTATGCGGCTGTGCATCGCCCAGTAACTGCATGTTCATCGGCTTGTTGAGAATGCGAGTGCGCGTAAAGTGTTGCAGCACTTCACCCGGCATACCTTTCGGCAGTTCGATGGTGGAGTGAGAAGCAAACAGCTTGATGTTACCGATGTAACGGCTGCTGATGTCGCCTTCGTTAGCAATCGCGCCAACGATATGACGAACTTCAACACCATCATCGCGGCCCACTTCAATGCGGTACAGCTGCATGTCACCAACATCACGACGTTCACGACGCGGACGATCTTCACGGTCGCCACGCGGGCCACGGTCGTTACGATCGCGCGGACCACGGTCATCACGGTCACGGAATTCACGTTTCGGACGCATCGGCGCATCTGGCGGAACAATCAGAGTACGTTCACCCTGTGCCATTTTCAGCAGTGCGGCGGCCAGAGTTTCGAGATCCAGCTCTTCACCTTCTGCAGTCGGCTGAATTTTGCTCAGCAGTGCACGGTATTGATCCAGATCGCTGCTTTCCAGCTGCTGCTGTACTTTAGCGGCGAATTTTTCCAGACGACGTTTGCCCAGCAGTTCTGCGTTCGGCAGTTCAACTTCCGGAATGGTCAGCTTCATGGTGCGTTCAATGTTACGCAGCAGACGACGCTCACGGTTCTCAACGAACAGCAGCGCACGGCCAGCACGGCCCGCACGACCAGTACGACCGATACGGTGAACGTAAGACTCAGAATCCATCGGGATATCGTAGTTAACTACCAGGCTGATACGCTCAACGTCCAGGCCACGGGCCGCAACGTCGGTCGCAATCAGGATGTCCAGACGACCATCTTTCAGTCGTTCCAGTGTCTGCTCACGCAGCGCCTGGTTCATGTCACCGTTCAGCGCGGCGCTATTGTAGCCGTTACGCTCAAGAGCTTCTGCCACTTCCAGAGTCGCGTTTTTGGTACGAACGAAGATAATCGCCGCATCAAAATCTTCCGCTTCCAGGAAACGTACCAGTGCTTCGTTTTTACGCATACCCCAAACAGTCCAGTAGCTCTGGCTGATGTCAGGACGGGTAGTCACGCTGGACTGAATGCGCACTTCCTGCGGCTCTTTCATAAAGCGGCGGGTAATGCGACGAATCGCTTCCGGCATGGTTGCAGAGAACAGAGCGGTCTGATGACCTTCCGGGATCTGCGCCATAATAGTTTCAACGTCTTCGATGAAGCCCATGCGCAGCATTTCGTCAGCTTCATCCAGAACCAGACCGCTCAGTTTAGAAAGGTCCAGAGTGCCACGTTTCAGGTGATCCAGCAGACGGCCCGGAGTACCGACAACGATCTGCGGCCCCTGACGCAGGGCGCGTAATTGCACGTCATAACGCTGGCCGCCGTACAGGGCAACCACGTTTACGCCGCGCATGTGTTTAGAGAAATCCGTCATTGCCTCAGCAACCTGTACCGCCAGTTCGCGGGTCGGTGCCAGCACCAGAATCTGTGGTGCTTTCAGCTCAGGATCAAGATTCTGCAGCAGAGGTAAAGAGAATGCTGCAGTTTTTCCGCTCCCCGTCTGGGCCATACCCAGAACGTCGCGGCCATTCAGCAGATGTGGAATACACTCTGCCTGAATTGGAGATGGTTTTTCGTAACCCAGATCGTTAAGGGCTTCAAGGATAGGAGCCTTCAGGCCCAGATCTGCAAAAGTGGTTTCGAATTCAGCCATGTAGTACGTGTGCCTCAAAATTAATGGCGGCCAGTCTACATAACTCATCATGAAATTGATCAGCAATTTTCATTGAAAAGTGTGAACCGGCTCAAAGTAGGTGTATTAACGAACAACAACGCCCTCACCCGTTAAGGTGATGGCAATCAAAAAAGATTACGGGCTGATGTGTACGTCAGCTATTGCTGGTCCGATTCTGCCAGGTCATCTTGGTCCTGGCCCAGGAGCGATAATTCCAACAATGCGTATCGGTGCTCAACAAAGTTATGAACGTTGTTGGCAACCGCCAGTTTGAACAGTGCCGTGGCGCTGTCCAAATCCCCCAGACTTAGGTAGTACTTACCTAAATAGAAGTTGGTTTCACTGAGATGCTCAGCGAGCGAGGTGTTATCCGTTGCGTCCGCCTTGAGCCTTTCCATTAACGTTTGTTCGCTAATGTTGCCCAGGTAGAACTCGACAATGTTCCATCCCCACTGTTCCTTATCCGATTTTTCGAAGTGCTGTTTCAACACTTCTTTAGCCTGCTTCTCATCGAGCTTCTGCTCGGCGAGATAAAGCCACAGACTACGGAAAGGATCATTGGGATCGTCTTGATAAAACGCCAGCAGATCATCTTGCGCTAACTTGTCACGACCGCCGTAATATAATGCGATCCCGCGATTCAAGTGCGCGTAGTTGTAAGTTGGATCAAGCTCAAGTACAGAATCAAACGCTTCATAGGCAGCATCAAAATTGCCTGCCTGCGTTAAATATATGCCTAAGTAATTGAATACTTCAGGCATATCCGGTCGGATTGCCAGCGCTTGCGAAAAATCGTTACGCGCTAATGCCCTCAGACCGAGACTATCATACAACACTCCGCGCTCATATAAAAGCTGTGCGCGTTCGTCATCGGTTAAAGCCCGACTGGCAAGGATTTGTTCCATACGTGCCAGAATCACTTCCTGCTGTAAAGTCGGTTGCAATGGTACCGCGAGGACTTCACTTTTACGCCAGGAAGTATTACTGCATCCTGCAAGCGTAAGTGCTGTCGCAACGAAACACCAGCGCAAAAAAGGCTTCATTTCCCACTCCCGAAGACCACGGTTGAATGAACGTCCTGTTCCCGGTTGCTAACAAGGCGTCCTGCCCGGTTAAAAGCCCCCCGCCGCAGCGGAGGGCAAATGGCAACCTTACTCGCCCTGTTCAGCAGCCGGAGCTTCCGGTGCTGCAGCAGGTTGAGACTGCTCAGTCGCTTCTTTAATGCTCAGACGGATACGGCCCTGGCGATCAACTTCCAGAACTTTCACCGGTACTTCCTGACCCATCTGCAGGTAATCGGTCACTTTCTCAACGCGTTTGTCAGCGATCTGAGAGATGTGTACCAGACCTTCTTTACCGCCGCCGATGGCAACAAATGCGCCAAAGTCAACGATACGGGTCACTTTACCATTGTAGACGCGGCCCACTTCGATTTCTGCAGTGATCTCTTCGATACGACGAATAGCATGTTTCGCTTTCTCGCCGTCGGTCGCTGCGATCTTCACAGTACCGTCATCTTCGATTTCGATGGTGGTGCCAGTTTCTTCGGTCAGGGCACGGATAACAGAGCCGCCTTTACCGATAACGTCTTTGATCTTGTCCGGGTTGATCTTGATGGTATGGATACGCGGAGCGAACTCAGAGATATCGCCACGTGGCGCGTTGATCGCCTGTTCCATTACGCCCAGGATATGCAGACGCGCACCTTTAGCCTGGTTCAGTGCAACCTGCATGATCTCTTTGGTGATACCTTCAATTTTGATATCCATCTGCAATGCAGAAATACCGTCGCGGGAACCCGCAACTTTGAAGTCCATATCGCCCAGGTGATCTTCGTCGCCCAAAATGTCAGACAGTACAACGTAGTTGTCGCCTTCTTTCACCAGACCCATTGCGATACCCGCAACAGCAGCTTTGATCGGCACACCTGCGTCCATCAGCGCCAGAGACGCGCCGCACACGGAAGCCATAGAAGAAGAACCGTTGGATTCGGTGATTTCAGACACCACACGTACGGTGTACGGGAATTTGTCCATATCCGGCATGACTGCCAGCACGCCGCGCTTCGCCAGACGACCGTGACCAATTTCACGACGCTTCGGAGAACCGACCATGCCGGTTTCGCCTACGGAGTACGGAGGGAAGTTGTAGTGGAACAGGAAGGTGTCAGTACGTTCGCCCATCAGTTCATCAAGAACCTGCGCGTCACGTGCAGTACCCAGCGTTGCGGTAACCAGCGCCTGAGTTTCACCACGGGTAAACAGCGCAGAACCGTGAGTACGCGGCAGCACGCCAGTACGCACATCCAGACCACGAATCATATCTTTTTCACGACCGTCGATACGCGGTTCGCCTGCCAGTACGCGGCTACGAACAACGTTTTTCTCGATAGCGTGCAGAATTTCACCCAGTTCGTTTTCGTCCAGGGTTTCATCTTCAGCAAGCAGCGTCGCGATGGTTTCAGATTTGATGACATCAACCTGCGCATAACGCTCTTGTTTGTCGGTGATGCGGTAAGCATCGCTCAGACGAGCTTCAGCCAGTGCAGCAACGCGCGCGTTCAGCGCTTCGTTTACCGGCTCCGGCTGCCAGTCCCAACGCGGTTTGCCGGCTTCTTTCACCAGTTCATTGATGTTCTGAATAACAACCTGCTGTTGTTCATGACCGAACA
The DNA here is from genome assembly GCF_046487485.1 of Escherichia sp. WS1368. Taxonomy (NCBI): domain Bacteria; kingdom Pseudomonadati; phylum Pseudomonadota; class Gammaproteobacteria; order Enterobacterales; family Enterobacteriaceae; genus Escherichia; species Escherichia sp. WS1368. Next base: position 380,880 of record NZ_JBJQJI010000003.1, read on the forward strand.
CTACTGCGCCCAGCATCTGGTCTTCGCTCAGCAGTTCAGCTTCAGATTCAACCATCAGTACAGCGGCTTCAGTACCCGCAACAACCAGATCCAGTTTGCTCTCTTTCAGCTCGTCCTGAGTCGGGTTCAGTACGTACTGGTCATTGATGTAACCTACGCGGGCAGCACCAATCGGACCATTGAACGGAATACCAGACAGAGACAGTGCTGCGGAAGCACCAATCATCGCGACGATATCCGGGTTAACCTGCGGGTTAACAGAAACCACGGTGGCGATAACCTGAACTTCGTTGACGAAGCCTTCCGGGAACAGCGGGCGAATCGGGCGGTCAATCAGACGCGCGATCAGGGTTTCGCCTTCGCTTGGGCGGCCTTCACGACGGAAGAAGCTACCCGGGATACGACCAGCAGCGTAGGTACGCTCCTGATAGTTAACGGTCAGTGGGAAGAAGTCCTGACCTGGTTTGGCTTTTTTCTGGCCAACAACGGTAACAAATACCGCGGTGTCATCCATGCTAACCATAACAGCAGCAGTAGCCTGACGAGCCATCATGCCGGTTTCCAGAGTCACGGTGTGTTGACCGTACTGGAATTTACGAACGATCGGATTAAGCAATGTAATATCCTTTCTCTTTCTTAGACAGTACCTTACGGCACTGGTGTTAATACCCGATCTTCTGCGCATCCTCGCGACTAATGACAACCCTAACCCAGCCCAATGTGGGTAAAGCCTCTCATTAGCCGCGCGAACCTCTGCAACGGAAGATCATTCATAGCAACAATACATTAGTTTCCAGTGAATTGCTGCCGTCAGCTTGAAAAAAGGGGCCACTCAGGCCCCCTTTTCTGAAACTCGCAAGAATTAGCGACGCAGACCCAGGCGCTCGATGAGCTGGGTGTAACGTGCTACGTCTTTACGTTTCAGGTAGTCGAGCAGTTTACGACGCTGAGAAACCATGCGCAGCAGACCACGACGGCTGTGGTGATCTTTTTTGTGCTCTGCAAAGTGGCCCTGCAGGTGGTTGATCTGTGCAGTCAGCAGTGCTACCTGAACTTCGGTAGAACCGGTGTCGTTTGCGTCACGACCAAACTCAGAAACGATTTTAGCTGTTGCTTCAGTACTTAGAGACATTTTAAAACTCCAAAGTATATAGAATGAAAGGACGCCGATCTCTAATTCAGCGATCCCAGTGTACGTTACGCAAAGTGTTAAACAATTTACGCGACGTTAAGCGGCAGTATTCTACTCGTAGCGACCTGTTATCGCAAGACGGTTAACATTACGCCGGGTATTCAACCACCAGGCGACGAGGCGCGACGCGGCCTTCATCGTCAATTTCGCCCATACCGATAAACTTGCCGTTCTCACCTTCTGTAACGCGAACCAGTCCTTCCAGCGGCGCACCGGATGTACGAACCGGGTTACCATTTTTGAAGTAAACAGAAGACGTTAACGGAAGATTCACCACCGGGTAGTCCGAAGCTGGACTGTCCATTGGCATCAGTAATGGATCAAGTAACTCCGCGGCTGGAATATCCTGCTGTTCGGCTTGTTCAACCAGTTCACGCAGATGTTCCAGGGTCACCATCCGTTCAACCGGATATTTACTTACCGCCAGACGACGCAGGTAAATAACATGCGCGCCACAACCGAGTTTTTCACCCAGGTCATCAATGATGGTGCGGATATAAGTGCCTTTTGAGCAGTGAATTTCCAGCTCCAGCTCATTGCCTTCGTGGCGAATAAACAGCAATTCATAAACGGTAATCGGGCGCGCTTCACGCGGTACTTCAATGCCCTGACGCGCATATTCGTACAGTTTTTTGCCCTGGTATTTCAGTGCTGAATACATCGATGGGATCTGTTCGATATCGCCACGGAAAGTATCCAGTGCCGCCGCCAGTTGCTCTGCGCTAAAGGTTACCGGACGTTCTTCAACGATTTGTCCATCGGCGTCAGACGTATCGGTACGCTGTCCAAGACGCGCAATCACCCGATAGCGTTTGTCGGAGTCCAGCAGATACTGGGAAAACTTCGTCGCTTCCCCGAGGCAAATCGGCAACATGCCGGTCGCCAGCGGGTCCAGCGCACCGGTATGCCCGGCACGGTTGGCGTTATAAATCCGTTTCACTTTTTGCAGCGCATCGTTGCTGGACATACCCTGAGGTTTATCCAGCAACAAAACGCCGTTAATGTCGCGACCGCGACGACGAGGACGACTCATTAGTCCTCCTTGCTGTCGTCCGGGTTAACACGACGTTCTTCGTCATGTTTGACCACGCTGGTCACCAGGTTTGACATACGCATCCCTTCAACCAGCGAGTTGTCGTAGAAGAAGGTCAGTTCCGGCACGATACGCAGGCGCATCGCTTTCCCCAGCAGGCTGCGGATGAAACCAGAAGCTTCCTGCAACGCTTTGATGCCCGCTTTAACCGCGTCTTCATCTTTGTCGTTGAGGAACGTTACATATACTTTGGCATACGCCAGGTCGCGAGACATTTCGACACCGGAAACGGTGGTCATCATGCCCAGACGAGGATCTTTAATTTCACGCTGCAGGATGAGAGCGATCTCTTTTTGCATTTCCTGCGCTACGCGCTGCGGGCGACCAAATTCTTTCGCCATAATAAATTCTCCTGACAAAAAAGGGGCCATAGCCCCTTTTTAAAAATTAATTTCAGGTGGAAGGGCTGTTCACGTTGGCCTGATAAGACGCGCGAGCGTCATATCAGGCCACGGCTGCCGGATGCGGCGTAAAAGCCTTATCCGGCCTACAACCCAGACAACCTTAAGCGATGGTACGTTGGATTTCGATGATCTCGAATACTTCGATCACATCGCCAGTGCGGACATCGTTGTAGTTCTTAACGCCGATACCACATTCCATACCGTTACGGACTTCGTTAACGTCATCTTTGAAGCGGCGCAGGGACTCCAGCTCGCCTTCGTAGATAACCACGTTGTCGCGCAGAACGCGGATCGGGTTGTGACGTTTAACCACACCTTCGGTAACCATACAGCCTGCGATGGCACCAAATTTCGGTGATTTGAACACGTCACGAACTTCCGCCAGACCGATAATCTGTTGTTTCAGTTCCGGAGACAGCATACCGCTCATTGCCGCTTTCACTTCGTCGATCAGGTTATAGATGACGGAGTAGTAACGCAGATCCAGGCTTTCCGCTTCAATTACTTTACGTGCAGAGGCATCAGCACGTACGTTGAAGCCAACCAGGATGGCGTTGGACGCCGCAGCCAGGGTAGCGTCGGTTTCGGTGATACCACCTACGCCAGAACCGATGATCTTCACTTTAACTTCGTCAGTAGACAGTTTCAGCAAGGAGTCGGAGATAGCTTCCACAGAACCCTGTACGTCTGCCTTCAGGACGATATTCACTTCGTGAACTTCGCCTTCGGTCATGTTGGCGAACATGTTCTCGAGTTTAGATTTCTGCTGACGCGCCAGTTTAACTTCGCGGAATTTACCCTGACGATAGAGTGCAACTTCACGCGCTTTCTTCTCGTCACGTACAACGGTAACTTCATCACCCGCAGCCGGAACGCCGGACAGGCCGAGGATTTCCACCGGAATGGACGGACCCGCTTCCAGCACTTCCTGACCCAGTTCGTTACGCATCGCACGAACACGACCGTATTCGAAGCCACACAGAACGATATCGCCCTTGTGCAGAGTACCTTCACGTACCAGAACGGTAGCAACCGGACCACGACCTTTATCGAGGAAGGATTCGATAACCGCACCGCTCGCCATGCCTTTACGTACCGCTTTCAGTTCCAGAACTTCCGCCTGCAGCAGGATAGCGTCCAGCAGCTCATCGATACCAGTACCCGCTTTCGCAGACACATGTACGAACTGGCTTTCACCGCCCCACTCTTCCGGCAGGATGCCGTACTGGGAGAGTTCGTTCTTAACGCGATCCGGATCGGCTTCTGGTTTATCGATCTTGTTCACTGCAACGACCACCGGAACCTGCGCCGCTTTCGCGTGCTGGATTGCTTCGATGGTCTGCGGCATTACGCCGTCGTCGGCAGCAACAACCAGGACTACGATGTCCGTTGCCTGCGCACCACGAGCACGCATTGAAGTAAACGCGGCGTGCCCCGGGGTGTCCAGGAAGGTGATCATGCCGTTTTCAGTTTCAACGTGGTATGCACCAATGTGCTGGGTAATGCCGCCCGCTTCGCCAGAGGCCACTTTCGTTGAACGAATGTAGTCCAGCAGAGAGGTTTTACCGTGGTCAACGTGACCCATGATGGTCACAACCGGCGCGCGCGGTTCAGCCGCTGCACCCGTGTCACGGTCGCTCATTACCGCTTCTTCCAGCTCGTTTTCACGACGCAGGATAACTTTGTGGCCCATCTCTTCGGCAACCAGCTGTGCGGTTTCCTGGTCGATGACCTGGTTGATGGTCGCCATTGCGCCCAGCTTCATCATCGCTTTGATGACCTGAGAGCCTTTAACCGCCATCTTGTTCGCCAGTTCGCCAACGGTGATGGTTTCGCCGATCACAACGTCACGGTTAACGGCCTGAGCAGGCTTCTGGAAGCCTTGCTGCAGCGAAGAACCTTTACGTTTTCCGCCCTTACCGCCACGTACTGCTGCGCGTGCTTCTTCACGATCAGCTTTTGATTCAGCGTGTTTGTTGCCTTTCTTCGGACGCGCAGCTTTCGCGTTACGACCACGGCCACGGCCGCCTTCGACTTCACGATCGCTTTCGTCTTCTGCCTGGCGAGCATGTTGAGAAGTAGTGACGTGATAATCGCTGGAATCTTCAGTCGGTTCCGCGTTATCAGTCCATTTGTTTTCTTCCGCCATACGACGTGCTTCTTCAGCAACGCGACGTGCTTCTTCTTCGAGTTTACGACGCGCTTCTTCTTCGGCTTTACGCTTGAGCTCTGCAGCTTCCTGCTCACGGCGGGCTTTTTCAGCCTGGGCGTTTTTAGTCATATCGTCTTGTTGATTACTCACTTTGTCTTTTTCCGCAGCTTCACGTTTCGCTTGTTCAGCAGCTTCACGCTTAGCTTGTTCTGCGGCCTCACGTTCAGCTTTTTGTTGCGCCTCGCGTTTAGCCGATTCTTCTGCCTCACGACGGGCTTGCTCTTCCGCTTCACGCTGCGCTTGCTCTTCCGCAGCAAGGCGTTCAGCCTCTTGCGGATCGCGTTTCACAAAGGTGCGTTTCTTGCGGACTTCGATTTGTACCGATTTGCTTTTTCCACCGGTACCAGGAATGTTAAGGGTGCTGCGTGTTTTACGTTGCAGCGTCAATTTGTCCGGGCCTGAATTTTTCTGATTCAGGTGGTCAATCAAAGTCTGTTTCTCTTGTGCGGACACAGAGTCGTCAGCAGACTTCCGGATACCTGCATCAGCAAATTGCTGTACCAGGCGTTCCACGGAGGTCTGTCGCTCTGCGGCCAGCGTTTTAATCGTTACATCTGTCATGCTGTTCCTTCCTGCTACAGTTTATTACGCTTCGTCACCGAACCAGCAAATATTACGGGCAGCCATAATCAGTGCTCCGGCTTTTTCGTCGGTCAACCCTTCGATATCAGCCAGATCATCAATGCCCTGTTCGGCGAGATCTTCCAGCGTACAAACGCCACGGGCGGCCAGTTTGAATGCCAAATCACGATCTATCCCTTCAAGGTTCAGCAGATCGTCAGCCGGTTTGTTATCACCGAGGCTTTCTTCCTGGGCCTGTGCAATGGTGGCCAGTGCATTTTTAGCACGCTCGCGCAGTGCTTCAACGGTCGGCTCATCAAGGCCTTCGATTTCCAACAGCTCTTTCATCGGCACATAGGCCAGTTCTTCCAGCGTCGAGAAGCCTTCTTCTACCAGAACAGTCGCGAAGTCTTCGTCGATGTCGAGATATTTGGTGAAAGTGTCGATCGCTGCGTGCGCTTCCGCCTGATGCTTAGCCTGCAGGTCGTCAACGGTCATCACGTTGAGTTCCCAACCGCTCAGCTGCGAAGCCAGACGCACGTTCTGACCATTACGGCCAATCGCCTGCGCCAGGTTACCGGCTTCAACGGCGATATCCATGGTGTGTTTATCTTCATCCACCACGATAGAAGCAACGTCTGCCGGTGCCATTGCGTTAATCACGAACTGCGCCGGGTTATCATCCCACAGGACGATATCGATACGCTCGCCGCCCAGTTCAGTAGAAACCGCCTGAACACGCGCGCCACGCATACCTACGCAAGCACCTACCGGATCGATACGTTTATCGTTGGTTTTCACCGCGATTTTCGCACGAGAACCCGGATCGCGAGCCGCTGCTTTAATTTCAATCACTTCTTCGCCGATTTCCGGCACTTCAATGCGGAACAGTTCGATCAGCATTTCCGGCTTGGAACGGGTGACGAACAGTTGCGCGCCACGCGCTTCCGGGCGAACGGAATAGAGCACGCCACGAACGCGGTCGCCAGGACGGAAGTTTTCACGCGGCAGCATATCTTCGCGCAGGATCACGGCTTCAGCGTTGTTGCCCAGATCCAGAGAGATGTTGTCGCGGTTTACTTTTTTCACCACGCCGGTGATGATTTCACCTTCGTGTTCACGGAACTGATCAACCACCATCGCACGTTCGGCTTCACGCACTTTCTGCACGATAACCTGTTTTGCCGTCTGGGTGGTGATACGGTCAAAGGTAACAGACTCAATCTGATCTTCAACGTAATCGCCCAGGTTCAGGCTTTCATCTTCATAACGTGCGGCTTCAAGGGTGATTTCCTTGGTCGGCTGGGTGACTTCATCAACAACTAACCAGCGACGGAAGGTGTCAAAATCACCGCTTTTGCGATCGATCTGTACGCGAACGTCGATTTCTTGTTCATATTTTTTCTTTGTTGCTGTCGCCAGCGCGCTTTCCAATGCTTCGAAAATCTTCTCGCGAGGTAGCGCCTTTTCATTGGATACGGCTTCAACTACAGCCAAAATTTCTTTGTTCATCGCGGGCTTTTCACCTCATCCAGACTATTAAAAGTGGGGAACCAGGTTCGCCTTCTGGATATTACTCAGCGCGAACACTTCATCTTTACCTTCGACGGTAACTGTGATCATTTCACCGTCTACCGCTTTGATAACGCCCTGCCATTTACGACGGTTTTGTACCGCCATGCGGAGAACCAGAGTCACCTCTTCTCCGACGAAACGGGCGTAGTGTTCAGCCGTGAACAGTGGGCGATCGAGACCCGGTGAGGAGACTTCCAGGTTATAAGCAACGGTGATGGGATCTTCAACATCCAGCACAGCACTTACCTGGTGGCTCACATCAGCACAATCATCAACATTGATGCCATCTTCACTATCAATATAGATGCGCAGTGTGGATGTGCGACCGCGAATAAATTCGATGCCAACCAGTTCAAAACCCAGGGCCTCAACTGGCGCAGTAATCATCTCTGTTAATTTTTGCTCTAATGTGGACAAGCCCACCCCCAAGACATAAAAAAAGGGCCTAAAGCCCAGTTATTCTGTAGTCAGATAACAAAAAACCCCGATAAATCGGGGCTTTATATAACTGAACCCTATAACCGCAACTGCGGTCTGGAGCACTTTCCAGAAGGATTTTTTCAAATCCCACTACGAAGGCCGAAGTCTTCACAGTATATTTGAAAAAGGACTCTAAGGGAAAGTGGTTGCGGGGGCCGGATTTGAACCGACGACCTTCGGGTTATGAGCCCGACGAGCTACCAGGCTGCTCCACCCCGCGCCTGAAACGTGGCAAATTCTACTCGTTTTGGGTAAAAAATGCAAATACTGCTGGGATTTGGTGTACCGAGACGGGACGTAAAATCTGCAGGCATTATAGTGATCCATGCCACATTTTGTCAACGTTTATTGCTAATCACGTGAATGAATATCCGGTTCACTTTCATTTGTTGAATACTTTTGCCTTCTCCTGCTCTCCCTTAAGCGCATTATTTTACAAAAAACACACTAAACTCTTCCTGTCTCCGATAAAAGATGATTAAATGAAAACTCATTTATTTTGCATAAAAATTCAGTGAGAGCGGAAATCCAGGCTCATCATCAGTTAATTAAGCAGGGTGTTATTTTATGACGACGATTCTCAAGCATCTCCCGGTAGGTCAACGTATTGGTATCGCTTTTTCCGGCGGTCTGGACACCAGTGCCGCACTGCTGTGGATGCGACAAAAGGGAGCGGTTCCTTATGCATATACTGCAAACCTGGGCCAGCCAGACGAAGAGGATTATGATGCGATCCCTCGTCGTGCCATGGAATACGGCGCGGAGAACGCACGTCTGATCGACTGCCGCAAACAACTGGTGGCCGAAGGTATTGCCGCTATTCAGTGTGGCGCATTTCATAACACCACCGGCGGCCTGACCTATTTCAACACGACGCCGCTGGGCCGCGCCGTGACTGGTACCATGCTGGTTGCTGCCATGAAAGAAGATGGCGTGAATATCTGGGGTGACGGTAGCACCTATAAAGGAAACGATATCGAACGTTTCTATCGTTACGGTCTGCTGACCAATGCTGAACTGCAGATTTACAAACCGTGGCTTGATACTGACTTTATTGATGAACTGGGCGGCCGTCATGAGATGTCTGAATTTATGATTGCCTGCGGTTTCGACTACAAAATGTCTGTCGAAAAAGCCTACTCCACGGACTCCAACATGCTTGGTGCAACGCATGAAGCGAAGGATCTGGAATACCTCAACTCCAGCGTCAAAATCGTCAATCCAATTATGGGCGTGAAGTTTTGGGATGAGAGCGTGAAAATCCCGGCAGAAGAAGTCACAGTACGCTTTGAGCAAGGTCATCCGGTGGCGCTGAACGGTAAAACCTTTAGCGACGACGTAGAAATGATGCTGGAAGCTAACCGCATCGGCGGTCGTCACGGCCTGGGCATGAGCGACCAGATTGAAAACCGTATCATCGAAGCAAAAAGCCGCGGCATTTATGAAGCCCCTGGGATGGCACTGCTGCACATTGCGTATGAACGTTTGTTGACCGGTATTCACAACGAAGACACCATTGAGCAGTATCACGCGCATGGTCGTCAGTTGGGCCGTCTGCTGTACCAGGGACGTTGGTTTGACTCCCAGGCGCTGATGCTGCGGGACTCTCTGCAACGCTGGGTTGCCAGCCAGATCACTGGTGAAGTTACTCTGGAGCTGCGCCGCGGGAACGATTATTCAATCCTGAATACCGTCTCAGAGAACCTGACCTACAAGCCAGAGCGTCTGACGATGGAAAAAGGCGACTCGGTGTTCTCGCCAGATGATCGTATCGGTCAATTGACCATGCGTAACCTGGATATCACCGATACCCGCGAGAAACTTTTCGGTTATGCCAAAACTGGCCTCCTCTCCTCCTCTGCCGCTTCAGGCGTGCCGCAGGTGGAGAATCTGGAAAATAAAGGCCAGTAATTCGACATCAACCCTGCCCTTCAGGGGTGGGGTTACCTTGCTTATCCTCTGTAAACTCCTTTCTGAGCATCACATAATCGAAAACATCATGGTTTGCATCCACAACCCGTGAGTCTCCTTTATAGTGTGCAATCACTTCCTCCAGCGTTTTCGGCTGTTCCGGCTTTGTTACCCCCATCCACGCATTAATAAGGTAATTATTGTACGCAGTGGAAAAGATATCGTTTTCCGTTGTACGATCAACGCCATCCCCAAGAACGGGGCTATACCAGATAAACATCGGGACATGATATGCCTGCTGGCTGGCCTCCCTGCCTCCATGAAAATAGACGTTCTTCTTCGTAGGGTCGCGTTCCAGGCCGTGGTCGGCAAAATACATGACCGAGGCGCGGCGATCTTTTAATAATTCAAAAATCTGACCTAGCAAACTATCTGTGTAATGAATGGAGTTGTCATAGCAGGCATCCTGATCGTCCTGCGGTTGAAACACGGCGCTGGATTGCGGATAGGCGCTACAAGCCGGTTCATGGCTTCCATTTAAATGAAGAACAATCAGTTTCTTTTGCTGCGTCTTTTGCTGTAACGCTTGCGATAAATGCGGCAACAACAATTCATCAAATCCTCTGACATAGACTGTTTCCATGGCGCGCATGGCGATACTGGTAACTGCTGTACCATTCTGCCGAAAAGCGGATTGCGAGCTTAGCCAGAAAGTCTGAAATCCTGCTTGATTAGCCATATTAATAATGTTGTCCGGGTAATTATGAATGTCATGACTCAAAACAGAATCAGCAGTTAAAGAAAGGGGAACCGACAGCGCAGTGTAAGGTGCACCGCTTATTGCTTGATTAAACAGTTTGATCTGTTTTCTTTGTGCTTCGACTTGCGGTGTCGTAGAGCGTGTGTATCCATACAAAGACATATTGTCGACACGTACAGACTCCCCCACAATCAACACGTAGGTATCAATACCTGTATCCCTGACTGATAATTGAAAATATGGCACCGTGTTTGCAATTGAGAGTAATCTTTGATGCTCTTTCGCTGCTAAAGCAAAATAATTGAGATTGAAAAACGGCGTATAGGTAGCAAATCGCGACGCTAGTATATATGGACTGAACGCTTTTTTATTTTTTGCATCTTTATAAGCAAATTGACAAGCGGAAAATAAACTGCCCGAAATGACAATCAGCAATAATATTCCTGTCACTTTTTTCGTCGGCAAGGAAACATCATATTTTATTATTACTGCCAAAAAAAGAAGGGATAAAAAGGCAAAAGCACATAGATAAGGGATATACATCCCCAGCATTTTGACAACTTCATCCGGATCACTCTGCAGCACACTAATCGCAAATCCATCATTGAAAGTTGTACCAAAGGTACACCATGAATAGAGGCTAATACTCATGTCTGCCGCTGTCAGTAACACAAATGGTGCGGCAACAAGCAGGCGAAGCGGAAGGGATGATATACGTTTAACAACCAAGATGGTCAGAACGAAGAACAGCAATCGCTGAACCATATGCGCTCCGGAAGAGGCGACTAAGTTCGTAATACCAAAAACAATAACACAAAGATACAACAACCAATGAGATTTAAAACTTCTAACAAATTTGTTGAATACTGTCATCCAGAAATCCAAGTTCACAACCAATATAAACAATTATCAACAATGTTCAATTTTATATCAGACATGTTTTTCAACTCTGATCCATATCAGACCGAAACACTGTTAGTTTTTTCTTTTTAAATGATGCGGCCATTGTTCTCAGTAATTAAATAACATTATCAATGCGTCTCTAAACATTACGCAGAACGTAGCCATCAGTAGTTATACTGACAGGAGCAGGATGGTTTATCGAGAAGTAAACATATCCGTACCGGAACTGGAGTTGACACAATAAAGTGCCAATTATGTCAGCAGAAGGGAAAAGTTTATAACTAAGGCGTACCGGCACCATCGTTTCAAAGTACCAGCTACGAGTAAAGCAACTGGACGAGATACAGATACCTGACAACCATTCCTCAGACCAGGACCAAAACGAAAAAAGACGCTTTTCAGCGTCTCTTTTCTGAAATTTGGTACCGAGGACGGGACTTGAACCCGTAAGCCCTATTGGGCACTACCACCTCAAGGTAGCGTGTCTACCAATTCCACCACCTCGGCACGGATACTACTTTTTAGTTCGGGATATCGCTGGTCGGCTTAGCCGGAGCAGCTGGCTGAGTTTGTTCGGTTTTCGCCGGCGCACTCAGGTTTTCCCATTCGCTACCTTTATTGGTTTTATTGCTATTGATGTTACCCAGCACCAGACTGATGATGAAGAATAACGTTGCCAGCAGCGCCGTCATGCGGGTCATGAAGTTACCAGAACCACTTGAACCAAACAGCGTAGCGGAAGCGCCTGCTCCGAAGGAGGCTCCCATATCAGCGCCTTTACCTTGCTGCAGCATGATCAGACCAACAAGGCCAATTGCCACAATAAGGAAAACTACTAAAAGAGCTTCGTACATAATCAACCTGTTCCTTGCGGAGTTGCCGCGTACCAATGCTTCAACCAATAAAGCGGGAGTTTTTAATCTTTCCCACTGAAGCGGGTGTGAATACTAACCAAAGCGAATGACCTTCGCAAGGGCAATTTTATCGCATTGTATCAACTGCGGAAAAAAACAGCAAAACCGATGTGTTCGCCGAGAAAAAAGGCGACAATCGCCGCCTTTTTAGCCAGTTATCTAACGCTTTAAACGGCTTTTACTGCATCGGCGATACGGTGTGCAAATTCAGTTACCTGCGCTTCGTCTTCACCTTCTACCATCACGCGAATTAACGGCTCGGTGCCAGATTTACGCAGCAAAACGCGTCCACGGTTGCCCAGCGCAGCTTCAACCTCTGCGGTCACGGCTTTAACTGACTCATGCTCAAGCGGATCGCCGCTACCTGCGGTGTAACGCACGTTAACCAGAATCTGCGGGAACATTTTCATGCCGCTGCAAAGGTCGTGCAGGCTCATATGGTTACGCGCCATCGCCGCCAGCACCTGCAAGCCAGCAACGATACCGTCACCGGTAGTGGTTTTATCCAGCAGGATCACATGACCGGAGTTCTCTGCACCGATACGCCAGCCTTTCTCCTGCATTTTTTCCAGTACGTAGCGGTCCCCCACTTTCGCGCGCGCAAATGGAATACCTAACTGTTTCAGCGCCAGTTCAAGCCCCATGTTGCTCATCAATGTACCCACCGCGCCACCACGCAGCTGGCCCTGACGAAGACCTTCACGCGCGATGATATACATGATCTGATCGCCATCGACTTTATTGCCTTCATGGTCAACCATAATCACGCGATCGCCGTCGCCGTCGAAGGCAATACCGAGATCCGCTTTTTCAGCCAGCACTCGCGCCTGAAGCGCGCGAACGTCGGTAGCCCCCACTTCGGCATTGATGTTCACACCGTTCGGCTCACAACCGATAGCGATAACATTCGCCCCCAGTTCGCGCAGCACGTTCGGCGCGATGTGATAAGTCGCACCATTTGCACAATCCACCACAATCTTCAGTTCACTGAGGCTAAGTTCGTTCGGGAACGTGGCTTTGCAAAACTCGATATAGCGACCCGCAGCATCAACGATACGGCTGGCTTTACCCAGTTCTGCCGAATCAACACAGCTGATCTCTTTTTCCATTTCCGCTTCGATGGCCTCTTCTACTGCATCCGGTAGTTTGGTGCCGTCGATAGAGAAAAATTTAATGCCGTTATCGTAGAACGGGTTATGCGATGCAGATATCACAATTCCGGCCTCTGCGCGGAAGGTACGCGTCAGATAAGCCACGGCCGGTGTTGGCATCGGGCCAGTGAAGAGCGCGGAAAGGCCCGCTGCCGCCAGACCCGCTTCCAGTGCTGACTCCAGCATATAGCCAGAAATACGCGTGTCTTTACCAATAATGATCTTACGAGAGCCGTGGCGCGCCAGCACTTTACCCGCGGCCCAACCCAGCTTAAGCACAAAATCAGGGGTGATCGGCGCATCCCCTACACGACCACGAATCCCATCGGTACCGAAATATTTACGATTACTCATAGCGTTTGTTTTCCTTTGCAGACAGAGTGGCTTCCACCACCCGCATCGCTTCTACGGTTTCTTTGACGTCATGAACACGAATGATATGCGCGCCTTGCATAGCGGCAATGACCGCACAAGCCAGACTACCGCTCAGACGCTCGGACGGCCCCACGTTCAGCAGCTGCCCAATCATCGATTTTCGTGACATACCCACCAACAGCGGCAGGTTGAAATGGTGAAATTCAGCCAGGCGCGCCAGTAATGAATAGTTATGGGAGAGATTTTTACCGAAACCGAATCCGGGGTCGAGCAACAATTTCTCTTTTGCGATACCCGCCTGCTCGCAACGTGCTATTTGCTCAATAAAATAGCGATTCACTTCCGCAAAGACATCGTCATACTTCGGGGCTTCCTGCATGGTCTTTGGATTTCCCTGCATATGCATCAGGCAAACCGGCAAACCGGTTTCTGCAGCAGCCTCCAGAGCGCCTGGTTCGGAAAGGGAGCGAATATCGTTAATAATGTGAGCGCCAACTTTCGCTGACTCACGGATGACTTCTGGTTTGGATGTATCGACCGAGATCCAGACTTCGAAGCGTTGAGCAATTGCCTCAACCACAGGAATAACACGTTGCAACTCTTCTTCAACGCTAACTTCCGCCGCCCCCGGGCGTGTGGACTCGCCACCAACGTCAATGATCGTCGCGCCAGCGTTGATCATCAGATTCGCATGTTTCACCGCATCTATCAGCGAGTTATGCGTGCCGCCATCCGAAAAGGAATCAGGCGTGACGTTGAGGATCCCCATTACGTGAGGATGGCTAAGGTCCAGTGAAGTGCCCTGGGCAAAGAGTTTCATGGTGTTATCCCTGGTATAAATTGATAAGAAAAAACCCCGGAGCACGCCCCGGGGTTTTCGGTACAAATACAGTCATCTGATGCGGGAACTTACTTGTCGCCTAACTGCTCTGACATGGTGTTACCCGGGTTCGGCGTACGCGGTTCATCAACCGGACGAGGAGCCTTTGGACTGCCATTGTCGCCAGAATTGTTAGAAGCGCCTGGTTCTTCCCAGCCCGCTGGCGGACGTACATCGCGACGTGCCATCAGGTCATCAATCTGCGGTGCGTCGATAGTCTCATATTTCATGAGAGCATCTTTCATCGCATGCAGAATATCCATATTGTCGGTCAGAAGCTGACGCGCACGATTATAGTTACGCTCAATCAGTGCTTTCACTTCCTGGTCGATGATACGTGCAGTTTCATCAGACATATGTTTCGCTTTCGCTACGCTACGGCCGAGGAACACTTCACCTTCTTCTTCCGCGTACAGCAGTGGACCCAATTTCTCAGAGAAGCCCCACTGAGTCACCATGTTACGTGCCAGGTTGGTCGCAACTTTAATATCGTTGGACGCACCGGTAGAAACATGTTCCGGCCCGTAGATGATCTCTTCTGCCAGACGACCACCGTACAGCGTAGAAATCTGGCTTTCCAGTTTCTGACGGCTGGCGCTGATTGCGTCGCCCTCAGGCAAGAAGAAAGTCACACCCAGCGCACGACCGCGTGGGATAATCGTCACTTTGTGCACCGGATCGTGTTCCGGCACCAGGCGACCGATAATCGCATGACCCGCTTCGTGGTAAGCCGTCGATTCTTTCTGCGCTTCCGTCATCACCATGGAGCGACGTTCCGCACCCATCATGATTTTGTCTTTCGCTTTCTCGAACTCAACCATCGACACAACGCGTTTGTTGCCACGAGCAGCGAACAGTGCCGCTTCGTTCACCAGGTTCGCCAGGTCAGCACCGGAGAAACCAGGAGTACCACGGGCAATGATTGCCGCGTCGATATCGGGTGCCAATGGTACGCGACGCATGTGAACTTTCAGGATCTGCTCACGACCACGAACATCTGGCAAGCCAACCACAACCTGACGGTCGAAACGGCCAGGACGCAGCAGGGCCGGGTCAAGAACGTCCGGACGGTTAGTCGCGGCGATAACGATGATACCTTCGTTACCTTCGAAGCCATCCATCTCAACCAGCATCTGGTTCAGAGTCTGTTCACGTTCATCGTGACCACCGCCCAGACCAGCGCCACGCTGGCGGCCTACGGCGTCGATTTCATCGATAAAGATGATGCACGGTGCCGCTTTCTTCGCCTGTTCGAACATGTCACGAACACGGGATGCACCCACACCGACGAACATTTCGACGAAGTCAGAACCGGAGATAGTAAAGAACGGAACTTTCGCTTCGCCTGCAATCGCTTTCGCCAGCAGCGTTTTACCGGTACCCGGAGGACCGACCATCAGGACGCCTTTCGGGATCTTACCGCCGAGTTTCTGGAAGCGGCTCGGCTCGCGCAGATACTCAACCAGTTCAGCAACTTCTTCTTTTGCTTCGTCGCAGCCCGCAACGTCAGCAAAGGTCGTTTTGATCTGATCTTCCGTCAGCATGCGCGCTTTGCTCTTACCAAACGACATGGCACCTTTGCCACCGCCGCCCTGCATTTGACGCATGAAGAAGATCCAGACACCAATCAGCAACAGCATCGGGAACCAGGAGATGAAGATAGAAGCCAGCAGGCTTGGTTCTTCAGGCGGTTCACCGACAACCTTGACGTTCTTGGTCAACAGGTTATCCAGTAATTTCGGATCCTGAACCGGAATGTAAGTGGTATAACGGTTACTATCTTTCTTGGTAACGTTGATTTCACGTCCGTTGATACGCGCTTCACGAACCTGGTCGTTATTGACCTCTTGTAGGAAGGTAGAGTAATCCACCTTACGGCCATTAGACTCGCTGGGCCCAAAGCTCTGGAATACTGACATCAGCACAACGGCAATGACCAGCCAGAGTATTAGGTTTTTCGCCATGTCACTCAAGGGATTAACCTCTTATTACAACTGTGTTAAAAACAGCGTCAGGATACTCTATATCCAGCATCTTTCAAACTTTCGTCTGAAATCTCCCGGTTAGGGTTTACGCCCGGTCGCTACAATATACACTTCCCGCGAACGTGCGCGAGAAGAGTCCGGCTTACGAACTTTGACCTTCGTAAACAGGGAGCGAATTTCCCTTAGATACTCATCGAAACCTTCGCCCTGGAACACCTTCACTACAAAACTGCCACCTGGCGCTAATACATCACGACACATTTCTAGCGCCAGTTCCACCAGATACATGGCACGGGGGATATCCACCGCCGGTGTTCCGCTCATGTTTGGTGCCATATCGGACATGACAACCTGGACTTTGCTGTCGCCAACGCGCTCCAGCAGTGCTTTCATCACCAGTTCATCACGAAAATCGCCCTGAAGAAAGTCCACACCAACGATAGGATCCATAGGTAAAAGATCGCAAGCGATGATGCGGCCTTTGCCGCCAATTTGGGTGACCACATATTGTGACCAACCACCCGGCGCAGCACCAAGGTCGACAACCGTCATTCCCGGTTTAAAGAGTTTGTCACTTTGCTGTATTTCATCAAGTTTAAACCAGGCACGGGAACGTAACCCCTTTTTCTGTGCCTGTTGAACATATTTATCGCTAAAGTGTTCCTGAAGCCAGCGGCTGGAGCTGGCAGAACGCTTCTTACCTGTCATTTAACTTTCCCATGGGGATAACTCATCGTAACCAATTGCGTAAATTTTTACGCGCCTATTTGGTGATATATGGGAGATGGCGGTAGAATGACCCGTTTTCAATCCCAACGTAAGCAAAAAATACGATGAATCTGAGTACTAAACAAAAACAGCACCTGAAAGGTCTGGCACATCCGCTCAAGCCAGTTGTTCTGCTTGGCAGTAATGGTTTGACCGAAGGGGTGCTGGCCGAGATTGAACAAGCGTTAGAGCACCATGAACTCATCAAGGTGAAAATCGCCACCGAAGATCGCGAAACTAAAACCTTGATCGTGGAAGCTATCGTGCGCGAAACCGGCGCCTGTAATGTACAGGTCATCGGTAAAACGCTGGTGCTTTATCGCCCAACTAAAGAACGTAAAATCTCGCTGCCACGCTAAGATTATCCTAAAGTTACACACATTTGCTGTGTAAAACGAGGGGTTTTCCGCAGGCAGGAGAGCAAAATGCCACGCTCTGTTCGTTGATAAAAGGCCGCATAGCGGCCTTTTTCCTTTCTTTACAATACATCAACATCTTGAGTATTGGGTAATTCTTACAGGTATTCCACCTTAATTACTTCAAATTCTACTTCGCCGCCCGGCGTTTTGATGACCACAACATCATCTTCTTCTTTGCCGATCAGGCCACGAGCAATAGGCGAGTTTACAGAAATCAGGTTTTGTTTAAAGTCAGCTTCGTCATCGCCAACGATGCGATAAGTCTGTTCTTCGTCAGAATCGAGATTCAGCACCGTTACGGTAGCACCAAAAATAACGCGCCCATTGTTGGGCATTTTGGTGACATCAATCACCTGCGCGTTCGACAGCTTGGCTTCGATGTCTTTGATACGGCCTTCGCAGAAGCCCTGCTGTTCACGAGCTGCGTGGTATTCGGCGTTTTCTTTCAGGTCGCCATGCTCACGCGCTTCCGCGATAGCAGCAATGATTTCAGGACGGCGCACAGATTTCAGAAAATCCAGCTCTTCGCGTAATTTTTCAGCGCCGCGTAAGGTCATCGGAATAGCTTGCATTTGTTATACCTCTTGAATATTCCTGATGGGGCAAGTCTTCACCCACCCCGGCTGTTCGGCCTGCCCGGCATAACTCCTCACCGGGACCAGAAGCAAAAAAATACCGACCCGGGTACAAGTCCCAGGTCAGCTACAATTCACATTTTGATAGTCATTTTACCCTGAAGTTCCCGAAGGGTCATCGTTTACTTTATAGGGCGTTGCGCCGTAGTATGACGGCTCGATTCCAGGTTGTTAGCGCGAGATTATGCGATTTTCCAGATTTATCATCGGATTGACCAGCTGTATAGCGTTCAGTGTTCAGGCCGCAAATGTTGATGAGTACATTACTCAACTCCCCGCTGGTGCCAACCTTGCCCTGATGGTGCAAAAAGTCGGCGCGTCGGCCCCCGCTATTGATTACCACAGTCAGCAGATGGCGCTGCCCGCCAGTACGCAGAAAGTTATTACTGCGCTGGCGGCGTTGATTCAACTCGGCCCCGATTTTCGTTTTACCACGACGCTTGAAACCAAAGGTAATGTGGAAAACGGCGTACTTAAGGGTGACTTAGTGGCGCGATTTGGTGCCGATCCGACGTTAAAACGTCAGGATATTCGCAATATGGTCGCGACTTTGAAAAAATCTGGCGTCAACCAAATCGATGGCAATGTGTTGATAGATACCTCCATTTTCGCCAGCCACGATAAAGCCCCCGGCTGGCCATGGAATGACATGACACAATGCTTTAGCGCTCCGCCTGCCGCCGCCATAGTTGACCGCAACTGTTTCTCCGTCTCGCTCTACAGTGCCCCAAAACCTGGTGATATGGCTTTTATACGCGTGGCATCTTATTACCCCGTTACGATGTTCAGCCAGGTACGCACCCTCCCCCGTGGTTCTGCCGAAGCGCAATATTGCGAGCTGGATGTGGTGCCAGGCGACCTGAACCGCTTTACGCTGACCGGATGCCTGCCACAACGTTCTGAGCCGCTCCCGTTGGCTTTTGCCGTGCAGGATGGAGCCAGCTATGCCGGTGCAATTCTGAAAGATGAGTTAAAACAGGCAGGTATCACCTGGAGCGGAACACTGCTGCGTCAGACGCAGGTTAACGACCCCGGAACGGTAGTTGCCAGTAAACAGTCGGCCCCGCTGCACGATCTGCTTAAGATTATGCTGAAAAAGTCGGACAACATGATTGCCGATACGGTTTTCCGCATGATCGGCCATGCGCGCTTCAATGTGCCTGGAACATGGCGGGCCGGGTCGGACGCCGTGCGTCAGATCCTGCGCCAGCAAGCCGGTGTCGATATTGGTAACACCATTATTGCCGATGGTTCAGGGCTTTCGCGGCATAACCTGATTGCCCCCGCCACCATGATGCAGGTGCTGCAATACATAGCCCAACACGACAATGAACTTAACTTTATCTCTATGCTGCCGCTGGCGGGCTATGACGGCTCTTTGCAGTACCGTGCAGGTCTGCATCAGGCGGGCGTGGATGGAAAAGTCTCAGCGAAAACCGGTTCGTTGCAGGGGGTATATAACCTGGCGGGATTCATTACCACAGCGAGCGGGCAACGAATGGCGTTTGTGCAATATCTTTCTGGCTATGCAGTAGAACCGGCGGATCAGCGTAATCGCCGTATTCCGTTAGTGCGTTTTGAAAGCCGTTTGTATAAAGATATTTATCAGAACAATTAGTCAATAAGAAACCCCGGCGCATGGCCGGGGTTTTGCTGATTAACGCTTGTAAATGAACTCAACGCCTTCTTCGTCGTCTTCGTCCCAGTCGTCATCCCAGTCTTCATCATCCTCTTCAGCAATCTCTTCAAGCTGCTGGCGATGATAATCATCCCACATGAATTCGACTTTCTCTGGCTGTTTCGCTTCTTCAGCCTGCACGACCGGGTTTTCAATGATAAAGGTCATCACATCCCAGCAGAGATCTTTCACGCCCAGTCCACTCGCCGCAGAGATCAGATAATATTTATCTTCCCAGCCCAGCGCCTCAGCGATCGCTTTCGCTTTCTCTTCGGCTTCTACCTTATCCAGCAGATCGATCTTGTTGAAGACTAACCAACGCGGTTTCGCCGCCAGATCCTGGCTGTATTTTTCCAGCTCGCTGATAATAATACGCGCGTTTTCAACCGGATCGGTGCCGTCAATCGGATCGATATCGATGAGGTGCAACAGGACGCGGCAACGTTCCAGGTGCTTCAGGAAGCGAATGCCCAGACCTGCGCCTTCCGCAGCGCCTTCAATCAGTCCTGGAATATCGGCAACAACGAAGCTCTTTTCGTTGTCCATTCGTACCACACCCAGACTTGGCACCAGAGTGGTAAACGGATAATCCGCCACTTTCGGTTTAGCCGCCGATACCGCACGAATAAAGGTCGATTTACCCGCGTTTGGCATCCCCAACATACCGACGTCAGCCAGCAGCATCAGCTCCAGCAGCAGCTCACGCTTATCGCCCGGCGTACCGTTAGTTTTCTGCCGTGGTGTACGGTTAACTGACGATTTGAAACGGGTATTGCCCAGACCGTGCCAGCCGCCCTTAGCAACCAGCAGACGCTGACCGTGTTTGGTCATATCGCCCATGGTTTCACCAGTACCCTGGTCGATTACACGCGTACCTACCGGCACTTTAATTGTGACGTCTTTACCGCGCTTACCGGTACAGTCGCGGCTTGCGCCATTCTGACCGCGCTCTGCACGGAAAGATTTTTCAAAACGATAATCGATAAGCGTGTTCAGGTTCTCGTCGGCTTCCATCCATACGTCACCACCATCACCGCCGTCGCCGCCATCCGGGCCGCCTTTCGGAATATACTTTTCGCGGCGGAAGCTCACGCAACCATTACCGCCATCACCTGCAACGACCAGAATCGATGCTTCATCAACAAACTTCATTTTATTCTCCGTAAATCATTCGCCTGCGCGGGGTTGCGATACCACCGTTGTATGCTTACGTAATCCGCCCCAAATACGATGACCAATGGCGGAATACATCGCGCCCGCAACCACGACAAACGCACCGAGATAACCTAAAAGGTTTAACATCGGTCTGGCGAAGAAATCGGGCCAGGCCAGTGATAAAAGATCTGAAAAAAACAGCGTAAACAGTGGGGTGAGCGTGATGATCGCGCTCACCTGCGCTGCCTGCCAGCGAGCCA
This sequence comes from Escherichia sp. WS1368, assembly GCF_046487485.1. Classification (NCBI taxonomy): domain Bacteria; kingdom Pseudomonadati; phylum Pseudomonadota; class Gammaproteobacteria; order Enterobacterales; family Enterobacteriaceae; genus Escherichia; species Escherichia sp. WS1368. The sequence goes on from NZ_JBJQJI010000003.1 coordinate 402,191, forward strand.
TCGCTTCCGCCAGGGCGCCATATCCTACCAAGGTATTCAGTCCGCAAAAAATTAAACATGCGAGCTGCCAGTGGCTAAGCTGCGCTATCACTCCAGGCTTTGCCAGAGGGAAGAGCGCAATTGTACATAAAGTGTACAGTAAAAACAGGATCTGCGGTGAGGCCAGCCGACGCAATAAAACCTTTTGCGCCACGCCATAACTCACCCAAACCGTCGCCGCACCGACCCCAAAGATAACTCCCCAGGTGTAATCGGTGAGCTTTGTAAATATCTCAACCAGACTGGTGTTAAAAAACATCACCAGACCGCTCAGGAGCATCAATGCCCCTACAACCTGAGTGCTGCGCATTTTCTCTTTCAGGATAAATACGCTGGCAACCATCATGCCAACTGGCGAGAGTTGCCCAATCACCTGCGAAGCGGTCGGACTCAGGTATTGCAAGGATGAGCTGAACAGGATGAAGTTACCAAACAGCCCGGCGGTCGCCACTGCCAACAAAATCAACCAGCGTGGCTTACGAAACACGCGTAATGGCGGCAACCTCTTCTTCACCGCAAGAATGGCACCAAGGCCAATACTCGCCATCAAGAAACGGTAAAACACGATTGTCGGAGGTTCCATCACCTCCAGCACCTGCTTCATTGCGATTGGCAACGCCCCCCAGCAAATTGCTGTGGTGAGCGCCAAAAGAATGCCAATGCCTGCCTGCTGCTTCATACCGTATTCCCTGCAAAGCGCATTTGCGAATTAACGTCGCACCATGCGCATTTTTACCGGTTATCGAATGTAAAAAGCCCCGCAACGTGTTGCGGGGCTTTCATCCGTTACCGGGACGCGAAAAACTTATTCAGCTTCGATGCTGATAAATTTACGGTTTTTCGGGCCTTTAACTTCGAATTTCACTTTACCGTCTGCTTTAGCAAACAGAGTGTGGTCACGACCGCAACCTACGTTAGCGCCAGCGTGGAATTTGGTACCACGTTGACGAACGATGATGCTACCCGCCAGAACGGATTCGCCACCGAAACGCTTAACGCCCAGGCGTTTAGCTTCTGAATCGCGACCGTTACGTGTGGAGCCGCCAGCCTTTTTATGTGCCATTTGAAATCTCTCCTCAGGTCTTAGGCGCTGATGCCAGTAATTTTCACATCAGTGAACCACTGACGATGGCCCTGCTGCTTACGATAGTGTTTACGACGACGAAACTTAACGATTTTAACTTTCTCGCCACGACCGTGAGCAACAACTTCAGCTTTGATTACGCCGCCATCAACGAAAGGAACGCCGATTTTGACTTCTTCACCGTTTGCGATCATCAGCACTTCAGCGAACTCAACAGTTTCGCCAGTTGCGATGTCCAGCTTTTCCAGGCGAACGGTCTGACCTTCGCTTACTCGGTGTTGTTTACCACCACTTTGGAAAACCGCGTACATATAAAACTCCGCTTCCGCGCACACCTTTTCAATGATTCAGAGTGCGCTATAAATATTCACAATAGGGCGCGAATATTACGCAAAACGCACGCCTTTGACAAGTGCTACAGTCAATACACGAAGAAAAAAAACACAACTTGTACGGTAACGTTTATCTGTGCCATTTTTTCAGTACAATCACCCTATATTCCTAACCATAAACCCTAAGTTGCCTTTGTTCACAGTAAGGTAATCGGGGCGAAAAGCCCGGCTTTTGCGATGAATTTAGAAAAAATCAATGAGTTAACCGCGCAAGATATGGCGGGTGTTAATGCGGCAATCCTTGAGCAGCTTAATTCCGACGTCCAACTGATCAATCAGTTAGGCTATTACATCGTCAGCGGCGGCGGTAAACGTATTCGTCCGATGATTGCTGTACTGGCTGCACGAGCTGTTGGCTATGAGGGAAATGCGCATGTCACCATTGCTGCCCTGATCGAGTTTATCCACACGGCGACTCTGCTGCACGACGACGTTGTGGATGAATCAGATATGCGCAGGGGTAAAGCTACCGCCAACGCCGCATTTGGCAATGCCGCCAGCGTGCTGGTAGGCGATTTTATTTATACCCGCGCGTTCCAGATGATGACCAGCCTCGGCTCGCTCAAAGTGCTGGAAGTCATGTCAGAAGCCGTAAACGTCATCGCAGAAGGTGAAGTTCTGCAACTGATGAACGTTAACGATCCGGACATCACTGAAGAAAACTACATGCGCGTTATCTATAGCAAAACCGCGCGTCTGTTTGAGGCTGCCGCGCAGTGTTCCGGGATTCTGGCTGGCTGTACGCCGGAGGAGGAGAAAGGCCTGCAGGATTATGGGCGCTATCTCGGCACTGCTTTCCAGTTGATCGACGATTTACTCGATTACAATGCCGATGGCGAACAGTTAGGTAAAAACGTCGGCGACGATCTGAACGAAGGTAAACCGACGCTGCCGCTGCTGCATGCAATGCATCATGGCACACCAGAACAGGCACAGATGATTCGTACCGCCATCGAACAGGGTAACGGTCGCCATCTTCTGGAACCGGTTCTGGAAGCAATGAACGCTTGTGGATCTCTTGAATGGACGCGTCAGCGTGCCGAGGAAGAAGCAGACAAAGCCATCGCAGCGTTACAGGTGCTCCCGGACACCCCGTGGCGAGAAGCACTCATCGGCCTCGCGCACATCGCTGTTCAACGCGATCGTTAATCCCCTCCCCGCATCCCGCGCAGCGCGCGGGATGGTTCTAGTAAATTCCATAAAAACACTTATTCAGCTCTATAACACCTGAAAAATAGGGCTGTACATCTTTATATATTCTGAATATTCACACTCTTTACAGGAACTTTTTAGAACAATACGCCATCAGGAGTATAGTGATGCCCGACAGAAGAAATGTTCTGAATGAAAGCGACTAACTTAAGGAGTGAGGAAAGATGGAAAGTAATTTCATTGACTGGCATCCCGCTGACATCATTGCGGGTTTGCGCAAGAAGGGAACGTCAATGGCGGCGGAATCTCGCAGAAATGGTTTGAGTTCCTCAACGCTGGCGAACGCATTATCGCGCCCCTGGCCGAAAGGAGAGATGATTATTGCGAAAGCCCTGGGAACTGACCCCTGGATTATCTGGCCATCTCGCTACCATGATCCGCAGACCCATGAGTTTATCGACAGAACGCAGTTGATGCGTAGCTACACTAAACCGAAAAAATAAGTGGTCTGGCGGTAGCCCCGCGAACGGGGCTGCCAGCTCTCAGACAATTACTCGCCTTTCACACGCTCAATATTTGCACCTAAAGCGCGCAGTTTGTCTTCAATGCGTTCGTAGCCACGATCGATGTGATAAATACGATCAACCACCGTCGTCCCTTCCGCAATACAGCCAGCCAGCACCAGGCTTGCTGATGCACGCAGATCGGTTGCCATAACCTGTGCGCCAGAAAGTTTTTCAACACCGTGACAAATAACGGTATTGCTTTCGATTTCGGCGTGCGCGCCCATACGGCTCAGCTCTGGCACATGCATAAAGCGGTTTTCAAAGACCGTTTCGGTGATGAAGCCGGTCCCTTCTGCCACCAGGTTCAACAGCGTGAACTGGGCCTGCATATCGGTCGGGAATGCCGGATGCGGCGCGGTACGTACGTTAACAGCCTTCGGACGTTTGCCATGCATATCCAGGCTAATCCAGTCTTCGCCGACTTCGATGTCTGCTCCAGCGTCACGCAGTTTCGCCAGCACGGCGTCCAGAGTATCTGGCTGCGCGTTACGGCAGATAATTTTGCCGCGAGAGATCGCCGCCGCCACCAGGAAAGTACCGGTTTCGATACGATCCGGCAGCACGCGATAGACACCGCCGCCTAAACGTTCCACACCTTCGATGACGATACGATCGGTGCCCTGACCGCTAATTTTCGCACCCAGCGTAATCAGGAAGTTCGCGGTATCGACGATTTCCGGTTCACGCGCTGCGTTTTCAATAATCGTGGTGCCTTCCGCCAGGGTTGCAGCACACATGATGGTCACCGTTGCGCCAACGCTGACTTTATCCATCACGATATGTGCGCCTTTCAGACGACCATCGACGGAAGCTTTAACGTAACCTTCTTCCAGTTTGATGGTCGCGCCTAATTGTTCGAGACCAGAAATGTGTAGATCAACCGGACGTGCACCAATCGTACAACCGCCAGGCAGTGAAACTTGCCCCTGACCAAAGCGCGCTACCAGCGGCCCCAGCGCCCAGATAGAAGCACGCATGGTTTTAACCAGATCGTAAGGTGCGCAGAATACATTAACATCGCGGGCATCAATATGCACAGAACCATTACGTTCTACTTTCGCACCCAGCTGGCTTAGCAGCTTCATTGATGTATCGACGTCTTTCAGTTTCGGGACGTTCTGGATCTCTACCGGTTCTTCCGCCAGTAGTGCGGCAAAAAGGATAGGCAGAGCAGCATTTTTAGCGCCGGAAATTGTGACTTCGCCCTGGAGCTTCGTTGGCCCCTGAACACGAAATTTATCCATTTAGTTTGTTCTCAGTTAACAATTCATATCCGCTACCGGCGAATCGCCCATAGCTCAAAAGCCGTTCAGTTTGCGATCGCGCGCCCACTCCGCAGGGGTATACGCTTTGATCGACACAGCATGAATGCGGTTATCCGCAATATATTCCATCAGCGGGCCATAGACCGTCTGCTGTTTTTTAACCCGACTCATGCCGTCAAACAACTCACCCACGGCAATAACCTGAAAGTGGCTGCCATCGCCGGAAACGTGGACTTCCTGGAGGGAGAGAGCGTTCATCAACACGCTCTGAATTTCATTATTTTCCATGGGATCTTCAATCATCAGTTAATAAACCAGCGAAACATCTTAGAGCAAAGTTGCGCTGGCATAAATAAGCAAAAAGCCTCGCTGATAAATCAGACAAGGCTCGACTTGCAGGCAGGTTTGCCGGACAGGCGGTTAACGCCATATCCGGCCTGAAAAAATTTAACGAGGCAGAACATCAGCAGGCAAATTATACAATTTCGCCAGGGTATACACTTTGTCGTTTACCCCCTGAAGCGTCACGTTGTTGCCCTGCTTTTTCGCCAGATCGATAAGATGGAGCAGCAGTGCCAGTCCACCCGTATCCACGCGGGACACACGGCTAAGATCGATGCAGGTAATCCCCTTCACCGCTTCCTCACGCATTTCCCAAAGCGGTAGCAGAACGTCCTGATCCAGCTCTCCGGATAACGCCAGCGTGTCACCCGTCTGCATCCAGCTCAGTGACTCGCTCATTATTTTTTCTCTTCCAGAGTGATTTTCTGTTGAGAAATCGATTTCAGTTGTGCAGTCAGGCCGTCGATACCTTTGGTACGCAGCAGCGTTCCCCACTCGTTTTGTTTGGTGGTGATCATACTGACGCCTTCAGCAATCATGTCGTAAGCCTGCCAGTTGCCCGTCTGGGAGTTTTTACGCCACTGGAAGTCCAGACGCACCGGCGGGCGGCCATTCGGGTCAATAATGGTAACGCGAATAGGCACAATGGTTTTATCGCCCAGCGGCTGTTCTGGCGCAATCTGATAGGTTTGACCGTGATACATCGCCAGCGCCTGACCGTAAGCCTGCTTCAGGTACTCACGGAAAGCGGCAAAGTAAGCATCACGTTGAGCAGGGGTCGCACTCTTGTAATACTGGCCCAGCACCAGCGCACCGGCGTATTTCACCTGTACGTATGGCAACAGTTCCTGATCGACAATGGTACGCAGATAATCCGGGTTGGCCCGAATTTGCGGTTGCTCATTCTTCAGGCGATCGAACGTTTTCTGCGCCGCCTCGTCCATCAGCTTATACGGATTGGTCTGGTCTGCCGCGGTTGCCGCACTCAGCGGTGCAATCACCAGCAAAGCGACCATCATTAAACGTTTAAACATGCGTCGGTTCTCCTGAAATTATTTCGTTGTACCCACAGGTTCAGTGGTTTCATTATTACCTGGCGCAGCAGCTGGCGCATCGCCACTATTCTTATTGTCATCGCCTTTACTACCGTAAAGGAACTGACCAATAAGATCTTCCAGCACCATCGCAGACTTGGTGTCCTGAATTGTATCGCCATCCTTCAGGATAGCAGTCCCCAGTTCCGGGTCTTCAAAACCGACGTTTAATGCCAGATATTGTTCCCCCAGCAGGCCGGAAGTACGAATGCTCAGCGAACTGGTATCAGGAATGTGGTTATAACGTTGTTCAATTTCCAGCGTTACGCGCGGCAGATAGGTTTTCGGGTCCAGCGTAATATCCGCCACCCGGCCCACAACAACACCACCAATGCTGACCGGAGAGCGCGCTTTCAGGCCGCCAATGTTATCGAACGTCGCATAAAGCGTGTAGGTCGGTTCAGTACGTATGGACGTCACGTTCGCCGCCTTCAGGCAAACAAACAGCGCCGCCAGTAGTGCTGCTAATAAAAAGATACCCACCCAAATTTCATTTTTTTTCGTTTGCATGAACTCAATTCCCAAACATCAATGCGGTCAGCACAAAATCCAGCCCCAGAACAGCCAGAGACGAGTGGACAACGGTGCGAGTGGTTGCCCGGCTAATCCCGGCAGACGTCGGGATGGCGTCGTAGCCGTTAAACAACGAAATCCACGTCACCGTGATGGCGAACACCACGCTCTTAATCAGACAGTTGACCAGATCCATACGCCAGTCGACGGCATTTTGCATTGCCGACCAGAAGAACCCGCTATCAATGCCTTTCCAACTGACGCCGACCAGAGATCCGCCCCAGATCCCCACGGCGACGAAAATAACCGTCAACAGTGGTAATGAAATAACCCCAGCCCAGAAACGGGGAGAAATAACCCGACGCAGCGGATCCACCGCCATCATCTCCATACTGGAGAGTTGCTCTGTAGCGCGCATCAGGCCGATTTCTGCGGTTAGCGCCGAACCAGCACGCCCGGCAAACAACAACGCGGCAACCACCGGCCCCAGTTCACGCAGTAGCGATAACGCCACCAGCATACCCAGACTGGTTTCCGCACTATAAGTGGTCAGAACCAGATAACCTTGCAGCCCCAACACCATTCCGATGAACACGCCAGAAACTACAATAATCAGCATCGACAGGACGCCGACATTATAGAGCTGGCGCACCAGCAGCGGCGCATGTTTGCGAAATTCCGGTTTGCCGACCAGCGCATTGAATAACATTAACCCGGCCCGCCCGAACGTTCTCAGGGTTTTAATCCCTTTATGTCCGAGCGACGCCAGCGCATTTAACAGCATGAGTGGCTTAACTCCCTGGTAAAAGATCAGCGTGATAATCGCCGGCAGGATAGCGGAACGGAACAGGCCCGTCAGCTATCCCGTCCAGAAACTGACGTACGCGCGGATCAGGATTCGCCTGCAACGCCTGGGCACTACCATGAGCGACAATTTTTTTGTCCGCCAGGATCCAGGCGTGATCGGCAATACTTAACACTTCCGGCACATCGTGAGAAACCACCACACAAGTCACACCCAACGCGCTGTTCAGCTCAGAAATCAGCTTCACCAGTACGCCCATGGTGATGGGATCTTGCCCAACAAAGGGTTCATCAAACATGATGAGATCCGGCTCCAGCGCAATCGCACGCGCCAGCGCTGCACGCCGCGCCATCCCACCGGAAAGTTCAGAAGGCATTAGTTTAGCCGCTCCACGCAGCCCCACGGCCTCCAGCTTCATCATCACCGTACTATGCAACAATGGCGCGGGAAGTTGGGTATGTTCGCGCAGTGGATAGGCGACGTTGTCAAATACGTTCATATCAGTGAACAACGCCCCGGACTGAAATAACATGCTCATCCGTTTGCGCACTGTATACAGGCGCGAACGAGACATCGCCGGAATATTCTCACCATCGAAAAGAATCTCACCATGATCTGGTGCGATTTGCCCGCCAATCAGACGGAGTAGCGTCGTTTTACCGATGCCCGATGGCCCCATGATCGCCGTGATCTTCCCTCGCGGCACGGTCAGGGAAATATTATCGAAGATGCAGCGATTGCCACGCGTAAAACTGACATCGCGCATATCGACTAAATTCGCCACAGACTGCTCCATAATTCACCCTTCGTCTTGCGTTGATTTTCTAAGCATGGCGCTCAATTTAACCTTGAACCCAACATATTTACAGAATATTACCCGCCGTGGTTAGCGAAAGCTGGCATTTGTTTTACTTTTTAGCCGCATAAAGTCAAAATTAAGAATCCGTTACGGCTTTCTGAAAATCTTCAGCGGACCGGCGAGTATACCTGAAGAAAGGACGTTAGATGCTTTTAGCTACGGCACTGTTAATTGTTGGTTTACTTTTGGTCGTTTACAGTGCCGACCGCCTGGTTTTTGCCGCGTCTATTCTTTGCCGAACCTTTGGCATCCCGCCGCTGATCATCGGCATGACGGTGGTCAGTATTGGTACATCGTTACCAGAAATCATCGTCTCGCTTGCCGCGTCTTTGCACGAACAACGCGATTTAGCCGTTGGTACAGCCCTCGGCTCAAACATTATCAATATATTGCTGATCCTCGGTCTGGCTGCGCTGGTTCGTCCTTTTACCGTCCATTCTGATGTTCTACGCCGTGAATTACCCTTAATGTTGTTGGTCAGCGTGGTGGCCGGTTCCGTACTCTATGACGGACAACTTAGTCGCAGCGATGGTATCTTTCTCCTCTTTCTGGCTGTGCTATGGCTGCTGTTCATTGTTAAACTTGCACGTCAGGCTGAACGTCAGGGGACTGACAGCCTGACCAGAGAGCAGCTTGCAGAGTTGCCGCCTGACGGTGGATTGCCCGTCGCGTTTTTATGGCTCGGCATTGCGCTTATCATCATGCCAGTGGCCACGCGGATGGTGGTTGATAACGCCACGGTGCTGGCGAATTACTTTGCCATCAGCGAGTTGACGATGGGTCTGACGGCAATTGCTATCGGAACCAGCCTGCCGGAACTGGCAACCGCAATAGCGGGGGTTCGCAAAGGTGAAAACGACATTGCTGTCGGAAATATCATTGGCGCAAACATTTTTAATATTGTCATCGTGTTGGGTTTACCCGCGCTGATAACGCCAGGAGAGATTGATCCACTGGCGTACAGTCGTGACTACAGCGTGATGTTGCTGGTGAGCATTATTTTTGCGTTGCTATGCTGGCGGCGCTCCCCGCAACCGGGCCGTGGTGTAGGGGTATTATTAACTGGCGGATTTATCGTATGGCTGGCGATGTTGTACTGGTTATCGCCAATACTCGTTGAATAACTGGAAACGCATTATGTCGCACGTAGAGTTACAACCGGGTTTTGACTTTCAGCAAGCAGGTAAAGAAGTCCTGGCGATTGAACGTGAATGCCTGGCGGAGCTTGATCAATACATCAATCAGAATTTCACGCTTGCCTGTGAAAAGATGTTCTGGTGTAAAGGGAAAGTTGTCGTCATGGGGATGGGGAAATCGGGGCATATTGGGCGCAAAATGGCGGCAACGTTTGCCAGCACCGGTACACCTTCATTTTTCGTCCATCCTGGTGAAGCCGCGCATGGTGATTTAGGCATGGTCACCCCACAGGATGTGGTGATTGCTATCTCTAACTCAGGTGAATCCAGCGAAATCACGGCCTTAATTCCAGTGCTTAAGCGTCTTCACGTACCGTTAATCTGCATCACCGGTCGCCCGGAGAGCAGCATGGCGCGCGCCGCAGATGTTCATCTGTGTGTTAAAGTAGCGAAAGAAGCCTGTCCGTTAGGGCTGGCACCGACCAGCAGCACCACCGCCACGCTGGTTATGGGCGATGCCCTCGCTGTCGCGCTGTTAAAAGCACGCGGCTTTACTGCCGAAGATTTTGCGCTCTCACATCCAGGCGGCGCACTGGGTCGTAAACTTCTGCTGCGCGTAAACGATATTATGCATACGGGCGATGAGATCCCGCATGTTAAGAAAACGGCCAGTCTGCGTGACGCATTGCTGGAAGTTACCCGCAAAAATCTTGGTATGACTGTCATTTGCGATGACAATATGATGATTGAAGGCATCTTTACCGACGGTGATTTACGCCGTGTCTTCGATATGGGCGTGGATGTTCGTCAGTTAAGTATTGCCGATGTTATGACGCCGGGGGGAATACGCGTGCGCCCTGGCATTCTGGCCGTTGAGGCACTGAACTTAATGCAGTCCCGCCATATCACCTCCGTGATGGTTGCCGATGGCGACCATTTACTCGGTGTGTTACATATGCATGATTTACTGCGTGCAGGCGTAGTGTAAAGATTCAAGGATAAACAACAATGAGCAAAGCAGGTGCGTCGCTTGCGACCTGTTACGGCCCTGTCAGCGCCGACGTTATAGCAAAAGCAGAGAACATTCGTCTGCTGATCCTCGATGTCGATGGCGTACTGTCAGATGGCCTGATTTATATGGGCAATAATGGCGAAGAGCTGAAAGCGTTCAATGTTCGTGACGGTTATGGCATTCGTTGTGCGCTCACCTCTGATATTGAAGTCGCTATCATTACCGGGCGAAAGGCTAAACTGGTAGAAGATCGTTGTGCCACATTGGGGATCACTCACTTGTATCAGGGGCAGTCAAACAAACTGATCGCCTTTAGCGATTTGCTGGAAAAACTGGCGATTGCCCCGGAAAATGTGGCTTATGTCGGCGATGATCTCATCGACTGGCCGGTAATGGAAAAAGTGGGTTTAAGCGTCGCCGTGGCCGATGCGCATCCACTGTTGCTCCCGCGCGCCGATTACGTGACGCGCATTGCTGGCGGTCGTGGTGCAGTGCGTGAAGTTTGCGACTTATTACTCCTGGCGCAGGGCAAACTGGATGAAGCCAAAGGGCAATCGATATGAGTAAAGCCAGACGTTGGGTTATCATTGTGCTATCACTGGCGGTTCTGGTGATGATCGGCATTAATATGGCCGAAAAAGACGATACCGCCCAGGTGGTCGTCAACAACAATGATCCCACCTATAAAAGCGAGCATACGGACACGCTCGTCTATAACCCAGAAGGGGCACTAAGCTATCGATTGATTGCTCAACACGTTGAATATTATTCCGATCAGGCCGTTTCGTGGTTTACGCAGCCGGTACTTACCACGTTTGATAAGGATAAAATCCCGACATGGTCCGTAAAAGCAGATAAAGCCAAGCTGACCAATGACCGGATGCTCTATTTATATGGACACGTTGAAGTCAACGCACTTGTGCCGGACTCTCAACTTCGCAGAATCACGACGGATAACGCGCAGATCAATCTGGTGACGCAGGATGTTACCTCTGAAGACCTCGTCACGTTATACGGAACAACATTTAACTCCAGCGGTCTGAAAATGCGCGGCAACTTACGCAGCAAGAACGCCGAGCTGATTGAAAAGGTTAGAACATCCTATGAAATTCAAAACAAACAAACTCAGCCTTAATCTTGTGCTTGCCAGCTCACTTCTGGCCGCCAGCATTCCGGCATTTGCCGTAACCGGAGACACTGATCAGCCGATCCACATTGAATCGGACCAGCAATCTCTTGATATGCAAGGCAACGTGGTTACCTTTACCGGTAATGTCATCGTCACCCAGGGCACCATCAAAATTAATGCCGACAAAGTGGTCGTTACCCGTCCGGGCGGCGAACAAGGTAAAGAAGTGATTGACGGCTACGGTAAACCGGCAACGTTCTACCAGATGCAGGACAATGGTAAACCCGTTGAAGGTCACGCTTCCCAGATGCACTACGAACTGGCAAAAGATTTTGTCGTTCTGACGGGTAATGCTTATCTGCAGCAGGTCGATAGCAACATTAAGGGCGATAAGATCACTTACCTGGTGAAAGAGCAGAAAATGCAGGCTTTCAGCGACAAAGGTAAGCGCGTAACCACCGTTCTGGTGCCGTCGCAGCTGCAGGACAAAAACAACAAAGGCCAGACCCCGGCACAGAAGAAGGGTAATTAATTCGTTATGGCAACATTAACTGCAAAGAACCTTGCAAAAGCCTATAAAGGCCGTCGCGTGGTAGAAGACGTCAGCCTGACCGTCAACTCCGGGGAAATTGTCGGTCTGCTGGGGCCAAACGGTGCCGGTAAGACCACCACTTTCTACATGGTTGTAGGCATTGTGCCGCGCGATGCGGGCAACATCATTATTGATGATGACGATATCAGTCTGCTGCCTCTGCATGCACGCGCGCGCCGCGGTATCGGCTATCTGCCGCAGGAAGCCTCCATTTTCCGTCGCCTCAGCGTTTACGATAACCTGATGGCGGTACTGCAAATTCGTGACGACTTGTCTGCTGAACAACGTGAAGACCGCGCGAACGAGCTGATGGAAGAGTTTCACATTGAACACTTGCGTGACAGCATGGGGCAGTCACTCTCCGGGGGTGAACGTCGCCGTGTAGAAATTGCCCGCGCACTGGCTGCGAATCCGAAATTTATTCTGCTCGACGAACCGTTTGCCGGGGTTGACCCGATCTCGGTTATCGACATTAAACGCATCATTGAGCACCTGCGCGACAGCGGCCTGGGCGTACTGATCACTGACCACAACGTGCGTGAAACACTGGCGGTTTGTGAACGCGCTTATATCGTCAGTCAGGGGCATTTGATCGCCCACGGCACGCCTACAGAAATCTTACAAGACGAACACGTTAAGCGTGTATACCTTGGGGAAGACTTCAGACTCTGATAGGGTAGAAGTTTGCGACGTTTTAGCAGGAGAGTACGATTCTGAACATGAAGCAAGGTTTGCAACTCAGGCTTAGCCAACAACTGGCGATGACGCCACAGCTCCAACAGGCAATTCGTCTGTTGCAGTTGTCGACGCTGGAACTTCAGCAGGAGCTACAGCAGGCGCTGGAGAGTAATCCGCTGCTTGAGCAAATCGACACTCATGAAGAAATCGACACCCGCGAAACGCAAGACAGTGAAACGCTGGACACCGCCGACGCGCTCGAACAAAAAGAGATGCCGGAAGAGCTGCCGCTCGATGCCAGTTGGGACACCATTTACACCGCTGGTACACCATCCGGCACCAGCGGTGACTACATTGACGACGAGCTGCCGGTCTATCAGGGCGAAACGACGCAGACCTTGCAGGATTACCTGATGTGGCAGGTCGAGTTGACACCGTTTTCTGACACTGACCGCGCTATTGCTACCTCTATCGTCGATGCCGTTGATGACACCGGTTATCTGACTGTCCCACTGGAAGATATTCTCGAAAGTATGGGCGATGAAGAGATTGACATCGACGAAGTTGAAGCCGTCCTTAAGCGGATCCAACGGTTTGATCCGGTCGGTGTGGCAGCAAAAGATCTGCGTGACTGTCTGCTGATCCAACTCTCCCAATTCGATAAAACCACGCCATGGCTGGAAGAGGCCAGACTGATCATTAGCGATCATCTCGATCTGTTAGCCAATCACGACTTCCGCACTTTAATGCGCGTCACGCGTCTGAAAGAAGATGTGCTGAAAGAAGCCGTCAATCTGATCCAGTCGCTCGATCCGCGCCCCGGGCAGTCGATCCAGACGGGCGAACCTGAGTATGTCATTCCAGATGTGCTGGTGCGTAAGCATAACGGTCACTGGACGGTAGAACTCAACAGTGACAGCATTCCGCGTCTGCAAATCAACCAGCACTACGCCTCGATGTGCAATAACGCGCGCAACGATGGTGACAGCCAGTTTATCCGCAGCAATCTGCAGGATGCCAAATGGTTGATCAAGAGTCTGGAAAGCCGTAACGATACGCTACTGCGCGTGAGTCGCTGTATCGTTGAACAGCAGCAAGCCTTCTTTGAGCAAGGCGAAGAATATATGAAACCGATGGTACTGGCCGATATCGCCCAGGCTGTCGAAATGCATGAATCGACGATATCTCGCGTGACCACGCAAAAATACCTGCATAGTCCACGAGGCATTTTTGAACTGAAGTATTTCTTTTCCAGTCACGTCAATACCGAGGGCGGCGGCGAAGCTTCCTCCACGGCGATTCGTGCGCTGGTTAAGAAATTAATCGCGGCGGAAAACCCAGCGAAACCGTTGAGCGACAGCAAGTTAACCTCTTTGCTGTCGGAACAAGGTATCATGGTGGCACGCCGCACTGTTGCGAAGTACCGAGAGTCTTTATCCATTCCGCCGTCAAACCAGCGTAAACAGCTCGTTTGACCCAACCGATAAGGAAGACACTATGCAGCTCAACATTACCGGAAATAACGTCGAGATCACCGAGGCACTGCGCGAATTTGTTACAGCCAAATTTGCCAAACTTGAGCAATATTTTGACCGAATCAACCAGGTCTATGTTGTTCTGAAAGTGGAGAAAGTCACCCACACCTCAGATGCAACACTGCATGTAAACGGTGGTGAAATTCATGCCAGCGCGGAAGGTCAGGACATGTACGCTGCCATTGATGGCTTAATTGATAAGCTGGCACGCCAGTTGACCAAACATAAAGATAAACTGAAACAACACTAATTGTCCGGGCAATTAGCATGTGCATGGCGGCCTGTTGTGCGGCACAACGGGCCATTTGTACGGTTAATGCTCCGAGCCTGTTCCACTGTTTGAGTGGGCAGGTTCTTAGGTGAAATTATGACAAATAATGATACAACTCTACAGCTTAGCAGTGTTCTTAACAGGGAATGTACGCGAAGCCGCGTCCACTGTCAGAGCAAAAAACGCGCCCTGGAAATCATCAGCGAGCTGGCGGCGAAACAACTTAGTCTGCCGCCTCAGGTGGTTTTTGAAGCTATCCTGACGCGGGAAAAAATGGGCAGTACCGGTATCGGCAATGGTATTGCCATTCCGCATGGCAAACTGGAAGAAGATACTCTGCGCGCCGTTGGCGTTTTCGTTCAGCTCGAAACGCCTATAGCTTTCGATGCCATCGACAACCAACCGGTGGACTTACTTTTTGCCCTGCTGGTGCCGGCAGACCAAACTAAAACGCACCTGCATACTCTGTCGCTGGTGGCGAAACGTCTGGCGGACAAAACCATCTGCCGCCGTTTACGCGCAGCCCAGAGCGATGAAGAGCTGTATCAAATCATTACGGATACCGAAGGTACTCCGGATGAAGCGTAGTTATTCGGTAATGTCTCTTTTAGACGTTGTGAGGAGAAACAGTACATGGTACTGATGATCGTCAGCGGACGTTCAGGTTCAGGTAAATCTGTCGCCCTGCGTGCGCTGGAAGATATGGGTTTTTACTGCGTGGATAACCTTCCCGTAGTGTTGTTACCCGATCTGGCTCGAACCCTGGCCGATCGCGAGATTTCTGCCGCCGTCAGCATTGATGTTCGTAATATGCCGGAGTCACCAGAAATATTCGAACAGGCGATGAGTAACCTGCCTGACGCTTTCTCACCGCAACTACTGTTCCTGGATGCCGACCGTAATACCTTAATTCGTCGTTACAGTGACACGCGCCGACTGCATCCGCTTTCCAGCAAAAACCTGTCGCTGGAAAGTGCTATCGACAAAGAAAGCGATTTGCTGGAGCCTCTGCGTTCGCGAGCGGATCTGATTGTCGATACCTCAGAAATGTCCGTTCACGAGCTGGCTGAAATGCTGCGTACCCGTCTGCTGGGTAAACGTGAACGCGAACTGACCATGGTCTTTGAGTCTTTCGGCTTCAAACACGGTATCCCTATCGATGCAGATTACGTCTTTGACGTGCGCTTCTTGCCGAACCCGCACTGGGATCCGAAACTGCGTCCAATGACAGGTCTTGATAAACCTGTCGCCGCGTTCCTCGACCGCCACACAGAAGTACACAATTTTATCTACCAGACGCGAAGCTATCTTGAGCTATGGTTACCTATGCTGGAAACCAACAACCGTAGCTACTTGACGGTCGCCATTGGTTGTACCGGCGGGAAGCACCGTTCGGTGTATATTGCAGAGCAACTGGCAGACTACTTCCGCTCGCGCGGTAAAAACGTCCAGTCACGCCATCGTACGCTGGAAAAACGTAAACCATGACCGTCAAGCAAACTGTTGAAATCACAAACAAGCTGGGCATGCATGCCCGGCCTGCAATGAAGCTGTTTGAATTAATGCAAGGTTTTGACGCAGAAGTGCTGTTACGTAATGACGAAGGTACCGAGGCCGAAGCCAACAGCGTTATTGCACTGCTGATGCTGGATTCTGCCAAAGGACGGCAGATTGAAGTTGAAGCGACCGGTCCACAGGAAGAGGAAGCACTGGCCGCCGTTATCGCCCTCTTTAATTCTGGTTTTGATGAAGATTAATCTTCATCACTTTGACATTCAAATCCCTTCAAGCTCCCCCGACAATAAGAAAAGCGCGTACTGAAATCGTTCTCAATCAACGTCATTTGTACATTTCGTGCGCTTTTCACTTTCAGAAGAACATTAAGAAAACCTTAAGAAGCATTGTTTAGGTTTCGTTTAAGTTAATCGACCATACTGGAGATCGTCAGAAAATATTTCCAGGAGATGGCATGATTCGCTTATCTGAACAAAGTCCCCTGGGCACCGGAAGACATCGGAAATGTTATGCGCATCCGGAAGATGCCCAACGCTGTATCAAGATTGTCTACCATCGTGGCGATGGTGGCGATAAAGAGATCCGCCGTGAGTTAAAGTACTACGCGCATCTTGGTCGCCGGTTAAAAGACTGGAGTGGAATACCGCGCTATCACGGTACCGTTGAGACGGATTGCGGAACCGGTTATGTCTACGATGTGATTGCAGATTTTGACGGCAAACCCTCCATTACGCTGACCGAATTTGCTGCACAATGCCGTTACGAAGAAGACATTGCACAACTGCGCCAGCTACTGAAACAGCTGAAGCGTTATTTGCAGGATAACCGTATCGTGACGATGTCGCTGAAGCCGCAGAATATCCTCTGTCACCGCATCAGTGAGTCAGAGGTTATCCCCGTCGTCTGCGACAACATTGGTGAAAGCACATTGATTCCACTGGCGACCTGGTCGAAGTGGTGTTGTCTGCGTAAGCAAGAGCGGTTATGGAAACGATTTATCGCCCAACCGGCGCTGACTATTGCCCTGCAGAAAGATCTGCAACCTCGTGAAAGCAAAACGCTGACCCTCACTTCGCGCGAAGCTTAATCCAGCTGGTGTTGTTGCATAAACGACTCACCGCCTAACTGATACATCTGCCGTAAAATCCACGCCTGACGGCTACGCACGTAGCCCGATGGCGCGGAGACTTTGAAACGAAGTGGATTAGGTAATACAGCTGCCAGTAATGCAGCTTCCGACCGGGTAAGCTTGCTCGCGGGTTTGTGGAAATAACGTTGTGCCGCAGCTTCGACGCCAAACACACCGTCGCCAAATTCGGCGATATTCAGGTAAACCGTCAGGATACGCTTTTTGCTCCAGACCGTTTCTATCCCCAGCGTTAATCCGGCTTCCAGCCCTTTTCGAACCCAGCTACGCCCATCCCATAAAAAGAGATTTTTGGCCGTCTGCTGAGAAATCGTTGATGCACCGCGAATACGGTTTTCATTGCGTTCGTTGTGCGCCAGGGCTTGCTCAATGGAAGCGACATCAAAGCCCCAGTGCTCAGGAAACTTCTGATCTTCTGCGGCAATCACCGCCAGTCCCATCCACGGCGAGATTTGATCCATGTTGACCCAGTCAGAATGTGCCACGTAACGAAAATTGCCATGCAGCCAGGCGCTGACTTGCCGCTCGACCATTACCGCAGAGAAAGGAACAGGCGCAACGCTAAACAACGCAATGCCCCCACCCCAGAAAACGGCGAGGACAACCATTAACCGCAGAAGAAAACGGCGAATGAAACTAAACACCGTTAAGCGGCTTTTACTCATTCCGCCAGGACCAGCACGCGGGAAACCAGCTTATCAATGCCGCTCGCCGCTTCTGCAATGTTCTGCGCCAGCATATATGCCGGGGTGGTGACAATCTTATTGTCTTCATCAACCACGATATCATCGACAGGACACGGCACATGCTCCGCGCCCATCTCTTCCAGCACTTCTGCGGTATCGATATCAGTACCGATGGTCAAACGCAGCGGGAAATCGAAAATTTTCGGCAGCATCGCCGGGGCAATACACATAAAACCAAGCGGTTTTCCGGCCTGATGCATCGCTTGTGCCAGCGCCTTTAATTCACGGTCAACGGTGCATTCGCTACCAAGACTGGCAAAATTGCTTAAATTCTTCGCCGCGCCAAAACCCCCCGGCACAATCAACGCATCCAGTTCAGCGGCATCGGCCTGGGCCAGAGGACGGATTTCACCGCGCGTTATTCGTGCCGCTTCAATCAGCACATTGCGCGTTTCCGTCATCGCTTCGCCCGTTAAATGGTTGATAACATCAACCTGCTGCTTATCCGGTGCAAAGCAGACCGCCTGCGCACCGCTGCGTGAAATAGCTAACAACGTCAACACCGCTTCATGAATTTCAGAACCGTCATAGACGCCGCATCCGCTCAGAATTACGCCAATTTTCTTCATTGTGATCATCCTTTCGCAATTGACTGAAACACATTAATTTTTTTAATAAAAATGCTACGCATCACACATTTAACTGATTCATGTAACAAATCATTTAAGTTTTGCTATCTTAACTGCGTGCGGCCTGAAAAACAGTGCTGTGCCCTTGTAACTCATCATAATAATTTACGGCGCAGCCAAGATTTCCCTGGTGTTGGCGCAGTATTCGCGCACCCCGGTCTAGCCGGGGTCATTTTTTAGTGGCTTTTGCCACCCACGCTTTCAGTACTTCTACGTCGTGACGCCACTCTTCTTTCATCTCTTCAATCCATTCACCGACGTTATCTTCCCAGGCGGGAAGGTCAGGAGACTGAATTTGCTGACCCAGCTGTTGCAGATGGCGTAACCCCACTGACCCCGCCGCACCTTTAATTTTATGTCCTTCCTCAACAATGCCTTTTTTATCCTGCGCCGTCAGATTCGACTCCAGCACGCTGACATAGCCCGGCATCATCTTCTCAAACACCGCTAACCCGTCGGTGATCAGCTTCGGTCCTACAAGTTCGAGATACTGTTCCAGCATGGGAATATCGAGCAATGCTTCTGATTTACTGTTCTCTTCTGTCGTCACCGTACTCTCCTCATCATCCTGGGTATCCCAGAATTTCTTGATCATCGCGGTTAGCGCCGGAACAGAAAGCGGCTTACTCAGCACATCATCCATTCCAGCATTGAGGTACTCTTGCTTGTCTTTCAGCACGTTAGCGGTTAAGGCCACCAGCGGCGGTAAATCCTCGCGCGGATAACGCTTCGTCAGTTCACGAGAGATATCCAGCCCGGTCATATCTGGCAACTGAATATCCAGCAATACCAGGTCGTATTCGCCCGGTTTAAACATCTCCAGCGCCGCCTTGCCGGTCATGGCGACATCAACGCTGTTACCTAATTTTTCCAGCACAGAACGCGCGACAATCACGTTCAGTTCAATGTCTTCCACCAGCAGCACATTCAGCGCCGGTAAAGGCATATCGTCTTCATCAAACGCATCATCGACCTCTTCAGCCACCGACGGTGCGTGGATCGTCAACGTAAAGGTTGAACCTTTACCCTGTTCGCTGGTAACCGTAATATCGCCGCCCATATTTTTCGCCAGACGACGAGAAACGGCCAGACCAATACCGGTGCCGGTGGCAGGTTTACCGCCATGACTGTCTTTCACCTGGTAATACATGGCAAAGATTTTATCCAGCTCATCCTGCGGAATGCCGATACCAGAGTCTTCCACTTCAAAATGCAGCATATCGCCTTCATCGTAGCGCACGCGCACGGTAACCTGGCCTTGCTGGGTGAATTTGACGGCGTTACTGATGAGATTCCACAGGATCTGCCGTAAACGCGTCCCGTCGGTAATGACCTGATGCGGTAATGGCAGCGTAGGCTCCAGATTAAAGCGCAATCCTTTTTGTTGCGCCTGCAATGCGGAGAGATTTTCCAGATCGGCAAGGAAGCTGGTGAAATCAACCGGCTGATTATCAAGCTGGACCTTACGCCGTTCCATCTTATCCATGTCGATAATATCGTTGAAGATATTCCCGAGCGTGACGGCCGAAACATGGATGGTTTTGAGATATTTTTCCTGCTCGGCGGTGAGTTCGGTATCCAGCAGAATGCGGCTCAGGCCGACGATACCATTCAGCGGTGTACGCAATTCGTGACTGATGGTGGAGATAAACGTCGTTTTGTCGCGGCTGGCCCGTTCAAGCGCATCCTGATACCGCTTACGCTCGGTAATGTCGCGACCAAAACCCATCAAACCGTGACGTTTACCCACGCGGTCGTAGTACGGCACTTTACGGATTTCAAAACAGGCTTTGCGCCCGTCCGGGTAATCCAGCCACTGTTCATAGGTCAGTGACACATTATGACGGAACACTTTTTCATCGGTTTCAATGACTTTTGCGGCGGCTTCCGGTGAGTAAACATCAGCAGGTTTCAGGTGAACCAGTTGTTTTTCGCTTTTTCCGGTCAGCAGCTCCATCGCGCGGTTACAGCCGGAAAACTCTTTATCTTCGTTACGATAAAAAACCAGGTCGGGTGAAGCATCAAGAAAGGAACGTAAGAATGAGGATTGCTGTTCGAGCTGAATTTGTGTCTCTTCGCGCTCTTTAATTTCAATTTTCAGTTGGCCGAAGGTTTCCTGCAGTTCTGCTTCCGCTTTTTCACGAACGGCGATTTCCTGATTTAGCTGGGCAATATTATCTTTTAACTGAACGTTGAGGCTCAAATCGCGCTCGCGCATCTCCTCCAGTTTTTGCACCAGCCGTGACAGACGTTGCCGTGACTCCTCCAGTTGCTCGACGACCACCGATAGAAAGTAGACCGCCCACGGCGTAATCAGCAAACCAAAGAAGATAGAACGAATAACATCAATGCTTTCGACCTGACCATGCAGCACCATGGTTACCGCCATTTGTACCACAATGGCAAGAACGACGAGGGCCAGCGCCAGCAACATTGAGAAGCGCACCAGACCTAACTTCATCATCAGGTCAACATAATACTGCGCCAGCAGACGAATTTGCTTCATTAGGGAATTCCTTCACGACAACCTGCCCCAATAATACCCAATTCTGACAGTTACGTTATAAATTGTGTGAGAAATGCGGAATTCCCCTCAATGGTCTACTCCGTTGGAGGTAGCCACGGGCGTCCCAGCGCCGATCCCTGTACGCCATGTTCATTCAGATAGCGATCCAGCTCGACCATTCCCGTCCATCGATTTTCGCACCACAGCGGAGCAAGCAACGTCGGGCGACGGGCGCTGGCGGAAATGCGGTGGTAGATCACTTCCGGTGGCGTATGGCGAATCATTTCTCCGGCAGTGAGCGTGTAATCCTCCAGTTCAATACCATTCAAACGCCCCGCTTCCCAGGCTTTCGCCATAATGCTGCCTTTTACTATATGCAGCGGATGCAGCTTTATGCCGTCCACGCCGGTTTCAACCACTCGCTCCAGCGTTTGCAAACATTCAGCCTGCCCTTCGCCAGGCAGGCCGACAATTAAGTGAGAACACACCTTCAGCCCGCGCTCACGCGCCAGCTGCGTCGTGCGCTGATAACAGGCAAAATCATGACCGCGATTGATGCGATGTAGCGTTTTGTCGTGCGCGGTTTGTAGCCCCAGCTCCAGCCACACTTCGTAGCCCTGGTCCTTATATTCGCAAAGCAGATCCAACACCGCATCCGGCACGCAGTCCGGGCGGGTACCAACACACAAACCGACAATATTGGCCTGGCTCACCGCCTGCTGATACATAGAACGCAGCACCTGAACTTCCGCAAAGGTGCTGGTATACGCCTGAAAGTAGGCCAGATAGCGTTTAGCGCGGTTAACTAAATTCGCCTGGTGCGCCAGTTGTTCGGCAATGGAACGATGTTGCTGCGCTTCATCGGCAAACGAGGCAACATTACAGAATGTGCAGCCACCACGCCCGATGGTACCGTCACGGTTAGGGCAGCTAAAACCGCCGTGCAGCGTCAGCTTATGCACCTTTTGCCCATAACGACGGGTGAGATCACCACCAAACATATTGACTAATTTCTGTAACTGCATAATCTGATAGACCGCGCCTTGAAAAGAGGCCAAAGCCTGCCATTTTTAGCTCAATTCGGCGATGACCTGGATCAATCGTCCCGGCCTGCTTTTATCAACTGCATAATCAATCAAAATTACCGAAATTTCATGCATAATCACATAAATCACTTTTGCTTATCTTGAGTCAGATTTTTTTATCTCCTTATGGATTTTAGGCAAAAACAGTAGCATGAAACGTCATTACCAATTAAGGCAGTATAAAATGCTGGTTTTCTCGTCAGTTCAAGGCAGGATAAGGGTTAACACGCCTTTATGACAGTCAGGAATTGGCTGTTTCTCTAACGACTCCCCTTTTGACCTTAAATAGAAAATCTATTTTAATTTCAGTTAATTAATAAAGAATTTTGCGCTAAAGCACATTTCTGTACCAATAAGCTTGCCATTTGACCTGTATCAGCTTTCCCGATAAGTTGGAAATCCGCTGGAAGCTTTCTGGATGAGCAGCCTGCTCATCATATTTATGCAGTAATTGAGATCCCCTCTTCACCGTATTAACCGATGCGAAAAGGACAACAAGGGGGCGAATGCGAGGCGCGCGTATGACACGCAACCCCCGTCGCCACGCTCTTTCTGTGCCCGTGCGCAGCGGTTCGGAAGTGGGGTTCCCGCAGAGCCTGGGGGAGGTTCACGATATGTTGTACGATAAATCCCTTGAGAGGGATAACTGTGGTTTCGGCCTGATCGCCCACATAGAAGGCGAACCTAGCCACAAGGTAGTGCGTACTGCAATACACGCACTGGCCCGCATGCAGCACCGTGGCGCGATTCTCGCCGATGGTAAAACCGGTGACGGTTGCGGCTTGCTGTTACAAAAACCGGATCGCTTTTTTCGCATCGTTGCGCAGGAGCGCGGCTGGCGTTTAGCAAAAAACTACGCCGTCGGGATGCTCTTCCTGAATAAAGATCCTGAACTCGCTGCTGCCGCACGCCGCATCGTTGAAGAAGAGCTGCAACGCGAAACGTTGTCGATTGTGGGCTGGCGTGATGTCCCCACTAACGAAGGCGTGCTGGGTGAAATCGCCCTCTCCTCTCTGCCACGCATTGAGCAAATTTTTGTGAACGCCCCGGCAGGCTGGCGTCCGCGCGATATGGAGCGCCGTCTGTTTATCGCCCGCCGCCGCATTGAAAAGCGTCTCGAAGCCGACAAAGACTTCTACGTCTGTAGCCTGTCGAATCTGGTGAACATCTATAAAGGTCTGTGTATGCCGGCGGATCTGCCGCGCTTCTACCTGGACCTCGCGGACCTGCGTCTGGAATCGGCCATTTGCCTGTTCCACCAGCGCTTCTCCACTAACACCGTACCGCGCTGGCCGCTGGCGCAGCCGTTCCGCTACCTGGCGCATAACGGTGAAATCAACACCATCACCGGCAACCGCCAATGGGCGCGTGCGCGTACCTATAAATTCCAGACGCCGCTGATCCCTGACCTGCACGACGCCGCGCCGTTCGTCAACGAAACCGGTTCTGACTCCAGTTCCATGGATAACATGCTGGAACTCCTGCTGGCAGGCGGGATGGATATCATCCGTGCCATGCGTCTATTAGTGCCACCTGCCTGGCAGAACAACCCGGATATGGACCCGGAACTGCGCGCCTTCTTTGACTTTAACTCCATGCATATGGAGCCGTGGGATGGCCCGGCAGGCATCGTGATGTCCGATGGTCGTTTTGCCGCCTGTAACCTCGACCGTAACGGTCTGCGTCCGGCGCGCTACGTCATCACCAAAGATAAGCTCATCACCTGCGCCTCTGAAGTCGGTATCTGGGATTATCAGCCTGACGAAGTGGTCGAAAAAGGCCGCGTGGGGCCAGGCGAACTGATGGTTATCGACACCCGCAGTGGGCGCATTCTGCACTCGGCAGAAACTGATGACGATCTGAAAAGCCGCCATCCATATAAAGAGTGGATGGAGAAAAACGTCCGCCGACTGGTACCGTTTGAAGATCTGCCCGATGAAGAAGTGGGTAGCCGCGAACTGGACGACGACACGCTTGCCAGCTACCAGAAACAGTTTAACTACAGCGCGGAAGAGCTGGACTCCGTAATTCGCGTACTGGGCGAAAACGGTCAGGAAGCGGTCGGTTCGATGGGCGACGACACCCCATTCGCCGTGCTCTCCAGTCAGCCGCGCATTATTTACGATTACTTCCGCCAGCAATTTGCCCAGGTCACCAACCCGCCAATCGACCCACTGCGTGAAGCGCATGTTATGTCGCTCGCCACCAGCATCGGGCGTGAAATGAACGTCTTCTGTGAAGCAGAGGGCCAGGCGCACCGTTTAAGTTTTAAATCGCCGATTCTGCTCTACTCCGATTTCAAACAGCTCACGACGATGAAAGAGGAGCACTACCGCGCAGATACACTGGATATCACCTTTGACGTCACCAAAACCACGCTCGAAGCGACGGTCAAAGAGCTGTGCGACAAAGCCGAAAAAATGGTACGTAGCGGCACTGTGCTGCTGGTGCTCTCCGACCGGAATATCGCTAAAGATCGCCTGCCGGTTCCGGCTCCGATGGCGGTTGGCGCGATCCAGACCCGTCTGGTCGATCAAAGCTTGCGTTGCGATGCCAACATCATCGTCGAAACCGCCAGCGCCCGCGATCCGCACCATTTCGCCGTGTTGCTGGGCTTCGGTGCGACGGCTATTTATCCGTACCTTGCCTATGAAACGCTGGGCCGCCTGGTAGACACCCACGCGATTGCCAAAGATTATCGTACCGTGATGCTCAACTACCGTAACGGCATCAACAAAGGCTTGTACAAAATCATGTCCAAAATGGGCATCTCCACCATCGCCTCTTACCGCTGCTCGAAACTGTTTGAAGCGGTCGGTCTGCACGATGATGTCGTAGGCCTGTGCTTCCAGGGCGCTGTTAGCCGCATTGGCGGGGCGAGCTTTGAAGACTTCCAGCAGGATCTGCTGAATCTGTCGAAACGTGCCTGGCTGGCGCGCAAGCCCATCAGCCAGGGCGGCCTGCTGAAATACGTGCACGGCGGCGAATACCACGCCTACAACCCGGACGTGGTGCGCACACTGCAGCAGGCGGTACAAAGCGGCGAGTATAGCGACTATCAGGAATACGCGAAGCTGGTTAATGAGCGTCCGGCAACCACGCTGCGCGATCTGCTGGCAATTACGCCGGGTGAAAACGCAGTCAACATTGCCGATGTTGAACCGGCAAGCGAACTGTTTAAACGCTTCGATACCGCTGCGATGTCTATCGGCGCGTTAAGCCCGGAAGCCCACGAGGCGCTGGCGGAAGCGATGAACAGCATCGGCGGTAACTCGAACTCCGGTGAAGGCGGCGAAGATCCGGCGCGCTACGGCACTAACAAAGTGTCGCGCATCAAGCAGGTGGCGTCCGGTCGCTTCGGTGTTACTCCGGCGTACCTGGTCAATGCCGACGTCATTCAGATTAAAGTCGCCCAGGGCGCGAAGCCGGGCGAAGGCGGTCAATTGCCGGGTGATAAAGTCACTCCTTACATTGCCAAACTGCGCTATTCGGTGCCCGGAGTGACGCTGATCTCCCCGCCGCCGCACCACGATATCTACTCTATCGAGGATTTAGCGCAGCTGATATTCGACCTCAAGCAGGTCAATCCAAAAGCGATGATCTCCGTGAAGCTGGTTTCCGAACCGGGCGTAGGCACCATCGCGACTGGCGTGGCAAAAGCTTATGCCGATTTAATCACCATCGCAGGCTATGACGGCGGCACCGGCGCAAGTCCGCTTTCATCGGTGAAATACGCAGGCTGTCCGTGGGAACTCGGCCTGGTGGAAACCCAACAGGCGCTGGTTGCCAACGGTTTACGTCATAAAATTCGTTTGCAGGTTGATGGCGGCCTGAAAACGGGCGTTGATATCATCAAAGCGGCGATTCTCGGCGCAGAAAGCTTCGGCTTCGGCACTGGCCCAATGGTCGCGCTCGGTTGTAAATATCTGCGAATTTGCCACCTGAACAACTGCGCCACGGGTGTAGCAACTCAGGATGACAAACTGCGTAAGAATCACTATCACGGCCTGCCGTTCAAAGTGACGAATTACTTTGAGTTTATCGCCCGTGAAACCCGCGAGCTGATGGCACAGCTGGGCGTAACACGTCTGGTGGATCTGATTGGTCGCACCGACCTGCTGAAAGAGCTGGACGGTTTCACCGCCAAACAGCAGAAACTGGCGCTGTCGAAGCTGCTGGAGACCGCCGAGCCACATGCAGGTAAGGCACTCTACTGCACCGAAAACAACCCGCCGTTTGATAACGGCCTGCTGAACGCGCAGTTGCTGCAACAGGCAAAACCGTTTGTTGATGAACGCCAGAGCAAAACCTTCTGGTTCGATATCCGCAACACCGACCGTTCTGTCGGCGCATCGCTTTCAGGCTATATCGCCCAGACGCACGGCGATCAGGGTCTGGCAGCCGATCCGATCAAAGCGTACTTCAACGGCACCGCAGGCCAGAGCTTCGGTGTGTGGAACGCGGGCGGCGTGGAACTGTACCTGACCGGTGATGCCAACGACTATGTCGGTAAAGGCATGGCGGGCGGCTTAATCGCCATTCGCCCTCCGGTTGGCTCAGCCTTCCGCAGCCATGAAGCAAGTATTATCGGCAACACCTGCCTGTATGGCGCGACCGGTGGTCGTCTGTATGCCGCAGGCCGCGCGGGTGAACGTTTCGGCGTGCGGAACTCCGGTGCTATCACCGTGGTAGAAGGCATTGGCGACAATGGCTGTGAATATATGACGGGCGGTATTGTCTGTATTCTGGGTAAAACCGGCGTGAATTTCGGCGCGGGTATGACCGGAGGCTTCGCTTACGTTCTCGATGAAAGCGGTGATTTCCGCAAACGCGTTAACCCGGAACTGGTCGAGGTCTTAAGCGTTGACGATCTGGCGATCCATGAAGAGCATCTGCGCGGTCTTATCACCGAGCATGTGCAGCATACCGGTTCCCAGCGCGGTGAAGAGATTCTGGCGAACTGGTCAACCTTCGCCACGAAATTCGCGCTGGTTAAACCGAAGTCCAGTGATGTAAAAGCACTGCTGGGTCACCGTAGTCGTAGCGCAGCAGAGTTGCGCGTGCAGGCGCAGTAAGGGGTAGCAACAATGAGTCAGAATGTTTATCAATTTATCGACCTGCAGCGCGTTGATCCGCCAAAGAAACCGCTGAAGATCCGCAAAATTGAGTTTGTTGAAATTTACGAGCCGTTTTCCGAAGGCCAGGCCAAAGCGCAGGCTGACCGCTGCCTGTCGTGCGGCAACCCATACTGCGAGTGGAAATGCCCGGTACACAACTACATCCCGAACTGGCTGAAGCTCGCCAACGAGGGGCGTATTTTTGAAGCGGCAGAACTGTCGCATCAGACCAATACCCTGCCGGAAGTGTGCGGACGTGTCTGCCCGCAAGACCGTCTGTGCGAAGGTTCCTGCACCCTGAACGATGAGTTCGGCGCAGTGACCATCGGCAACATTGAGCGCTATATCAACGATAAAGCGTTCGAGATGGGCTGGCGTCCGGATATGTCCGGCGTGAAACAAACCGGTAAAAAAGTGGCGATTATCGGCGCAGGCCCGGCGGGTCTGGCGTGCGCGGATGTCCTGACGCGCAACGGCGTAAAAGCGGTCGTCTTCGACCGTCACCCGGAAATTGGCGGATTGCTGACCTTCGGTATTCCGGCTTTCAAGCTGGAAAAAGAGGTAATGACGCGCCGCCGTGAAATCTTCACCGGCATGGGTATTGAATTCAAACTCAATACCGAAGTGGGCCGCGACGTACAGCTGGACGATCTGCTGAGTGATTACGATGCCGTGTTCCTTGGCGTCGGGACTTATCAGTCAATGCGCGGCGGGCTGGAAAACGAAGACGCCGATGGCGTGTACGCAGCGCTGCCGTTCCTTATCGCCAACACCAAACAGTTAATGGGCTTTGGCGAAACCCGCGAAGAACCGTTCGTCAGCATGGAAGGCAAACGCGTGGTGGTACTTGGCGGTGGCGACACTGCGATGGACTGCGTGCGTACGTCTGTACGCCAGGGAGCGAAGCACGTTACCTGTGCCTATCGTCGTGATGAAGAGAACATGCCAGGTTCCCGCCGCGAAGTGAAAAACGCGCGAGAAGAAGGTGTAGAGTTCAAATTCAATGTCCAGCCACTGGGGATTGAAGTGAACGGTAACGGCAAAGTCAGCGGCGTAAAAATGGTACGTACCGAAATGGGCGAACCGGATGCC
The DNA here is from genome assembly GCF_046487485.1 of Escherichia sp. WS1368. NCBI lineage: Bacteria > Pseudomonadati > Pseudomonadota > Gammaproteobacteria > Enterobacterales > Enterobacteriaceae > Escherichia > Escherichia sp. WS1368. The sequence goes on from NZ_JBJQJI010000003.1 coordinate 430,492, forward strand.
AAAGGCCGTCGCCGCGCGGAGATCGTGGCAGGTTCCGAACATATCGTTCCGGCAGATGCGGTGATCATGGCGTTTGGTTTCCGCCCACACAGCATGGAATGGCTGGCGAAACACAGCGTCGAGCTGGATTCGCAAGGTCGCATCATCGCCCCAGAAGGCAACGACAATGCCTTCCAGACCAGTAACCCGAAAATCTTTGCTGGCGGCGATATCGTCCGTGGTTCCGATCTGGTCGTTACCGCCATCGCCGAAGGTCGCAAAGCGGCAGACGGCATTATGAACTGGCTGGAAGTTTAAGCTCTGTCCCAGCGCCGCCTCCTCAGAAAAGAGTCGGCGCTGAAATTCTCCTTTCGTTCTGGAAAGCGCCTCGCATAATCTGAAGAAAACCAATGTAATACGCACATCTGGATTGTTACCGGCAGATGCCCGGCGTATAGCTGATTCCATTATTCAACACTGCGCCATATTAAGGGACAGATAATGGAATCGCTCTCAGAAGGAACCACAGCAGGCTACCAGCAAATCCACGACGGCATTATTCATCTGGTCGATAGCGCCCGAACGGAAACGGTACGTAGCGTTAACGCGTTAATGACCGCGACGTACTGGGAAATTGGCCGACGAATTGTCGAATTTGAACAAGGTGGCGAGGCCAGGGCTGCGTATGGTGCGCAGCTAATCAAGCGACTATCAAAGGATTTAAGTCTAAGGTATAAGCGTGGATTTTCCACCAGGAATTTATGGCAGTTTAAGAATTTTTATATTTGTTTTCAAAGAATTGAAATTGTGCAGACACTGTCTGCACAATTCACCCCCACAATTCTCCAGACTGTGTCTGGAGAATCTTGCCATTTAGCGCAACTCGCCAAATCCTTCCCCCTGCCCTGGTCCACTTACGTCCGTTTGCTTTCTGTTAAAAAAGCTGATGCTCGCAGCTTTTATGAGAAAGAGACACTCCGCTGTGGCTGGTCTGCTCGTCAGCTCGAACGACAAATTGCGACCCAGTTTTATGAGCGGACACTACTGTCACATGACAAATCAGCCATGCTGCAACAACACGCTCCTACCGAGACGCATATTCTTCCGCAGCAGGCGATACGCGATCCCTTTGTGCTCGAATTTCTGGAATTGAAAGATGAATACTCAGAATCCGATTTTGAGGAGGCGCTGATCAACCACCTGATGGATTTCATGCTGGAACTTGGGGATGATTTTGCCTTTGTTGGTCGACAGCGAAGGTTACGCATTGATGACAACTGGTTTCGTGTCGATCTGCTGTTTTTCCACCGCCGTTTACGCTGCCTGCTAATCGTCGATCTAAAAGTGGGCAAATTCAGCTATAGCGATGCCGGACAGATGAATATGTATCTCAACTACGCCAAAGAGCACTGGACACTACCGGATGAAAATCCGCCCATCGGTCTGGTTCTCTGTGCAGAGAAAGGAGCCGGCGAAGCGTATTATGCACTGGCTGGTTTGCCTAACACCGTTCTGGCGAGCGAATATAAGATGCAACTACCTGATGAAAAACGACTCGCGGATGAACTCGTTCGAACACAGGCGGTGCTAGAGGAAGGCTATAGACGCCGTTAATTTCAGCGGTTTCGAATTCTGCAGACAGTGTCTGCAGAATCTTTAAAACGAACTAAGTTTTAAGCCATTAAATCAGCCTTAACCTTCACCACAACCTTTTTAATCTCATCAGGTTCGCCGACAACGCATCCTGGTTTATGCGGTTCTCCCGGCATAAACACGGCGAACATTCCCGGTTTTAAGATGATGGCTTGCTCGTTCTCAATGGCGCTGCAAAGCTGGTAATCATCCTCATGGTGGAACTCTTCACACTGACGCGCAGTGCCTGCCGTGCCAAACAGAATCCGTTCCTCACCGTTTAACAACAGCTGGATATCAATGTATTGCTCGTGCAATTCCGCTTTTTTCTCGACGGGCGATTGAGTGTTAAACGTCATGACATTCATAAAGATATTGTCGCCCTGTAATTCGTAACGACCCGGTGCTTTTTCTTGCGGCCTGGCGGCTAAGGCTAGTGTTAACGCGTCCTGTAACGCAGGATGCAATCCGGCAGACGGTAATGACTGTACTTCACCCATCATCATAATTTTTCTCCCTGGGCCAACAGCGCAGCCCCAAGTAAACCTGCATCGTGGCGGTAGTGCGCCGCCAGTAAATCAACATGAAATGCCGCTGGCTCCTGCGCCAGATACGTTTCCACCAGCGCCAGATACCCCTCTGCCAGACCAACGCTGCCACCGACCACCACGCACTGGCAATCAGTTGTGGCTTTAATATCAGCGATCAGCCTTGCAAGCGTACGTGCGGAACGGTGAATCAGTTGCTGCGCCTGCTCATCGCCCTGCCCGGCATGCGTGAAAATAGTTTTCGCATTCGCACCAGCCAACTCCCCTTGCGCCGCCGCCGCAATGCCGCGACCAGAAGCAATCGCCTCCACGCAACCTGTGCGTCCACAGCCGCAGACTGGACCATGCGGATCGGCAAGCGTATGCCCGATGTGCCCCGCCAGACCGCCAGGGCCGGTAAGCAGTTTGCCGCCGCTCACTACACCGCCGCCGACGCCAGTGGAAACGGTGATAAACACCATCTCGGTTACATCGCCTTCCAGCGCCTGATACTCTGCCCATGCTGCGGCCTGCGCGTCGTTAATGGCAATGGTCGGCAAATTGGTAAGTTGTTCCAGCGTTTTGACTAACGGAAAGTGTAGTAATCCACCGAGATTATGCGGATTAAGCGCCAGCAAACTGCCGTCGCGAATAATTCCGGTTGAAGCGATGGCAACCCGCTGCGCATGAGCTTGCAACGGAGAGACTAATGCGGATAAGGCATCACGCAAGGCTTCTGGTGTCTGGCTGGCTGGCGTAGGAAGTTCACGACGATCGCGGATCTGCCCATCAGCGCCAATCAGCGCGGCGGCAAGTTTAGTACCGCCGATATCAATCGCCAGTGTGGTCATAGCACCGCCTTTTTCATCGCTGTGTTGTACCACTGACAAATGTGTTCAAGACGCGTAATGGCAGAACCGACCGTCACCGCCCACGCGCCGTGGCGCATCGCATCCGCCGCCTGAGCAGGCGTGTTGTAACGCCCTTCGGCAATCACCCGACATCCGGCGTCGCTCAACGTTTTCACCAGCGCCAGATCCGGCTCTTCTGGCGTTTCAGGCGTGGTATAGCCAGAAAGCGTAGTGCCAATAATTTCGGCTCCCAGCTTTTGGCATGCCAGGCCGTCTTCCGGCGTTGAGCAGTCGGTCATCGCCAGTAAACCGTGATGGTGAATACGTGCCAGCAACGTTTCAACAGGCACCGGACGCGGGCGGTCGGTGCCGTCAATGGCGATAATGTCCGCGCCCGCCTGCGCCAGCGCATCAACATCTTCAATATAGGCCGTGATGCGTACCGGAGAATCCTCCAGATCGCGTTTCACAATCCCGATAATTGGCACGCTCACTACCGCACGCGTGGCTTGCAGATTTGCCACACCTTCAATGCGAATGGCAACCGCGCCCGCCTGCTCTGCCGCTAATGCCATGGCGGCGACGATTTCGGGTTTATCGAGCGGGCTGTCCGGAACCGGCTGGCAGGAGACAATCAGGCCACCGTTAGCAGCGATTTTTTGATCCAGTTGTGCAAGTAACGACATACATCTTCCCTTAGCGAAAGGCCCGGTACAGAGACCGGGCAACAGGATTAACTTTTGGTTTTGACTAAATCGTTTTTGGCGCGGCCAAATGGCACGGCACCGCTAAATGGTTTGCCGTCGATAGCGTCATGAGTACGCAATGCTTCCGGGCGCAGCCAACGCTGAACGCGGGAAGGCATATCCAGACCAATCAGCAGGATCACCACAAATGTCAGACTGAACGAGAGCGATGCCAGCGCAGTACCCAGATCCAGACGTTGAGCGATCAACGCGCCGATGATTGGGGCCAGTGCACCGCCCAATGCGCCGACGTTGTAGGTAAAGCCCAGGCCCGCTGCACGCTGGTCGGTATCGAAATAACCGCCAATCAGTTTCGGTAAGATCCCGGCGATCCCTTGTCCAAGCATTTGCTGGAAGAACAGTAACAGACCGAGCACCCAGACGTTTGCGCCGCCAATCGCAAATACCGGAATAATCAGCAGCTGCGAGGCCAGCAGGCTACAAACGTACGCTTTGCGGGTTCCCAGCCAGTCACCGAGGAAGCCACCTACGCAGCATCCCACCGCCGCGCCAAAGCCACTAAAGAACAGCACATTGGCGACAGTATGCGGGTTATAAGCCAGATCGGTTTTCAGATACGTTGGCAGCAGCGCCTGAATCGGCCATGAGTAGAGGAAAGCAAACAACACGACCACCATCAGCATTACGCCCGTTGGCCAGCGTTTGCCCGTACTTTGCACCATAAAGCTGATAAAGATTGCGGCGCATAACAGCCCAAGAACAGCGACGATCGCGGCATTTTGCAGGTTACCGGCGAAGCAAAACCACAGCGCAGTAGCCGCCGCCAGTGTCATTACGATATTGGCAATGCGATGTTCACCACGGTAGAGAATATCTACCATCGTGCGTACTGGTGCTTTACCAGCATGTTTCTCTTTCCAGTCTTCCGCTTCCGGGATGTTTTTACGCAGCCAGAGAGCAAAGATGATTGGCAAAATGCCGATAAAGAACAGCGCACGCCAGCCCCAGACCGGAACCACCAGGCTATAGACCTGAGCGGCAACGACGGCCCCCACAGAGAAGCCGGAAATCAGAAAACCACTGGCTTTATTACGCAGATGTTTTGGCCAGCTTTCAATGACATAGGTGGCGCTGGAACCGTATTCACCCGCCATCCCCATGCCGATGACCAGACGAGCGATAAACATGGTGATGTAGCCTGGCGCAAAGCCGCAGGCCAGCGTCCCGGCCGAGAAGAGAACGATGCTGGTGACCATTGCCAGACGACGCCCGTAGCGGTCACCCATAGCGCCGAGCATCAGGCCGCCGAACCAGCGAGAGATAAAGGCTGCGGAGATCAGACTTGCCGCCTGCACCGTCGTCAGCCCGAATTCACCTTGTACTTCGGTGAGTACCAGGGCGATTAAAACGAAATCAAAACCGTCAAGCAGATATCCCAACCAGGCAGCGGAAAATGCCCGCCATTGTGCACGATTGAGATGGCGATACCACGGGATATTCTGGGTTGAAGTACTCATTGTGAGTCTCCCGCGGTGGGCGATGCCCACACGCTTTGGTATGAAAATTGTAGGGTACAGATGCGTTTATTTCCCCTCACCCGGTAGGGGCGAGCGAGGGGAAACAACTCACCCGCGCTCTTGCATCAACTGCTGGGCCAACGCCTTCAGTTCTGGCAGATATTTTTCATCTACCGGTCCAAACGGTTTGCGGCACAGCGGCACAGAAACGACATCCATATAATGCAGGACCGTTTTCAGGCCGCGGAATACGCCCGTTTTGATCAGTAAATCAATGACTTTATTACATTCGGTTTGCAGCTTCTGCGCGGTCTGGATATCGCCTTCTTTCAGCGCCTTCACAATCCCCTGATAACGCCAGCCCATGATGTTGTAGGTACTACCGATACCACCATCAGCGCCCGCCAGAAGACCAGAGGCGAAGATTTCGTCGTAACCGTTATAGAGCACCAGATCAGGATGTTCACGACGGATCTGTTCCATCTGATAGAGATCGCCAGAAGTCTGTTTCAGCGCACCGACGCCAGGCAACGTAACAAGTGTGTTGATTTGATCCAGGGTCAGTTTTACCCCACTCAGGGCTGGAATGTTGTACACCACCATCGGCAACCCATCCGCTGAATCAATAATTGCCCGATAGTGATCGCAGTGTTCTTCAAAGCTGAAAGGATAGTAGAACGGCGTGACGGCGGAGACGGCATCGAAGCCATAACGTTTAGCCGATGCCGCAAGTTGTTGGCTTTCGGCGGTGCTGACGCAACCGACGTGGGCGATGAGTTTAATCTTACCTTTCGCCTCTTCGGCGACGATTTCCAGTACCTGTTCACGCTCGGAAAGGCTTTGTACAAAGGCTTCGCCGGTCGAACCACCCACGTATAAACCGTCAATGCCCTGCTGAATATTGAACTGAACCAGGCGACGCAGACTCGCTTTATCCAGTGCTTGTTGTTGATCAAAAGGAGTCAGGAGTGCAGCCATTACGCCACGTAAATTCGTTGCCATAAATACCTCTGAAGTGATGCTTGTCTGATAAACGATATACCTTTATACCTGTTATACCAGATCAATTAAGCAACACCCCATACAGAAAGCTTATAATGCGATCTGCTTCACTAAAGTGGCATTATTTCTTTTTGTTGGTGGTCTGACCGAAGGCGTGCCAGGTAGCAGAGACGCTGTTGAGATGCGATTGCAACGCACGATCGGCTTCGTCAGGATCATGACGCCGGATCGCGTCAACGATCGCAATATGCTGTTGATAGCTAACGTTGTTATGCTCGTGCAGAGCCTGATCAGCCACGGTTGGACGTGCGGCGATCAGCCAGTCGAGCAGGGCAACGTGGATCGCCATGAAGATTGGGTTACCGGGGATCTCCGCCAGAACGCGGTGGAAATCAACGTCTGAGCGAATGAATGCCGCGTTGTTATCCAGCGACTGACTGTTGATTTCCAGTGCTTTTGCCAGCAAATCGATTTGCTCATCGGTGGCGTGTTCAGCCGCATAGCGCACCAGGCTGGATTCAAAGAACAGACGTAATTGTTCGAAATGGGCAATCCCGCCAGGATGAGAAAGGAAATCTTTCGCCATGCCGGAAAGCTCGCCGATGATGGTGTCCGCAGAAGGACGTGAGACGCGGGCACGTTCGCCGTTGTTTATCTGCACCAGACCTTTGCGTTTTAACGCTGCCAGCGCTTCGCGCACCGAAGGACGCCCGACGTTAAAGAACGCCATCAGTTCGCGTTCAGACGGTAATTGTTCACCTTCGCCAAATTCACGACGGCGGATCATCTGTTCCAGCTCTTCTTCCACCATTTCGGAGAGTTTTTTACGCGCCAGCGGGCGGCTACGCAAGTTGCGACCAATTGCAGGTGAAGAATCTTCGGTTTGCGAATCAAATGCGTTCATAAGGCCCATTCTGTAAGGTCAGTGTGATTAACATCATCAGTGACATCCTATCACAGGATTGAAAGTAGGGGAAAATGGCAGGGTTTTCTCTTTGTGCCTCATCATTACCATAATTAACGGAATAATTAACTATTGCGAAAAATTAATGTAACGCAGATAAAAACATCCCGATTGAATTATTCATAAGACTATTAACAAGTATTATGAATATTATGAATGTGTTCTTACAAAATAATCATAAGCGCATATTTTTTAATGAAAAATCACCTCATCTACAATTAAAAACACGACATCCGCACCATAAATAGCCTTGCAAAAAATATAACATCATTGTTTTCAATCTGCCGTTTATGGGATTGACCGTTTTCTTTTGACACGGAGTTCAACAATGTTCGGCATAATTATATCTGTCATCGTATTAATTACGATGGGCTATTTGATCCTGAAAAACTACAAACCTCAGGTGGTGCTGGCTGCCGCAGGTATCTTCCTGATGATGTGCGGTGTCTGGTTAGGGTTCGGTGGTGTGCTCGATCCCGCCAAAAGCAGCGGCTACTTGATCGTCGATATTTATAATGAAATCCTGCGCATGCTGTCCAACCGCATTGCCGGATTGGGGCTGTCGATTATGGCAGTGGGCGGTTATGCCCGCTATATGGAGCGCATAGGGGCAAGTCGCGCGATGGTGAGCTTGTTAAGCCGCCCGTTAAAACTCATTCGCTCGCCGTATATTATTCTGTCGGCAACTTACGTCATCGGCCAAATCATGGCGCAGTTTATTACCAGCGCCTCCGGTCTGGGTATGTTGCTGATGGTCACCTTATTTCCGACGCTGGTGAGTCTGGGAGTAAGTCGCCTCTCTGCGGTGGCGGTTATCGCAACCACGATGTCCATTGAGTGGGGGATTCTGGAAACGAACTCCATTTTTGCTGCCCAGGTCGCAGGAATGAAAATTGCCACTTACTTCTTCCACTACCAGCTTCCGGTCGCCTCTTGCGTCATTATCTCGGTGGCGATCTCCCACTTTTTCGTGCAACGCGCTTTCGACAAAAAAGATAAAAATATCAATCACGAACAGGCAGAGCAAAAAGCTCTCGATAATGTCCCGCCGCTCTATTACGCCATTTTACCGGTGATGCCGTTAATCCTGATGCTCGGCTCGCTGTTCCTTGCCCACGTCGGGCTGATGCAGTCAGAACTGCATCTGGTGGTGGTGATGTTACTGAGTTTGACGGTGACGATGTTTGTTGAGTTCTTCCGCAAGCATAACTTGCGCGAAACAATGGATGATGTGCAGGCGTTTTTTGACGGCATGGGTACGCAGTTTGCCAACGTGGTAACGCTGGTGGTCGCGGGTGAAATATTTGCGAAAGGCTTAACGACGATTGGCACTGTCGATGCGGTTATCAGGGGTGCGGAGCATTCTGGTCTGGGCGGTATTGGCGTGATGATTATTATGGCGCTGGTCATTGCCATTTGTGCCATTGTGATGGGCTCAGGCAATGCGCCGTTTATGTCATTTGCCAGTCTTATTCCGAATATCGCAGCCGGACTACATGTGCCAGCGGTTGTAATGATTATGCCGATGCATTTTGCCACGACGCTAGCGCGCGCTGTTTCGCCGATTACTGCGGTGGTGGTCGTTACGTCAGGAATTGCAGGCGTTTCGCCTTTTGCGGTAGTGAAGCGGACAGCGATCCCCATGGCAGTCGGTTTCGTGGTGAATATGATTGCCACAATCACGCTATTTTATTAAGTCATTAAAAAGACAAAACAGGCCGCCAGGGCCTGTTTTAGTATTACTTCACAACGCGTAATGCTGGTCGACCACCACGTGGTGGCTGCGGTGGTTCATCGTCAGGATGAGTGTCATCATCGTGATCTGGCTTGTCGCCATCAATAACCGACATAACGGTTTCGTTGTCTGCCGATGCCTCTTCATCATTCATGATGCTGGCATCTTCATCGTAGGCAGCTTCAGGTTCAAACATCGTGCCTGCGCCATTTTCACGGGCGTAGATAGCCAGCACGGCAGCCAGCGGCACAGAAACCTGACGCGGAATGCCACCAAAGCGCGCATTAAAGCGCACCTCATCATTCGCCAGTTCCAGATTGCCGACAGCTCGCGGAGCAATGTTGAGTACGATTTGCCCGTCACGCGCATATTCCATAGGAACCTGCACGCCAGGGAGCGTCACATCCACCACCAGGTGCGGCGTGAGCTGGTTATCCAGCAACCACTCATAGAATGCACGCAGCAGATAGGGACGACGTGGTGTTAGCTGTGACAAATCCATACAGATTAACTCCGGCCCAGACGCATTTCACGTTCAGCTTCAGTTAAAGAAGCAAGGAAAGAGTCACGCTCAAAGACGCGGGTCATATAGCCTTTCAGCTCTTTCGCACCCGGGCCGCTGAACTCGATGCCCAGTTGCGGCAAACGCCACAGCAGCGGAGCAAGGTAGCAATCGACCAGGCTGAACTCATCGCTCAGGAAGTACGGCTTCTGACCGAAGACCGGCGCAATCGCCAGCAGTTCTTCGCGCAGTTGCTTACGTGCGGCATCTGCTTCAGAAGCTGAACCGTTGATGATGGTGTTCATCAGCGTGTACCAGTCTTTTTCGATGCGATGCATGTACAGACGGCTTTCACCGCGAGCTACCGGGTAAACAGGCATCAGTGGCGGATGCGGGAAACGCTCATCCAGATATTCCATAATGATGCGAGATTCCCACAGGGTCAGCTCACGATCCACCAGGGTCGGAACGCTCTGATTCGGGTTGAGGTCAATCAGATCCTGAGGCGGATTGTCCTTTTCCACGTGTTCGATCTCGAAACTTACACCTTTCTCAGCCAGCACAATGCGGACCTGATGGCTATAGATGTCAGTAGGACCGGAAAACAGCGTCATTACCGAACGTTTGTTGGCAGCGACAGCCATGAAAACCTCCAGGTATAGTCAGAATTTTTACTGCTACCAGCCACCAGGTGGCCAGTCAGAAGTTGTGTTACCCAGTAAGGAACGACTCTCTTTGTTCGAAAATCAAACAAAAAATGAGCAATACCCGACATTTGGGCAGAAAATTGGATGATAGTTTACCAGATTTTGCGACCTTTGTGGTGAGTCGATGCCGGAAATGGGGAAAAAGAGATGCGCTTTAGTCTGAAATAGTTGACTTAGTCCCTTATTGGCGATGTGGTTTTTGTTTTGCCTGTCTGTCAGACGGCAGCAAAAAGCAACTTTCCATTTTTTACGCTGATTCAGAATTTAGCCATAAAAAAACCCGCCGAAGCGGGTTTTTTCGCAAATTGTTTTCTGCCGGAGCAGAAGCCAATTAACGTTTGGAGAACTGCGGACGACGACGTGCTTTACGCAGACCGACTTTCTTACGTTCAACCTGACGAGCGTCACGAGTAACGAAGCCAGCTTTACGCAGTTCAGAACGCAGGGACTCGTCGTATTCCATCAGAGCGCGGGTGATACCGTGACGGATCGCACCAGCCTGACCAGAGATACCACCACCTTTAACGGTGATGTACAGGTCCAGTTTCTCAACCATGTCGACCAGTTCCAGCGGCTGACGAACTACCATGCGGGCAGTTTCACGACCGAAGTACTGTTCCAGAGAACGTTGGTTGATTACGATTTTACCGTTGCCCGGTTTGATGAAAACGCGAGCTGCGGAACTTTTGCGGCGACCAGTGCCGTAGTATTGATTTTCAGCCATTGCCTATAATCCCGATTAGATGTCAAGAACTTGCGGTTGCTGTGCCGCGTGGTTGTGCTCGTTACCCGCGTAAACTTTCAGTTTACGGAACATAGCACGACCCAGCGGGCCTTTTGGCAACATGCCTTTAACCGCGATTTCAATCACACGCTCAGGACGGCGAGCAATCATCTCTTCAAAGGTCGCTTGTTTGATACCACCGATGTGGCCGGTGTGGTGATAGTACACTTTGTCAGTACGCTTGTTGCCGGTTACAGCAACTTTGTCAGCGTTCAGAACGATGATGTAATCACCGGTATCTACGTGCGGAGTGTATTCCGCTTTGTGCTTACCGCGCAGGCGACGAGCCAGTTCAGTAGCCAGACGGCCCAGAGTTTTACCGGTCGCGTCAACAACATACCAGTCGCGTTTTACGGTTTCTGGTTTAGCTGTAAAAGTTTTCATTAAAAGCTTACCCAATAAATAGTTACACGTTGGTGAACACCCAAACGTCTTCAATTGTTGAGGTTCACACGACAAAGTCCGGCAAACCTACCCCTTCGAATAGCCTATGCCAGCACACAAAAAGTTTTGGGAAAAAAACTTTCTTGTAACGTGGGGTCGCAGGATTATAGAGAAGTCGGGGTCAAAGATCGACCCCTTTTTGTGATTTGTGGCAGGTTTTAACCCGCCAAATGCTCGCGCTTCAGATACTCTTCGCTTTGCATCTCTTGCAGACGTGACAGGCAACGCTGGAACTCAAACTTCAGCCGATCGCCCTGATAAATTTCATACAGCGGCACTTCTGCACTCACCACTAATTTGACATGGCGCTCGTAAAACTCATCCACCAGCGCAATAAAGCGCCGCGCTTCGCTCTCCATCAACCGCGTCATAAGTGGTACATCAAACAACATGACTGTGTGAAAGAGGCGTGAGAGCGCAATATAGTCATGCTGACTGCGGGCGTCGACGCACAGCGTAGTAAAAGAGACCGCCAGCGTCTGGTTCTCGACGCCCATTGTCGCCAATGGCCGATGGTTGATTTCTAACGTCGGTGAATTTTCTCGTTTCGCCCCCGCCAGCGCCAACCATAGTTTATCCATTTGCGCCCGGGTTTCATCGTTGAGGGGCGAAAGCCACAGATGCGCCTGAGTGAGTGTACGCAGTCGATAATCAACACCAGCGTCCACGTTCATTACATCACAATACTGTTTAATGGCATCGATTGCAGGCAAAAAACGCGCACGTTGTAGGCCATTTCGATAAAGTTCGTCCGGCGGAATATTTGACGTCGCTACCAGGGTAATACCGCGGGCGAACAGGGCTTTCATCAGACCGCCAAGTAGCATGGCATCGGTAATATCAGAAACAAAAAATTCGTCAAAACAGAGCACGTCAGTTTCTGCTTTAAAGCGATCGGCAATAATTTCCAGCGGATCGGTCTGCCCCTGCAAAGCAGTTAGCTCTTCATGTACCCGCAGCATAAAACGGTGAAAGTGCAGACGCTGTTTCCGCTCTCCCGGCAGGCTTTGATAGAAAAGGTCCATCAGCCAGGTTTTCCCGCGTCCTACACCGCCCCACATATATAAGCCACGCACTGGCGTATGCTTTGTGTCTTCGCGTTTACCCCACAGTTTACCGACCCGCGCCATTAGCCCACTCGTCCTGGGGGCTGGAGGCGTGCTATTGATGAGTTCCTGATAAATAATTTCCAGGCGGCTGACGGCCTCTTTTTGAACGTCGTCGGGTTGATGGCTGCCTTCATTGAGCGCCTTCAGGTATTGCGATGTTGGGGTAATGCTTTGCATGATCTTATTGTTATTCCTTGAATAATCGGTGCGCCGTTGTTCACGGTTGACGAAAAAAAGGCCGTTCTACACTACGCGATATGCAGTCGGGATTCCACTTCTGTGGAATTAACGGTTATAGTGGCATAATCAGCCGCAGGCATGGAGCCTGAAGCCAACACCCTACGGAAACAAAAGACAACGGGAGATGTTCATGACCTGGGAATATGCGCTAATTGGGTTAGTCGTCGGCATCATTATTGGTGCTGTGGCCATGCGTTTTGGTAATCGTAAACTACGCCAGCAACAGGCGTTGCAGTACGAACTGGAAAAGAATAAAGCTGAACTGGACGAGTATCGCGAAGAGCTGGTTAGCCACTTTGCCCGCAGCGCGGAATTACTGGATACCATGGCGCACGACTATCGCCAGCTGTATCAGCATATGGCGAAAAGCTCCAGCAGCCTGCTGCCGGAACTGTCTGCTGAAGCAAACCCGTTCCGTAATCGTCTGGCAGAGTCTGAAGCCAGCAACGATCAGGCACCGGTGCAGATGCCTCGCGACTATTCTGAAGGTGCATCCGGCCTGCTGCGTACTGGCGCGAAGCGCGACTAATTTATTTTTCGGGCGCAGCCATTGCGCCCTCCTCTTCTCTCCCTCCCCGACTATCATTTAATCTGGTGTCTCATTGTTAGCCGTCTGAAAATTCAATAACATCAAACTGTTTTGAATCTCTTTTCTTATCATTCAGGTACGAGAGCAGGAATAATGAAAAAACAAACCCAGCTGTTGAGTGCATTAGCGTTAAGTGTCGGGTTAACTCTCTCGGCGTCATTTCAGGCCGTCGCGTCGATTCCAGGCCAGGTTGCCGATCAGGCCCCCCTCCCCAGTCTGGCTCCAATGCTGGAAAAAGTGCTTCCGGCAGTGGTGAGCGTACGAGTGGAAGGAACGGCCAGTCAGGGACAGAAAATCCCGGAAGAATTCAAAAAGTTTTTTGGTGATGATTTACCGGATCAACCTGCACAACCCTTCGAAGGTTTAGGCTCCGGTGTCATCATCAACGCCAGTAAAGGCTATGTGCTGACTAACAACCATGTGATTAATCAGGCACAGAAAATCAGTATTCAGCTCAATGATGGGCGCGAGTTTGATGCAAAACTGATTGGTAGCGATGACCAGAGCGATATCGCCCTGTTGCAAATTCAAAACCCGAGCAAATTAACGCAAATCGCTATTGCCGACTCCGATAAATTGCGCGTCGGTGATTTTGCCGTGGCGGTCGGTAACCCATTTGGCCTTGGGCAAACCGCCACCTCTGGCATTGTGTCAGCATTAGGCCGCAGTGGGTTGAATCTTGAAGGTCTGGAAAACTTTATCCAGACAGATGCTTCCATTAACCGCGGTAACTCCGGCGGTGCACTGTTAAATCTTAACGGTGAGTTAATTGGCATCAACACGGCAATCCTTGCGCCTGGTGGCGGGAGCGTCGGGATTGGATTTGCCATCCCCAGTAATATGGCGCGAACACTGGCGCAGCAGCTTATCGACTTTGGTGAAATCAAACGCGGTCTGTTAGGCATCAAAGGCACAGAGATGAGTGCCGATATCGCCAAAGCCTTCAACCTTGACGTGCAGCGTGGCGCGTTTGTCAGCGAAGTGTTGCCAGGTTCTGGCTCGGCGAAAGCGGGCGTCAAAGCGGGCGATATTATTACCAGCCTCAACGGCAAACCGCTGAATAGCTTTGCTGAGTTGCGCTCTCGTATCGCAACCACCGAGCCGGGCACGAAAGTGAAGCTTGGCCTGCTGCGTAACGGCAAACCACTGGAAGTAGAAGTGACGCTTGATACCAGCACCTCTTCGTCGGCCAGCGCTGAAATGATCACGCCAGCGCTTGAAGGTGCAACGTTGAGCGATGGTCAGCTAAAAGATGGCGGCAAAGGTATTAAGATCGATGAGGTTGTCAAAGGAAGCCCAGCTGCTCAGGCTGGCTTGCAAAAAGACGATGTGATCATTGGCGTCAACCGCGATCGGGTGAACTCGATTGCTGAAATGCGTAAAGTGCTGGCGGCAAAACCGGCCATCATCGCCCTGCAAATTGTACGCGGCAATGAAAGCATCTATCTGCTGATGCGTTAATGTCGTAAACCGGGCATCAGGCTGACGTGTGATGTCCGGTTAACTCGTGGTATGCTGCTGCCGTTCCCTTTTTTAATGACGCCTCCATCATGTTTGTGAAGCTCTTACGTTCCGTTGCGATTGGATTAATTGTCGGCGCTATTCTGCTGGTTGCCATGCCTTCGCTGCGCAGCCTTAACCCGCTTTCCACTCCGCAATTTGACAGTACCGATGAGACGCCTGCCAGCTATAATCTGGCGGTTCGCCGCGCCGCGCCAGCGGTGGTTAACGTTTACAACCGTGGTTTGAACACCAACTCTCACAACCAGCTTGAGATCCGCACCCTGGGATCCGGTGTAATCATGGATCAACGCGGTTATATCATCACCAATAAACACGTCATCAACGACGCCGATCAGATCATCGTCGCCTTACAGGATGGACGTGTATTTGAAGCATTGCTGGTGGGATCTGACTCTCTAACCGATCTGGCGGTACTTAAAATTAATGCCACTGGCGGTTTACCTACCATTCCAATCAATGCACGTCGCGTACCGCACATTGGCGACGTGGTACTGGCGATCGGTAACCCGTACAACCTCGGGCAGACCATTACCCAGGGGATTATTAGTGCCACGGGTCGAATCGGTCTGAACCCGACCGGGCGGCAAAACTTCCTGCAAACAGATGCTTCCATTAACCACGGTAACTCTGGCGGCGCGCTGGTGAACTCGCTGGGCGAACTGATGGGCATTAACACGCTGTCGTTTGATAAGAGTAACGATGGCGAAACGCCGGAAGGTATCGGCTTTGCGATTCCTTTCCAGTTAGCAACCAAAATTATGGATAAACTGATCCGCGATGGTCGCGTGATCCGCGGCTACATTGGTATCGGCGGACGTGAGATCGCACCACTGCACGCGCAGGGCGGTGGTATAGATCAACTGCAAGGGATCGTGGTTAATGAAGTGTCACCTGACGGCCCGGCGGCGAATGCGGGTATTCAGGTCAATGATTTGATTATTTCGGTGGATAACAAACCGGCCATCTCTGCTCTGGAGACGATGGATCAGGTGGCGGAAATTCGCCCTGGCTCGGTGATCCCGGTTGTAGTGATGCGTGATGATAAGCAGTTAACGCTGCAGGTCACCATTCAGGAATATCCGGCAACCAATTAAGTCGTGCGCTCAAAACAAAAAACCGGAGTCTGTGCTCCGGTTTTTTATTATCCGCTAATCAATTACTTATTAACGAACTCTTCGCCCAGGGCGATATCTTTCTTCAGCGTATCCAGCATACCTTCCAGCGCGTTCTTTTCAAATGCGCTCAGAGTGCCGATAGATTTACGCTCTTCCACGCCGTTTTTACCCAGCAGCAGCGGTTGAGAGAAGAAACGTGCGTACTGACCGTCACCTTCAACGTAGGCACATTCGACAACGCCTTGTTCACCTTGCAGTGCGCGAACCAGAGACAGGCCAAAACGTGCAGCTGCCTGGCCCATAGACAGGGTTGCAGACCCGCCACCGGCTTTCGCTTCAACCACCTCAGTACCCGCGTTCTGGATACGTTTGGTCAGATCAGCCACTTCCTGCTCGGTAAAGCTAACGCCAGGAACCTGTGACAGCAGCGGCAGAATGGTAACACCAGAGTGACCGCCAATAACCGGCACTTCAACTTCGCCTGGCTGTTTGCCTTTCAGTTCCGCAACAAAGGTGTTGGAACGAATGATATCCAGCGTGGTAACGCCGAACAGTTTGTTTTTGTCATAAACACCGGCTTTTTTCAGCACTTCAGCAGCAATCGCAACTGTGGTGTTAACCGGGTTAGTGATAATACCAATGCACGCTTTCGGGCAGGTTTTCGCAACTTGCTGTACCAGGTTTTTCACGATGCCGGCGTTAACGTTAAACAGGTCGGAACGATCCATACCCGGTTTACGCGCTACACCTGCAGAGATAAGAACGACATCTGCGCCTTCCAGCGCCGGAGTCGCATCTTCACCAGAAAAACCTTTGATTTTCACAGCAGTAGGGATATGGCTCAGATCGACAGCCACACCGGGAGTCACTGGAGCGATATCATACAGAGAGAGTTCTGAACCTGAAGGCAGTTGGGTTTTTAACAGTAGTGCAAGCGCCTGGCCAATACCGCCAGCAGCGCCGAGGACTGCGACTTTCATCCTAAACTCCTTATTATATTGATAAACTAAGATATGTTGCTCCGCTGCCGCGACCTTAATCCACAAAATTGCCGTTTACAATGACCACATCTCAAGAATGTGTAGTCACGCAAGTTTAGCGTTTATGCATTTAATTGCCGTAATCAGGAACCTAACTTACGTAATTAACAGTCGCTTATGCATTAGCGCAACATTCCAACAGGTGGTGACAATATACCCTACCGTTCAGCCAAAACAACATCAATTTGATAACAATTAATTTACTTTTAAGCAGAATTTGCATGCCGTGACGCAGGCATGTTTCTCAATAACGAAATTTGATAAAATCCCGCTCTTTCATAACATTATTTCAGCCTTCTTCAGGGCTGACTGTTTGCATAAAAATTCATCTGTATGCACAATAATGTTGTATCAACCACCATATCGGGTGACTTATGCGAAGCTCGGCTAAGCAAGAAGAACTAGTTAAAGCATTTAAAGCATTACTTAAAGAAGAGAAATTTAGCTCCCAGGGCGAAATCGTCGCCGCGTTGCAGGAGCAAGGCTTTGACAATATTAATCAGTCTAAAGTCTCGCGGATGTTGACCAAGTTTGGTGCTGTACGTACACGCAATGCCAAAATGGAAATGGTTTACTGCCTGCCAGCTGAACTGGGTGTACCAACTACCTCCAGTCCATTGAAGAATCTGGTGCTGGATATCGACTACAACGATGCAGTTGTCGTGATTCATACCAGCCCTGGCGCGGCGCAGTTAATTGCTCGCCTGCTGGACTCACTGGGCAAAGCAGAAGGTATTCTGGGCACCATCGCTGGCGATGACACCATCTTTACTACCCCTGCTAACGGTTTCACCGTCAAAGACCTGTACGAAGCGATTTTAGAGCTGTTCGACCAGGAGCTTTAATCTCTGCCCCGTCGCTTCTGGCGGCGGGGAAAATGTTGCTTATCCCTCTCAACCCCCTGCTTTCCTCTCCGATTAATTTAACGAATAGTGCGTTTTACTGCGACATGTCATTCACACAATGAATACATACGGTAAAAAAAGCACATTATGCAAAATTCATTATCTAATTGAAAACAATAGAATTAATAATAAATAACCGTGTTTTTAATTCTTTTTTGTTATTAAAACTCACATTTTTAACACTTAGTATCAACTGAAACAGTTAGCGTGGTATTAATTAGTTCAATAATTAGTGTATACTTGATTTTGTGATATGGGTCACGAAACAAAGGCCCAGCTAAAAGATTATGTCGAGGTAAAAATCATGAAAATCAAAACCACTGTTGCTGCATTAAGCGTACTTTCTGTTCTCTCTTTCGGTGCATTCGCTGCCGACTCCATTGATGCTGCACAAGCACAAAATCGTGAAGCAATCGGGACCGTATCCGTAAGTGGTGTGGCGTCTTCGCCAATGGATATGCGTGAAATGCTGAACAAAAAAGCGGAAGAGAAAGGCGCAACGGCCTACCAGATTACTGAAGCTCGTAGCGGTGACACCTGGCACGCTACGGCTGAACTGTACAAATAAACCCTCATCGTCTTGTCCGACGATATTGCCCCCGGTTCGGGGGTTTTTTTTTGCGCTAATGACGAACATTAAAACGCAAATGCCCTTCCAGCTCTTCCTCTGCCTCATCAAACAGCAATATTAACGCGCCAAAACGGCGACGCGTTTTCTCTCCCAGATGAACAAATTCAATCTCAAGTGGTAGCGGCAGGACATCGTTCATTAACACATCCCATAGTGAGTCGAGATCGCGTACCTTATCTTTCGCCAGACCAAAGGCTTGGCTGAAGTCGCGATAAAAATCCTCCTGACTCTCAATCTCATCAAAATCAAAGGTATAAATATTCATCTGTTGCCACCGTCACGTTTCGCGGCGAGTTCTGCCGTTCATCGCTAAGTATAGCCATGAAAAAACCGACGCTTTTGGCGTCGGTTTTGACTTAACTATCGGTCAACGCATGTTGATACTTATGGAGCATCCCCGCCAGCCGATGAACCGGTTCCGTCACCTGCGGTGGCGCTTGCCAGATGCGTAGCTTTTCCTGATAGATTTCAAGTTCTTCCAGCAACTGGCCAAAGTACCGACGACGTTTATCATCGCTACGGGCAGATATCACATGGTCTGCTGTGCGGCGCATTTGTCGGTGAAACGCCGATAAATCCTCGTTAACCGGGATCGGCGCATCACGCAGGCGCTGGTGCGCGATAATCATCGTCAGCGCCAGGCGAAATTTCGGCAAATCCCCTGGGAACTTATTCATCAGCAAAAACAGCTGCTGATAAAGTGCCGGGAGGTGGTTCTCTTTACGACGTGCCACATTGGTAGTCATCGCGGAAACAGCAGCAGAAACGAACTGATTAAGCAGTACACGTCCAGTCCTGTCGCGCGATTTATCCCGCACCAGCAAAATAACGGTGAACGCGAGCACACAGCCGACGATTTGCCCTAATGCGCTGTCGAGAAACTGACTGAAATGGAAAGTCATCGGGTTATCCAGCACGATAATATTTATGGTGCTGGCCAGCGCCCCCATCGAGCCCAGTCGCCGTTTCTGTACTTCTATACCGAGGAAGAATCCCAGCACTGCCAGGCTAATACACAGCAGCAACATGCTCTGTTGAGTATTAGGGATAATCACCAAAAAGTAGAGCAGCCCTAACGGCAGCGCTGCCAGCGTCCCGTAGATAAAGTCGATCGCCACCATGCGTGGATTCGGCAAACGCATTGCCAGTGACGTCACTACCGCAATCATCACCATTGCACCACTGCCGGAAGTCCAGCCCGTCCACAGCCAGAAAAGCGTCCCCAGAATGCAGGAAAGTGTGGTTCGCCAGAAGTTAACCATCGCATGATGACGTTCGGCTGACTCTACTTTGACTTCCGGTTCGCCTTGCAGGATCTCTTCTTCGGTGGCGTTGATTTTTGTGTTACTGATAACGCCGCGCTTGAGAAGCTGATAACGCGTTGCCGCCGCGACCCAGCTATAAATGGTGACAGGCGTTTCCCGTTCCCCAGTCCAGGCGATAACTCTCCGCAGGCGTTTGAGCTGCTTGTGGACGTCCTGCGCGGTTTCTACCGGCGTGTCAAAAAATTCGCGGAAAGTATCAGTGATCAATTCCGGGCGCGTATTCTGAATAAGATAAGTTTCGCAGGATTGTGTAATCAGCGTCAGCGATAGCGTATTAATCGCTTTTAAACGTCGATTGGCCCGCGCCCAGCGGGAAGATTCCATATTCAGGTTGCTGCGCATACCTTGTAACGCCGTGGTGCGTCGCACCAGATCGCCCCAGGCTTTATCGACAACTTCACCATCGCCATGCTTGATACAGAGTTGCATTAATTGATATTGCGCGACCAGCAAACTTTCCAGCTCTCGATCCACTTCTTGTTTGATCGATCGCGGAGAAAAGAGCAAATCCGCCATAATGGCACACACAATACCGATAACGATCTCGCTACAACGTTCGACGGCAAACTGCGGCGTAAGCAATGGTTCCGGCTGAATGGTGATCACAATGATCAGCGCGGTATAACCGGCCAGCCCCCACGCATACGAGTTTTCTATTCGTACCAGCGAGGATATCCAGGTACAAAAACCGGCCCAGATACAGCACACCAGAATCATCAATAATGGTGCACGGATCATCGCAATAATGATCACCAGTCCGGCAATACAGCCAATAAATGTGCCGATGATGCGCAAAAAGCCACGATAGCGAATAGCGCCAGAATACGGTTCACCTCCCGCAGCAAAGGCCGGACCGGCGGCAACAATCGCCGCTGTCAGTACTGCCCAGCGTGGCGTTTCCAGCTGGAAGTGAAAGCCAACAAACAGCGCCAGTACAATGGCGGTCGCCAGTTTTACCGCAAAGCGAATATGTTGGTTAGCAATGGAGAAAATACCCATCGTGATTAACCAAACTCACGCAGGCGATGGGCCATTTTACGGAAGAACGAATCCTGGCTTTCGTCGCGATCTTGTTTGCCAGTGACCACCACTGTAGCAGTGGTGCCCGCAGGCCAGATGTTCTCTTGCTGGTTGTCGAGACGAATACGAACCGGAACACGTTGCGCCAAACGCACCCATTCAAGGTTAGAGTCGATGGTCGCCATCCCTTTGTCGTCACGCGTGCTGCTGGCGTTGGTGACCCCTGCGGCAACACTATCAACAGTCCCTTTTAGCACTTTGTTACTGCCAAGCGGCGTGATCTCTGCACGATACCCAGGGCGCACCCCTTCCAGCTTAGTTTCTTCCATATAGGCCAGTACATAGAAGGAGTTCTGTTTCACCAGCGCAACCGCCGTTGATCCACGGGTAATAAACTCACCGGTATAGACGTTGAGGTTGGTCACCCAGCCATCTGCTGGCGCGCGGATCACCGTGCGTTCAAGATCCAGTTTTGCCAGATCGCGGGTCGCCTGCGCTTTCGCTAACTGATGCAGAACTGTTTGTAGTACGTTGTTGGCCTGGTCGATCTCTTCGCGGGACATCGCCTGCACACCGAGACGGTTACGACGTCCTGCCTCCTGGCGTTTCTCCTGTGCCAGTACCTGATAATAAGCAACATCGGCTTGCGCTTCCTCAAGCGCCTTTTGATAGCGCGGCTGGTCGATGGTGAACAGTACCTGTCCTTTTTTCACCAGCTGGTTATCATGAACATTCACCTGGGTGATAAGTCCAGAAACGTCCGGCGCGATCGCAACGACGTCAGCGCTAAAGCGCGCGTCACGCGTCCACGGGGATTCGGTGTAATAGACCCAGGCATTAAAAATTGCGATGAAGGCCAGAATGACTAATACGACCGTGATGGCCGTACGGGAGAATTTTCTTATTAGTGTTTTCACTTCAACCTCAAACGAACAGTCGCGATATCAAATAAAACAAGCAGCAATAGAGCGCGGTGTTGAACAACGCCGGATGCCAGACAAAGTCGTAGATACCTGTTGGCACAAGTACCCGGCGCACCAGCCAGAAAATCGCCAGTGATAAAAGCAATTCAAAAAATATCGGTGGGAAGGACAGCCCAAACACCACGATAACGGGAAACAGACTCATGTTGACCTTGGTTGTATAGAGAGAGCAGGCGTTATTATTTTCAGCATCTGTCGCCGCAGAGAAGGGCATGGAAAGCCGGGCGAGAGCAACATTGCTGTAGATTGATATTTAATATATTAGCGTAACTGTTATGCTGTTATCTATATTATGTGATCTAAATCACTTTTAAGTCAGAGTGAATAATGGAACGACTAAAACGCATGTCGGTGTTTGCCAAAGTAGTTGAATTTGGCTCTTTTACCGCCGCCGCCAGACAGCTACAGATGAGCGTTTCGTCCATCAGTCAGACGGTGTCAAAACTGGAAGATGAGTTGCAGGTAAAGCTGTTAAACCGTAGCACACGCAGCATTGGCCTGACCGAAGCCGGTAGAATTTACTACCAGGGCTGCCGTCGGATGCTCCATGAAGTGCAGGATGTTCATGAGCAACTGTATGCCTTCAATAACACCCCCATCGGGACGCTGCGCATTGGCTGTTCTTCAACTATGGCACAAAATGTTCTCGCCGGGCTGACAGCAAAAATGCTGAAAGAATACCCAGGTTTGAGCGTCAATCTGGTTACCGGAATTCCTGCCCCCGACCTGATTGCCGACGGTCTGGATGTGGTGATCCGCGTCGGCGCGTTGCAGGATTCCAGCCTGTTTTCCCGCCGTCTGGGCGCGATGCCAATGGTGGTGTGCGCCGCGAAAAGCTATCTCACACAATACGGCATACCGGAAAAACCCGCCGATTTAAGTAGTCATTCATGGCTTGAATACAGCGTGCGACCCGACAATGAATTTGAACTGATCGCACCGGAAGGGATCTCGACTCGCCTGATCCCGCAAGGGAGATTTGTGACTAATGATCCGATGACGCTGGTGCGCTGGCTGACTGCAGGCGCTGGGATCGCCTATGTGCCGCTGATGTGGGTGATCAACGAGATCAATCGCGGGGAGCTGGAGATCCTGCTGCCGCGTTACCAGTCAGATCCACGCCCGGTTTATGCGTTGTATACCGAAAAAGATAAGCTGCCGCTGAAGGTACAGGTCGTGATCAACTCACTGACGGATTATTTTGTTGAGGTCGGTAAATTGTTTCAGGAAATGCACGGGCGCGGGAAAGAGAAGTAATTCATATTGTACTGTTACGTTGTACAAACCTGTGCCAATGGGTTCCCCTCACCCTAACCCCAGAGGGGGAGGGGACCGTTCGTGCACGTAGAAGGATTAATTATCCTTCTGAAAATACTGAAATTATTACGCGGTACCGCCAACAGTCAGGTTATCAACTTTCAGCGTTGGCTGGCCCACGCCAACCGGCAAACTTTGCCCTTCTTTACCGCAGACACCCACGCCGTTATCCAGTTTCAGGTCGTTGCCAACCATCGAAATCTGCTGCATGGTTTCGATACCGGAACCAATCAACGTCGCGCCTTTCACCGGCTTCGTTACTTTACCGTTTTCAATCAGATACGCTTCTGAAGTGGAGAAAACGAATTTGCCGGAGGTGATATCCACCTGACCGCCACCAAAGTTCGGTGCATAGATACCGTACTCAACGGATTCAATAATTTCCTGCGGGGTCGATTTACCCGGCAGCATATAGGTGTTGGTCATACGCGGCATCGGCAGATGAGCGTAGGATTCACGGCGACCGTTGCCAGTCGGCGTCATCCCCATCAAACGCGCGTTGAGTTTATCCTGCATGTAGCCTTTCAGGATGCCATTCTCAATCAGCACGTTGTACTGGCCTGGCGTACCTTCGTCATCAATCGCCACCGAACCACGGCGATCGACCATCGTGCCGTCATCAACCACGGTACACAGTTCAGAAGCCACCAGCTCCCCGACCTGTCCACTAAATACTGAAGTGCCACGGCGGTTGAAGTCGCCTTCCAGACCGTGCCCCACCGCTTCATGCAACAGCACGCCCGGCCAACCTGCGCCAAGTACTACCGGCATGGTGCCCGCTGGTGCAGCAACGGCAGAAAGATTGACCAGCGCCATACGCACAGCTTCTTTTGCCCATGCATCCGCACGGACTTCACCGTCGAGATCGGCAAGGAAGAACTCATAACCAAAACGACCGCCGCCGCCACTGGCACCGCGTTCGCGTTTGCCATCTTCTTCGACCAGAACGCTCACGGAAAGACGCACCAGCGGACGGACATCCGCCGCTAGCGTGCCGTCGGTGGCCGCAACCAGAATTAATTCATAGACACCACTGAGGCTGGCAGTCACTTCCTGTACGCGCTTGTCCGCTTCGCGGGCAACCTTATCGACGCGACGCAGGATATCCAGCTTCTCTTCACGGCTCATGCTTTGCAGCGGATCTACCGAGGTATACAACGGGCTATGCTCTACCGCGCCCAGCGTCTGTACTTTGCCATCACCACTATCACGGACGATGGTGCGCGCCGCTTGCGCACTCTGTTCCAGCGCCAGCAGGCTGATTTGGTCTGCGTAAGCAAATCCGGTTTTTTCACCGCTGATTGCACGCACACCAACGCCCTGGTCGATGTTGTAAGAACCATCTTTAATAATGCGGTCTTCTAAAACCCAGGATTCGTGATAGCTCGACTGAAAATAGAGATCGCCATAATCAAGGCGACGTTCGGCCAGTTGACCGAGGATCGCGAACAAGTCCTGATGTTTCAGGCCGTTCGCCGCTAGCAATTGTTCACTTACCAGGTTAAGACTCATCGTTTTTGCTACTCGTTAGTTACTGCAGTAGAGGATTTTTTACGGCTGCCGGATGCGGCGTGAACGCCCTGTCCGGCCTACGGTTATGTTCTGGCTCGTTGGCCTTTGGCAACGATTATCATATGAGATTGGGGCAATTACGCGCCCTCGTCAAATCATTGCGCTTTTTCTTTACGCGGTTGGCGCAACACTTCGTTGATTTGCGGATCGTCCAGCGGACCCGAAATGTGATAGCGCAAAATGGAGACTTTGCTCCACAGCGGCCCCAGCACTTTACTGGCTGCAAACACTGCCGCGCCAACAATGGGGTTAACCGCAAAAGCCGCAGCCACGCCCACCGTCGCAGAAATCTCTGGTGCGACAACCGCTTCCATATTCAGGTCGCGACGCACCAGATTTACCGACCCTTTCATGGCAATGTCCGCTTCCAGGCCATCCACCAGCGTGTCGTCGGTGTGCATAACGCCGTCTTTAATCCACGCGGTGCTGCGAATGGAGTCAAAATAGAACCCTTCACCAAAGGTGTCTCTGAAATCAAAACGCAGCTTACGCATCAGGGCATCAACGCTCAATAAGCGCAGCAATTGCCCGGCATGTCCGGTATTGATTTCGGTAATTTCGCCTTTGCCCAGTTGAGTATGAATGATGCCATTCAACGTCGCCTCATCTGGTTGCCAGGGTGCTTTGCGCCAGTGTAAATCGTAATCCACATTAAATGACGACTGGCGTATGGGCGTCGTGACACCAAAAAATTCTGCGGCGGCATCAATTTTCTGCCCACGCAGTTTTCCTTTCAGCGAGGTGCGTTCATTTCCCGGATTGTTAACCCATTCACCATCGGCAGTGAGCCGCGAAAAACCAGTATCAATCAGTCCATTAGTCAGCGTTAATGTATTGCCAGAAATGGTGATATCACTGTCAATGCGCCCGAATTTTTGCCCCCAGAACCAGCACTCTGCGCATCGTATTTGGGCGTCCGGCCAGCCACGGAAGTTAATGCGCTCCGTTGTCGGGAAAGGTGATGACTGTGTTGAATCACCACGAGTTTTCGCCACGCTCGGGTTGTAATAAAGATATTTGATATTCGCCAGCCACGGCGCGTTATTACGCATCGCCAGCGTGGCGTTGATTTCACGCCCTTGCGCCTCAACCTGGGTGCCATTTGCCGTCGGTTGCGAAACAATACTCAGGTTATTCCATTGCTGATTTCCCAGCGACAACATAGGCGTACGTAACGTTATGTGTTGTGGGAAACTCGCTGCACCACCGACACTCTCCGCCGCGCCTTTCTGGAACAGGGCCAGCCACTCGGCACCATTCATCGGCGGCATATTGAGTTCAACGCCACTTTGTTCCGGCAACGGCGGGAGCGTTTTACTGTCTGCCGCCCAAATAGCACGATCGAGCGTCAACTTTTGACCGAGCAACCAGCGGCTATTGAAATGGTTATCCGCACCTGCCTGTCCGGTTAATTCAAAGCTGTTGAGATTGCCATCAACCTTAACGTTTACCGCTAGTGGTTCACCCGCAGGTTTGGCTAACGGTGAAGGTAAGTGACTGCTCACATTCTTCAGGTCGCCGTTCAGCTCTACGTTATAGGTCGCGCCAGCATGATAAGGCAGATCAATGCCCGCTTTACCATCCCACGCCACGCTGCCACTTAATGCTTCGTTCACCGCTGCAGGCAGAACGCCGGTTTTCGCTGGTTGCCAGTTACCGTTGAGATTCACCGCAACCTGGTAGGCTTTTGCCCCTTCTTTGGTGGAAAAATCCACGTTCAACGGCTGATTAAACCAGCTTGCTGTCAGTGGTTCACTTTGCAAATCGCCATTGATAAAGCTGAATTTACCGCTCAAATTTTTCAGGGTGCTGTCGAGTGGTTTGATAAACAGACTGTTATTACGCAGCGTCACTTCACCTTTCGCGGTTACCAGTTCGCCGTTCAGCGGAATATCGAGATGTAAGCGAGCATTCACATCGCCGTCGAGCTGGAGTTCTTGCAGGGTTGCACCCAGAGAATCTTTCAGCGGTGTCTCATCAAAGTAAGGGCCGACGGCTTTACCCGGACCTTTAATGTCAGCGTCAATCAGCAGTTTTTCTTTCGAGTAGTCAGGGATCACTGCGGTGAGATTACTCGCGCGCACGCCGCCCAGATTAACGCCATCGGTTTTCATCCATAAACCGTCGTTAATAAAGTCCAGTTCAATATCAAGGTTAGTTAATGCAGGCCAGTCCGGCTGGAAGGCAAACTTCGCGTTGCGCAGCGGCACCAGCACTTCAAACTGACCTTCGTTGTGTTTATAGGGGAAGAGTTGCGGATTGCCACCATAAACCAGCGTCGCGTTATCCGCTACACCGCCCTGAATCGCGCCACTTAAGTAATCAACCAGGTCTTTACCCATCAAGTTTTCCGGGAAATAGCGCCAGGCTTGTGAACCATCATCGGTACTGATGCCAGCCAGAATACCCAGCCAGGGTTCATCGTTAGCAGGTTGCAGGTAACGAAAACCGCCGCGCGCATGGACGGCTTTGGCTTTAACGTCAATATTACGCCCATCCAGCTGGAAACCTTTGTCATTGTTCAGCCAGCTTATCGTTGCCTGGCCGTCGGCGATTTCCAGTGGCGCACGGAATACCGTTTCGTAAGGCATCTTTGCCTGCTTCATCGACGCGGTAAGCAAACCATTTTCTACGCTGCCGGAAAGCGTCCCGGAGAAGTGTTCCGTACCCGGTAATAATTTCCATTGATTCCAGGCCAGATCGCTCCACGATGCCTGAAAACGGGTCTTGTCTGCCGCCTGAAGCGGGATATCCAGCGCCAGAGTGTTAATCTTGCCGCTCGGTTGTGTGGAGCGCCAAACATCACCCAGTGCAGGTGAAAGTTTCGCGGCCAGCGGGCGTATGCCCTCCAGGCCTGCCAGCTCCAGATTACTGGCGCGAATCCGGAGTTCGTCACTGCGTTTATTGTCTTTGCCGCCAACGTCCTGTTCCGGTATCCAGGCCAGCGTCAATGCTCCGCTCGGCCAGGGTTTGCCGTCCATCGTGATCCGTGTATCGGGAATAGAGAACTGCCAGCCTGGATTTTCACGCGTAATATGCGCGGTCAGATTATCCACCGACAGCGTATGCGTTTGCTTCTCGCCCAACCAGCTGGCACCGCCCTGTTTCAGCCAGACGTCACCGCCGGTTACATCGCCTTTGTCGATCGTCATCCAGCCTTCAAGGGAGAACTGTGCCGTTTCCAGCGCAATATTGTCCTGCATCCATTTACCGAGCCACGGCTTCAGGTCGATGTCATCCGCCTGGAGCCAGACGCGACCATTGCTTAACAACCCCTCATCATCGCGCAAATCCATGCGCACCTGCATCACGCCGTGCTGTCCGGTAAGGCTGGAGAGGCTTACCAGGCCTTCTGCACGGTGTCGACGTGGATCGTTCAGCCAGGTGAGTTGTGGGATCGCCAGCTCGGCGCGCTGACCGGATGGCGTCAGGAAACTGACTTCACTGTCGCGGAGATCAAAATGGTCGAACTGACGAAGAAACAGATCGCTGATGTGACTGGCTTCCAGGCTATCATTACCACCGCCGCTGGTGATAGGAGTGTTGGTGCGAAAGCGCAGCTGCCAGAAAGTGAGGTCGCGAAACTGCCAGCGCATATGTAACAGGCTCTGCCAGACATCTAGCGCAAGAGTAACGCGTTTAACCGAAAATTCGCCGCCATCCTTTAGTTCTGCACGGATGTCGTGTGCTTCAAGCGTCGGGCCAAAATTCTGCCAGCTGGCTGAGAGCTGACTGGCTTCTACCGGCATGCCAGTCGCGGATTCTATTTTGTTGAGGATTTCCGGACGCCAGGCATCAAGATGCGGTAAAGCAATACGCAGGCCGCTAACCAGCAGGGCAGCGATCACAACGAGCGCGGCTCCAGTAAGCAGTAATATCCCCGGCAATCGCCTCACCCGTCACTCCTTGTCTGCTAAAAATGTGACTCAAAAACCCTTTGCCGGATGGCGGCCCAGCATCTGTTTACATCATTACGACGTCAAACTGCTCCTGGTTATAGAGCGGTTCAATTTGTACTTTAACCTGTTTGCCAACGAAAATTTCCACTTCCGCCAGCGAGTGTGACTCTTCACCTTTCAAGGCTTCAGCTACTGCCGGAGAAGCATAGACCAGGAAACGGTCGGAATCATAAGCATGGTGTACACGAACAATCTCGCGCATGATTTCATAGCATACCGTTTCCACGGTTTTCACCGTTCCGCGACCGTGGCAGGTTGGGCATTCGTTACATAGTACGTGCTCAATGCTTTCGCGGGTGCGTTTACGCGTCATCTCCACCAGCCCCAGCGCCGAAAAACCATTAACGCTGGTTTTCACCCGGTCTTTGCTCAACGCCTGCTCCAGCGAATGCAACACGCGGCGACGGTGATCTTCATTATTCATGTCGATGAAATCAATAATGATAATCCCGCCCAGATTGCGCAACCGTAACTGGCGAGCGATAGCCTGCGTCGCTTCAATATTGGTATTGAAAATGGTGTCGTCCAGATTGCGATGACCGACAAATGCTCCGGTATTGATGTCCACGGTGGTCATCGCTTCGGTCTGGTCGATAATCAGATAGCCACCGGATTTCAGTTCTACTTTGCGTTCCAGCGCCCGCTGGATTTCGTTTTCGACATCAAAGAGATCGAAAATCGGCTGGCGTCCGGTGTAATGCTCCAGCTTGCTGGTCATCTCGGGAATGTACTCCGAGGTAAACTCCAGCAATGCTTCGTAAGTCAGGCGTGAGTCAACGCGAATGCGGTCGAGTTCGGCGTCGGCGAAATCACGCAGAACACGCTGCGCCAGCGCCAGTTCGCCATACAGCTGATAACGGGTCTGCGGGCGTTTTTTACGCTCCATAACTTTGGTCCAGACGCGTTTCAGATAAGCGGCATCGGAGGCCAGTTCAGCCTCGCCAACCCCTTCAGCTGCGGTACGGATGATAAACCCGCCCTGCTCGTCGCAATACTCTGCGACCACTTTTTTCAGGCGTTCACGTTCTGATTCGCTTTCAATACGTTGGGAAACCCCAACGTGAGAAGCCCCTGGCATAAACACCAGATAGCGAGAAGGCAGCGTGATATCGGTAGTCAGGCGCGCACCTTTAGTGCCAAGCGGATCTTTCACCACCTGCACCATCAGATCTTGCCCCTGACGGACCAGTTCCGAGATGTCGCGTACCGTGAATTGCTTTTGTTCTTCACCCGCCACACATTCAGTGTGCGGCATGATATCGGATGCATGAAGAAACGCGGCTTTATCCAGCCCAATATCTACAAAAGCCGCCTGCATACCCGGAAGTACACGACTTACACGACCCTTGTAGATATTGCCTACTATTCCGCGTCGCGCCTCACGTTCAATATGAATTTCCTGCAGAATACCGCCATCAATATACGCCACTCGCGTTTCCGAAGGCGTTACGTTTACTAACAATTCAGCCGTCATGTTTATCCCTTTTCTCACGCAGTGCGTTAAAATTACTTAATAATTCATACGTTTCAACCAGCGGTAAGCCGACTACGGCGTGATAGCTGCCATTTATCTTCCTGACAAAACAGCCACCCAGCCCCTGAATACCGTATGCACCTGCTTTATCTAACGGTTCACCGCTGGCGACATAGCCCGCGATGTCTTCGTCTGTTAACGTTCTGAAAGTCACATCGGTGACCACCAGGCAATCGAGAATGTGCTGGCTGTCGGCCAACGCCACTGCCGTCATTACCTGATGGGTCTGGCCCGATAATTTGCGCAACATCTGCACCGCATGCTCTGCGTCGCGCGGTTTCTCCAGCACTTCTCCGTTCAGGATAACGATAGTATCCGCACCCAGCACCGGGAGATCCTGCGCCGTTTGCGCGACACCCGCCTGTGCTTTCTCGCGCGCCAGACGCACAACATACTGCTGCGCGCTCTCCTGCGGCTGACGCTGCTCCTCAATGCCCGTAACAATACGTTCAAAGGTTACGCCAAGTTGCGCAAGTAACTCCTGACGACGCGGAGAACCGGAAGCTAAATACAGAGAAGTCATAGAAACCTTTATTGCACTGCAAACTGCTGACGGACTTTACGCATCAGCAAGAAAATCCACGGCCAGAGCACTCCATTGACTACACTACTCCAGAACACTTCCGGTCTGAAAGAGACGTTAATCACTAAAAACTCTGCCCAGAAAACAATAATATCCACCACCAGCGAAAGCAACATGACGACCAGCGCCTGCTGCCATAATGCGAGGTTGCGGAAAAGCTGATATTTCAGCGCCACCAGGTAAGCAATGATGCTCATCGCCAATACGCGTACGCCAAGTGTCGAGCCGCTGATCAGATCCAGTATGGCACCCATCACAAAACCTGTGCCCACATTTACGCGATGAGGCAAGGCCAGGATCCAATACAACAAGATGAGTAAGACCCAGTTTGGCCGGAAAACAATCAGGTTATCCGGCCAGGGCATGATTTGCAGCAACAGCGCAATGAGGAAAGAGAGCCAGATTACCCAGCGTCCCTGGCTACGATAGCTCGCCACTATTGCCCTCCCGGCGCACGCGCAGGCGGTTGAGCACCACTTTGCGGCGGCGTAGCCCTTTGTGGAGAGCGATTAGCAGCGGGCTGTGTCGGCGCAGCAGGCGCAGTAGCTGCATTTCCTGTCGCCGGTTGCTGCGGAGTCGGCTGAGCGATCCCCGTTGCCGGTTCAGGTAACTTTGGCCCCATCGCGTCTGGCGAAGGCAATACCTGCGGCATCATCTGCATCAGACGTTCATTAGCAACACGATGCACCTCTTCCGGCGTCATCGGGTTAGCGCCGTTACGATCCGCGCCCCACAGCAGCAGCAGATAACGCAAACGTTGCAGCCCTGCAGTCGGACGCGCCTGAATCACAGTATAAGCGCGCTGGGTATCGAGTTTTACGGAAGAGACAACCGCGACCGGATAGCCTTCCGGGAAACGACCGCCCAGACCGGAAGTCACCAGCACATCACCAACACGAATATCCGTATTCGCTGGCAGATGCTCAAGCTGCAAATCATCCGTACAACCGTTACCGGCTGCAATTACGCGGATATCGTTGCGCAGCACCTGGATTGGCAGCGCGTGGGTCGCATCACAAATCAGCAGCACGCGACTGGTCAGTTTAGCGACGGCCACCACCTGACCAACAACACCTTTGTCGCTGATGACCGGCTGGCCTTCATAAACGCCATTAACGCTACCTTTATCGATAACAACTTGATCGCTATAAGGATCGTTAACCGTGGAGATAACCTGAGTCACCATTTTCTGCTCATCCTGACGCAGCGGGGAACCCAGCAGTTCGCGCAGACGCGCGTTCTCCTGTTTGTATTGTCCAAGCATCAGCAGTTCACTGTTTTTCAGCAACAGTTCCTGACGTAACGCCCGGTTTTCAAGTTCTAGTTGGTCACGCGAGGCCAGCGTCTGCGATACGCCATCCAGCAATTCACGAGGAGCATTGGAAACAAAGTAGAAAGGACTGACGGCGGTATCCATATAAGTACGGATTTGACTGAACGTCCCCAGGCGGCTGTCGGCAATAATAATGCCGAGCGCCACCAGCACCGCCAGAATAAGGCGAATCTGTAGCGACGGGCCACGGCTAAAAATTGGCTTCATAAGTTATGCGTATTCTCGTATCAGACCAGGCAGGGTAAACAGACGCTTCCCCTGCCTGCATCCGATTACTCTTCGCTGAACAGGTCGCCGCCGTGCATGTCGATCATTTCCAGCGCTTTGCCGCCACCGCGCGCCACACAGGTCAGCGGGTCTTCAGCAACAACGACTGGAATGCCGGTTTCTTCCATTAACAAACGGTCAAGGTTACGCAGCAGTGCGCCACCACCGGTGAGCACCATGCCGCGCTCGGAGATGTCGGAAGCCAGTTCCGGCGGGCACTGTTCCAGTGCAACCATTACCGCGCTCACAATACCGGTCAGCGGTTCCTGCAGTGCTTCGAGGATTTCGTTGGAGTTCAGGGTAAAACCGCGTGGAACACCTTCTGCCAGGTTACGGCCACGAACTTCGATTTCACGGACTTCATCGCCCGGGTAAGCCGAACCGATTTCGTGCTTGATACGTTCTGCGGTGGCTTCACCGATCAGAGAACCGTAATTACGACGCACATAGTTGATGATAGCTTCGTCGAAACGGTCACCACCAATGCGCACGGAAGAGGAGTAAACCACGCCGTTCAAGGAGATAACAGCAACTTCAGTGGTACCACCACCGATATCAACCACCATAGAACCGGTCGCTTCAGAAACCGGCAGGCCAGCACCAATTGCGGCAGCCATCGGTTCTTCAATCAGGAAGACTTCACGGGCACCAGCGCCCTGCGCGGATTCACGAATTGCGCGGCGTTCAACCTGGGTCGCGCCAACCGGCACACAAACCAGAACGCGCGGGCTTGGACGCATAAAGCTGTTGCTGTGCACTTGTTTGATGAAGTGCTGGAGCATTTTTTCAGTCACGAAGAAGTCGGCGATAACGCCGTCTTTCATTGGGCGAATAGCAGCAATATTGCCCGGCGTACGGCCCAGCATCTGCTTCGCGTCATGACCTACTGCAGCTACGCTTTTCGGTGAACCGGCACGATCCTGACGAATGGCCACCACGGAAGGCTCATTCAATACGATGCCTTGTCCTTTTACATAAATGAGGGTATTCGCAGTACCCAGGTCAATGGACAAGTCATTGGAAAACATGCCACGAAATTTTTTCAACATACTAAGGGATAATCCTGAAAGCTGGGGCGGAAAAGAAAATCCGCTTACTTTACCAACCACACGCAGCAGCGACAAGGCGCAAAAATCATCTGCTACGGTGAAAATTAGTGCAGTTCGTTTCCTTTGTTACAAATCTCTGCCTGAGTCCAGAAAGGCTTAATGCATCAGCAGCATTCCTCGCCTGTTTGCAACCGCGTAAGGTCATTCATCTGCATATGTGCTGCAACAATCTGGCGAGCAGACAAGCACACTCCCATGAGACGCAGCGCGCGTTATTCTACGTGAAAACGGATTAAACGGCAGGTTAAACCGAGTATCTTTGTGAATATTTTTTCACGTTAGTATCAAGTGGCTGTGAGGACGCGAAAAAATCCCCTTGCCCACCTGTAACACCGCGCTGAATCAGGGTCTGCCACTCGCTTCGCGAACGCACGCCGGTGGCGTAAACCTGGGTGCTGGTCCCGGAGCAGGCTTCCACCAGGCTTTGAACCAGCAGCTGGTTCTCCGTTCGCTTCTCAATGTTTCTGACCAGCCCCGGATGGAGCTTGAGTAACTCAACATTAAGTTCTTTGATCCAACTGGTGCTAACCAGCGTCAAACCAGCCTGGTTGACGGCTACCCGTACCCCTAAAGCATTCACTAAACGAATAACAGGTTGTAAACGACTGATATGTTGACCTACATCGGCCTCTGCAAGTTCAATAATTATGCGTTTTCGTTGTGATTTTTCACATTGCATTAACGTATCGCGCAGCCAACGCTGAAAACGCGGGCGAATCAGCGACTCAACGGTAACCTGAATCGCCAGATTTTCCTCCGGCCAGTAACGTAATAGTGGAATAAGACGGCTGATTTGCAGACGGTCATACTCTTCCGATAAGCCAAACTGCAAGACCATCGGCATATACTCCGCCGAGCTAACCTCTTCATTACCATCGAAGATGCGGCACATGAGTTCGCGATGATGAACCTGACCTTCGCGAGTAACCGCCGGTTTTTGATAAAGGCGCGGGCCGCCGCGACTCAGCATTTGCTCGATAAGCGTACGCCAGCGAACATTACCGCGTCCTTTTTCAGGCAACGAGTCATCGTAAATAGCCCAGCTATTGCCGCCCTGCAATCCCGCATTACGCGTGGCAGACTCTGCATGTTCCATTACCTGCTCGGTATCCTGACCACTACGCCAGGCACAGATACCAATGTGGATCATATCGTCGCGATCGAGCATTTTATTATTCGGCAAGGTATCGACGGCTTTGATTAACTGACTGGCTATGCTCTCAGCCTCTTTTAACGTCCGGTGCGGCAACAGCGCAGCAAAATCACTGCGGTGGTAACGCGCCAGCAGTGCGCCAGGGTAGCGCATCATAAATGTCGACAGCAGATTCGTCAGAGAGAAGAACTGTTCTTCAACCTGGCTGTGCCCCCAGGTATCACTCAACATATTGAAATCCGGCAGACGAATCATCATCACGATCCCGTGGGTACCTACTTTCTCCTGATCTTCCAGTAACGTTGCTAACTGATTATCGAAGAAGAGTCGGTTATTGAGGCCGGTTTTCATGTCCTGGGCGGCATAAGAGCGGATCAGCGTATCAAGACGGCTGTGTTGTTCACGTGCGTTCTGAATTTCACGAAGCAGCGTATCCAGCGCACTGCTGGTTCTGGGCGGCCATTCATAGATGGTTCCCAACACATTAGAGCCACGCTCACCGTTTAAGATACGAGTAGCCCGGGTTTCCAGCAATTCTTGCCCGGCAAGTTGCCGTTGTAACCAGCGTACCGCCAGGAAGAGCATAAGAATGATAAAGCCAATCGCCCCCGTGAGCGGCGCGGTGGTCATCAACGAATGGAAATAGTTGCCCATCGGATCCTGATAAACCAGACGCAGCGACATCCCCGGATGCTTTATCAACGGAACGCTCAGTTCGCGAAACAGATCGCTGGTGCCAACCGGACGATAACTACCATTTCTGGCGAGGGTATAAACCTGTTTATCACCATGCAGCAGGTCTACACGAACGATATCTGCCGACATCATTAATTCGGTAATTTGTGGCCTTAATGCGCTGAAGTCATTCGACACAAGATGGGTATCAATCGCCGTCGCCACCGCCTGAACGCGATGACTAAACTTATACTGAATGGCGTTGTAGAAACTTAGCGAACAGCCCAGCAAAGTCACAAAAATTGTTAACCCGGTGAGCAGCGTAACAAAGGCCGAAAATTTCGTCGTTAATCTCATCCTTGTGTTAACTCCGATAGTGAGGAAGCGGGCATACTAGCAAATCAGATTTATCTCGCAATTTATTGCGCTTCATCGGCTTTGCTTTTCCATTAGCGAGTATAGTCTTCAGAAATTATTTTCCAATCCATCATGCACATGAGGACCACTTATGCAGGCGTTACTTTTAGAACAGCAGGACGGCAAAACTCTCGCATCGGTACAGACTCTGGACGAAAGTTGCCTGCCGGAGGGCGATGTCACGGTTGATGTTCACTGGTCGAGCCTGAACTACAAAGATGCGCTGGCGATTACCGGTAAGGGAAAAATCATCCGTAATTTTCCGATGATTCCTGGGATCGATTTTGCCGGAACTGTACGCACCAGCGAAGATCCGCGTTTTCATGCCGGTCAGGAGGTGTTACTCACTGGCTGGGGCGTTGGTGAAAACCACTGGGGGGGGCTGGCGGAACAGGCGCGAGTGAAAGGTGACTGGCTGGTTGCCATGCCGCAAGGGCTGGACGCGCGTAAAGCAATGATTATCGGTACTGCCGGTTTTACCGCCATGCTGTGTGTGATGGCGCTGGAAGATGCCGGTGTTCGCCCGCAGGATGGGGAGATTGTCGTGACGGGTGCCAGTGGTGGCGTCGGCAGTACCGCCGTGGCGCTGCTGCATAAGTTGGGTTATCAGGTCGTTGCCGTTTCTGGTCGCGAAAGCACCCATGAATATCTGAAAAGTTTAGGAGCCAGCCGTATTCTCCCTCGCGATGAGTTTGCCGAATCCCGTCCTCTGGAAAAACAAGTCTGGGCTGGGGCAATTGACACCGTTGGCGACAAAGTGCTGGCAAAAGTGCTGGCGCAAATGAATTACGGCGGCTGCGTGGCGGCCTGTGGTCTGGCGGGTGGTTTTACTCTGCCAACCACGGTCATGCCATTTATTCTGCGTAATGTCCGTTTACAGGGGGTGGATTCAGTGATGACTCCACCAGAACGCCGCGCACAAGCCTGGCAGCGACTGGTCGCCGATTTACCGGAATCATTCTATACCCAGGCGGCAAAAGAGATATCTCTGGCAGAGGCACCGAAATTTGCCGGGGCCATCATTAATAACCAGATCCAGGGTCGCACGCTGGTGAAGGTTAACTAACCATTTAGCAGGGAATAATAAGAGAGGGAACTCATTTTGAAATCATTATTCAATCGGTTAACGGGAAAAGCGGTTAGCCGGACAGCTTTCGTCGAACATCTTGGTCATGAAGTTGTACAACATCATCCAAACTGGAAAGTCATGATTTCGACTGACCATAAATTGATGCGCACTGTTACTCCACTAAACAGCCATTATTGATACGCCTCCGTCGCCTGTTAGGTTTATGGTGCTTTGCCTGGGCGACGCTACGCTTAACCTGTTACTGATTTCTGGTACCATGGGGTGAATAATCTGATTTTATTTGCCTACAAATTAACCACTCGAACGTATTTGATGCTGAGCATTGTCAGGCGGTTGATTTTGCGTGCTTTAGCATTCACGTTTATCCAGACGATGCAGTGAAAATTGGGCAATCCCCAGCAACCGCTGCGTAATGTCGTCTATCTTGTCGCGATCCTGGCATCCCTACATTATTTGTGGTCTGTGAAGATTATCTCATTGCAGCCCTCATCTTCGCAGGGCTGGCTTTACAGCTTTTAGCCTTACGTTATAAGAAGTTCCGTCGATGATGGCGCTAATTTCGTGAATTGTGCGGCTTGTTGCAAATTACACGGTGTTGAAGGTTATTTACATGTTAGCTGTTGATTATCTTCCCTGATAAGACCAGTATTTAGCTGCCAATTGCTACGAAATCGTTATAATGTGCGACCTCGTCCTCCCTGACGCAGTTTTTGCGCTGCGGAAAAGGTGACATTGGCGCAACGAAGGTATATTTTGTTTTTTGCCGGAGGATAGCAGCAGATCGCTGCACAATGTCCGTCAAGTCTAACATTGACACTCTGGGGCAAAATAGACCGGCGTCCCGGCCTGCTGGAATTTATCGCTATGCATACAGCTGTCGGGGCATACGCTTTACAGACGGCGGTGAAACGCCTGTCACAATCACACTAAACAAAGAGTACGGAACCCACTCATGGATATTCGTAAGATTAAAAAACTGATCGAGCTGGTTGAAGAATCAGGCATCTCCGAACTGGAAATTTCTGAAGGCGAAGAGTCAGTACGCATTAGCCGTGCAGCTCCTGCCGCAAGTTTCCCTGTGATGCAACAAGCTTACGCTGCACCAATGATGCAGCAGCCAGCTCAATCTAACGCAGCCGCTCCGGCGACCGTTCCTTCCATGGAAGCGCCAGCAGCAGCGGAAATCAGTGGTCACATCGTACGTTCCCCGATGGTTGGTACTTTCTACCGCACCCCAAGCCCGGACGCGAAAGCGTTCATCGAAGTGGGTCAGAAAGTCAACGTGGGCGATACCCTGTGCATCGTTGAAGCCATGAAAATGATGAACCAGATCGAAGCGGACAAATCCGGTACCGTGAAAGCAATTCTGGTCGAAAGTGGACAACCGGTAGAATTTGACGAGCCGCTGGTCGTCATCGAGTAACGAGGCGAACATGCTGGATAAAATTGTTATTGCCAACCGCGGCGAGATTGCATTGCGTATTCTTCGTGCCTGTAAAGAATTGGGCATCAAGACTGTCGCTGTGCACTCCAGCGCGGATCGCGATTTAAAACACGTATTACTGGCAGATGAAACGGTCTGTATCGGCCCTGCTCCGTCAGTAAAAAGTTATCTGAACATCCCGGCAATCATCAGCGCCGCTGAAATCACCGGCGCAGTAGCAATCCATCCGGGTTACGGCTTCCTCTCCGAGAACGCCAACTTTGCCGAGCAGGTTGAGCGCTCCGGCTTTATCTTCATCGGCCCGAAAGCAGAAACCATTCGCCTGATGGGCGACAAAGTATCCGCAATCGCGGCGATGAAAAAAGCGGGCGTTCCTTGCGTACCGGGTTCTGACGGCCCGCTGGGCGACGATATGGATAAAAACCGCGCTATTGCTAAACGCATTGGTTATCCGGTGATTATCAAAGCCTCCGGCGGCGGCGGTGGTCGCGGTATGCGCGTAGTGCGCGGCGACGCTGAACTGGCACAATCCATCTCCATGACCCGTGCGGAAGCGAAAGCTGCTTTCAGCAACGATATGGTTTACATGGAGAAATACCTGGAAAATCCTCGCCACGTCGAGATTCAGGTACTGGCTGACGGTCAGGGCAACGCTATCTATCTGGCAGAACGTGACTGCTCCATGCAGCGCCGCCACCAGAAAGTGGTCGAAGAAGCACCGGCACCGGGCATTACCCCGGAACTGCGTCGCTACATCGGCGAACGTTGTGCTAAAGCGTGTGTTGATATCGGCTATCGCGGCGCAGGTACTTTCGAGTTCCTGTTCGAAAACGGCGAGTTCTATTTCATCGAAATGAACACCCGTATTCAGGTAGAACATCCGGTTACCGAAATGATCACCGGCGTTGACCTGATCAAAGAACAGCTGCGTATCGCTGCCGGTCAACCGCTGTCGATCAAGCAAGAAGAAGTTCACGTTCGCGGCCATGCGGTGGAATGCCGTATCAACGCCGAAGATCCGAACACCTTCCTGCCAAGTCCGGGCAAAATCACCCGTTTCCACGCACCAGGCGGTTTTGGCGTGCGTTGGGAGTCTCATATCTACGCGGGCTACACCGTACCGCCGTACTATGACTCAATGATCGGTAAGCTGATTTGCTACGGTGAAAACCGTGACGTGGCGATTGCCCGCATGAAGAATGCGCTGCAGGAGCTGATCATCGACGGTATCAAAACCAACGTTGATCTGCAGATCCGCATCATGAATGACGAGAACTTCCAGCATGGTGGCACTAATATCCACTATCTGGAGAAAAAACTCGGTCTTCAGGAAAAATAAGACTGCAAAAGCGTCAAAAGGCCGGATTTTCCGGCCTTTTTTATTACTGGGGATCGACAACCCCCATAAGGTACAATCCCCGCTTTCTTCACCCATCAGGGACAAAAAATGGACACTCGTTTTGTTCAGGCCCATAAAGAGGCGCGCTGGGCGCTGGGGCTGACCCTTTTGTATCTGGCGGTATGGTTAGTAGCCGCTTACTTACCTGGCGTTGCCCCCGGTTTTACCGGCTTTCCGCGCTGGTTTGAGATGGCCTGCATCCTGACGCCGCTGCTGTTTATTGGACTGTGCTGGGCGATGGTGAAATTTATCTATCGCGATATCCCACTGGAGGATGACGATGCAGCTTGAAGTGATTCTACCGCTGGTCGCCTATCTGGTGGTGGTGTTCGGTATCTCTGTTTATGCGATGCGTAAACGGAGCACAGGCACCTTCCTTAATGAGTATTTCCTCGGCAGCCGCTCTATGGGCGGTATTGTGCTGGCGATGACGCTCACCGCGACCTATATCAGTGCCAGTTCGTTTATCGGCGGGCCTGGCGCTGCTTATAAATACGGCCTGGGTTGGGTATTGCTGGCGATGATTCAGCTTCCTGCGGTCTGGCTTTCGCTCGGTATTCTCGGCAAGAAGTTCGCGATTCTTGCGCGCCGCTACAATGCGGTGACGCTGAACGATATGCTATTTGCCCGCTACCAGAGTCGTCTGCTGGTGTGGCTGGCGAGTTTAAGTTTGCTGGTTGCGTTCGTTGGTGCGATGACCGTGCAGTTTATCGGCGGTGCGCGTCTGCTGGAAACCGCGGCGGGTATTCCTTATGAAACAGGTTTGCTGATTTTTGGCATCAGCATTGCGCTCTACACCGCCTTCGGCGGCTTTCGCGCCAGCGTGCTGAACGACACCATGCAAGGGCTGGTGATGCTGATTGGCACCATTGTGCTGCTTATTGGCGTGGTCCATGCTGCTGGCGGCTTAAGCAATGCGGTAGAGACGCTGCAAACCATCGATCCGCAACTGGTTACGCCACAAGGCGCTGACGATATTCTGTCGCCTGCGTTTATGACGTCGTTCTGGGTGCTGGTGTGTTTTGGCGTGATTGGCCTGCCACATACTGCGGTGCGCTGTATCTCTTATAAAGACAGCAAAGCCGTACATCGGGGGATCATCATCGGTACGATTGTGGTCGCAATCCTGATGTTCGGTATGCACCTGGCCGGAGCGTTAGGTCGGGCGGTGATCCCCGATCTCACCGTACCGGACCTGGTGATCCCGACGTTAATGGTAAAAGTGTTGCCACCGTTTGCTGCCGGGATCTTCCTGGCTGCACCTATGGCTGCGATCATGTCGACGATCAATGCCCAGTTGCTGCAAAGTTCCGCTACGATCATTAAAGATCTCTATTTGAATATCCGTCCGGATCAAATGCAAAACGAGACGCGTCTGAAGCGGATGTCGGCGGTAATTACGTTAGTTCTCGGTGCGTTGCTGCTGCTTGCCGCCTGGAAGCCGCCAGAAATGATCATCTGGCTGAATTTGCTGGCCTTCGGTGGGCTGGAAGCCGTTTTCCTGTGGCCGCTGGTACTGGGTCTTTACTGGGAACGCGCCAACGCCAAAGGCGCGCTAAGTGCGATGATTGTTGGCGGCGTACTGTATGCCGTACTCGCGACGCTGAATATTCAGTACCTGGGCTTCCACCCTATCGTGCCCTCGTTACTACTAAGTTTGCTGGCTTTCCTGGTCGGAAACCGTTTCGGTACATCCGTCCCGCAAGCTACCGTTTTGACTACTGATAAATAAAGAGTTTTGCCATGCCTTGGATCCAACTGAAACTGAACACTACCGGCGCGAACGCGGAAGATCTTAGCGATGCGCTGATGGAAGCGGGTGCCGTTTCTATCACTTTTCAGGATACCCACGATACGCCTGTATTTGAGCCGCTGCCGGGCGAAACGCGCCTGTGGGGCGACACCGATGTGATTGGTCTGTTCGACGCTGAAACCGATATGAACGACGTGGTGGCGATTCTGGAAAACCATCCGCTGCTCGGCGCGGGCTTCGCGCATAAAATCGAACAACTGGAAGATAAAGACTGGGAGCGCGAATGGATGGATAATTTCCACCCGATGCGCTTTGGTGAACGACTGTGGATCTGCCCAAGCTGGCGTGATGTGCCGGACGAAAACGCCGTCAACGTGATGTTAGACCCAGGGCTGGCGTTTGGTACGGGTACCCATCCAACTACCTCTCTGTGCCTGCAATGGCTCGACAGCCTCGATTTAACCGGTAAAACAGTCATCGACTTTGGCTGCGGTTCCGGCATTCTGGCTATCGCGGCGCTGAAACTGGGTGCAGCAAAAGCCATTGGTATTGATATTGATCCGCAGGCGATTCAGGCCAGCCGCGACAACGCGGAACGTAATGGCGTCTCTGACCGTCTGGAACTCTACTTACCGAAAGATCAGCCAGAAGAAATGAAAGCCGACGTGGTGGTCGCTAACATCCTTGCAGGCCCATTACGTGAACTGGCACCGTTAATCAGCGTCCTGCCAGTTTCAGGCGGTTTGCTGGGCCTTTCCGGTATTCTGGCAAGCCAGGCAGAGAGCGTTTGCGAAGCTTATGCCGACAGCTTCGCTCTGGACCCGGTCGTGGAAAAAGAAGAGTGGTGCCGCATTACCGGTCGTAAGAATTAACCTTCGCATCGCCGTAGGGTGACGCAGGGCGAAGTGCGAGCAAGGTCACAAAAGGCACGTGAATTTGCCGATTATTTACGCAAATTTGCGTGCCAAAATTTTCATTCATAAAGAAAAAGTGAGAACTTACTCAAATTTCTTTGAGTGTAAATTTTAGTCACTATTTTCTAATATGATGATTTTTATGAGTAATTATCGCGCTACGCTCATTTTAAATGCAATTCTTTGATCCATCTCAGAGGATTGGTCAAAGTTTGGCCTTTCATCTCGTGCAAAAAATGCGTAATATACGCCGCCTTGCAGTCACAGTATGGTCATTTCTTAACTCATGCGCATCGGACAATATCAGCTCAGAAATCGCCTGATCGCAGCGCCCATGGCTGGCATTACAGACAGACCTTTTCGGACGTTGTGCTACGAGATGGGAGCCGGATTGACAGTATCCGAGATGATGTCTTCTAACCCTCAGGTTTGGGAAAGCGACAAATCTCGTTTACGGATGGTGCACATTGATGAACCCGGTATTCGCACCGTGCAAATTGCTGGTAGCGATCCGAAAGAAATGGCAGATGCAGCACGTATTAACGTGGAAAGCGGTGCCCAGATTATTGATATCAATATGGGTTGCCCGGCTAAAAAAGTGAATCGCAAGCTCGCAGGTTCAGCCCTCTTGCAGTACCCGGATGTCGTTAAATCGATCCTTACCGAGGTCGTCAATGCAGTGGACGTTCCTGTTACCCTGAAAATTCGCACTGGCTGGGCACCGGAACACCGTAACTGCGAAGAGATTGCCCAACTGGCTGAAGACTGTGGCATTCAGGCTCTGACCATTCATGGCCGTACACGCGCCTGTTTGTTCAATGGAGAAGCTGAGTACGACAGTATTCGGGCAGTTAAGCAGAAAGTTTCCATTCCGGTTATCGCGAATGGCGACATTACTGACCCGCTTAAAGCCAGAGCTGTGCTCGACTATACAGGGGCGGATGCCCTGATGATAGGCCGCGCAGCTCAGGGAAGACCCTGGATCTTTCGGGAAATCCAGCATTATCTGGACACTGGGGAGTTGCTGCCCCCGCTGCCTTTGGCAGAGGTTAAGCGCTTGCTTTGCGCGCACGTTCGGGAACTGCATGACTTTTATGGTCCGGCAAAAGGGTACCGAATTGCACGTAAACACGTTTCCTGGTATCTCCAGGAACACGCTCCAAATGACCAGTTTCGGCGCACATTCAACGCCATTGAGGATGCCAGCGAACAGCTGGAGGCGTTGGAGGCATACTTCGAAAATTTTGCGTAAACAGAAATAAAGAGCTGACAGAACTATGTTCGAACAACGCGTAAATTCTGACGTACTGACCGTTTCTACCGTTAACTCTCAGGATCAGGTAACCCAAAAACCCCTGCGTGACTCGGTTAAACAGGCACTGAAGAACTATTTTGCTCAACTGAACGGTCAGGATGTGAATGACCTCTATGAGCTGGTACTGGCTGAAGTAGAACAGCCCCTGTTGGACATGGTGATGCAATACACCCGTGGTAACCAGACCCGTGCTGCGCTGATGATGGGCATCAACCGTGGTACGCTGCGTAAAAAATTGAAAAAATACGGCATGAACTAATTCAGGTTAGCTAAATGCTTGATTAAAAAGGCGCTACTCGGCATGGGGAAGCGCCTTTTTTAT
Organism: Escherichia sp. WS1368; assembly: GCF_046487485.1. Lineage (NCBI taxonomy): Bacteria > Pseudomonadati > Pseudomonadota > Gammaproteobacteria > Enterobacterales > Enterobacteriaceae > Escherichia > Escherichia sp. WS1368. Next base: position 474,480 of record NZ_JBJQJI010000003.1, read on the forward strand.
AGGTGTCACAAAGGGAGTGACCATGAGAACAGGATGTGAACCGACCCGATTTGGTAATGAAGCAAAGACCATCATCCAGGGTGATGCATTAACCGAACTTAAAAAGCTCCCCGCCGAAAGTGTCGATCTGATCTTTGCCGACCCACCGTATAACATCGGTAAAAATTTTGATGGTCTGATCGAAGCCTGGAAAGAAGATCTGTTTATCGACTGGCTGTTTGAAGTGATTGCAGAGTGCCATCGCGTTCTGAAAAAGCAGGGCAGCATGTACATCATGAATAGCACGGAAAACATGCCCTTTATCGATCTCCAGTGCCGCAAGCTTTTTACCATCAAAAGTCGCATCGTCTGGTCATATGACAGTTCTGGAGTGCAGGCGAAAAAACACTACGGCTCCATGTACGAACCCATCCTGATGATGGTGAAAGACGCAAAGAACTACACATTCAACGGTGATGCTATTCTGGTAGAAGCCAAAACCGGATCGCAGCGCGCGTTGATCGATTATCGCAAAAACCCTCCACAGCCTTACAATCATCAAAAAGTACCGGGTAACGTCTGGGATTTTCCGCGCGTGCGTTATTTGATGGATGAATATGAAAACCACCCGACGCAAAAACCGGAAGCCTTACTGAAACGCATTATTCTCGCCTCTTCCAACCCAGGCGATATCGTTCTCGACCCGTTTGCTGGTAGCTTTACTACCGGTGCCGTAGCCGTCGCCAGTGGGCGAAAATTCATTGGTATTGAGATCAACAGCGAGTACATCAAAATGGGGCTTCGACGGCTGGATGTCGCGTCGCATTACTCTGCGGAAGAACTGGCGAAAGTGAAAAAAAGAAAGACCGGCAACCTGTCAAAACGAAGCAGGTTAAGCGAAGTTGACCCCGATCTCATTGCAAAGTAAAGGAAGTGTAAGCCTGGTTTTCAGATTATTCATTTCGTGTATATTTCCTGCCAGACTTGGTTAAACATGCACAGGCTCAGGTAATGATTCGCAAGTATTGGTGGCTCGTCGTTTTCGCTGTCTTCGTTTTTCTGTTTGATACTTTACTGATGCAGTGGATTGAACTGCTCGCAACAGAAACAGACAAATGCCGCAATATGAACTCAGTTAATCCACTAAAACTGGTTAACTGTGACGAACTGAATTTTCAGGACAGAATGTGAATTTATATGACACTTAATTCATTCGTTTGATGAATTAATTTCGTTATGTTTTCATCTGGCATGAACATTCTTAATACGTTATCGACCAGTGCGGGTGCTTGTTTATAAAGATCATAACCCGCCATATTCATTAACCAGTTTTGAACAATTCCGCTGAAGGCACCATCAATAATAATCATCACAACATCTAAATCGAGGTTATTTGCTACACAACCTTGTTGCTGACACGCCTGCAATACTTCGCGGAGATTCTGCGGATTAAAGCCCATCTTTTCGCGTATCACTCCCTCGGCCAGCATCTCATCATTAAATTCACATTTGTGATATAAGATTTTCAGCAACGCCTGCTGGCGGGGAATTTTGGCAATATATTGCAAGCCGACAATCAATTTTTCACGCAATTGTTGAAACGGGTCATGCTCTAATCCAGCCGTCAAGTGTTCCTGGATTAACTCCCACAATGAAGGCTGTTGCAACCACATCTCATTAAACAGTTGAGTCTTGTTTTCGAAGTGCCAGTAGATAGCGCCACGCGTAACGTTAGCGGCGTCGGCAATGTCGTTGAGCGTCGTCTTGCTTACGCCATGCTGCGCAAACTGGGCGATGGCAGTTTCAATCAGTTCTTGCCGGGTCTTCAGGGCTTCAGCTTTGGTTCTTTTTGCCATGATTAATTATTCAGGAAATAAATATATTCGACACAGGATGAGAAAATAGCGAAGGTTAATCTATCACCTAATGTATATTTATACGAGAGGCTAATATTGAGTTGCTATAAATCGTCAAATAAATAACGTTTATTATTTACCTAAAATACATTCACTCTATCAATATATATTTCAATTTACGAGGATTTGATTCTACCTCTTTCAACCCGCGTCAAAATAAAACAGTAGAATATTAATCTTTTTTTGTGTTTATGTGCCTTGAGACGCCAGTATTCATAACTATTCCTTACATCGACGAATGATAATTTGTAGGATAGCGAACTGTATTTTTCTTTCTGCGAGTTAACGCGTTGCCTTTTTGGGTAAATAACGCGCTTTTGGTTTTTTGAGGAATAGTAATGACGAAACATGCCAGGTTTTTCCTCCTGCCCTCCTTTATTCTGATCTCCGCGGCTTTAATCGCCGGTTGTAACGATAAGGGAGAAGAGAAAGCTCACGTCGGTGAACCGCAGGTTACCGTTCATATTGTGAAAACGGCCCCGTTAGAAGTTAAGACTGAATTACCAGGCCGCACCAATGCTTACCGTATAGCCGAAGTTCGCCCACAGGTTAGCGGGATCGTACTGAGTCGCAATTTCACTGAAGGCAGCGATGTGCAAGCAGGCCAGTCTCTGTACCAGATCGATCCCGCGACCTATCAGGCAAGTTATGACAGCGCGAAAGGCGAACTGGCGAAAAGTGAAGCCGCCGCCGCCATCGCGCATTTGACGGTAAAACGTTACGTTCCGCTCGTGGGTACGAAATACATCAGCCAGCAGGAGTACGACCAGGCCATTGCTGATGCTCGCCAGGCCGATGCCGCCGTGATTGCCGCAAAAGCCACAGTCGAAAGCGCTCACATCAATCTTGCTTATACCAAAGTGACTGCGCCAATTAGCGGACGTATCGGCAAATCGACTGTGACCGAAGGCGCTCTTGTCACTAATGGGCAAACGACTGAACTGGCGACTGTCCAGCAGCTCGATCCTATCTACGTTGATGTGACCCAATCCAGCAACGATTTTATGAGGCTGAAGCAATCCGTAGAGCAAGGAAATTTGCATAAGGAAAACGCCACCAGCAACGTAGAGTTGGTCATGGAGAACGGTCAAACCTATCCCCTGAAAGGTACGCTGCAATTCTCCGATGTTACCGTTGATGAAAGCACCGGCTCCATAACCCTACGTGCTGTCTTCCCTAACCCGCAACATACGCTTTTACCTGGTATGTTTGTGCGCGCACGGATTGATGAAGGCGTCCAATCTGATGCCATTCTTATCCCGCAACAAGGCGTTAGCCGCACACCGCGTGGTGATGCAACCGTGCTGATTGTTAACGATAAAAGTCAGGTTGAAGCGCGCCCTGTCGTTGCCAGCCAGGCGATTGGCGATAAATGGTTGATTAGCGAAGGGCTGAAATCTGGCGATCAAGTCATTGTCAGCGGCCTGCAAAAAGCGCGTCCGGGAGAGCAGGTTAAAGCCACTACCGATACCCCCGCAGATTCTGCATCGAAGTAAGGCAATCTGACATGGCAAACTTTTTTATTCGACGACCGATATTTGCATGGGTGCTGGCCATTATTCTGATGATGGCGGGTGTACTGGCGATCCTACAATTGCCCGTCGCCCAATACCCAACCATTGCGCCGCCTGCAGTTTCTGTTTCGGCAAACTATCCGGGCGCTGATGCGCAGACCGTGCAGGATACGGTGACGCAGGTTATCGAACAGAATATGAATGGTATCGATAACCTGATGTATATGTCCTCCACCAGCGATTCTGCCGGTAGCGTGACAATTACCCTTACCTTCCAGTCCGGGACCGATCCAGATATCGCGCAAGTGCAGGTGCAGAACAAACTCCAGCTCGCCACGCCGTTGCTGCCGCAGGAAGTACAGCAGCAGGGGATCAGTGTTGAAAAGTCCAGTAGCAGCTATTTGATGGTGGCGGGCTTTGTCTCTGATAACCCAGACACCACACAGGACGATATCTCGGACTATGTGGCCTCTAACGTTAAAGATACGCTTAGCCGTCTGAATGGCGTCGGTGACGTACAGCTTTTCGGCGCACAGTATGCGATGCGTATCTGGTTGGACGCCGATCTGCTAAACAAATATAAACTGACGCCTGTTGATGTGATTAACCAGTTGAAGGTACAGAACGATCAGATCGCTGCCGGACAGTTGGGCGGAACGCCAGCGTTACCAGGGCAACAGTTGAACGCCTCGATTATTGCTCAGACGCGGTTAAAAAATCCGGAAGAATTCGGCAAAGTGACCTTGCGCGTAAACAGTGACGGCTCGGTGGTACGCCTGAAAGATGTCGCACGGGTTGAACTTGGCGGTGAAAACTATAACGTTATCGCTCGCATCAACGGTAAACCGGCGGCGGGCCTGGGGATTAAGCTGGCAACCGGCGCGAATGCTCTCGATACCGCGAAAGCCATTAAGGCAAAACTGGCGGAATTACAGCCATTCTTCCCGCAGGGAATGAAGGTTCTCTACCCTTATGACACCACGCCATTCGTCCAGCTTTCTATTCACGAAGTGGTAAAAACGCTGTTCGAAGCTATTATGCTGGTGTTCCTGGTGATGTATCTGTTCTTGCAGAATATGCGAGCAACGCTGATCCCCACCATTGCGGTACCCGTGGTGTTGTTAGGGACGTTTGCCATCCTCGCCGCTTTTGGTTACTCCATCAACACACTAACGATGTTCGGGATGGTGCTTGCCATCGGGCTGCTCGTCGATGATGCGATAGTGGTGGTGGAGAACGTCGAGCGCGTGATGATGGAGGATAAGCTCCCGCCAAAAGAAGCGACGGAAAAATCAATGTCGCAAATCCAGGGCGCACTGGTGGGTATCGCAATGGTGCTGTCAGCGGTATTTATTCCGATGGCATTCTTCGGCGGTTCTACTGGGGCAATTTATCGCCAGTTCTCTATCACCATCGTTTCGGCAATGGCGCTTTCTGTTCTGGTGGCATTGATTCTTACCCCAGCGTTATGTGCAACACTGCTCAAACCCGTCTCTGCTGAGCATCACGAAAATAAGGGCGGTTTCTTCGGCTGGTTTAATACCACCTTCGATCATAGCGTTAACCACTACACCAACAGCGTCGGCAAAATCCTCGGTTCCACAGGACGATATTTACTGATCTATGCACTAATTGTTGCTGGAATGGTGGTGTTGTTTTTACGTCTTCCGTCTTCCTTCTTACCTGAAGAGGATCAGGGTGTCTTTCTGACTATGATTCAGTTACCCGCTGGCGCGACGCAAGAGCGAACGCAAAAAGTGTTGGATCAAGTGACGGATTACTATCTGAAGAACGAGAAAGCGAACGTAGAAAGTGTCTTTACGGTTAACGGCTTTAGCTTCAGCGGCCAGGCACAAAACGCCGGTATGGCTTTCGTCAGTCTGAAACCGTGGGAAGAGCGTAGTGGTGACGAAAACAGTGCGGAAGCGGTAATCCATCGTGCCAAAATGGAATTGGGCAAGATCCGCGACGGTTTTGTCATTCCATTCAATATGCCAGCCATTGTTGAACTGGGCACGGCAACGGGTTTCGACTTTGAGTTAATTGATCAGGCTGGGCTGGGTCATGATGCCCTGACCCAGGCCCGTAACCAGTTGCTTGGCATGGCGGCGCAACATCCTGCCAGCTTAGTCAGCGTGCGTCCTAATGGTCTGGAAGACACCGCGCAGTTTAAACTGGAAGTTGACCAGGAAAAGGCGCAGGCATTAGGTGTTTCACTTTCTGACATCAATCAGACCATTTCAACGGCGTTAGGTGGGACTTACGTTAACGACTTCATTGACCGTGGTCGCGTGAAAAAGGTGTATGTTCAGGCGGATGCCAAATTCCGTATGCTGCCAGAAGATGTCGATAAACTTTATGTCCGCAGCGCCAACGGCGAAATGGTGCCATTCTCGGCCTTTACCACTGCACATTGGGTGTATGGCTCTCCGCGACTGGAGCGCTACAACGGTCTGCCGTCAATGGAGATTCAGGGGGAAGCCGCGCCAGGAACCAGTTCCGGCGATGCCATGGCGTTGATGGAAAACCTTGCATCACAATTACCAGCTGGCATTGGTTATGACTGGACGGGTATGTCATATCAGGAACGCTTATCGGGAAACCAGGCTCCCGCTCTGGTAGCAATTTCCTTTGTGGTTGTTTTCCTGTGCCTTGCTGCACTCTATGAAAGCTGGTCAATTCCTGTCTCGGTTATGTTGGTCGTGCCGTTAGGGATTGTCGGCGTGCTACTGGCGGCGACACTCTTTAATCAAAAAAATGACGTCTACTTTATGGTGGGCTTGCTAACGACAATTGGCTTGTCGGCTAAAAACGCTATTTTGATTGTTGAGTTCGCTAAAGATCTCATGGAGAAAGAGGGTAAAGGTGTTGTTGAAGCGACACTGATGGCAGTACGTATGCGCCTGCGTCCTATCCTGATGACCTCTCTCGCCTTTATTCTCGGCGTATTACCGCTAGCTATCAGTAACGGTGCCGGCAGTGGCGCGCAGAACGCAGTGGGTATCGGGGTAATGGGCGGGATGGTTTCTGCAACGTTGCTGGCAATCTTCTTCGTGCCGGTGTTCTTTGTGGTGATCCGCCGTTGCTTTAAAGGATAAATCAGAAACATAAAGGCACTTTCGGGTGCCTTTATTATTTTCAGTGAAACCCATAAAAATTAATAAGATATTCTTCTTCTCACTCTTTAAAAACTTTCTATAGTTCCCGCTCCCTTCACTATTTTTACAATTCACATAATTTGTCATTATTCATTCCGCAAGATTTATAACCTCCGGTGATAAAATGGCATTCAGCTCGTTAATAAGAGAGTTAACTTATTAAGCGTTAGCGTTTATTACTGAGGTAACACCATGAAAAGATTAATTCCTGTGGCATTGCTCACCGCATTGCTGGCGGGCTGTGCTCACGATTCGCCCTGCGTTCCGGTTTATGACGATCAGGGTCGACTGGTTCACACTAATACCTGTATGAAAGGCACGACTCAGGATAACTGGGAAACGGCTGGGGCTATTGCTGGCGGGGCAGCAGCTGTTGCTGGCCTGACGATGGGGATCATCGCTCTGTCGAAATAACTGCACAAGGCGCGGAGTACCGCGCTCTGTTTAACGATACAGTATCTCTCCATAAGATAAAATATTGCTATATTCTGCTGGGTAATTCCCTGCTAATTTAGCATGTTATATCGCGTTATTTCGCTGCTTTCGAAATAACGCATCAATTTAATTTTCACACTTCCTACCAGAAATATACTCACGCTAACAATCATTATTCTGCTTAGTAAAAAATGCGTAAATATTTTGCGCCAAAATGTGGCGCATGTTTCATTTTCGCACCATTGCGGGGCGCTGTTTTTATTATTTCCTGTCTACACTCAGCTTATTGCGACGCGAAATCGTGCGCAAAAGCTGGCACTACTTTTGCTTATAAGAGGATGGCCACAGACAGGTAAAAGACGTTTCCCAAACGTCCTATAACGATAATTTTCGCCTCACAGGAAGCATTATGAAAAAGATGATGATAGCCACACTGGCTGCCGCCAGCGTGCTGCTTGCCGTTGCAAATCAGGCGCATGCTGGCGCGACGCTTGATGCCGTTCAGAAAAAAGGTTTTGTGCAATGCGGGATCAGTGATGGATTACCTGGGTTCTCTTATGCCGATGCTGACGGTAAGTTTTCAGGTATTGATGTAGATGTTTGTCGTGGTGTTGCGGCAGCTGTATTTGGTGACGACACGAAAGTGAAATATACCCCGCTCACTGCAAAAGAACGCTTCACGGCTTTACAGTCAGGGGAGGTGGATTTGCTCTCCCGTAATACGACCTGGACTTCATCTCGCGATGCCGGGATGGGAATGGCATTTACTGGCGTCACTTATTACGACGGCATTGGCTTCCTGACTCACGATAAAGCGGGATTAAAAAGCGCGAAAGAACTGGATGGCGCTACCGTCTGTATTCAGGCGGGGACTGATACCGAACTCAACGTTGCCGATTACTTCAAGGCAAACAATATGAAGTACACACCGGTGACTTTCGATCGCTCTGACGAATCAGCGAAGGCACTGGAATCTGGTCGCTGCGATACGCTGGCCTCGGATCAATCACAACTGTATGCCCTGCGCATCAAATTAAGCAACCCAGCTGAATGGATTGTCTTACCGGAAGTTATCTCAAAAGAACCGCTTGGTCCGGTAGTTCGTCGTGGCGATGATGAATGGTTCTCGATTGTACGCTGGACGCTTTTCGCCATGCTGAATGCTGAAGAGATGGGCATCAATTCCCAGAACGTCGATGAAAAAGAGGCTAATCCAGCAACGCCTGATATGGCACATCTGTTGGGTAAAGAAGGCGATTACGGCAAGGATCTGAAGTTGGATAATAAATGGGCCTATAACATCATCAAACAGGTGGGTAACTACTCGGAAATTTTTGAGCGTAACGTAGGTTCAGAAAGCCCGCTGAAAATTAAACGTGGGCAAAATAATCTCTGGAATAACGGCGGTATTCAGTACGCGCCGCCCGTGCGTTAAGTCGGTGTGAGGTAACGAGCGTCGCTACGGCGGCGCTCTCTTCAGCGTTATGCTTTCCGAGGTTTCTATGTCTCATCGCCGCTCAACCGTTAAAGGCTCACTCTCCTTTGCCAACCCTACGGTTCGTGCTTGGTTATTCCAGATCCTTGCCGTTGTTGCTGTTGTCGGCATTGTTGGTTGGTTATTTCACAACACTGTAACGAATCTCAATAATCGTGGCATTACTTCAGGTTTTGCCTTTCTGGATCGCGGCGCTGGCTTCGGTATTGTCCAGCATTTGATCGATTACCAGCAGGGCGACACCTACGGACGCGTTTTTATTGTCGGCTTACTCAATACGCTACTGGTTTCTGCATTGTGTATTGTGTTCGCTTCTGTTTTGGGCTTCTTTATCGGTCTGGCGAGACTTTCGGATAACTGGCTGCTACGAAAGCTTTCCACAATTTATATTGAGATCTTCCGTAATATTCCGCCGCTGCTGCAAATCTTCTTCTGGTACTTTGCCGTGTTGCGCAATTTGCCCGGACCACGCCAGGCTGTGAGCGCGTTTGATCTGGCCTTTTTGAGCAATCGTGGGCTTTATATTCCGTCACCGCAGCTGGGAGACGGATTTATTGCGTTTATCGTGACTGTTGTTATTGCTATAGCCATTTCTGTTGGACTATTCCGTTTTAATAAAACGTACCAGATAAAGACCGGACAATTGCGCCGAACCTGGCCGGTCGCCGTTATGTTGATCATAGGTTTGCCTTTACTGGCGCAATGGCTTTTTGGCGCAGCACTACACTGGGATGTTCCAGCCCTACGAGGCTTTAACTTCCGTGGCGGGATGGTTTTAATTCCTGAACTGGCAGCCTTAACGCTGGCGCTTTCGGTTTATACCTCTGCATTTATCGCCGAGATTATCCGCGCTGGGATCCAGGCAGTGCCTTATGGTCAACATGAAGCGGCTCGGTCACTGGGATTACCCAATCCGGTTACGCTACGCCAGGTCATTATTCCCCAGGCACTGCGAGTGATTATTCCGCCGTTAACCAGCCAGTATCTCAACATCGTCAAAAACTCCTCTCTTGCCGCCGCGATTGGCTATCCGGATATGGTTTCGCTGTTTGCTGGCACCGTGCTGAACCAGACGGGGCAAGCCATCGAGACGATAGCCATGACCATGTCGGTCTATCTGATTATCAGCCTGACTATCTCGCTGCTGATGAATATCTATAACCGCCGCATCGCGATCGTTGAACGCTAAGGAGTCATGATGACAAAAGTATTGCTGTCTCATCCCCCGCGCCCGGCGAGCCATAACTCAAGCCGCGCGATGGTGTGGGTGCGAAAAAATCTGTTCTCCAGCTGGAGCAATAGCCTGCTGACTATTGGCTGCATATGGTTGATGTGGGAACTGATTCCACCGTTGCTGAACTGGGCATTTTTGCAGGCTAACTGGGTTGGCTCAACGCGTACCGACTGCACAAAAGCCGGTGCCTGTTGGGTCTTCATCCACGAACGATTTGGTCAGTTTATGTATGGGCTTTACCCACACGACCAACGCTGGCGAATTAACCTCGCATTACTGATTGGGCTTGTGTCGATCGCACCAATGTTCTGGAAAATACTCCCGCATCGCGGTCGCTATATTGCGGTATGGGCGGTGATTTACCCACTGATTGTCTGGTGGCTGATGTATGGCGGGTTTCTTGGTCTTGAGCGGGTTGAAACCCGGCAATGGGGCGGGCTGACGCTAACTTTAATTATTGCATCAGTTGGGATTGCGGGGGCGCTGCCGTGGGGGATCTTACTGGCGTTAGGTCGCCGCTCCCATATGCCGATTGTGCGTATCTTATCGGTCATTTTTATCGAGTTCTGGCGCGGTGTACCGCTGATTACCGTTCTGTTTATGTCTTCGGTCATGCTGCCGTTGTTTATGGCAGAAGGCACCAGTATCGACAAATTGATCCGCGCGCTGGTTGGCGTGATCCTGTTTCAGTCAGCATATGTTGCGGAAGTCGTGCGAGGCGGATTACAGGCGCTGCCTAAAGGGCAATATGAAGCGGCAGAGTCGCTGGCGTTGGGTTACTGGAAAACCCAGGGGCTGGTTATTCTGCCACAGGCGTTGAAGCTGGTGATTCCTGGGCTGGTAAATACCATCATCGCACTCTTCAAAGATACCAGCCTGGTGATCATCATCGGGTTGTTCGATCTTTTCAGTAGCGTTCAGCAGGCAACCGTTGATCCCGCCTGGTTGGGTATGTCGACGGAAGGGTATGTTTTCGCCGCACTGATCTACTGGATCTTCTGTTTCAGCATGTCACGTTATAGCCAACATCTGGAAAAACGTTTTAACACCGGGCGTACACCGCATTGAGGACACTATGAGCCAAATTTTACTGCAACCTGCTAACGCGATGATTACGCTGGAAAACGTCAATAAATGGTATGGGCAATTCCATGTTTTGAAAAATATAAATTTAACCGTGCAACCGGGAGAACGGATCGTTCTGTGTGGCCCTTCTGGTTCCGGTAAATCGACAACCATTCGTTGTATTAATCATCTGGAAGAACATCAACAGGGACGGATCGTGGTGGATGGCATCGAACTTAATGAAGATATCCGCAATATTGAGCGCGTCAGGCAGGAAGTGGGAATGGTCTTTCAGCATTTCAATCTCTTCCCTCATCTGACCGTTCTACAGAACTGTACCCTGGCACCGATTTGGGTACGCAAGATGCCTAAGAAAGAGGCTGAAGATCTGGCGTTGCATTACCTTGAGCGGGTGAGAATTGCCGAACATGCCCAGAAGTTTCCCGGACAGATTTCTGGTGGTCAGCAGCAACGCGTTGCCATAGCACGTTCACTTTGTATGAAACCAAAGATCATGCTATTTGATGAACCTACGTCAGCGCTCGATCCGGAGATGGTGAAAGAAGTGCTGGATACGATGATTGGGCTGGCGCAGTCGGGTATGACAATGTTGTGTGTAACACATGAGATGGGGTTTGCACGAACCGTCGCTGACAGGGTGATTTTTATGGATCGTGGGGAAATAGTGGAGCAAGCTGCACCTGATGAATTTTTTGCGCATCCTAAATCAGAGCGTACGAGGGCATTTTTATCGCAGGTAATCCATTAATTGAATGTTAGTTCGAAAAGCAAAAAGGCCATCCTTTCGGATGGCCTTTCGCTTGATTTGATGTCTGGCAGTTTATGGCGGGCGTCCTGCCCGCCACCCTCCGGGCCGTTGCTTCGCAACGTTCAAATCCGCTCCCGGCGGATTTGTCCTACTCGGGAGGGTGTTCACCGACAAACAGCAGATAAAACAAAAGGCCCAGTCTTCCGACTGAGCCTTTTGTTTTATTTGATGTCTGGCAGTTCCCTACTCTCGCATGGGGAGACCCCACACTACCATCGGCGCTACGGCGTTTCACTTCTGAGTTCGGCATGGGGTCAGGTGGGACCACCGCGCTACTGCCGCCAGACAAATTCTTTTCTAATCTGCCGAACTTTAACCTAAAAAGTGGTGCTGATACCCAGAGTCGAACTGGGGACCTCACCCTTACCAAGGGTGCGCTCTACCAACTGAGCCATATCAGCACGCTAAATTTGATGCCTGGCAGTTCCCTACTCTCGCATGGGGAGACCCCACACTACCATCGGCGCTACGGCGTTTCACTTCTGAGTTCGGCATGGGATCAGGTGGGACCACCGCGCTAAGGCCGCCAGGCAAATTCTGTTTCATCAGACCGCTTCTGCGTTCTGATTTAATCTGTATCAGGCTGAAAATCTTCTCTCAATCCGCCAAAACAGCTTCGGCGTTGTAAGGTTAAGCCTCACGGTTCATTAGTACCGGTTAGCTCAACGCATCGCTGCGCTTACACACCCGGCCTATCAACGTCGTCGTCTTCAACGTTCCTTCAG
>NZ_JBJQJI010000004.1:0-259413 GCF_046487485.1 Escherichia sp. WS1368
AAAAACTATGTGATATTTACAGTTCCATCGGGTGTGCGCTAAGCTCTTTTCGTTCCCCATTGGGACCCCCTTTTGATTTCTTGTTTGACACTTGCAGTTGCCAGACCGCAAGGTGTTTTAACAAATCAAAAGGGGTTTTAATAACTGGCTTAAAGCTGAAAGCTTTCCGGAACCCCCAGCCTAGCTGGGGGTTTTCTGTGCACAAAAACAACGGGCGTATAACACGCCCGTTTCAATATTTAACACATGTAGAGATTACATGTTCTTGATGATCGCATCACCAAACTCTGAACATTTCAGCAGTTTAGCGCCATCCATCAGACGCTCGAAGTCATAGGTTACAGTCTTGGCGTTGATTGCGCCTTCCATACCTTTAACAATCAGGTCTGCGGCTTCAGTCCAGCCCATATGGCGCAGCATCATCTCAGCGGAGAGAATAATAGAGCCTGGGTTTACTTTGTCCTGACCGGCATATTTCGGCGCAGTACCGTGGGTGGCTTCAAACAGGGCGCATTCGTCACCGATGTTTGCGCCTGGGGCGATACCGATACCGCCGACCTGTGCAGCCAGAGCGTCAGAAATGTAGTCACCGTTCAGGTTCATACAGGCGATAACATCATATTCAGCCGGACGCAGCAGGATCTGTTGCAGGAATGCGTCAGCAATCACGTCTTTAATGACGATCTCTTTGCCGGTATTCGGGTTTTTAACTTTCATCCACGGGCCGCCGTCGATCAGTTCACCGCCAAACTCTTCACGCGCCAGCTGGTAGCCCCAGTCTTTAAACGCGCCTTCGGTGAACTTCATGATGTTGCCTTTGTGCACCAGGGTCACAGAGTCACGATCGTTAGCAATTGCGTATTCGATCGCTGCACGAACCAGACGTTTGGTGCCTTCTTCCGAACACGGCTTAATACCGATACCGCAATGTTCCGGGAAGCGAATTTTCTTCACGCCCATCTCTTCACGCAGGAATTTAATCACTTTCTCGGCGTCGGCAGAGTCAGCTTTCCATTCGATACCCGCATAAATGTCTTCCGAGTTTTCACGGAAGATAACCATATCGGTCAGTTCAGGATGTTTAACCGGGCTTGGGGTGCCCTGATAGTAACGTACCGGACGCAGGCAGATGTAGAGATCCAGTTCCTGGCGCAGGGCAACGTTCAGAGAACGAATACCGCCACCAACCGGAGTGGTCAGAGGGCCTTTAATGGCAACGCGATATTCACGAATCAGATCAAGGGTTTCAGCAGGCAGCCAGACATCCTGACCATAAACCTGTGTGGATTTTTCACCGGTGTAAATTTCCATCCAGGAGATTTTACGCTCGCCTTTATAGGCTTTCTCGACTGCAGCGTCGACCACTTTCAGCATGGCTGGGGTTACATCTACACCGATTCCATCACCTTCAATGTAAGGGATAATCGGATTTTCAGGAACGTTGAGTTTGCCGTTTTGCAGGGTGATCTTCTTGCCTTGTGCCGGAACAACTACTTTACTTTCCATTCACCTCTCCTTCGAGCGCTACTGGTTTGCTCGTCTGCCACCACGTTGCATATGCGTTTGCGTCCTGCGATACGGATGCATTAGAGCAATTTTTTGTTAATGATTTGTAATTGGCTTGTCAATACTACCCTATTGTTTGCCGTCATGAAAGATGCGCGTTATTAGGCTATAATGCGGCAATTCATAATCTCTGAAAATACCATGCAAAAAACTTCTTTTAGACCAAAGACAGTATTTTTCAGACCTTCAAATAAGGCATTAAATATCAATAAGTTACACCAGTTTTTAAGCAATAAAAAAAACCACCAGAGATAACTAACAGGATGCTATTTGGTCAAAATTTGACATTACTCGACTCAGCGACTATCTCACTTTGAGCACTATTGGGAAAATTATCAAAAGTCATGGTTGAAGCGACAAGCAACGAGTAAATTATGGCATCCCCCCTTTTTGAGGTTCACATGAAACGCTTTGCACTGATAGCTGTGAAACTCGTTGCCTTTACTGGTTCTGCATCTGCTGCAACCGAAGAAATCAACTTCAAGTAACAGAAACACTATATAACAATGGAGTGTTGACAAATGGATACTACCGAAGAACGCAATGGAACATATTTCTACAGAGGACACCCGAACCTGTCCAAAATAGAACTACTCAACGTCATATTCCTTGAAGAATTCTGTAAGGAATTGGGGATTGATTCGGTATCAGGTGCAGCAATCTTATCTGGTCAACCGTGGCTGGGTACAAGAGCGAAGCCGCAAGGGGCAACCCTGGGAACAAGTGTTGTCTCAAAGTATGCGCGTATACTGATGAGAGATGCACGCATGCCTTTTGGTATTTCTGTTCATACACCAGTGGGTGTAAGGATGCAGAAATCTAATAAGCTTGCTGCAATTATCGCTCGTTGGGTCCCGTGGATTGGTTGGGCTTCACTGTCGATGAGTCTTTACAGGGTTTCGACTCGTACCCAGGAAAAATACAATCTGATTGCCAAACCTCAAGACCGTATTAAGTGGACTTCCTTCTAATGGCGACAACAATCACAGACGAAGTTTTAGCACTGTTCCGTGATGAGATTCCAGGTTATCAGGATGACCACGGGAAGGAAATTCCGTTAGAACTGGACTCTGATTTGTTCGACTATCCACGAGATGATTTAGAGGACGCTATACGGAAATACAAAGAGAGGTTTGGGATTAACCTGGATAATCTGGACTGGTCTTTGTACCTTCCATGGGAGTCTGCACCATTGCTTCAACGATGGTTCAAGCTCAAGCGGGAAGAGGTAGAAACAACACGTTTACCGTTAACTGTACGGATGTTTGCAGAATCAGCAGAAGCGGGAAAATGGCTGTATCAGTAGAATAAAAAAGAAGGCTGCGATGCCCCTCTTATTACTGCTGATGATGGTAGTGGTAAAGCATCATCCTGAACTTGAACAGTGAAGTGCTGTCACCCATCAGTAATACAGAAACACTATTTTTCATACCAGTATTTATTCAATTCATCAATGTAAAATGTGTTCATTGGGCCATATTTATCACCATGCAGCCACACAACCGCTGCTCACTAACCCAGGTATTGATGAAACCGCGCTGAAGAGCCTGAACCCTGAACCTCTAACGAGTACCTTAAAAGTCCAATGCAATCCGACACTGTGCTACCCTCTGCGTATAGCTCTATTTGGAATTTACCATGAAATACTTTAGCGATTCTAAATCTTCTTTTAGAAAAAAACAGGTTAGTCGACTAAACTCGCAACACTCCACTAAGCGTAAACCTGAAAACCAGCCCACGCGCGTGATCCTGTTCAATAAACCCTACGATGTTCTTCCGCAGTTCACCGATGAAGCCGGACGCAAAACATTAAAAGAATTCATCCCGGTTCAGGGCGTTTATGCAGCAGGTCGTCTTGACCGCGATAGCGAAGGGTTACTGGTGCTGACCAATAACGGCGCGTTGCAGGCGCGTTTAACCCAGCCGGGTAAACGCACCGGAAAAATCTATTATGTGCAGGTGGAAGGTATTCCCACACAAGACGCACTTGAAGCCTTGCGCAATGGCGTAACCTTAAATGATGGCCCTACCCTGCCCGCAGGCGTAGAGCTGGTTGACGAACCCGCGTGGTTATGGCCGCGGAATCCACCAATTCGTGAACGCAAAAGTATTCCCACCAGCTGGCTGAAGATCACCTTATATGAAGGACGTAATCGCCAGGTGCGCCGCATGACCGCCCATGTTGGTTTCCCCACGCTGCGACTGATTCGCTATGCGATGGGTGATTACTCTTTGGATAATCTTGCCAACGGCGAATGGCGAGAAGCGACAGATTAAGGACGCAAAATGTTTAAACCGCACGTTACCGTTGCTTGCGTGGTGCACGCAGAAGGCAAATTTTTAGTCGTTGAAGAGACGATTAATGGTAAAGCGTTATGGAACCAACCTGCCGGGCATCTGGAAGCCAATGAAACCTTAGTGGAAGCCGCCGCCCGTGAGCTGTGGGAAGAAACCGGCATCAGCGCGCAGCCGCAACACTTTATTCGTATGCATCAGTGGATTGCGCCAGATAAAACGCCGTTTTTGCGTTTCCTGTTTGCTATTGAGCTTGAGCAAATATGCCCGACCCAGCCTCATGACAGCGATATCGACTGCTGCCGTTGGGTTAGCGCCGAAGAAATTTTACAGGCGTCAAATCTGCGTTCGCCGCTGGTGGCGGAAAGTATTCGTTGTTATCAAAGCAGGCAACGCTATCCGCTAGAGATGATTGGCGATTTTAACTGGCCTTTTACAAAGGGTGTCATCTAAAAGGCTGCGTGATAGAATACGCCGCCTTGAAGTTCAATGTCGTGAGTGATCCAATGTCTGAAACCGCAAAAAAAGTAATCGTCGGCATGTCCGGCGGTGTCGATTCCTCCGTTTCTGCCTGGCTGTTGCAACAACAGGGATATCAGGTCGAAGGCCTGTTTATGAAGAACTGGGAAGAAGACGACGGTGAGGAATATTGCACAGCGGCAGCGGATCTGGCTGATGCCCAGGCTGTCTGCGACAAGCTCGGCATTGAACTGCACACCGTTAACTTTGCTGCCGAGTACTGGGACAACGTCTTCGAACTGTTCCTTGCCGAATATAAAGCCGGTCGCACGCCGAATCCGGATATTCTGTGCAACAAAGAGATCAAATTTAAAGCCTTCCTCGAATTTGCCGCTGAAGATTTAGGTGCCGATTATATCGCTACCGGTCATTACGTACGTCGGGCAGATGTCGATGGCAAGAGCCGCCTGCTGCGTGGTCTGGACAGCAATAAAGACCAGAGCTACTTCCTTTATACGCTCAGCCATGAGCAGATTGCGCAAAGCCTGTTCCCGGTCGGCGAACTGGAAAAACCGCAGGTGCGTAAGATTGCTGAAGATCTCGGTCTGGTCACCGCGAAGAAAAAAGACTCTACCGGCATTTGCTTCATTGGCGAGCGTAAATTCCGCGAGTTCCTGGGCCGTTATCTCCCGGCGCAACCGGGCAAAATCATTACCGTCGATGGCGATGAAATTGGTGAGCACCAGGGGCTGATGTATCACACCCTCGGTCAGCGTAAAGGTCTGGGTATCGGTGGCACCAAAGACGGCACCGAAGAACCGTGGTATGTGGTCGATAAAGACGTCGAAAACAACATTCTGATTGTTGCGCAGGGCCATGAACACCCGCGTCTGATGTCTGTCGGTCTGATTGCCCAGCAGCTGCACTGGGTCGATCGCGAGCCGTTCACCGGTACTATGCGTTGCACAGTAAAAACCCGCTATCGCCAGACCGACATCCCGTGCACCGTCAAGGCGCTGGACGATGATCGCATTGAAGTGATTTTCGATGAGCCGGTTGCCGCCGTGACGCCGGGCCAGTCTGCCGTTTTCTATAACGGTGAAGTGTGCCTCGGTGGCGGTATTATTGAGCAGCGTCTGCCGCTGCCGGTCTGATTATTATCTTTACTTAAAACAAGGAAGCAGTGAACGTGGCAAAGAATTACTATGACATCACCCTCGCCCTAGCCGGTATTTGTCAGTCGGCACGCCTGGTGCAACAACTCGCTCACCAGGGGCATTGTGATGCCGATGCGCTACACGTCTCACTCAACAGTATTATTGATATGAACCCCAGCTCGACGCTGGCGGTTTTTGGCGGCAGCGAAGCCAACCTGCGCGTCGGGCTGGAAACCTTGCTCGGCGTGCTCAATGCCAGCAGTCGCCAGGGCTTAAACGCTGAGTTAACCCGCTACACACTCAGCCTGATGGTGCTTGAGCGCAAACTCTCCTCAGCGAAAGGTGCGCTCGACACTCTGGGCAACCGGATCAACGGCCTGCAACGCCAGCTCGAACACTTCGATTTACAGTCCGAAACGCTGATGAGCGCGATGGCTGCTATCTATGTTGATGTGATTAGCCCGCTTGGCCCGCGCATTCAGGTAACCGGTTCCCCTGCTGTACTGCAAAGCCCACAAGTGCAGGCGAAAGTTCGCGCAACCCTGCTGGCAGGCATTCGCGCCGCCGTGCTCTGGCACCAGGTTGGCGGCGGACGTCTGCAACTGATGTTTTCTCGTAATCGCCTGACCACTCAGGCAAAACAAATTCTTGCTCATTTAACCCCGGAGTTGTGATCTATGGAATTATCCTCACTGACCGCCGTTTCCCCTGTCGATGGACGCTACGGCGATAAAGTCAGCGCGCTGCGCGGGATTTTCAGCGAATATGGTTTGCTGAAATTCCGTGTACAAGTTGAAGTACGTTGGCTGCAAAAACTGGCCGCGCACGCAGCGATCAAGGAAGTTCCTGCTTTTGCTGCCGACGCAATCGGTTACCTTGATGCAATTGTCGCCAGTTTCAGCGAAGAAGATGCCGCACGCATCAAAACCATCGAGCGTACCACTAACCACGACGTTAAAGCGGTTGAGTATTTCCTGAAAGAAAAAGTGGCGGAGATCCCGGAACTGCACGCGGTTTCTGAATTCATCCACTTTGCCTGTACTTCGGAAGATATCAATAACCTCTCCCACGCATTAATGCTGAAAACCGCGCGTGATGAAGTGATCCTGCCGTACTGGCGTCAACTGATTGACGGCATTAAAGATCTCGCCGTTCAGTATCGTGATATCCCGCTGCTGTCTCGTACCCACGGTCAGCCAGCCACGCCGTCAACCATCGGTAAAGAGATGGCAAACGTCGCCTACCGTATGGAGCGCCAGTACCGCCAGCTTAATCAGGTGGAAATTCTCGGCAAAATCAACGGCGCGGTCGGTAACTATAACGCCCACATCGCCGCTTACCCGGAAGTTGACTGGCATCAGTTCAGCGAAGAGTTCGTCACCTCGCTGGGTATTCAGTGGAACCCGTACACTACCCAGATCGAACCGCACGACTACATCGCCGAGCTGTTTGATTGCGTTGCGCGCTTCAACACCATTCTGATCGACTTTGATCGTGACGTCTGGGGTTATATCGCCCTTAACCACTTCAAACAGAAAACTATTGCTGGTGAGATTGGTTCTTCCACCATGCCGCATAAAGTTAACCCGATCGACTTCGAAAACTCCGAAGGGAACCTGGGCCTTTCCAACGCGGTGTTGCAGCACCTGGCAAGCAAACTGCCAGTTTCCCGCTGGCAGCGTGACCTGACCGACTCCACCGTGCTGCGTAACCTCGGCGTGGGTATCGGTTATGCGCTGATTGCGTATCAATCCACCTTGAAAGGCGTGAGCAAACTGGAAGTGAACCGTGACCATCTGCTGGATGAACTGGATCACAACTGGGAAGTGCTGGCTGAGCCAATTCAGACAGTTATGCGTCGCTATGGCATCGAAAAACCGTACGAGAAGCTGAAAGAGCTGACTCGCGGTAAGCGCGTTGACGCCGAAGGCATGAAGCAGTTTATCGACGGTCTGGCGTTGCCAGAAGAAGAGAAAGCCCGCCTGAAAGCAATGACGCCGGCTAACTACATTGGTCGCGCCATCACCATGGTTGATGAGCTGAAATAAGCCTCAAAACAGTGCCGGATGGCGATGCTGTCCGGCCTGCTTATTAAGATTATCCACTTTTTCTTTTTTCACTTTACCTCCCCTCCCCGCTGGTTTATTTAATGTTTACCCCCATAACCACATAATCGCGTTACACTATTTTAATAATTAAGACAGGGAGAAATAAAAATGCGCGTACTGGTTGTTGAAGACAATGCGTTGTTACGTCACCACCTTAAAGTTCAGATTCAGGATGCTGGTCATCAGGTCGATGACGCAGAAGATGCCAAAGAAGCCGATTATTATCTCAATGAACATTTACCGGATATTGCGATTGTCGATCTGGGATTGCCAGACGAGGACGGTCTGTCACTGATTCGCCGCTGGCGTAGCAATGATGTTTCACTGCCGATTCTGGTATTAACCGCCCGTGAAAGCTGGCAGGACAAAGTCGAAGTATTAAGTGCTGGCGCTGATGATTACGTGACTAAACCATTTCATATTGAAGAGGTGATGGCGCGAATGCAGGCATTAATGCGGCGTAATAGCGGTCTGGCTTCACAGGTCATTTCGCTACCCCCGTTTCAGGTTGATCTCTCTCGCCGTGAATTATCTATTAATGACGAAGTGATCAAACTGACCGCGTTCGAATACACCATTATGGAAACGTTGATACGCAATAATGGCAAAGTGGTCAGCAAAGATTCGTTAATGCTACAACTCTACCCGGATGCGGAGCTGCGGGAAAGTCATACCATAGATGTACTGATGGGACGTCTGCGCAAAAAAATACAGGCACAATATCCGCAAGAAGTGATTACCACCGTTCGCGGCCAGGGCTATCTGTTCGAATTGCGCTGATGAAAAAATTACTGCGTCTTTTTTTCCCGCTCTCGCTGCGGGTACGTTTTCTGTTAGCAACGGCAGCAGTAGTATTGGTGCTTTCGCTTGCCTACGGAATGGTTGCGCTGATCGGTTATAGCGTCAGTTTCGATAAAACCACGTTTCGGCTGTTACGTGGCGAGAGCAATCTGTTCTATACCCTTGCGAAGTGGGAAAACAATAAGTTGCATGTCGAGTTACCCGAAAATATCGACAAGCAAAGCCCCACCATGACGCTAATTTATGATGAGAACGGGCAGCTTTTATGGGCGCAACGTGACGTGCCCTGGCTGATGAAGATGATCCAGCCTGACTGGCTGAAATCGAATGGTTTTCATGAAATTGAAGCGGATGTTAACGATACCAGCCTCTTGCTGAGTGGAGATCATTCGATACAGCAACAGTTGCAGGAAGTGCGGGAAGATGATGACGACGCGGAGATGACCCACTCGGTGGCGGTAAACGTCTACCCGGCAACATCGCGGATGCCAAAGTTGACCATTGTGGTGGTGGATACCATTCCGGTGGAGCTAAAAAGTTCCTATATGGTCTGGAGCTGGTTTATCTATGTGCTCTCAGCCAATCTGCTGTTAGTGATCCCGCTGCTGTGGGTCGCCGCCTGGTGGAGTTTACGCCCCATCGAAGCCCTGGCAAAAGAAGTCCGCGAACTGGAAGAACATAACCGCGAATTGCTCAATCCAGCCACAACGCGAGAACTGACCAGTCTGGTACGAAACCTGAACCGATTGTTAAAAAGTGAACGCGAACGTTACGACAAATATCGTACGACGCTCACCGACCTGACCCATAGTCTGAAAACGCCACTGGCGGTGCTGCAAAGTACGCTGCGTTCTCTGCGTAGTGAGAAGATGAGCGTCAGTGATGCTGAACCGGTAATGCTGGAGCAAATCAGCCGCATTTCACAGCAAATTGGCTACTACCTGCATCGTGCCAGTATGCGCGGTGGGACATTGCTCAGCCGCGAGCTGCATCCGGTCGCCCCACTGCTGGACAATCTCACCTCGGCGCTGAACAAAGTGTATCAACGCAAAGGGGTCAATATCTCTCTCGATATTTCGCCAGAGATCAGCTTTGTCGGTGAGCAGAACGATTTTGTCGAGGTGATGGGCAACGTGCTGGATAATGCCTGTAAATATTGCCTCGAGTTTGTCGAAATATCTGCAAGGCAAACAGACGAGCATCTCTATATTGTGGTCGAGGATGATGGCCCCGGTATTCCATTAAGCAAGCGAGAGGTCATTTTCGACCGTGGTCAACGGGTTGATACTTTACGCCCTGGGCAAGGTGTAGGGCTGGCGGTAGCCCGCGAAATCACCGAGCAATATGAGGGTAAAATCGTCGCCGGAGAGAGCATGCTGGGCGGTGCGCGGATGGAGGTGATTTTTGGTCGCCAGCATTCTGCGCCGAAAGATGAATAAATATGTCCATACTTCACGCATTACGTTAAGCATCCGTTATAATCGGTTGCAGATACCAGCCTGTGGATGCTTAACATGGAATACCAACTCACTCTTAACTGGCCCGATTTTCTTGAACGTCACTGGCAGAAACGTCCGGTGGTGTTAAAACGCGGCTTTAATAATTTTATTGACCCGATCTCTCCAGACGAGTTGGCGGGTTTGGCGATGGAAAGCGAAGTCGACAGTCGACTGGTCAGTCACCAGGATGGCAAATGGCAGGTCAGCCACGGCCCGTTCGAAAGCTACGATCATCTCGGTGAAACTAACTGGTCATTGTTAGTGCAGGCAGTGAACCACTGGCATGAGCCGACCGCCGCGCTGATGCGACCGTTCCGTGAACTACCGGACTGGCGTATTGATGATCTGATGATCTCTTTTTCTGTACCTGGCGGCGGCGTCGGCCCGCATCTCGATCAGTACGACGTGTTTATCATTCAGGGTACCGGACGTCGTCGCTGGCGAGTGGGCGAAAAGCTGCAAATGAAACAGCACTGCCCACATCCGGATCTGTTACAGGTCGATCCGTTCGAAGCCATCATCGATGAAGAGCTGGAGCCTGGCGATATCCTTTATATTCCGCCAGGATTCCCGCATGAAGGCTACGCGCTGGAAAATGCGATGAACTATTCCGTGGGTTTTCGCGCGCCAAATACGCGGGAATTAATTAGCGGATTTGCCGATTATGTGCTGCAACGTGAACTGGGCGGCAACTACTACAGCGATCCGGATGTTCCACCTCGCGCTCATCCTGCGGACGTTCTGCCGCAAGAGATGGATAAACTGCGTGAGATGATGCTCGAATTGATCAACCAGCCGGAACACTTTAAGCAATGGTTTGGCGAGTTTATATCCCAGTCACGTCATGAACTGGATATCGCGCCGCCAGAGCCGCCTTATCAGCCGGATGAAATCTACGATGCGCTAAAACAAGGTGATGTGCTGGTGCGCCTGGGTGGTCTGCGCGTATTGCGCATTGGCGACGACGTGTATGCCAATGGTGAGAAGATCGATTCCCCGCACCGTCCGGCACTGGATGCGCTCGCCAGCAACATTGCGCTGACCGCGGAGAATTTTGGTGATGCACTGGAAGATCCGTCATTCCTCGCGATGCTCGCAGCGCTGGTCAATAGCGGGTATTGGTTCTTCGAAGGGTAAGTTTGAAGTTAAGCTGGATGCGGCATCACATGCCGCATCCCTTTTCGCTTACTTCCGTTGCGCCGTCAACTCGGCAATACGGACGATCACCTGCACCGCTTTTTCCATACCTTCCAGAGTCACAAACTCATGCTTACCATGATAGTTGTAACCGCCAGTGAACAGGTTCGGGCACGGTAATCCCATAAACGACAACTGCGCGCCGTCGGTACCGCCGCGGATCGGTTTCAGTTCCGGTTCAATATCGCAGTCACGCATCGCCTGCTGGGCGATATCGAGAATATGCGGATGCTCAACCACTTTCTCGCGCATATTGTAGTAACTGTCTTCAATCACCAATTCAATGTAGCAATCAGGATGTAACCCTTTGCCCACTTTTTTGGCGATCTCCATCATTTTACGTTTACGCGCTTCAAACTGTTTACGGTCGAAATCACGGATGATGTAGTGCATATCGGCCCGTTCAACGGTGCCTTTCATGCTCGCCAGGTGATAGAAACCTTCATAGCCTTCTGTCATTTCCGGGCTTTCATCCGCCGGAACTTCCGCATGAATACGTGCCGCCAGCGACAGCGCATTCACCATTACACC
This sequence comes from Escherichia sp. WS1368, assembly GCF_046487485.1. NCBI lineage: Bacteria > Pseudomonadati > Pseudomonadota > Gammaproteobacteria > Enterobacterales > Enterobacteriaceae > Escherichia > Escherichia sp. WS1368. The sequence goes on from NZ_JBJQJI010000004.1 coordinate 11,614, forward strand.
TTTCGCTGTGCCTGGGTGAACGTTATTGCCTACAATTTTGATATTGACCGACGCGGCGTTGAAGTTTTCAAACTCCAGTTCGCCTACGCCACCACCATCAACGGTGTAAGCCCAGCGGGCATCGAAGGCGTCAACATCAAAATGTTTCGCCCCTTTGCCCACTTCTTCATCCGGGGTAAAGGCGACGCGAATATCACCATGCGGAATGTTTTTCTGTTGCAATACCGCCAGCGCGGTCATGATTTCTGCAATACCTGCTTTGTCATCGGCACCTAACAAGGTTTTACCATCGGTGGTAATCAGCGTCTGACCCAGTAGCTGATGCAGCACCGGGAACATAACCGGTGATAAAACTTCATCGCCGATACCCAGCGCAATATCGCCACCGCGATAGTTTTCAACAATTTGCGGATTCACATTTTTGCCGCTGCAATCCGGTGAGGTATCCACATGAGAAATAAAGCCAATCGCCGGGATATCGCCAGGGACGTTAGCCGGTAACGTCGCCATCAAAGTGCCCTTCTCACTTAAGGTCACATTGATAAGCCCCATCTCTTCGAGCTGCTCTTTCAGCAGATGCAATAACTTCCATTGGCCTTCCGTGCTGGGAACCTGTCTCACCCCTGCTTTTGATTGGGTATCCAGAGACACGTAGTTCAAAAATCGCTCAAGTAGTTTATCCATGTAGTCACCCTCACTTTTTGTGACAACATTATTAAGAAGCAAGAAAAGACAAATATTGCGTCAGGTCACTTTTACCCCTGCAAGCGGGAATATTTATCAGCATTACCTTAATGAATATAAAGCTAAGCCAGTAATTCACAACAAAGATTGGCGATTCAAGCGGTTTGCCGTAGAATTACCGCCCTCATTAAGAGTCACCAAGGTGGTTAACCACAAACCCCGCATCGGTAAGCCATCCGTTGCGTTTACATGGGACAGAGTAAAAAATTGAATAAACAACCGAGTTCGCTTTCACCGCTGGTGCAATTGGCGGGAATTCGCAAATGCTTTGATGGTAAAGAGGTCATTCCCCAGCTGGATCTGACTATCAACAATGGCGAGTTCCTCACGCTGCTTGGCCCTTCTGGCTGCGGTAAAACAACCGTTCTTCGCCTGATTGCAGGTCTGGAAACTGTTGATTCCGGACGCATCATGCTGGATAACGAGGACATCACCCACGTTCCGGCGGAAAACCGCTATGTGAATACTGTTTTCCAAAGCTACGCACTTTTCCCCCACATGACCGTGTTCGAAAATGTGGCCTTTGGGTTGCGCATGCAAAAAACCCCCGCTGCTGAAATTACGCCCCGCGTGATGGAAGCCCTGCGGATGGTGCAGCTGGAAACCTTCGCTCAACGCAAACCGCATCAGCTCTCTGGTGGTCAACAGCAACGCGTCGCCATTGCCCGCGCGGTGGTTAACAAGCCTCGTCTGTTGTTGCTGGATGAGTCGCTCTCAGCACTGGATTACAAACTGCGCAAGCAAATGCAGAACGAGCTGAAAGCGTTACAGCGTAAGCTTGGCATTACATTCGTCTTCGTGACTCACGACCAGGAAGAAGCACTCACCATGTCGGACAGGATTGTGGTGATGCGCGATGGTCGCATTGAGCAAGACGGCACGCCGCGTGAAATCTATGAAGAGCCGAAAAACCTGTTTGTTGCTGGGTTTATTGGCGAAATCAATATGTTTAACGCCACTGTCATCGAACGTCTCGACGAGCAGCGCGTACGCGCCAACGTTGAAGGCCGCGAATGTAATATCTACGTTAACTTCGCCGTTGAACCGGGGCAAAAACTGCATGTTCTGCTGCGCCCGGAAGACTTACGTGTTGAAGAGATTAACGACGACAACCACGCTGAAGGGCTGATTGGTTACGTTCGCGAGCGTAACTACAAAGGCATGACGCTGGAGTCGGTTGTTGAACTGGAAAATGGCAAGATGGTGATGGTCAGCGAATTCTTCAATGAAGACGATCCTGACTTTGACCACTCTCTCGACCAAAAAATGGCCATTAATTGGGTAGAAAGCTGGGAGGTCGTACTGGCTGATGAAGAACACAAGTAAGTTCCAGAATGTAGTGATTGTCACTATTGTCGGTTGGCTTGTGTTGTTTGTCTTTCTGCCCAACCTGATGATCATTGGCACCAGCTTTTTGACCCGCGACGACGCCAGTTTCGTCAAAATGGTCTTTACGCTGGATAACTACACGCGTCTGCTCGATCCGCTCTATTTTGAAGTGCTATTGCACTCGCTGAATATGGCGCTGATCGCCACCCTCGCCTGCCTGGTGCTGGGCTATCCTTTTGCCTGGTTTCTGGCGAAGCTGCCACACAAGGTGCGTCCGCTGCTGCTGTTTCTGCTGATTGTTCCGTTCTGGACCAACTCATTGATTCGTATCTACGGGCTGAAAATTTTCCTCAGCACCAAAGGCTATCTCAACGAGTTTTTGCTCTGGCTGGGCGTTATTGATACACCAATTCGCATCATGTTCACGCCCAGTGCGGTGATTATCGGTCTGGTTTACATTCTGCTACCGTTTATGGTGATGCCGCTGTACTCCAGTATCGAAAAACTGGATAAGCCGTTGCTTGAGGCGGCGCGCGATCTCGGTGCCAGCAAGTTGCAGACCTTTATCCGCATCATTATCCCACTGACGATGCCGGGAATTATTGCCGGATGTCTGCTGGTGATGCTGCCAGCGATGGGCCTGTTCTATGTGTCCGACCTGATGGGCGGTGCGAAAAACCTGCTGATCGGTAACGTCATCAAGGTTCAGTTCCTCAATATTCGTGACTGGCCGTTTGGTGCAGCCACCAGCATTACGCTGACTATCGTAATGGGCCTGATGTTGCTGGTTTACTGGCGCGCTTCTCGTCTGCTGAACAAAAAGGTGGAACTCGAATGATCGGTCGACTGCTTCGCGGCGGTTTTATGACCGCTATCTACGCGTACCTGTATATCCCAATCATTATTTTGATTGTGAACTCCTTTAACAGCTCGCGCTTTGGCATCAACTGGCAGGGTTTTACCACCAAATGGTATAGCCTGCTGATGAACAACGACAGCCTGTTACAGGCAGCGCAGCATTCACTAACAATGGCGGTGTTTTCGGCGACGTTTGCTACGCTTATCGGTTCACTGACGGCAGTTGCGCTGTACCGTTATCGCTTTCGTGGTAAGCCGTTCGTTAGCGGAATGCTGTTTGTGGTGATGATGTCACCAGATATCGTGATGGCGATTTCGCTGCTGGTGCTGTTTATGCTGCTGGGTATTCAGCTTGGCTTCTGGTCGCTGCTGTTCTCGCATATCACCTTCTGCCTGCCATTTGTGGTGGTGACGGTGTACTCGCGCCTGAAAGGTTTTGACGTGCGAATGCTGGAAGCGGCGAAAGATCTCGGTGCCAGCGAATTTACCATTCTGCGAAAAATCATTCTGCCACTGGCAATGCCAGCGGTGGCGGCGGGCTGGGTGTTAAGCTTTACCCTGTCGATGGACGATGTGGTGGTTTCTTCGTTCGTCACCGGACCAAGTTATGAAATTCTGCCGTTAAAAATTTATTCGATGGTTAAAGTCGGCGTATCGCCGGAAGTTAACGCGCTGGCAACCATATTACTGGTGCTGTCGCTGGTGATGGTAATTGCCAGCCAGCTTATTGCTCGTGATAAAACGAAAGGTAACACAGGGGACGTTAAATGAAAAAATGGTCACGCCACCTGCTCGCGGCGGGTGCTCTGGCACTGGGCATGAGCGCCGCTCACGCCGATGACAACAACACGCTGTATTTCTACAACTGGACCGAGTACGTGCCGCCAGGACTGCTTGAACAGTTCACCAAAGAAACCGGTATTAAGGTTATCTATTCGACTTACGAGTCGAACGAAACCATGTACGCGAAGCTGAAAACGTACAAAGACGGTGCCTATGACCTGGTGGTTCCTTCAACCTATTACGTCGATAAAATGCGTAAAGAAGGGATGATCCAGAAGATCGACAAGTCGAAGTTAAGCAACTTCAGCAACCTCGATCCAGACATGCTCAACAAGCCGTTTGACCCGAATAACGACTACTCCATTCCGTATATCTGGGGGGCGACGGCGATTGGCGTTAACGGTGATGCGGTAGATCCGAAATCCGTTACCAGCTGGGCCGATCTGTGGAAGCCTGAGTACAAAGGCAGCCTGCTGCTGACCGACGATGCCCGTGAAGTGTTCCAGATGGCGCTGCGCAAACTGGGCTACTCCGGTAACACTACCGATCCGAAAGAGATTGAAGCTGCATATAACGAGTTGAAAAAACTGATGCCAAACGTCGCGGCGTTTAACTCCGATAACCCCGCTAACCCGTACATGGAAGGCGAAGTTAACCTCGGCATGATCTGGAACGGTTCTGCTTTCGTTGCACGCCAGGCGGGTACGCCAATTGATGTGGTGTGGCCGAAAGAAGGCGGCATTTTCTGGATGGACAGCTTGGCGATCCCGGCAAATGCCAAAAACAAAGAAGGCGCGCTGAAATTGATCAACTTCCTGCTGCGCCCAGATGTGGCAAAACAGGTTGCAGAAACTATCGGTTATCCAACGCCAAACCTTGCGGCGCGTAAGCTGTTAAGTCCGGAAGTGGCGAACGATAAAACGCTCTACCCGGATGCTGAAACCATTAAAAATGGTGAATGGCAGAATGACGTTGGCGCAGCCAGCAGCATTTATGAAGAGTATTATCAGAAGCTGAAAGCAGGACGTTAATTCAGCAAGCGGGCGGTGGTATTACCGCCCGTTTTTTATTTAGCAAGGATGTGGCTAATGAGTCAGGACAGTAGAGTTTTCTTTCATATATTCCTCGGTATCGGTCTGGTACTAATCCTCATTTCTGTTGTTGTCTTTTATAACCAGTTCACCTATAGCAAAGATGCGATTCATACTGAAGGCGTCATTGTTGATACCGTCTGGCACTCCAGTCATTCTCATCGCACGGGTAAAAATGGTTCGTGGTATCCCGTCGTTGCCTTTCGACCGACGCCTGATTACACGCTAATTTTCAATTCGAGTATTGGCAGCGATTTTTATGAAGACAGCGAAGGCGATAAAGTTAATGTTTATTATTCTCCAGGACATCCTGAAAAGGCTGAGATAAATAACCCGTGGGTTAATTTTTTTAAATGGGGGTTTATCGGCATTATGGGCGTTATTTTTATCTCCGTCGGTTTATTAATCAGTATGCCCTCCTCTAAAAAGACACGCAGGAAACGGAAGTCCCGCCCATGAAAAAAATCATAATATTGCTCAGTTTACTGATACTCCTGCCTCTGACGGCAACCAGTAATCCATTGATTCCAATAATGAAGACTCTTTTTACAGATGTTACAGGTACTGTACCGGATGCTGAAGAGATCGCGCATAAAGCCGAGCTTTTTCGCCAACAAACCGGGATTGCGCCGTTTATCGTGGTTGTACCTGGCGTTAATGAAGCAAGCTTCAGGCAAAATGGCAAAGCGATGCTGGCGCATGCGTCATCTTCATTGAGTGATGTAAAAGGCAGCGTCCTGTTACTTTTTACCACCCGCGAGCCACGGTTAATTATGATAACCAACGGCCAGGTTGAAAGCGGTCTGGACGATAAACATCTCGGCCTTCTGGTAGAAAATCACACTCAGGCTTATTTACATGCGGACCTCTGGTATCAGGGAATCAATAATGCATTGGCTGTTTTACAAGCACAGATATTAAAACAACCGACGCCGCCACTGACATATTATCCGCATCCCGGACAACAGCAGGAGAATGATCCTCCCGGCAGTACCACGATATTAGGTCTTTTTGCCTGGGCAGTTGCATTCATCGTCTTTACTGCATTTTTTTACTACACGACGCGCCTTAATTATGCATTAAAGTTTGCAGTGGCGATGACTATTGCCAATATGGGTTATCAGGCTTTATGTTTGTACATCGATAATAGCTTGGCGATTACCAGAATATCGCCGCTCTGGGCAGGGCTGATTGGTGTCTGTACGTTTATTGCCGCGTTGTTATTGACGAGTAAACGGTAAAAGAGGCAGTAAAGTGTGCGTTTATTATGCCGGATGCGGCGCGAACGCCTTATCTGGCCCACAAAACCCGCAAATTCAATTAATTGCGTCCCCTTGTAGGCCTGATAAGCGTAGCGCATCAGGCAATGCTTCCTGCTTTATAAGCCCTTCAGCAACTTTTCAACAAACTCTGGCACCACCTGGCTTGCCGGGCCGTAATATTTCTCGGCAAATTCATTACCGACCTGGCTTGGTTCAAGATTCAGTTCCACGGTGTGTGCGCCATGCAGTTTCGCTTCGTGAACAAACCCAGCCGCCGGATAAACATGCCCTGATGTACCAATGGCAATGAAAATATCGGCCATTGACAACGCCATATAAATTTCATCCATGCCGAGTGGCATTTCGCCAAACCAAACGACGTGCGGGCGCAAGGGTGCCGGGAACTGGCAACAATGGCATTTATCTTCTGGCGTAACGTCTCCGGTCCAGTCGAGAACCTGACCACTTTGTGAACAACGAACTTTCAGCAGTTCCCCATGCATATGAATAACATTGGTGTTACCGGCACGCTCATGAAGGTTGTCGATATTCTGCGTCACCAGCAAAAAGCGATCGCCGAGGGCATCTTGCAGTTTAGCCAGCGCAAGATGCGCGGCGTTAGGCTGAATTTCTGGCTGCTGTAGCTGTCGACGACGGGCGTTATAAAACGCTTGCACCAGTTCAGGATCGCGATCGAAACCTTCCGGCGTTGCCACATCTTCAACCCGATGTTCTTCCCACAGGCCATCTGCGGCGCGAAAGGTACGAATACCTGATTCCGCAGAAATACCTGCCCCTGTCAGTACGAGTACTCTTGGTTTTTCCATTGCTTCCGGCACCACTTTATCTCTGAAAAAAATACGCTGACGCAAACGCTCGCGCAGACGGCGTTTATTTTTACGAAAACGACTTAACCGATGACCCCGACGCGACAGCATAGCAACCTCTGTTGTTTAATCGGTTAGATGTAGGAAGGCCGCACCACGCATTCCTCCCGCATCACCGTGGCGCGCGCGTTCAATGCGCGGAACACGAGCTACAGGTAAGAGATGACGAGGCAGCCTGTCCGCCAGTTGCGTTGTGATTGCCGGGAAATTCGATAAGCCACCACCAATGACGACCAGGTCAGGGTCAACAATGGTCAGGATATTTCCCAGACAAACCGCTAATAAATCCAGATAACGCTCAACGTGCGCCCTTGCCTGCTCATCACCTTGATCATAAAGCGCAATAATTTCGGGAGCCTGCAACGGTTGATGATAATAGTGTTGATACAGCCACGCAAAACCGCGACCAGACAGATAATTTTCAATGCAGCCATGCTGACCACAGCCGCAGCGGCGTAACGGGAAATCCAGCCCCATCATGGTTAACGCATCAACCGGCAGACGCATATGGCCAAACTCGCCGGTAATATAGCTTTTACCGGTAATTGGTTTACCGTTGAAAATCAGCCCGCCGCCAACGCCGGTGCCGAGAATCAACCCCATCACCAGTGGATATTGAGTAAATTCATCATCCCAGGCTTCTGAAAGGGCAAAACAGTTGGCATCGTTATCAAGGCGGACATCGCGATCAAGACGTGCGCTCAGGTCGGCACGCAGCGGTTTACCGCTAGCAGCGGGGACATTGGCAGCATACAGCGTACCATCTTCTGTTTCCGGCATTCCCGGAATACCGATGCCGACAGAACCTTTACAGCCAAAACGCTTATCGGCTTCAGCCACCAGCTCGCACACTGCATCTAAAAATGCGTCATAGCTGTCACGCGGTGTCGGCACCCGCTTTTCCCACTGCAACTGCCGAACGCTATCAAACACGCCAAGCGCAATTTTCGTTCCACCAATATCAAACCCGTAATACATTGCCGCTCCTTGTTTTAATGTACTGCCTTTACTGGCCGCTAAGGACTCGCGCAGGGTCAATATTACTGGCGCGCCGCGCCGGATACCAACTTGCCAAAAGACTCAGCAACAATGCTGTGACCAGTACGTAGAAGACGTCCAGCCAGTGCAATTCCGATGGCAGGAAGTCAATAAAATAGATATCGCTGGAGAGGAACTGATGACCGATCAACTTTTCAATCCACTCAATAATCGGGGTAAGTTGCAGTGAAACAACTACGCCGATAATCACACCACACAGGCTACCGAATAGCCCTGCCAGCAATCCATACCAGACAAAGATGGCGCGAATTAAACCATCTTTCGCCCCCAGCGTTCTTAATACTGCGATATCGCCACTCTTGTCTTTCACCGCCATCACTAAGGTGGAGACGATGTTGAAACAGGCCACGCCAATCACCAGTACCATCGCCAGATACATAATGGCGCGGATCATCTGGATATCGCGATACATATAGCCGTAAGTACCAATCCAACTTTTAATATAAACATAGCTGTTGGTCACTTCACCCGCATCGCGTACCAGCTTATTGGCGTTGAAAACATCCGTCATTTTAAGGGCAATACCTGACACGCTGGAACCCATATCAAGATATTGTTGGGCATCTGCCAGCGGGATCATGGCAAAACTGTGATCGAGTTGACCACTCAACTGCAAAATACCGGCAATGTGCAAACGCACACGTTTTGGCTGCATCAGTTTATGCTCGGGATTCGAGTTGGGGATCATAATCGACACCCAATCGCCCTGCTTCACTTTCAGCGCATCCGCCACGCCTTTGCCGATGATAATTTGCTGTTCGCCCGCTTTAAAATTGCGCCAGGCATCCCCCTGAACAAACGAGGGTAATGCGCTCAGACGCTGTTCCTGTTGCGGGTTAACGCCCTTTACCTGGATTGCGCGAAGATTCGCGCCACTTTCTACCAGCCCGGTGAAATTGATATACGGCGCAGCGGCGGCAATACCCGGCACTTTCTGCACTTTATCCAGTGCTTCCTGCCAGTTAGTCCACGGCTGATCCACCGCTTCGATTTCACCATGCGGCACCACCGCCAGAATGCGGTTATTCAGTTCGCGTTCAAAGCCGTTCATCGCGCTTAAGCCGACGATCAATACCGCCACGCCGAGGGCAATGCCAATGGTAGAAATGACGGAGATCAGCGACACCATGCCGCCGCGCCGCCGTCCGCGACTAAAACGCAGGCCAATTAATAACGATAAAGGCATCGCCATTACTCCGCCCCCATCAGGCTCAGTTCCGCCGTCAGACGACCATCACGCATCTCCAGTTGGCGGCTCATACGTTTCGCCAGTTGCAGGTCGTGAGTAACCACCAGGAAGGCGGTGCCCTGCAAACGATTCAACTCCCCAAGTAACTGGAAGATGCTGTCGGCGTTACGCGCATCAAGGTTACCGGTAGGTTCATCCGCCAGTACCAGACGCGGGTTATTGACCAGCGCACGGGCAATCGCCACACGCTGGCGTTCGCCACCAGAAAGTTCAGATGGGCGGTGATTCGCACGATGCTCCAGCCCCACCGCTTTTAACATCTCCAGCGCACGGCTGTTGATTTCGGCGGGCTTTTTCTTGCCAATCAGCAGTGGCATAGCCACGTTTTCCAGGGCAGTAAAATCCGGCAGCAGGTGGTGAAACTGATAAATAAAGCCCAGCTTCTGGTTGCGCAGTTCTGCTTTCGCCGCTGACGACAGTTTGCTCATCGGCTGACCGTTAAAGATCACATCGCCGGAGGTTGGCGTATCCAGCCCGCCCAGCAGGTGCAGCAAGGTGCTTTTACCGGAACCAGAGCTACCGACGATCGCCATCATTTCACCTTCGCCGACGCTGAAACTGACATTGTGCAGTACATCAGTTTGCACACTGCCTTCCTGATAGCGTTTGCACAGGTTGTCGCATTGCAACAGGATCTTATTCATAACGTAAAGCCTCAGCGGGTTGTGTGGCGGCAGCGCGCCATGAAGGGTAAAGCGTAGACAGCAGCGCGATAGCCATCGCCACCAGCGCAATAACAATGACCTGTAAAGGTTCGATAGCGACCGGCAGCGCCGCGCCATCAAGCAGGACGCCGATTATCGGCATCAGATTATTTAACTGGCTGGCAAGCAGTGCGCCAAGCGCCGCTCCGAGGATTGCACCGATAATCCCGGCGCTGGCCCCTTGCACCATAAAGACCATCATGATTTGCCGCGGAGTCAGCCCCTGAGTCTGAAGAATGGCCACTTCGCCCTGCTTCTCCATCACCATTAACCCCAGCGAGGTAATAATGTTAAACGCCGCAACGGCGACAATCAGGCTCAGCAGCAAGCCCATCATATTTTTTTCCATGCGTACGGCCTGGAACAGCTCGCCTTTACGGTCACGCCAGTCCTGCCATTTGCTGCCTTCAGGCAGTTTTTGTTGACTTAATGAGTCGACTTTCAGCGGCTCATCCAGCCACAATCGCCAGCCGGTAATATTGCCTGCCGGATAACGCATCAGACGCGAGGCATCCTCAATATTCACCAGCATTTCATAGCCATCGACTTCACTGTTGGCAGCGAAAGTGCCAATCACATTGAACAGACGCTGGCTTGGAATACGCCCCATCGGCGTGAACTGGCTGGCAGATGGCACCATCACGCGGATTTGATCACCGCGATTGACGCCCAACTGTGAGGCAAGCTGTTCACCGAGGATGACATTATATTTCCCCGGCTCGAGGTCAGTTTGTTTCACATTGACCAGATACGGCGTTAGTGGATCTTTTTGCGCCGGATCGATACCCAGCATCACCCCGACCGCCACGCTGCGCGCGCTTTGCAGTACCACATCACCGGTAGTAATAGGTGCGACGCGATTAACGCCGTCCAGTTTGACTGCCGTTTCCGGGAGTTGCTGCGGGTTAAGAGAGCCATGCTCAGAAGAGAGAATTGCCTGTGGCATCAGGCCAAGGATGTTGTTTTGCAGCTCGCGCTCAAAACCGTTCATCACTGACAATACTGTGACCAGCGCCATCACCCCGAGGGTAATGCCGATGGTAGAAAGCCAGGAGACGAAACGACCGAAGCGATCCGCTGCACGCCCACGCATGTAACGCAGGCCAATAAATAGAGCGACAGGTTGGTACATGAAATCCGTCTGGTTGCTGTAGCAAAGACACGAGTATATAAGCGAAAGCGGGATGGGTAAACGTCTGAACTGTAAGTGATCGTCAGGGCTAATCTGAAAAGTAGCAGCAAATCAATCGACTAAAGGGCCTCATTTTCTCATTGGCCTTGTGGCCTGATCTTTATCTGAAAAATAACCAAATACAGACAGATACGCATTACACCACGCGACTGGCCCCTCAGGATCAACAGCATGTTAAATAAAAAGAGCGTGTTGTCCTGATGAAACAAAAAGAGCTATGGATTAACCAGATCAAAGGATTATGTATTTGTCTGGTAGTGATTTATCACTCGGTGATTACCTTTTATCCGCATCTGAGCACTTTTCAGCATCCGTTATCGGAAGTCCTGAGCAAATGCTGGATCTATTTCAATCTTTACCTTGCACCCTTTCGTATGCCGGTTTTTTTCTTTATATCCGGCTATTTGATTCGCCGCTATATCGACAGCGTACCGTGGGGAAATTGTCTCGATAAACGGATCTGGAACATCTTCTGGGTGCTGGCGCTTTGGGGCGTGGTGCAGTGGCTGGCGTTAAGTGCGCTGAACCAGTGGCTGGCACCTGAGCGCGATTTAAGCAATGCCTCCAATGCCGCTTATGCCGATTCCACCGGTGAGTTCCTGCACGGGATGATCACCGCCAGCACCAGCTTGTGGTATCTGTATGCGTTAATTGTCTATTTCGTGGTATGTAAAATTTTTAGCCGTCTGGCGCTGCCACTATTCGCCTTGTTTGTACTGCTGAGTGTGGCGGTTAATTTCGTTCCCACGCCGTGGTGGGGAATGAACAGTGTGATCCGCAATTTGCCTTATTACAGCCTTGGCGCATGGTTTGGCGCAACATTAATGACCTACGTTAAAGAGGTGCCGTTGCGCCGCCATCTGCTGATGGCTTCTTTGCTGACCGTTCTGGCGGTCGGTGCCTGGTTGTTTACTATCTCGCTGCTGTTGTCGCTGGTATCGATTGTGGTGATCATGAAGCTGTTTTATCAATACGAGCAACGTTTCGGTATGCGCTCCACCAGCCTGCTGAATGTGATTGGCACCAACACCATTGCTATCTACACCACCCATCGCATTCTGGTAGAGATATTCAGCTTAACTCTGCTTGCGCCAATGAACGCGGCACGCTGGTCGCCGCAAGTCGAACTGACACTCCTGATGGTTTACCCCTTTGTCAGTTTGTTCATCTGTACTGTTGCGGGCTTGCTGGTAAGAAAACTTTCACAGCGTGCATTCAGCGATCTGTTGTTCTCCCCGCCTTCACTGCCCGCTGCCGTCAGTTACTCCCGCTAAGCCATCGCCCCAGCCGGGGCGATTCAATTTGCTAAACCATGTCGATTACGGATAATGAACAGCATTGCTTATCAGAGATATGCCCCCATATGTTGAGGCATATCCTAACGAGAATCTGACAACCGTTATGCCTGAACAATATCGTTATACGCTGCCCGTCAAAGCGGGTGAGCAGCGTCTGCTGGGCGAGTTAACTGGCGCTGCCTGCGCGACGCTGGTAGCGGAAATTGCCGAACGTCACGCCGGACCAGTGGTGCTTATTGCGCCAGATATGCAAAATGCTCTGCGTTTGCATGATGAAATTAGCCAGTTTACCGACCAGATGGTGATGAATCTGGCGGACTGGGAAACTCTTCCCTACGACAGTTTTTCGCCTCATCAGGACATTATCTCCTCGCGCCTTTCCACCCTTTACCAGCTACCGACGATGCAACGTGGTGTACTGATTGTTCCGGTGAATACGCTTATGCAGCGCGTTTGCCCGCACAGTTTTCTCCACGGCCATGCGCTGGTGATGAAAAAAGGTCAGCGCCTGTCACGAGATGCATTACGAACCCAACTGGACAGCGCCGGTTATCGCCATGTTGACCAGGTTATGGAGCACGGCGAATACGCCACGCGCGGCGCGTTGCTGGATCTCTTCCCGATGGGAAGTGAGCTGCCTTATCGTCTTGATTTCTTTGATGATGAAATCGACAGTCTGCGGGTGTTTGACGTCGACAGCCAGCGCACGCTGGAGGAAGTAGAAGCGATCAATCTGCTGCCCGCGCACGAATTTCCGACCGATAAAGCGGCAATTGAACTGTTCCGCAGCCAGTGGCGCGATACCTTCGAAGTGAAGCGTGATCCGGAACATATTTACCAGCAAGTGAGTAAAGGCACATTACCTGCGGGGATCGAGTACTGGCAGCCATTGTTCTTCAGCGAACCACTGCCGCCGCTGTTCAGTTATTTCCCTGCCAATACCTTGCTGGTGAATACTGGCGATCTGGAAAACAGTGCCGAACGTTTCCAGGCTGACACGCTGGCGCGTTTTGAGAATCGCGGCGTCGATCCGATGCGCCCACTGTTGCCACCACAATCGCTCTGGCTGCGGGTGGACGAGCTCTTCTCAGAGCTGAAAAACTGGCCCCGAGTGCAGCTAAAAACTGAACATTTACCGACAAAAGCCGCGAATGCCAATTTAGGTTTCCAGAAACTGCCAGACCTGGCCGTTCAGGCACAACAAAAAGCGCCGCTGGATGCGCTGCGTAAGTTCCTCGAGTCTTTCGACGGTCCGGTGGTGTTCTCGGTAGAAAGTGAAGGTCGCCGTGAAGCGCTGGGTGAACTGCTCGCGCGAATTAAAATTGCTCCGCAACGCATTATGCGTCTTGATGAAGCCAGCGACCGTGGGCGTTATCTGATGATTGGCGCTGCCGAACATGGTTTTGTCGATACGGTGCGTAATCTGGCGCTGATCTGCGAAAGCGATCTGCTCGGTGAACGCGTTGCCCGTCGTCGTCAGGATTCTCGCCGCGCCATCAACCCCGATACACTGATCCGTAACCTCGCGGAGCTGCATATTGGTCAGCCGGTGGTCCATCTGGAGCACGGTGTCGGTCGTTATGCAGGAATGACCACGCTGGAAGCTGGAGGCATTACTGGCGAGTACCTGATGCTCACCTATGCCAACGACGCCAAACTGTATGTTCCGGTATCGTCACTGCATCTGATTAGCCGTTACGCAGGTGGCGCGGAAGAAAACGCCCCGCTGCATAAACTTGGCGGCGATGCGTGGTCACGCGCGCGGCAGAAAGCGGCGGAAAAAGTGCGTGATGTGGCGGCAGAATTACTGGATATTTACGCGCAACGCGCCGCCAAAGAGGGCTTCGCGTTTAAACACGATCGCGAGCAGTATCAGTTGTTCTGCGACAGCTTCCCGTTTGAAACCACGCCGGATCAGGCACAGGCCATTAATGCGGTACTTAGCGACATGTGTCAGCCGCTGGCAATGGATCGTCTGGTGTGCGGCGATGTTGGCTTTGGTAAAACAGAAGTGGCGATGCGCGCCGCTTTCCTGGCAGTAGATAACCACAAGCAGGTGGCGGTGCTGGTGCCTACCACCCTTCTCGCGCAGCAGCATTACGACAACTTCCGCGACCGTTTCGCCAACTGGCCGGTACGTATCGAAATGATCTCCCGTTTCCGCAGCGTCAAAGAGCAGACGCAAATCCTTGCGGAAGTGGCGGAAGGGAAAATCGATATTCTGATCGGTACGCACAAACTGCTGCAAAGTGACGTCAAGTTTAAAGATTTAGGCCTGCTGATTGTCGATGAAGAACACCGCTTCGGGGTGCGTCATAAAGAGCGCATTAAAGCGATGCGTGCGAACGTGGATATTCTGACGCTTACCGCTACGCCGATCCCACGTACGCTGAATATGGCGATGAGCGGAATGCGCGATCTGTCGATTATTGCCACGCCGCCCGCCCGTCGTCTGGCGGTCAAAACGTTTGTCCGCGAGTATGACAGTCTGGTGGTCCGGGAGGCGATCCTGCGTGAAATTTTGCGCGGAGGACAGGTTTATTATCTCTACAATGATGTGGAAAACATCCAGAAAGCCGCCGAACGGCTGGCAGAACTGGTACCTGAAGCGCGGATTGCCATCGGTCACGGGCAGATGCGTGAGCGCGAACTGGAACGGGTGATGAATGATTTCCATCATCAACGTTTCAACGTGCTGGTTTGTACCACCATTATCGAAACCGGGATCGACATCCCGACAGCCAACACCATTATCATTGAACGCGCGGATCACTTCGGTCTGGCGCAGCTGCACCAGTTACGCGGTCGCGTCGGACGTTCGCATCATCAGGCATATGCATGGTTGCTGACACCGCATCCAAAAGCGATGACTACCGATGCACAAAAACGTCTTGAAGCGATTGCCTCGCTGGAAGATCTCGGGGCAGGTTTTGCGCTGGCAACGCACGATCTGGAGATTCGCGGCGCGGGTGAACTGCTTGGCGAAGAACAAAGCGGCTCAATGGAAACCATCGGTTTCTCGCTGTATATGGAGTTGCTGGAAAACGCCGTCGATGCGCTGAAAGCCGGACGCGAGCCGTCGCTGGAAGATCTCACCAGTCAACAAACAGAAGTCGAGCTGCGGATGCCGTCGCTGTTGCCGGATGATTTCATTCCTGACGTGAATACGCGTTTGTCGTTCTATAAACGTATTGCCAGCGCCAAAACGGAAAACGAACTGGAAGAGATCAAAGTTGAGCTTATCGATCGCTTCGGCCTGCTGCCGGATCCGGCGCGTACCCTGCTGGATATTGCCCGTCTGCGCCAGCAAGCGCAGAAACTGGGGATCAGGAAGCTGGAAGGTAATGAGAAAGGCGGCGTGATCGAATTTGCCGAGAAGAATCACGTTAATCCGGCATGGCTGATTGGTTTGCTGCAAAAACAGCCGCAGCATTATCGCCTCGATGGCCCGACTCGCCTGAAGTTTATTCAGGATTTGAGCGAGCGAAAAACGCGTATCGAATGGGTACGCCAGTTTAT
Source organism: Escherichia sp. WS1368 (assembly GCF_046487485.1). Lineage (NCBI taxonomy): Bacteria > Pseudomonadati > Pseudomonadota > Gammaproteobacteria > Enterobacterales > Enterobacteriaceae > Escherichia > Escherichia sp. WS1368. Next base: position 27,589 of record NZ_JBJQJI010000004.1, read on the forward strand.
GCGTGAACTGGAAGAGAACGCGATCGCTTAATAGTAAATCGGGGGCGTTTCTGCGCCCCCATCTGCAACATTTACAAATTCTTTGCACTTCCCTGCACTATCCGACACTGTCACCATCCATAATTCAGACTGATCTTTTTATTACAATAACCTTATATTTATTATGGATTTTTGGTGATGATCAAAACGCATTTTTCTCGCTGGCTAACGTTTTTTACGTTCGCCGCTGCCGTGGCGCTGGCGCTACCGGCAAAAGCCAACACCTGGCCACTGCCGCCAGCGGGCAGTCGTCTGGTTGGCGAAAACAAATTTCATGTGGTGGAAAATGACGGTGGTTCTCTGGAAGCCATCGCCAAAAAATATAATGTCGGCTTTCTCGCTCTGTTACAGGCTAACCCCGGCGTTGATCCTTACGTGCCGCGCGCGGGTAGCGTGTTAACGATCCCGTTGCAAACCCTACTTCCAGATGCGCCGCGCGAAGGCATTGTGATCAATATTGCGGAACTGCGTCTCTATTACTACCCGCCGGGTAAAAATTCGGTAACCGTGTATCCCATCGGCATTGGTCAGTTGGGTGGTGACACGCTGACGCCAACGATGGTGACTACCGTTTCGGACAAGCGTGCAAACCCAACCTGGACGCCAACAGCGAATATTCGCGCCCGTTATAAAGCTCAGGGGATTGAGCTACCTGCAGTGGTTCCGGCAGGACCGGATAACCCAATGGGCCATCATGCGATTCGTCTGGCGGCCTATGGCGGTGTTTATTTGCTTCACGGTACGAACGCCGATTTCGGCATTGGCATGCGGGTAAGTTCTGGCTGTATTCGTCTGCGTGATGACGATATCAAAACACTCTTTAGCCAGGTCACCCCTGGTACCAAAGTGAATATCATCAACACCCCGATTAAAGTCTCTGCCGAACCAAACGGTGCGCGTCTGGTTGAAGTACATCAACCGCTGTCAGAGAAGATTGATGACGATCCGCAACTGCTGCCAATTACACTGAATAGCGCAATGCAATCATTTAAAGATGCAGCGCAAACTGACGCTGAAGTGATGCAGCATGTGATGGATGTCCGTTCCGGGATGCCGGTGGATGTCCGCCGTCATCAAGTGAGCCCACAAACTCTGTAAATCCTGGATAAAAAAAATCCCCGCGACACGGCATGTCGCGGGGAAAAAATCAGCAGTAGCAGGCATTAATGAGGGTTAATGCTTATTTATAAATTACTGCTGTTCCATGGAGGGTATTTGGACCGGTTACAGAAGTAATACGGAATGATTTTGCGCCCATCTCATCCGCTTTTTGCGCCAGCTGCTCTTCCAGCGATCCCAGATTTGTCCCCGCGTTAGCACTGATAGTACCGACTTTTTGTTGGCCTTCTGGCGTTGACTGAACTTCGACAGCCGCAAAGCTGGCAAATGACATTGAGCTTAAAATCGCCGCAGCGATGAGGGTTTTTACGTTTTTCATAATAGTGGCCTTATGCAGATGAATGACGTCGCAAGCAATTACTTAACGATCGATAACTAAATGATAGATGTGATCTGGATCACATACAAGATATTTTTTATAACAATCATTAATTAATTTAAAAATCTTTAAATTTCAGTTAAATAGAAAGCAATTATTTTTATGGGATCTGGACTGGTGAACGGAGGTGATTATTTTTATAATAACCTTTCATTCACAGTCACCAGGTACAACGGCATCATGGCAACTGACTCAACACAATGTGTAAAAAAAAGCCGTGGCCGCCCAAAAGTGTTCGACAGGGATGCCGCGCTTGATAAGGCCATGAAATTGTTCTGGCAACACGGTTATGAAGCGACTTCTCTTGCGGACCTCGTCGAAGCGACCGGAGCCAAAGCGCCCACGCTATACGCGGAATTTACCAACAAAGAGGGGTTATTTCGCGCTGTACTCGACCGCTATATCGATCATTTTGCCGCTAAGCATGAAGCACAGCTGTTTTGTGAAGAGAAAAGCGTGGAGACTGCGCTGGCTGACTATTTTGCTGCCGTCGCCAACTGCTTTACCAGCAAAGACACCCCGGCTGGCTGCTTTATGATCAACAACTGCACCACCCTCTCCCCGGATTCCGGAGATATCGGCAATACGCTGAAATCACGCCATGCGATGCAAGAGCGCACTTTGCAGCAGTTTTTATGTCAACGACAAGCGCGCGGGGAAATCCCGACCCACTGTGACGTGACGCATCTGGCAGAATTCCTTAATTGTATTATTCAGGGGATGTCGATCAGCGCACGCGAAGGTGCATCGCTGGAAAAACTGATGCAGATTGCCCGAACGACTTTGCGTTTATGGCCGGAACTGGTGAAATAAGGCGCAAAAAAAGCCCCTCAACCTGAGCGAATGAGGGGCTAAATTGCAGAGTACAGCCTTGTTATACTTTGTTATTCAAAATCAGTTGCCCGTTGCCATCTAACGGGATCTGCGTACCCGGATCGCGGTCCATGCGGATTTTGCCCTGCTGATCGCCAATCTTATAGGTCACATCATAACCGAGCATTTTTTCTGACTTGTCATACACCGTTTTACAACGCTGTTGCGTAGTCGTGTAAGTATCGCTTTCCTGGAGAGAGCCCTGGATCTGGTTACCGGCATAGCCACCTCCCAGCGCCCCCACAACAGTGGCGACATCTTTACCGCGACCACCGCCAAACTGATGCCCTATCACGCCGCCAGCAACAGCGCCGAGCACCGACCCGGTAATGCGATTTTCATCCTGCACCGGTCGACGATGGGTCACTGTGACGTTGCGACACTCCTGACGCGGTGTTTTAACCGTTTCCTTGATTGGGGTTGCAGAAACAACCTGAGCGTATTGCGGGCCACGTTCAAACACGTTCAGACTGGCCACTGCCGCTACGCCCAACGCAGCTGCGACACCAATCCCGATACCCGCCAACATTGATTTATTCACGGGAACACCTCCTTCTTTGCTGTTATGCCAATCATGCAAGCGAAGGAGAAAAGCAGCTATCAGACAGAAGATGAAAAGCGCGGGAATGGCTGGAAATACTTAGGGATTCGGAGGAGTCTGAAGGAATGCCTGATGCGACGCTTAACGCGTCTTATCAGGCCTACCGCTCGTACCATTTGTCCAGGGCGGATAAGGCGTTTACGCCGCATCCGCCAGTACAAGCCGATTAATGCAACTTCAAACGTGGACGGATAACGCGGTTAATACTCCCCACCAGCATCATTAATCCGGTTTTAAAGTAACCATGCAGCGCAATCTGGTGCATTCGGTATAGCGAGATGTATACAAAGCGCGCAATTCGTCCTTCAATCATCATTGAGCCGCGCGTCAGGTTACCCATCAGGCTACCGACGGTGGAGAAGTTCGACAGCGATACCAGAGAACCGTGATCTTTATACTGATAATTTTTCAGCGGCTTACCGTTCATCTGCGCCAGAATGTTGTTCATTGCGCAGGTTGCCATCTGGTGTGCGGCCTGCGCACGCGGCGGAACAAAGCCCCCTTCCGGACGCGGGCATGACGCGCAGTCGCCAATAGCGTATATGTCTGGATCGCGAGTGGTTTGCAGCGTCGGTTCCACCACCAGCTGGTTGATACGGTTGGTTTCAAGACCACCGATATCTTTCAGGAAGTCTGGTGCTTTGATCCCGGCTGCCCACACCATCAGATCAGCCTCAATATATTCACCATCTTTAGTATGCAGGCCGCCTTCATCAGCACTGGTGACCATGGTTTGCGTCAGCACGCGAACGCCAAGTTTCGTTAACTCATTATGGGCCGCAGCAGAGATACGTGGCGGTAATGCAGGCAAAATACGTTCGCCCGCTTCTACCAGCGTTACGTTCAGGGCTTCGTTGGTCAGACCTTTATAACCGTAGCTGTGCAGTTGCTTGACCGCGTTGTGCAGTTCAGCGGAGAGCTCTACACCCGTCGCGCCGCCGCCGACAATCGCAATGTTCACTTTGCCATTCGCGCCCAGGTTGGCGGAGTATTTCAGGAACAGATTCAGCATCTCCTGGTGGAAGCGACGCGCCTGGTGCGGGTTATCGAGGAAAATGCAGTTCTCTTTGACACCTGGCGTATTGAAATCGTTAGAGGTGCTACCCAGCGCCATTACCAGGGTGTCATAGGCGATTTTACGTTCCGGAACCAGCAATTCACCTTTTTCGTCGCGCAGTTCTGCAATAGTGATTGTTTTCGCTTCACGATCAATATCAATTACGGAACCCAGCTGGAACTGGAAACCATGATTGCGCGCATGGGCCAGATAGCTCAACGCATCGACGCCTTCATCAAGCGAGCCAGTCGCCACTTCGTGCAGCAGCGGTTTCCACAGGTGGCTGTGGTTACGATCGACCAGCGTGATTTTGGCTTTTTTCTTGCGTCCCAGCTTATGCCCCAGCTGTGTTGCCATTTCCAGCCCACCAGCACCGCCGCCGACAATCACAATTTTTTTCAATGGCGTAGTCAACGTGACCCCCTTAAATTTATTAACCAATTGTTAATTAATGGTTATTGGCATAGCTCTTAATTAACAACAGGTTACAGCAATGAAAATGTTCTTCGCTATTGAGAATAACATGAATGGTGCATTGGTCATACCAAAATTGATGTTAATCAAGTTTTGTTGCTGAAAAGATAGGCGACTTTACCGGGCGAGATCAAAAAACAGAGTTTGTTGTTTATTATTTGAGCTAATTTATGAGAGTGGTATAGCGTGAGGGGTGTATGGAGGACGTTTGGTAGGCCTGATAAAATGCGCATCAGGTACCGGCAAGGTTACCTGATGCGACGAGGGCATTTACCCGAGGGTTTTGAACGCTTTAATGCGCTGTAAATGCGGGGAGATATTCTTGAATTTGTGCGTCTGCTCTTCGTCCCAGACAATCTCGTAATAATGATGCAGCTCTTCAGATGTCCGCTGGCTGTTAAGCGCTTCATCATTACGCGACAAAATCACCAGGCAACGATCGCGATTCTTTTCGCGGAAGTTGGTCACACACTTAGTGGCAATATCGGCATACTCTTCCGGGCGATCAATCTTGCCTTCCATGTTCTCATAAGGGAACAAATTAGGGTTGAAGATCACCTGGCGGATATCGCAAAGAAAACCAATCCGTTCCGCCCAGTATCCGCCCAGACCAACGCCGCAAATCAGCGGACGCTCGTCGACGTTCAGTTGCAACATTTTGTCCACTTCTTTGAGCAGATGCTGCATATCATGTTTCGGATGCCGCGTACTGTAGCTTATCAAGCGTACATCCGGGTCAATAAACTGCAATTGTAAGACTTTCTCGTGGTTACCCGGACTGTTAGAGTCAAAACCGTGTAAATAGATAATCATCGCTTCCTCACATAAGCCAGGGTTAGTGACCTGCTTTCTCTTCCTGCCAGCGTTCATGTAACTGATTCAGACGGGCGCTGATCGCTTTCCAGCGAGCCGAGTCCATCAGTTCCTGTCGCGAAAATGAACCTTTATGATACAAACGTGTAACACGTTCTGCCTTGATCGGTGACAGATTATCTAACACGCTGACGGCCCCTTTACGATTATTGCAGACCAGGATCATATCGCAACCCGCGTCCAGTGATGCCTGCCCGCGTTCGGCATAACTGCCCATAATCGCGGCACCTTCCATCGATAAATCGTCAGAGAAAATCACGCCATCAAAACCCAGTTCCTGACGCAAAACGGTTTTCAGCCAATAGGGAGAACCGCTCGCCGGACGCGGATCGACATCACTGTAGATCACATGCGCAGGCATAATGGCGTCGAGTTTATTTTCGCGGATTAAGGAACTGAAGACCGACATATCTTTAGCGCGAATCTCCGCTTGCGGACGTGGGTCACACGGTGTTTCTTTGTGTGAGTCTGCCGTTACTGCACCGTGTCCTGGGAAGTGTTTCCCGGTAGTTTTCATTCCGGCTTCATGCATACCATCAATAAACCGGCTGGCAATTGCCAGGGCTTTTTCGGGATCGGCATGATAAGAACGCTCGCCAATCGCCGCGCTGATATGCCCGACGTCCAGCACTGGCGCAAAGCTGATATCAATATCCATAGCAATCATTTCGCTGGCCATCAACCAACCTGCCTCTTGCGCCAGTTTTCCGCCTTCTTCCATTCCCAACAGCGCAGCAAATGATTGTGCCGCTGGCAAGCGGGTAAAACCTTCACGAAAACGCTGCACGCGTCCACCTTCCTGATCAACCGCCACCACCAGATGATTGCGCGAAGCTGCGCGGATCTGGCACACCAGTTCACGTAACTGGGCAGGATCATGATAGTTACGCGTAAAGAGAATCAGCCCTCCCACCAGCGGATGCGCCAGTATTTCACGCTCTTCCGCGTCCAGTTCGTAACCTTCGACATCCAACATTACTGGACCCACACTGCTCTCCTTATTGTTTTATTAATAGCTGCCGCCAGGTGTCATCGGCCAGCCTGATAAATTGTTGATCGCCGGTTTGTCGCCAACGGTACTCAAACCACCCTGCTTTGAGCATCAGCAGCCAGGGAAACCATCGCCTGACCTGACGCCATAATTGCGCCGGATAAATCTTCGCGCGAGTGGCATAGTCATTGACCAATTGCCGGTGCTGGTCAGTATTTTCCACCCACACCGCCGCCAGTTCCAGCGCGATATCACCATCTCCTGCATACTCCCAGTCGATGAGTTTTAACCCTGACGCGCTATGCACTAAATTTCCGGCGTGGACATCCATATGCAATGGACTTAAGCGTAAAGGCCGTGGTTCCCGCGCTTTGCGCAGACGTTTTAACCTTCGCAGCCAACCCACTGTCCGCCGCGCCGGATCGCTTTGCTGCCAGTACAGTTCCAGTAACGGCAACAGCGTTATTCGCCAGCCAAAACGCGGTTGTTGATGTAGATAATACAGTAAGCCTGCCAGTTCGTTGGTATCCGGCAAATACGTTTTTACCTCGCCGGGCAGATAGTCGACCACCATCCAGTCACGGAGATATAAATGCGGCTTCGGTGCAATGCATGCGGGTAGTTGTGATAAAGCCCGATACTGGCGCAAGAACGCGGACTGCGGCGCATCAGGATCGTGCGGCTGACGCACAACAAAACGCTGGCCCTGATGTTCAATGAGAAAACTCCCGCCACTAAGCCCACTATTAAACGTCGTGACGGGATGAAATTGCGGGAAAAAGCGCGACAGCAATTCGTCGCGCGTGATGGGATTATTGCTGCGAAACGGCACCTTTACCTGACCAGATAATTTCGCCCGTCTGCACCAGCATCAGCTGCATTTGTAGGGTCGGAGCGTTAACGTTGCCAGAGGCACTGGAGTATAGCACGTAATGAGCGCCGACATTGCGGGCAATGCCTATGGCTTTACTACGGGTGCCTAAACTGTCCTGCGGCGACAAACCTAACTGTTGCTTTGCCATCGACAGCTGCTGGGCGGAAACCAGGGTAAATTTACCGTTATTAGCCAGCGCATTTCGCAGCGTTTCGGTCGCTTCTGCGGCATTCAGCGAACCGTTAGTACGGTTGTTAACGCTATCAACCAGCAGGACGCTACCCGCAGTCACGCCGTCAGCCCCAAGCATCTTACTGACCATCGGCTGCATTGCACCATTCCAGTCATAATGGCGAATATGCGGCGCAGGCGGTGCAGTTTGATCTTCGTGCTCAATTGGGCCTGGCTGCTGCGGGATCGTCGGCACCGAGGGCACTGTGGGGACAGGCTGTTGTGGCTCGGCTGGTTGTTCCGGCGCTGGTTTCACTTCTTCTACCGGTGCAGGTTCACGTTGCCCCACACACCCGGCGAGAAACATCGCCAGCGCGGTAATCAAGGCGTAGCGACTCATTTTTGTCATCAAGATTCACCCCTTACAAATATAGATAAAGTCTGACTTTGTGCGCCCCCAGAAAATTGGCGCTGCCGTACAGCGTTACCGCCGAATGTGCGGGAATGGTAACGCTGCGTGGCCTTTCCAGAGGATGCATCTCCAGCCCTCTGGCGTCATACCAGTAAAAACGATAATGAACGGTAACGGGTTCTTGCCTTTCGTTATAAAGCGTTGAGGATGCTGAAGGTTGAATATCAGACGTCGAAAGGACGGGCTTTTCTGCACTGATGCCCGCAGCCAATAAAGATGACTCCATCACCAGCGATTGCTCATCATTCACCGGAATTTCCGGATGTGAACGACAGCCCACCAGCACTAACAACGCCAGAGACACCAGCCCAAAGCATCCTTTTCTCATCGTTACAGACCTTTATGCGCCAGCATTGGTCCCAGCGGACGGCCACCCAACAAGTGCATATGGATGTGGTAAACCTCTTGTCCGCCGTGGCGGTTGGTGTTCATGATCAGACGATAGCCATCTTCGGCAATACCTTCTTGCTCAGCAATTTTTGCCGCTACGGTGATCATGCGTCCCAGCGCCTGCTCATGCTCAGCAGACACGTCGTTCACAGTCGGAATGAGGATATTCGGAATGATCAGAATATGCGTTGGCGCTTGCGGCGAAATATCGCGAAACGCCGTTACCAGATCATCCTGGTAGACGATATCGGAGGGGATCTCACGACGAATAATTTTGCTGAATATAGTTTCTTCTGCCACGACATTTTCCTTTTTCAAATAGCCATGCGTTGCGCCATGCTACGCCGCGCCACACTGCGAGTATAGAGTATGGTCGAGTTAAACCTGCTCTTTCAACCTTAACTCACGATTTCTTAAGCAAAAAATCGTTTTGCTGCCGTATATATCGCCATTATTCCCATTTCTGCCTGCGAATGCGCTGAAAAGACATTCTCTGTTTGGTTTACACGCCAAACATTAATGCGTATATTTCTCATTTGCATTTACATACAAAATTATTCGCACACTAAATATAACCGCTCATCACCCTCCTCCGGCATGAGCCTGACGACAACATAAACCAAGAGATTTCAAATGCTTTCAACACAATTTAACAGGGATAATCAATATCAAGCCATCACCAAACCGTCACTACTTGCCGGTTGCATTGTACTGGCACTATTACCTTCTGCCGCTTTTGCTGCACCAGCCACTGAAGAAACGGTGATTGTTGAGGGTTCAGCCACAGCTCCAGATGATGGCGAAAATGATTACAGCGTAACGTCTACCTCTGCAGGTACCAAAATGCAGATGACTCAACGTGATATTCCTCAGTCGGTCACTATTGTTAGCCAGCAGCGGATGGAAGATCAGCAGTTACAAACGCTGGGCGAAGTGATGGAAAACACGCTGGGGATCAGCAAAAGTCAGGCGGATTCCGATCGTGCTCTTTATTATTCCCGCGGATTCCAGATCGATAACTATATGGTTGATGGTATCCCCACCTATTTTGAATCGCGCTGGAATCTGGGCGACGCACTTTCTGATATGGCACTGTTTGAACGCGTAGAAGTAGTGCGTGGCGCGACAGGACTCATGACCGGGACGGGTAATCCATCTGCGGCAATTAATATGGTTCGAAAACACGCGACCAGTCGTGAATTTAAAGGCGATGTCTCGGCGGAATACGGTAGCTGGAACAAAGAACGGTATGTGGCGGATTTACAAAGCCCACTCACCGAAGATGGTAAAATCCGCGCGCGAATTGTCGGCGGCTACCAGAATAACGACTCATGGCTGGACCGCTACAACAGTGAAAAGACCTTCTTCTCCGGCATTGTCGATGCTGATTTAGGCGATCTTACGACGCTTTCAGCCGGTTACGAATATCAGCGCATTGATGTTAATAGCCCAACCTGGGGCGGTTTACCGCGCTGGAATACTGATGGCAGCAGCAACAGTTACGATCGCGCACGCAGTACCGCACCTGACTGGGCGTATAACGATAAAGAGATCAACAAGGTCTTTATGACCCTCAAGCAGCGGTTTGCTGATACCTGGCAAGCGACACTGAATGCCACCCACTCCGAAGTCGAATTTGACAGTAAAATGATGTATGTCGATGCCTATGTAAATAAAGCGGATGGTATGCTGGTTGGGCCATACAGTAATTATGGACCTGGCTTTGATTATGTCGGCGGCACCGGTTGGAACAGCGGCAAACGTAAAGTTGATGCGCTGGATTTGTTTGCTGACGGTAGTTATGAATTGTTTGGTCGTCAGCACAATCTAATGTTTGGTGGCAGTTACAGCAAACAAAACAATCGTTACTTCAGTTCATGGGCAAACATCTTCCCGGATGAAATTGGCAGTTTCTACAACTTTAATGGCAATTTCCCACAAACCGACTGGTCACCACAGAGCCTGGCGCAGGACGATACCACACATATGAAATCGTTATATGCTGCCACTCGTGTCACCCTTGCCGATCCGCTGCATCTGATCCTCGGCGCTCGTTATACCAACTGGCGGGTTGATACGCTGACTTACAGCATGGAGAAAAACCACACCACGCCTTACGCTGGTCTGGTGTTTGACATCAATGACAACTGGTCGACCTACGCCAGCTATACCTCTATTTTCCAGCCGCAAAATGATCGTGACAGTTCAGGCAAATATCTGGCTCCAATCACCGGTAACAACTACGAGCTGGGTCTGAAATCGGACTGGATGAATAGCCGTCTGACCACCACGTTAGCCATCTTCCGTATTGAGCAGGATAATGTCGCTCAGTCCACCGGTACACCTATCCCCGGCAGCAACGGCGAAACCGCCTATAAAGCGGTGGATGGGACAGTCAGTAAAGGTGTGGAATTTGAACTCAACGGCGCAATTACCGACAACTGGCAGCTGACGTTTGGCGCAACGCGCTATATTGCAGAGGATAACGAAGGAAACGCCGTTAATCCTAATCTGCCACGCACCACGGTTAAAATGTTCACCAGCTATCGGTTGCCTGTCATGCCAGAGTTGACGGTCGGCGGTGGTGTTAACTGGCAAAATCGCGTGTATACCGACACCGTGACGCCGTATGGCACCTTCCGCGCCGAGCAAGGTAGCTACGCGCTGGTGGATCTCTTCACCCGCTACCAGGTGACGAAAAACTTCTCGTTACAGGGGAACGTCAATAACCTGTTCGACAAAACCTACGATACCAACGTGGAAGGTTCTATCGTCTACGGCGCACCGCGTAATTTCAGCATTACCGGCACGTATCAATTCTGAATAACACCTGTAAAAAAGGCAGCCATCCGGCTGCCTTAGTCTCCCCAACGTCTTACGGATTAGTGGTTACGGATGTACTCATCCATCTCGGTTTTCAGGTTATCGGATTTAGTACCGAAAATCGCCTGAACACCAGAACCAGCAACCACTACGCCCGCTGCGCCCAGTTTCTTCAGGCCAGCCTGATCCACTTTAGACACATCAGCAACGCTGACGCGCAGACGGGTAATACATGCGTCGAGGTTAGTAATATTTTCTTTACCACCAAATGCAGCAACCAGAGCCGGTGCCATTTCGCTGGTACCTGTCGCTTTTGCATCTTCAGTCGCATCTTCACGACCCGGCGTTTTCAGATCCAGTGCTTTAATCAGCACGCGGAAGATGGTGTAGTAAACAATTGCATAACCGATACCGACGATCGGGAACAGCCACAGTTTGCTGCTGTTACCAGACAGAACAATGAAGTCGATCAGACCGTGCGAGAACGACGTACCGTCACGCATCCCCAGAAGAATACAGATTGGGAATGCCAGGCCTGCCAGAATCGCGTGGATGATGTACAGGATCGGCGCAACGAACATGAAGGAGAACTCGATCGGCTCGGTGATACCGGTCAGGAACGAGGTCAGCGCCGCGGAGATCATAATACCGCCCACTTTCGCGCGGTTTTCTGGTTTAGCAGAGTGCCAGATAGCAATTGCGGCAGCTGGCAGACCGTACATTTTGAACAGGAAGCCACCAGACAGTTTACCCGCAGTCGGGTCACCCGCCATATAACGCGGAATGTCGCCGTGGAAAACCTGACCTGCTGCGTTGGTGTATTCACCAATTTGCATCTGGAAAGGTACGTTCCAGATGTGGTGCAGACCAAACGGTACCAGGCAACGTTCGATGAAACCGTAAATGCCAAACGCAACTACCGGGTTCTGGTAAGCAGCCCACTGAGAGAAGGTCTGGATTGCAGAACCAATCGGCGGCCAAATGAAGGACAGCACAACGCCAGTAAAGATGGCAGCCAGGCCAGAAATGATCGGCACAAAACGTTTACCGGCAAAGAAGCCAAGATACTCAGGCAGCTTAATACGGTAGAAACGGTTAAACATGTACGCTGCGATCGCACCGGAGATAATCCCCCCGAGTACGCCAGTATCCGCCAGGTGTTTAGAGGCGATTTCTTCAGCAGGTAAATGCAGTACCAGTGGCGCAACCACGGCCATGGTTTTAACCATGATGCCATAGGCAACAACTGCGGCCAGCGCGGATACGCCATCGTTATTGGTAAAGCCGAGGGCGACACCAATCGCAAAAATCAGTGGCATGTTTGCAAAGACGGAACCGCCTGCTTCTGCCATAACATGCGATACAACGGCGGGCAGCCAGCTGAAATTCGCGGAACCGACGCCCAGCAGAATACCTGCGATAGGCAGTACGGATACCGGCAGCATCAGCGATTTACCGACCTTTTGCAGGTTAGCAAATGCATTCTTAAACATAATTGAGAGTGCTCCTGAGTATGGGTGCTTTTTTACGTTCTCACGCGTGGCAAGGGGGGAGAGCCTCGCCGTGTACAGGGCATCTAAGCGCCCTTTATTTATTACACAGAGTAAAATAATTCAGTGCCGATTTGTTTGACGGCTATCACGTTTCAACTTCAGATCATTGGAGAAGTTGCACATTTTGACAAAACATATGTCACAATATTTCAAACGTGGTTATTCACCGCCCAATTTTCGGCGGTGAACTTTACTCGTTTTAGCCATTAATTACGAGCTTTAAAAAAACTCATTCAACGGATGGATTGAAGGCGGGAAGCGTCGATGTGAAACAGACGGGCGAAGTTATCGGTGGTTACCTGCGCCAGTTCTTCAACGGCAACACCTTTCAACACAGCCATGTATTCTGCAACGTCACGAACCATCGCAGGTTGATTCTCTTTTCCTCGATGCGGCACCGGCGCAAGGTAAGGTGAGTCAGTTTCTACCAGTAACCGATCCAGGGGGACATAACGCGCAGCATCGCGCAGTTGCTCCGCATTACGGAAGGTCACAATGCCGGAAAAGGAGATGTAAAATCCGAGATCCAGTAATTTACCCGCCGTTTCTCTGTCCTCTGTAAAACAGTGTAGTACGCCACCGCAATCCGTCACTTTTTCTTCGCGCAGAATTGCCAGCGTATCGGCGCGGGCGTCACGGGTATGGACGATAACCGGCTTGTTCAGTTCACGACCAATCTGGATATGATGGATGAAGGACTCTTGCTGCCGTACTTTAGTTTCCGGCGTGTAATAATAATCCAACCCGGTTTCACCCAGCGCAACAACGCCCTCTTCTGCCGCCAGACGGCGTAAATCTTCTACATCGTAGGGATCATTCTGGTTGAGTGGATGCACGCCACAAGAAAATACGACGTTGTCACGTTCGCCTACCAGATCCCGCATGTGTAAATAACCCGGTAATGTTGTGGCGACTGCCAGACAAAATTTCACATCGCGTGCGGCGGCTTTCGCCAGAACGTCATCCACGTCCTTATGCAAAGATTCATAATCCAGACCATCGAGATGGCAGTGTGAGTCGACTAAAAACATGATGTCTCTCTTAAAGATGAGGAACCGGTAGCACAACGCCCGGTTGCAGGTAATGCTCAATACGCAGTAAAAGATCGGTGATGAGAAGCTCGCGGTTGATGCCTGTGACGGACATTAACTGTTCACGAATGTGGCAAACATCCCCCAGTATAGCCTGCAGGCGCGAGGGAGAAAGATGGTTTGCCAGTTCGACGACCAGCCCCGGCACATCAACATTGGTCACCTGCGCAGCGCCATAATGGCGTTTTAGCGCATCCATCAGCAACGTTGCCAGCCAGTGTAAACGCGCCGGAGCTTGTTCATGATTAAGGGCCGCTAGCAGCGAATACCAGTCGCCCGATTGCACGCTATATGCCAGCGCCTGACACAATGTTTCACGAGCCTGCCAGTTATCTCCCTGAAACAACGCCAGTGCCGCGCCAGGCGAACCGGCGCTTAAGCGCAATGCGGCAAGTAGTGCATCCTGTGACATTGTCACTTCGCGTGAAAGCCAGGTCACGGCGTACTGTTCCGGCGGCGGCGCAAGGTAATGTAACCGACAACGACTACGTAATGTTGCCAGTAAGCGTTCAGGCTCGCGGGTAGCCAGGAAAAACCAAGTTTCTGCTGGTGGCTCTTCAAGCGTTTTCAGCAATGCGTTAGCCGCGGCGTCAGTCAGTAAGGCAGCATCGGTTACCCAGACAACTTTCGCACCACCTAAGCGTGCGTGCTCATTTAACTTTTCGGTGACTTCACGTACCGCATCAATGCCCAGCGCATTTTTCCCTTTTTCGGGAGCCAGGGTGTAATAATCGGGATGCGTGCCAGCCTGCATCAACTGACATCCACGACAGTGACCGCAACTTTTGTGGCCCTGCGGTTGTTGGCAGAGTAAATAACGGCTCAGGGCGTAGATTAAAGCATCATCGCCCATGCCCGGTAACGCCTGAATGAGCAGCGCATGGTGACCTCTTCCGGCCTGATAGCTGGCTACCAGTTTTTCGAAATCAGGTCGTAACCATGGATACCATCTCATGCGTCCAACTCCTTCACCCAGTTGGTCACGGTAGTGCGGATTGCATCCATCACGGCCTCCAGCGGCTGGGTGGCATCAATGGTATGAATGCTTTTATCTTGTGCTGCCAGTTCCAGATAGCGGGCGCGGGTGCGATTAAAGAAATCGAAAGATTCTTGCTCAATACGATCCAGCTCGCCGCGCGCACGCGCGCGTTTTAAGCCAACCTCCGGGGTAACATCGAGATAGAGCGTTAAGTCGGGGCGAAAATCCCCGAGAACAGCATCACGCAGTGTTGCCAGCATATGTTGGTCAATACCACGTCCTCCACCCTGATAGGCTTGAGTGGAGAGATCGTGGCGATCGCCAATCACCCAGGTGCCGTTAGCCAGCGCAGGTTTGATGACCGTTTCTACCAGTTGAACGCGCGCGGCATAAAACATCAGAACTTCGGCTTTATCGGTAATGACTTCATCGCCTACCGATTTGATATCCAGCACCAGGCTTCTTAACTTTTCGGCAAGTTGCGTACCGCCAGGTTCCCGAGTGAAAACCATGTCGCGGATACCCAGTTGCTCGAGCGTCTCAACCACCACGTTACGCGCGGTAGTTTTGCCTGCGCCTTCCAGCCCCTCAATGACGATATACTTACTGCGCATTTTTTTCCTTAAGCACTTTCAGATAATCCTGCACAGACTTGTTATGACTGGCAAGATTGGTATTAAACGTGTGACCACCTTTACCATCGGCCACAAAATAGAGATACGGCGTTTTTGCCGGATGCGCAGCAGCCTTCAGCGAATCCGCCCCCGGCGTCGCTATCGCACCTGGCGGCAAACCGGTAATGGTATAGGTGTTATACGCTGTCGGCGTTTCCAGGTCTGCACGAGAAAGTTTGCCATTATAACGCTCTCCCATCCCGTAAATCACGGTCGGGTCGGTCTGCAGGCGCATACCAATGCGTAAACGGTTGATAAATACCGAGGCAACCTGATCGCGTTCGCTGGAAACGGCGGTTTCTTTTTCGATAATTGATGCCATCGTCACCAGCTGGTTTTTATCTTTATAGGGCAGACCGTCCGCACGCCCTTCCCAGGCGCTATCGACCGCTTTCACCATTTTCTTGTGCGCTCGCTTGAGTAACGCGACATCGGTGGTATTGGCGGTATACATCCAGGTGTCTGGCCAGAACCAACCTTCAATCCACTCCGGGTTTTCCAGTTCAAGTGCCTGCGCTACGGTGGCGTACTTATCGTCGCTCAGCGTGTGCTTGATATACGGGGCCTCACGCAATTGCTTGAGGTAATCGCTCAGACGCATCCCTTCTACCAGTCGCAGAGGGAACTGTGCTTCTTTACCGCTTTCCAGCAATTTCAGCATCTCGCGCACGGTCATCTGCGGTGTAAAGCGGTAAGTCCCGGCTTTAAAGTGAGAAAGATCCGGTTCGATACGCAGCAGCCATTGGAAAACCCGTGGGCGATTGATGATCTTATCGGCATAAAGCTGTTCACCGAGCGCCAGACGTCCGGTCCCTGGCTTCAGGGTAAATATCGTCTCTTCTTTGATAAGCAATTTGCTGTCGGCAAGATGGCGAACCTTCCAGACGCCCACACCAGCGGCGATACCCAGTACCACCAGCAATAACAAGATAATCAATAACACTTTTTTCATGACTAATTCGGGCGCTCACAAAGTGGGGCTAAATATTCATATAACGTTGCTGACGAAAAGGAGACATCGCCACAGGCACGTACGGGTATCACTGGCATTAACGCATTACAAATAACCATCTCATCTGCCTGCAACGCCTCCTCCAGCGAGGCTTGCACTTCGACAAGCTGATAAGAGGATTGTGCCAGTAAACGGATACAGAATTGTCGCATAATGCCGTTAACACCTGCCTGATCCAGTCGCGGCGTATAAACTACGTTGCCCTTCCGCCAGAACAAATTAGCCGCACAGCATTCCGTAACCCACCCTTCGCTGTCAAGGACCAGCGCCTCATCAGCGTTTGTCTGCTCAAGATGAGAGCGGATCAATACTTGCTCAAGCCGATTAAGATGTTTAATACCTGCAAGATGAGGATTGCGCCCCAGCCGCACCGGGCTTAGCGCCAACGTCATCCCCTCGTTACGCAAACGGTCGTAATGTGCGGGATAAACCGTAACGGAGAGAATCCGCGTTGCCGGTCCGCTGTTCAATATGCTGTATCCTCGCCCGCCACTACCGCGACTGATCACCACTTTCAGCACACCATTTTGCTGTTCTGCTGCCAGCGTTTTCATCTCTAGTTCAAGCTGAGGCCAGAAGTCACAGGAAATCATCAACCGCTGACAAGCATCCTGTAGTCGCTGGATATGCGCCGATAACAAACTGACTTTGCCGTCGATAACTCTGGCGGTGGTAAAACAACCATCACCAAACTGCGTTGCCCGATCGCTTACTGCCAGCGATTCCTGCTTATGACCGTTAATTAAGAACATACCGGCTCCTTATCAGAGAATTGTTAGTGTGGCAGCATGTTCACTACGGAACAAGTCGGAATAAAAGCTAAGAAAAAAGGCCCGCAAGCGGACCTTTTATAAGGGTGGAAAATGACAATTTAGATCTTTTTAAAGATCAAAGAACCATTAGTGCCACCGAAGCCGAAGGAGTTACACAGCGTGTATTCCATTCCGCTAACCTGACGCGCTTCGTGCGGTACGAAATCCAGATCGCAACCTTCATCCGGGTTATCCAGGTTGATGGTTGGCGGAACAGCCTGATCGCGCAGCGCCAGGATGGAGTAGATAGATTCTACTGCACCCGCCGCACCTAACAGGTGACCGGTCATAGATTTCGTGGAGCTTACCAACACACGGCTTGCAGCTTCACCGAAGATGGTTTTCACCGCCTGCGCTTCAGCTTTATCGCCAGCCGGCGTAGAAGTACCGTGCGCGTTAACGTAGCCAATCTGACTCGCTTCAATGCCTGCATCACGCAGAGCATTTGCCATCGCCAGAGCTGCGCCTGCGCCATTTTCTGGCGGTGACGTCATATGATAAGCATCGCTGCTCATACCAAAGCCGACGAGTTCAGCGTAAATTTTCGCACCGCGTTTTTTCGCGTGTTCGTACTCTTCAAGTACTAGCATACCGGCACCATCGCCCAGTACGAAACCATCACGCTCTTTATCCCACGGGCGGCTCGCCGCTTGCGGGTTATCATTGCGGGTAGATAATGCACGTGCCGCGCCAAAACCACCAACGCCCAGCGGCGTACTGGCTTTCTCTGCGCCACCTGCAACCATCACGTCAGCATCGCCATACGCGATAATACGCGCAGCATGGCCAATGTTGTGCACGCCGGAAGTACAGGCGGTCGCGATAGAGATGCTCGGGCCACGCAGGCCATACATGATAGTCAGATGACCTGCCACCATGTTCACAATCGTTGACGGAACGAAGAATGGGCTGATCTTACGTGGACCACCGTTCATCAGAGATGTGTGGTTTTCTTCGATCAGTCCGAGGCCGCCAATCCCGGAGCCAATTGCGGCACCAATGCGGGTTGCGTTCTCTTCCGTTATTTCAAGGCCAGAATCCTGCATGGCCTGAACGCCAGCGACAATTCCATATTGAATGAAGGCATCCATCTTGCGCTGTTCTTTGCGCGAGATAATGTCCTCACAGTTAAAATCCTTTACTAAGCCAGCAAATTTCGTTGCATAGGCGCTAGTATCGAAATGGTCGATTAGGCTGATGCCACTCTGACCGGCAAGCAGAGCTTTCCAGGTAGACTCTACGGTATTGCCGACAGGAGACAACATGCCCAGTCCGGTCACAACTACACGACGCTTAGACACGTTTGTCCTCCAGGGAGGGAAAAAATGATTCTAGTGGGACAAAAAGATAAAACTCAGGCGGTCGAACGACCGCCTGGAGATGTTCACTTACGCCTGGTGGCCGTTGATGTAATCAATGGCAGCCTGAACGGTGGTGATTTTCTCAGCTTCTTCGTCCGGAATCTCAGTATCAAACTCTTCTTCCAGAGCCATTACCAGCTCAACGGTGTCAAGAGAATCCGCGCCCAGGTCTTCAACGAAAGAAGCATTGTTGGTAACTTCTTCCTGCTTAACGCCCAGCTGTTCGCCGATAATTTTCTTAACGCGTTCTTCGATAGTGCTCATACTCTTAAATTTCCTATCAAAACTCGCTTTCGCGATGGTTTTCGTAGTGTATAAAATGTTGAAAAATTTGCAACTAAATCCCGGCAGGTCTTACCACGATTTTACGTTATTTTGAGGCCTTACCCCCCAATAACGCAAATCATTTTGCACTAATTATTACTCATAACCACGCAGACTGCGCGCAACATGAGCATTTTGTGCAAATCGCGGTCAGACCATGTACATCCCGCCGTTCACATGCAAAGTTTCACCCGTGATGTAAGCTGCTTCGTCGGATGCCAGGAATGCAACCGCGTTGGCGATTTCCTGTGCGCCGCCGAGGCGACCCGCAGGAACCTGCGCCAGGATACCCGCACGCTGGTCATCGCTCAGCGCACGTGTCATGTCCGTTTCAATAAAGCCCGGAGCAACAACGTTTACAGTAATACCGCGTGACGCAACTTCGCGCGCCAGTGATTTACTGAAGCCGATCAAGCCCGCTTTCGCCGCAGCGTAGTTGGCCTGACCGCCATTTCCCATGGTACCAACCACAGAACCGATAGTGATAATGCGACCATGACGCTTTTTCATCATAGCGCGCATTACCGCTTTTGACAGACGGAAAACAGATGAAAGGTTAGTTTCGATAATATCGTTCCACTCTTCATCTTTCATTCGCATTAACAGGTTATCACGAGTGATACCGGCATTATTGACCAGGATATCCACTTCACCAAATTCTGCGCGAATTTTTTCCAGAACAGATTCGATAGATGCCGGGTCGGTCACATTCAACATCAGACCTTTGCCGTTGGCACCTAAATAATCACTGATCGCCTGAGCGCCATTTTCACTGGTCGCAGTGCCAATAACTTTCGCGCCACGGGCTGCGAGCGTTTCAGCAATTGCGCGGCCAATTCCGCGGCTTGCACCGGTTACCAGTGCGATTTTTCCTTCAAAATTCATGATTTTCCTCTTTTAAAGCTCGAGCGCCGCTGCCATCGCTGAAGGTTCGTTCAGCGCCGAGGCGGTCAGGGTGTCGACAATGCGTTTCGTCAGGCCAGTAAGCACTTTGCCCGGGCCGACTTCATAGAGATGTTCTACGCCTTGCGCTGCCATGTATTCAACAGACTTCGTCCACTGAACCGGGTTATACAACTGACGTACCAGTGCGTCACGGATGGCATCACCATTGGTTTCGCATTTCACATCAACGTTATTCACAACAGGAACTGTTGGTGCGTTAAAGGTGATTTTCGCTAATTCTACTGCCAGTTTGTCAGCTGCTGGTTTCATCAGCGCACAGTGAGACGGTACGCTCACTGGTAACGGCAGAGCGCGTTTTGCGCCCGCAGCTTTACAGGCAGCGCCAGCACGCTCAACTGCTTCTTTATGACCAGCAATAACCACCTGTCCCGGAGAGTTAAAGTTTACCGGAGAAACGACCTGACCTTCTGCAGCTTCTTCACACGCTTTCGCAATAGACGCATCATCCAGACCGATGATTGCCGCCATAGCGCCCGTTCCTTCCGGTACGGCTTCTTGCATAAACTTACCGCGCATCTCAACCAGACGCACCGCATCAGCGAAATCAATCACGCCAGCGCATACCAGTGCGGAGTATTCCCCCAGGCTGTGACCGGCCATCATTGCCGGTGCTTTACCACCCTGCTGCTGCCATACGCGATACAGCGCAACAGATGCAGTCAACAGCGCTGGCTGGGTTTGCCAGGTTTTATTCAGTTCTTCAGCTGGCCCCTGCTGGGTCAGCGCCCACAGGTCGTAGCCCAGCGCCGCAGAAGCTTCAGCAAACGTTTCTTCGACAATTGGATAGCTCGCCGCCATATCAGCCAGCATTCCAACGGTTTGAGAACCCTGTCCAGGGAACACAAATGCAAATTGCGTCATGTTTTAATCCTTATCCTAGAAACGAACCAGCGCGGAGCCCCAGGTGAATCCACCGCCAAAGGCTTCAAGCAGAACCAACTGCCCCGGCTTAATGCGCCCGTCGCGTACAGCTTCATCCAGCGCGCACGGGACAGAGGCCGCAGAGGTATTACCGTGGCGATCCAGCGTCACCACGACATTGTCCATCGACATGCCGAGTTTTTTCGCTGTTGCACTGATAATACGCAGGTTAGCCTGATGCGGAACCAGCCAGTCCAGTTGAGAACGGTCAAGATTATTCGCCGTCAGCGTCTCATCAACGATGTGCGCCAGTTCTGTTACCGCAACCTTGAAGACTTCGTTGCCCGCCATCGTCAGATGAATTGAATTCTCTGGATTCACACGGTCAGCATTAGGCAGCGTCAGCAACTCACCATAGCTACCGTCGGCATGCAGATGGGTGGAGATGATTCCCGGCTCTTCAGAGGCAGCCAGCACCGCAGCGCCCGCGCCATCGCCAAAAATAATAATAGTCCCACGATCTGTTGGATCGCAGGTGCGCGCCAGTACATCGGAACCGACGACCAGAGCATACTTCACCGCCCCAGATTTCACGTATTGATCGGCTACGCTTAATGCATAGGTGAAACCTGCGCAGGCTGCTGCAACGTCAAATGCCGGGCAACCTTTAATGCCCAGCATGCTTTGAATCTGACAAGCTGCGCTCGGGAAAGCGTGCGTAGCAGAAGTCGTTGCCACAACGATCAGGCCAATCTGGTCTTTCTCAATGCCCGCCATCTCAATTGCGCGTGTCGCCGCTTCAAAGCCCATGGTTGAAACGGTTTCGTTTGGCGCGGCAATGTGGCGTTCGCGGATACCGGTACGAGTGACAATCCACTCGTCAGAGGTGTCCACCATTTTTTCCAAATCGGCGTTTGTCCGCACTTGTTCGGGCAGATAGCTGCCAGTACCAATAATCTTCGTATACATGTACGCTCAGTCACTTTTCGGTTATATACCGTCACTTGCAAACTGCGAGTTCGCTGGCAGCGTCCTGCTACCGCAGAGTTCCGCTTTTGCCACCGTCCAGCAGCTCAAAACCAGCTGGGTATACAGATTCCAGGCGAGCGGCAATTCGCTGAGGAACTTGTCGCTGCACCGCCTGCACTGCCTGTTCAATCGCGACCGCAAAAGCTCGCTGATTGGCTGCACCATGACTTTTTATCACCGTGCCGCGCAATCCTAACAGACAGGCGCCGTTATACTGGTCGGGGTTGAGGTGACTGAATCGCCTCGTCAGGCTCTTTTGTAGCCAACGCTTTAATAACAGTAGCCACCACGACCGTTTTTTCCCTTCACCCTGAGATTTCAGCAGAGAAAGGAACATCCTGACAACACCTTCCATCGTCTTTAATGTGACATTTCCTGTAAAGCCGTCACAAACCAGCACATCTGTCTTGCCAGTTAACAACTCATTGGCTTCAAGATAGCCGATATAATTGATAGAAGGGATTGTTTTAAGCACCGCTGAGGCATCCCGAATACTGTCGAGACCCTTTACTTCTTCTTCACCAATATTGAGCAACGCCACGCGAGGATTGGGAATTTCCACCACCTCTTCAGCCAGAACTGAGCCCATAATGGCAAATTGCACCAACATTGTACTGTCACAATCGACGTTGGCCCCTAAATCGAGGACCACCGTTTTGCCCTTTTGCTGATGCGGTAATACCGTCACCAGCGCCGGACGCTCAATCCCCTCCAGGGGCTTGAGTAATAATTTTGCCAGCCCCATCAGCGCCCCGGTATTACCGGCACTGACACAGGCTTGCGCTCGACCTTCTTTCACCAGCTCCAGGGCCACGCGCATTGAACTCCCACGACTGGCGCGGATAGCTTGCGAAGGCCGGGCATCACTGGCGATAACTGACTGCGCAGGAATAATCTGCAGACGCGAACGTTGTTCAAAGTCAGCTTTAGCAAGTAATGGCGTGATGGCGTCGGGATTGCCGACTAAAAGAAGAGTGAGTTGCGAATTAGAATTCAGTGCCTGCAATGCTGCAGGCACTGTCACGGAAGGGCCAAAATCCCCTCCCATGACATCTAACGCCAGGGTTAGACGTGTCAAGGTATCGTCGCCGCCCGGTTTGGTCTTTCCCCAGTTGCCTGGGGAAAATCCTCACTAAGCTTCATCACGCAGACGCGTGATTACTTAGCGATGACCTTGCGGCCGCGGTAGTAACCGTCGGCAGTGATGTGGTGACGCAGGTGTTTTTCACCAGAAGTTTTGTCTACAGACAGGCTGGTGACTGCGGTCAGCGCGTCATGGGAACGACGCATGCCACGTTTGGAACGGGTTGGTTTATTCTGTTGTACGGCCATGGACCTTACTCCTCAATTACGGTTTATCCCCGATCCAACGGGGAGCACCAATTACTTACGCTTTAAGCTGGCTAATACGGCAAATGGGTTTGGCTTTTGCGCTTCTTCAGGCAGTTCACCAAAGACCATGTCCGCTTCGGACACTTCACAGTGTTCAGAATCATGCACCGGAACTACCGGCAAGGCGAGGATGATTTCATCTTCAACCATTGCAAGCAGATCGATTTCACCGAATTCGTTAACCTCAATCGGTTCATACGCTTCCGGCAGTGCTTCAGCCTGTTCGTCTGAACGCACAGGACTAAAACAATACGTTGTGTAGACCTGATGAGTAAACGGCTTCCCGCAACGCTGACACTCGAGCGTTACCGTCACCTTCGCATCGCCGTTTAACACTGCGAGACGTTGGTTATCGATAGCGAACGACATGGAGCATTCCACATCACTGTCCACACTGACTACGGATTCGGCGACGCGCTCAACCTGATCAGGGGTATAGATACCCTGGTAATCAAGGCGTTTTTGAGCCGTACGAACCGGATCGAGAGTCAGGGGTAATTTTACCTTTTGCATAGGGCGCGCATATTAACTTTGTAACGTCATAGAGTCAAAGAAAAAGGCAGCCTGTGGTTGCCTTTTGCCAATAATTCGCACACATTGCGGGTTACTGCTTTATTTTCGTTCAGTGCTGATAACGAACATCAACCTGCAAAACGAAGCGCATAGTTTAAAATGGCTATCATCAATACGCTATATCTGATGGAAAAAAATATGCCTAAACTTATTTTAGCCTCCACTTCGCCCTGGCGTCGCGCTCTTCTGGAAAAACTGCAAATCTCTTTTGAATGTGCAGCACCAGAGGTCGACGAAACCCCACGCAGCGACGAATCACCGCGACAGTTGGTGCTTCGACTGGCACAAGAAAAAGCACAATCTCTGGCGTCACGTTATCCGGATCATTTAATTATTGGTTCAGACCAGGTATGTGTTCTTGATGGCGAAATCACCGGTAAACCGTTAACGGAAGAAAATGCCCGTCTGCAATTACGCAAAGCCAGCGGCAATATCGTCACCTTCTATACTGGACTGGCGTTGTTTAATTCGGCGAATGGGCATCTACAAACAGAAGTGGAGCCTTTTGACGTCCATTTCCGTCACCTGAGCGAGGCGGAGATTGATAATTACGTGCGTAAAGAGCATCCCCTGCACTGCGCGGGTAGCTTTAAGAGTGAAGGATTTGGCATTACTCTGTTTGAGCGTTTAGAGGGGCGTGATCCTAACACGCTGGTTGGTTTACCGCTAATCGCGCTGTGTCAGATGTTACGTCGGGAAGGGAAAAACCCGCTGATGGGATAGTTGTTTGCGCCGGATGCGGTTACGTCGCATCCGGCAATCGGTGCTGGCGGCCTGATGCGGCGTAAACGCCTTATCAGGCCAACCGCCCATTATCATGCTTATATGCTCGTATTAGCGCGCGTTACGCAGCTTTTGCAAACAACGCTTCAAACCATCATCCATCGGCGCTTCGATACGCATCACCTCACCGGTCCCCGGATGGGTAAACTTCAACGCTGCGGCGTGCAGGAACAGACGATTTAATCCCGTGCCGGCTTCAGTGAGCTGTCTGTCAAATTCACGGTCACCGTAGCGATCGTCAAAGGCAATCGGATGACCCGCATACTGTGTATGCACACGGATCTGATGAGTACGCCCTGTTACCGGGCTACAACGCACCAGGGTGGCAAATGCATAGCGTTCTTCCACTTTAAAGCGTGTTTCCGACGGTTTGCCTTCCTGACTGACACGCACGATACGTTCGCCGCTTTGCAGAATATTTTTCAGTAACGGCGCTTGAACGCTCTTCACATGCGACTGCCACTGACCGCGCACCAGCGCCAGGTAATCTTTTTGCATCCCTTTTTCACGTAATTGCTCATGCAGAGAACGCAACGCCGAGCGTTTTTTCGCTACCAGCAACACACCTGAGGTGTCCCGGTCAAGACGATGAACCAGTTCAAGGAACCGCGCTTCCGGGCGCAACGCCCGCAAACCTTCGATAACGCCGAAGCTTAAACCACTGCCGCCATGTACCGCCGTACCGGAAGGTTTATTCAGCACCAGGATATGGTCATCTTCATATAAGATGACGTCCGCCAGCGCTGCCACCTTTTGCAGATGTGGCGAAACCGCCTCTT
Organism: Escherichia sp. WS1368; assembly: GCF_046487485.1. Taxonomy (NCBI): domain Bacteria; kingdom Pseudomonadati; phylum Pseudomonadota; class Gammaproteobacteria; order Enterobacterales; family Enterobacteriaceae; genus Escherichia; species Escherichia sp. WS1368. Next base: position 52,914 of record NZ_JBJQJI010000004.1, read on the forward strand.
CTTCCCGCTCAGCAACGCGAACCGGTGGGATACGTACTTCATCACCCGCTTCGAGTTTATATTCAGGCTTAATACGTTTTTTGTTCACCCGCACTTCGCCTTTACGCAAAATACGGTAAATCATACTTTTTGGTACGCCTTTCAATTGGGTACGCAAAAAGTTATCGATACGTTGCCCCGCTTCGTCAGCGGTGATAGCAACAATTTTTACGGATGGAGTCTCTGTTTTCATGGTGGGCGATTCTAATTAGCCAACAGGATTCGCGCCACTCATTTTTCTATGCTTATATTTAGTTTTGCACCTTATTACTTCACTACGTGATCACTTTATTGATGGTTATTAAACCAATCACCAGCAAGAAGTGAAAAAACTGTGAGTAAGCGGGTGATAAATGGTAAAAGTCATCTTGCTATAACAAGGCTTGCAGTGGAATAATGAGGCCGTTTCCGTGTCCATCCTTGTTAAAACAAGAAATTTTACGGAATAACCCATTTTGCCCGACCGATCATCCACGCAGCAATGGCGTAAGACGTATTGATCTTTCAGGCAGTTAGCGGGCTGCGGGTTGCAGTCCTTACCGGTAGATGGAAATATTTCTGGAGAGTAATACCCAGTCTGTTTCTTTGATAATTGCGCTGTTTTTCCGCATGAAAAACGGGCAACCGACACTCTGCGCCTCTTTGAGCTGACGATAACCGTGAGGTTGGCGACGCGACTAGACACGAGGCCATCGGTTCACACCCGGAAAGGCGTTACTTTGCCCGCAGCTTAGTCGTCAATGTAAGAATAATGAGTAAGTTACGATGAAAAGAATGTTAATCAACGCAACTCAGCAGGAAGAGTTGCGCGTTGCCCTTGTAGATGGGCAGCGTCTGTATGACCTGGATATCGAAAGTCCAGGGCACGAGCAGAAAAAGGCAAACATCTACAAAGGTAAAATCACCCGCATTGAACCGAGTCTGGAAGCTGCTTTTGTTGATTACGGCGCTGAACGTCACGGTTTCCTCCCACTAAAAGAAATTGCCCGCGAATATTTCCCTGCTAACTACAGTGCTCATGGTCGTCCCAACATTAAAGATGTGTTGCGTGAAGGTCAGGAAGTCATTGTTCAGATCGATAAAGAAGAGCGCGGCAACAAAGGCGCGGCATTAACCACCTTTATCAGTCTGGCGGGTAGCTATCTGGTTCTGATGCCGAACAACCCGCGCGCGGGTGGCATTTCTCGTCGTATCGAAGGCGACGACCGTACCGAATTAAAAGAAGCACTGGCAAGCCTTGAACTGCCGGAAGGCATGGGGCTTATCGTGCGCACCGCTGGCGTCGGCAAATCTGCTGAGGCGCTGCAATGGGATTTAAGCTTCCGTCTGAAACACTGGGAAGCCATCAAAAAAGCCGCTGAAAGCCGCCCAGCTCCGTTCCTGATTCATCAGGAGAGCAACGTAATCGTTCGCGCATTCCGCGATTACTTACGTCAGGACATCGGCGAAATCCTTATCGATAACCCGAAAGTGCTCGAACTGGCACGCCAGCATATCGCTGCATTAGGTCGCCCGGATTTCAGCAGCAAAATCAAACTGTACACCGGCGAGATCCCGCTGTTCAGCCACTACCAGATCGAGTCACAGATTGAGTCCGCCTTCCAGCGTGAAGTTCGTCTGCCATCCGGTGGTTCCATTGTTATCGACAGCACCGAAGCGTTAACCGCCATCGACATCAACTCCGCACGCGCGACCCGCGGCGGCGATATCGAAGAAACCGCGTTTAACACCAACCTCGAAGCTGCCGATGAGATTGCTCGTCAGCTGCGCCTGCGTGACCTCGGCGGCCTGATTGTTATCGACTTCATCGACATGACGCCAGTACGCCACCAGCGTGCGGTAGAAAACCGTCTGCGTGAAGCGGTGCGTCAGGACCGGGCGCGTATTCAAATCAGCCATATTTCTCGCTTTGGCCTGCTGGAAATGTCCCGTCAGCGTCTGAGCCCATCACTGGGTGAATCCAGCCATCACGTCTGCCCGCGCTGCTCCGGTACCGGTACCGTGCGTGACAACGAATCGTTGTCGCTCTCTATTCTGCGTCTGATCGAAGAAGAAGCGCTGAAAGAGAACACTCAGGAAGTTCACGCCATTGTTCCTGTGCCAATCGCGTCTTACCTGCTGAATGAAAAACGTTCTGCAGTGAATGCGATTGAAACTCGTCAGGACGGCGTGCGCTGTGTGATTGTGCCAAACGATCAGATGGAAACCCCGCACTACCATGTGCTGCGCGTGCGTAAAGGGGAAGAAACTCCAACCTTAAGCTACATGCTGCCGAAGCTGCATGAAGAAGCGATGGCGCTGCCGTCTGAAGAAGAGTTCGCTGAACGTAAGCGTCCTGAACAACCTGCGCTGGCAACCTTTGCCATGCCGGATGTGCCGCCAGCTCCAACCCCAGCTGAACCTGCCGCGCCTGTTGTAGCCCCAGCACCTAAAGCTGCAACGGCAACACCAGCATCTCCTGCACAACCAGGGTTGTTGAGCCGCTTCTTCGGCGCACTGAAAGCGCTGTTCAGCGGTGGTGAAGAAACCAAACCGGCCGAGCAACCAGCACCGAAAGCAGAAGCGAAACCGGAACGTCAACAGGATCGTCGCAAGCCTCGTCAGAACAACCGCCGTGACCGTAATGAGCGCCGCGATACCCGTAGTGAACGTACAGAAGGCAGCGATAATCGCGAAGAAAACCGTCGTAATCGTCGCCAGGCACAGCAGCAGACTGCCGAGACGCGTGAGAGCCGTCAGCAGGCTGAGGTAACGGAAAAAGCACGTACCACCGACGAGCAGCAAGCGCCGCGTCGTGAACGTAGCCGCCGCCGTAACGATGATAAACGTCAGGCGCAACAAGAAGCAAAGGCGCTGAATGTTGAAGAGCAATCTGTTCAGGAAACCGAACAGGAAGAACGTGTACGTCCGGTTCAGCCGCGTCGTAAACAGCGTCAGCTCAATCAGAAAGTGCGTTACGAGCAAAGCGTAGCCGAAGAAGCGGTAGTCGCACCAGTGGTTGAAGAAACTGTCGCTGCCGAACCAATTGTTCAGGAAGCGCCAGCTCCACGCACAGAACTGGTGAAAGTCCCGCTGCCAGTCGTAGCGCAAACTGCACCAGAACAGCAAGAAGAGAACAATGCTGATAACCGTGACAACGGTGGCATGCCGCGTCGTTCTCGCCGCTCGCCTCGTCACCTGCGCGTGAGTGGTCAGCGTCGTCGTCGCTATCGTGACGAGCGTTATCCAACCCAATCGCCAATGCCGTTGACCGTAGCGTGCGCATCTCCGGAACTGGCCTCTGGCAAAGTCTGGATCCGCTATCCAATTGTACGTCCGCAAGATGTACAGGTCGAAGAGCAGCGCGAACAGGAAGAAGTACAAGTGCAGCCGATGGTGACTGAGGTCCCTGTCGCCGCCGCTGTCGAACCTGCTGTTAGCGCACCGGTTGTTGAAGAAGTGGCTGAAGTTGTAGAAGCCCCCGTTCAGGTTGCCGAACCGCAACCTGAAGTGGTTGAAACGACGCATCCTGAAGTGATTGCCGCCGCGGTAACTGAACAGCCGCAGGTGATTACCGAGTCTGATGTTGCCGTAGCCCAGGAAGTTGCAGAACACGCAGAACCGGTGGTTGAACCGCAGGAAGAGACGGCAGATATTGAAGAAGTTGCCGAAACTGCTGAGGTTGTGGTTGCTGAACCTGAAGTTGTTGCTCAACCTGCCGCGCCAGTCGTCGCCGAAGTCGCAGCAGAAGTTGAAACGGTAGCCGCGGTTAAACCTGAGGTCACCGTTGAGCATAACCACGCTACCGCGCCAATGACGCGCGCTCCGGCACCGGAATATGTTCCGGAGGCACCGCGTCACAGTGACTGGCAGCGCCCTACTTTTGCCTTCGAAGGTAAAGGTGCTGCAGGTGGTCATACGGCAACGCATCATGCCTCTGCCGCTCCTGCGCGTCCGCAACCTGTTGAGTAATAATTAGCTCAAGTAATCAAGCCCTGGTAACTGCCAGGGCTTTTTTATTTCAGGGTAGCATCTTTGTTGTAATGACATTAGCGTTACATGCGCTGTATAATTATCATCCATGCAAAGCCGAAGGATATATTTATGCCAGCAGCCAATAACATTCCAACCAGGCGCGAATCTTTAAATTTGCGCATAAAACCCGCAGAACGCGATCTTATTGACCGGGCCGCTAAAGCCCGAGGAAAAAATCGCACCGAATTTGTCCTTGAGGCCGCCAGAGCCGCAGCTGAAGAGGCGCTCATTGAGCAGAGAATTTTCAGGATCGATTCTGATGATTACCAGCTATTTTTGAATCGTCTGGATCAGCCCCCCGCGCCCAATGCTGCATTACGCAAAACCATGCAAACACCCGCGCCGTGGGAGCAAAAAAAATGATTCAGGCCCCCGAGCCACTCATGGCAAGGCATCAATTCACCTCTTTTTGCTCGGGAGTAGAAACGATGGATAACTGGCTAAAGCAGAGAGCCCTAAAAAATCAGCTTGCCGGCGCATCACGTACATTTGTTAGCTGTGATACGTATAGCAACGTTTTGGCATATTATTCGCTTGCTTCCAGCGCCGTTGAAACGTATGTCGCGACAGGACGATTTCGCCGAAATATGCCAGAACCGATCCCTGTTGTAGTACTTGGTCGTCTGGCAATAGATAAATCATTACAGGGTCAGGGCATCGGTCGTGCGATGGTCAGAGATGCCGGTCTACGAGTACTACAGGCGGCTGAAGTCATTGGTATTCGCGGAATGTTGGTCCATGCGTTATCAGACCAGGCCCGTGAGTTTTATCTGCGAGTGGGGTTTGAACCATCGCCTGTCGATTCTATGATACTGATGGCAACATTGGCTGATTTGCAGGAATGTCTTAAATAGTTCGTTATGTCTCATGCAAAAAAATGCCCGCCCCGGCGATCCCAGAGCAGGCAGAGAAAACATACCCAGTTTCATGATATGTTTTAAAGCGAGCTTATTTGTTGAGCTGGAACAGCGACAATCCCTGCATATCGGTAAATGCTTTATACGATGCCTGCAATGCCGTTTGCTGCATGATGTAAGATGAAATAGTTGCATTCCAGTCCACATCAACCAGATCGCTCATCTGCTGCGTTTGCCCTAAAGCGCGATCGCTACCTAATGAATCCAGCGACTCCAGTTCGTTCAGCTGCGTGCCTAATTCCGCGCGAACAGTCAGCACATTGTTCAGCGAGTTTTTCAGTCCGCGGTTGGTTTTATCCAGTGCCGCAGCGGCGGTTTCTTTATCCGCTTCGCTATCCGCGACCGGCGTTTTTAGGGCTGCGATGGCGCTATCCAGCATGGCAAAAAGATTGGTTTCAGAAGCGCTACCGTCTGGTTCCGCTACCGCGTTGCTGGTAATACTGTCGAAAATTTTGTCACCCGTGTGCCCTATCACCATCGAACGCGAAGCATCGACCTGTTGTTTAATACTTTCTGCTCCGCCTTCGTATTTGCCATCCGCCTCACTAAACGGCGCAGTTTCTGTTTTATAACCGGCAAAAATGTAGCGCCCGTTACCGTCAGTGGTGTTCGCCAGATTCAGCAACTGGTCACGAAGCCCCTGAATATCCGTAGCCAGCGAGGCACGGTCATCGTCACTCAAGGTGCCATTGCTGGCGTAGACAATTTTTTCCTGAGCATTCTGGATAGCGGTGGTGACCTGGCTAAGTACACTCTCTTCCAGTGACACTTTTTGAGTGGCGAAAGTACGCGCCAGCGTGTACTGGCTGTTTTGCGCCTGTGCCTGGGAGAGAACAACAGCTTGTGATGCAGCAATGGGATCATCTGAAGGGTTAACGACTCGCTTACCCGTCGACATCTGTTCGCCGTACTTCATCCATTCTGCCTGAGAATTGGTGATGCCGCGCATGTTTTGCTGGTACATCATCTGGGTACTGAAACGCATTTTATCTCCCCTTAGCGAATGTTAATCAGCGCATCAAAAATCGCGTTTGCCGTCTGCAGAACCTGCGCATTCGCGAGGTAATACTGCTGAAAACGTTGCAGATTTCCGTACTCCTCATCGAGATTGACACCGGAAATCGACTGCTGCTGATTGGAAAGCTGCGTCACCACATTACCTTGAGTGGTGCTACTGGTTTTCAACGTCGCGGTTTTATTACCGATATCACTCACTAACGAGGCATAAGCGTCGTTAAAGGATTTCGCACCGCCCACCGTTTTACTGTTGCTTTGCAGATCGAGCAGGGCCTGACCGTTGCGGTTGTCGCTATCACCCGCATCTTCTGCGCTCGCCATGGCGATTTTCGCTTCGTCGGTGATTAATACATCCATGTTGACGATGGCGTCACTTACCGGTTTCAGCGTGAAGCTGTCGTTAACGGCAGGCGTTCCTGTAAACGTCAACTCCAGACCATCAAATGCCACTTTACCGTTGGCATCCGGCGTCACCGTAAAAGTGGTATTGCTGGCAAGGCGGGTGACCTGCCACTGATTATTATCGAACGAGATTTTGTAATCTGTCGCCAGTACCGCGGAGGCATCAGTTACCGTTGCACCGATCGCAACGTCACCTTTGTTTTTCGTGTTTTGCAGAACCGCGGGCTTACCGATAGCAAAGAAATCTTCACCGGCATCGCCGTTAGCATCAAATCCGGCTTTGTGTTGGGTGTTGAAAGCCTCGGCAAATGCCAGCGCCAGTTGTCCAAGCGTATTACGCGTCTGGTCAAGATCCTGAGAACGGAATGTCAGAATGCCGCCCAGCGACCCGGTATTCAGTAATTTCTCCGGGATCTCAATATTGCCTGCCGTCCCATCAACATAAGCGACAGTCGTACGAGAAGGGTCGGCGCTGGAAGGAACTGCCGCAAGTTGCCGCGCCGTACTTCCCTGAACCAGTGAGTAGCCATTGGCCATCGTGATGTTATAAGTGCCACCATCCTGAACGCTGACTTCTACGCCAACAATCTGGTTTAATTCGCTCACCAGTTGATCGCGTTGATCCAGCAGATTGTTAGGTGACGCCCCTGCCCCCACGCCTGTCAGGCGGGAGATCTGATCGTTCAGGCTGGCGATTTGTTTAGCGTAATTGTTGATCTGATCAACGCTGGCACCTATCGCGATATTGACCTGTTTGTCCTGGTCGCGCAGATATTGATCGGTGGTTTTAAACTGATTCACCAATCCTTCTGATTTCCCAATCAGCGCCTGGCGCGCTGCCGGATCTTCCGCGTTACTCACCAGCGTTTGCAGGCTGGTGAAGAAATCCTGCATCTGTGTTGCCAGCGAAGAGGTACTGGTGGAGAGCATATTGTCGATTTTCGACATCTGCTCATAGCGGGCGGTCAGGCCGCTACTTTGCGTCTGCGCAGCACGTAACTGGTTGGTAATAAACGCATCATACTCACGCTGCACACCAGAAACGTAGACGCCATTGCCAACCCAGCCGCCAGCGCCCAACGTGCTATTGGCCTGCGCCATAATAGTGGTTTGGCGGGTATATCCGGCAACGTTATAGCTGGAGATATTATTACTTGCCGTATTTAACGCCGCCTGGGCCGCGTTCAGTCCGCTCATGGCGTTATTGATCAAGCTGGACATGGAGGTTCCTTATAAGCCTTCAATTACAGAGTATTATCGGCAGCGCCCCGCCGGACTTGAGTTATTCAGAACAGATTATCAATGTTCATGCTGTAGGTTTTGCTCACCTTGTCGCTTATCGATTTCATCTGCTGAATCATGTTGGTGAGTTTGCGGGCATAGTGAGGATCGGTGGCATAGCCCGCGTCCTGTAGGGCCTGCGCCCCCTGCTCCGCACTCGCGGCGGTCGTCACGGCGGCGTAGCGCGGGTTACGCGTTAACAGCCCAACGTAATCCGACAATGCTTCCAGATACGAGCTGTAGACCCGAAACTTCGCTTTTACTTTCTTCGCTTCGCCATTTTCATATTCAGTCGTGGTGATTTCAGTGACTGGCCCTTTCCAGTTGCCAGAGGCTTTGACGCCAAACAGGTTATAGCTCGGCTCGCCGTTTTCACGGCGGATTTGCCGTTGTCCCCAGCCAGATTCCAGCGCCGCCTGAGCGAGGATCAAATGATGTGGCACACCGCTTTGCTGGCTTGCCAGTTGGGCGGGCAACGAGAGTTGCGCGAGGAATGCTTTACTGTCACCCGGCAGCGAATCATCGTAGTTACGTGGTACGGCCTTTTGCACCAGCTGCGAAAGCGTCTGATTTTGATAACGCACCACGGTTTCGAGCGGGAATTTCATCGGTGCTGCTGCCGTGGGCTCCTCTGGCAATGGTTGTTCTGGCGTCATCTGTTTAACCATCATCTCTGCCAGCCCCAGACCTTTGCCCGCCGTCATCTGTTGGGCAATCTGCTGGTCATACATACTGGTATACAGGCGAGTGTGCTCGCTGCTGAACAGGCCATCTTTTGGTAAAGCGTCGCGCATGCTTTTCAACATCATCTGCACGAACATCCCTTCCACCTGGCGGGCCACCGGACGGATATTTGCCGCCGGATCTTCGCCCGCTTTCGCCTTAAGTTCGTTGAGCGATTGTGCATCCCAGGCCGCACTTGCCAGTAGTTTGCTGTCGCTGATCATCAGATGATTTCCAGTTTTGCCCGCAGACATCCCGCACTTTGCATTGATTGCAGTATGGACATCAGATCCATCGGCGTAGCGCCCAGCGCATTGAGCGCACGCACCACGTTATTGAGGCTGGCGCTAGAACGTACGCTTTGCAGCGAACCGCCGCTCTGGCGTAAATCGATCTGCGTTTGTGGAGTAACCACAGTCTGCCCACCACCAAACGGTGTATCTGGCTGGCTGACATTGGCCTGACGATTAACTGTTACTGAGAGATTCCCCTGCGCTACCGCGCAGCTGTCGAGGGTCACTTCGCGATTCATCACCACCGAACCAGTGCGCGAGTTAATCACTACTTTAGCGTCCTGCGGGGTAACATTAACCTGCATATTCTGGATATCGGCAAGGAAACGGACCTGGGAACTGTTGCCACTCGGTACGCGCACCTGAATAGTCCGCGCATCTAACGCGGTGGCGCTGCCATATCCACGCACGCGGTTGATGGTGTCAGCGATTTGCTGCGCCATACTGAAATCTTCGTCGTTAAGTTGCAAATTAAGGGTATTCCCGACGCCAAACTGGCTGGGCAATTCACGTTCAATAACCGCACCATTGGTGATCCGTCCACCGTTCAGTTGGTTCACCTGAACACTGCTACCGCCAGCGGAGGCCCCTGCGCCGCCAACCAGAATATTGCCCTGCGCCAGCGCATACACCTGACTGTCAACGCCCTTAAGCGGTGTCATCAATAACGTACCGCCACGCAGACTTTTGGCATTTCCCATGGAAGAAACCACCACGTCAATGGTTTGCCCCTGACGTCCAAACGGTGGAAGTGACGCCGTCACCATTACCGCAGCGACGTTTTTTAGCTGCATATTGGTGCCCGTCGGAACGGTAATTCCCAGTTGTGAGAGCATGTTATTAAGCGTTTGTGTGGTAAACGGCGTCTGAGTTGTCTGGTCACCTGTACCATCAAGCCCCACCACCAGGCCATAGCCAATCAGTGAGTTTTGCCTTACCCCCTGAACACTGGTGAGATCGCGAATACGCTCAGCCTGAACCGCCGTCGTAACCAGTAGAAGAATTAATGCAGAGAGAAATTTAATCACCACAGCCTCACTTACATTGGCGACAGATTAAGGAAGAAACGTTGCAACCAGCCCATATTTTGCGCTTCGTTAATGTAGCCATTGCCTACGTATTCAATGCGCGCATCCGCCACCTGAGTAGACGGTACGGTATTGCTGCCGCTGATAGTGCGTGGATTAACTACACCAGAGAAGCGAATAAATTCGGTACCCTGATTAATGGCGATCTGTTTTTCACCCACCACATGCAGGTTGCCGTTGACCAGTACCTGGTCAACCGTCACCGTCAACGTGCCGCTAAAGGTATTGCTGGCATTGGCCCCGCCTTTTCCGTTGAACGTGTTACCACCGGAGGCTTCGACATCGGCACGAGCGTTACCAAACAGCCCCTGCAAATAGCGCGGCACAGTATCAAAGCCAAAATTAGATTTACCGTCACGGCTGGCATTCGCAGAGGAGCTTTTGCTGGCGCTGACGTTCTCCTGCAACACGATGGTCAGCGTATCGCCAATATTGCGTGGTCGACGATCTTCAAACAGCGGTTGATAGCCATAGTTAATCGGCTGAGCAGACTGGAAAATAGAACCGTTGGCGACGGGCGTCGGACCGGGAACCGGTTGTGCACTGGTCGCCCCCTGTACCAGCGGCGTGGAGGGTATCCAGGCGCAGCCGGTTAGTGAAAGCACCAACAAGCTGGAAATGGCATAAGTATGCGCAGCGTTTTTTTGCATGGCTATCATCTTCAAAAATCAGTAAACCGGTGAATCTGCCACCGGTTATGCCTTAGAGTTGCGTCAGTTTTTGCAGCATCTGATCGGTGGTGGATACCGCTTTACTGTTGATTTCGTAAGCGCGTTGCACCTGAATCATATTGACCAGTTCTTCCGCCACGTTGACGTTAGACGTTTCAACATACCCTTGATACAGCAGTCCCGCGCCGTTCAGGCCCGGCGTGCTTTCGTTCGGTGCACCGGAGGATTGCGTTTCGGTGTAGAGGTTTTCGCCAATACTCTCCAGTCCGGTATCATTCATAAAGGTGGTGAGATTGAGCTGCCCAACCTGAACCGGAGCTGCCTGGCCTTGTTGGGTTACGCTGACCACGCCATCACGACCGATGGTGATACTTAACGCATTCGCCGGAATGGTGATCGCTGGCTGCACCTGAAAACCACCAGCCGTCACCAGCTGCCCGTTCTGATCCACCTGGAAAGAGCCGTCACGGGTATAGGCTGATGAGCCATCTGGCAACATCACCTGGAAAAAGCCCTGCCCTTTAATCGCGACATCTTTGCTGTTATTGGTTTGCGACAGGTTGCCCTGGCTGTGTAAGCGTTCAGTGGCGACCGGGCGTACCCCCGTACCGATTTGTAATCCGGATGGTAAGGTGGTTTGTTCGGAAGACTGTGCCCCCGGCTGGCGAATGGTTTGATAAAGCAGATCTTCAAACACCGCGCGCTGACGCTTAAAACCGTTGGTACTAACGTTTGCCAGGTTGTTGGCAATGACGTCCATATTGGTTTGCTGGGCATCCAGGCCCGTTTTGGCGATCCATAATGAACTGATCATAAAATGTCCTGTAGTGGATTAGTGACAAGCAGAGCAGAAGCACGCGACGGTGCGAATTTCCCCTCACCCTAACCTCTCCCAAAATGGGCGAGAGAATAGTCCGCGCGCTTTTATTGCAATGTCATCAATCGTTTAATTAACTCATCGACAACAGTTGGTTGGCACGGCCTGCGTTATCATCGACGCTGCTGATCACCTTCATCTGCATTTCAAAACGCCGCGCGCTGGCAATCATGTCGCTCATTGCCGCAACGGCATTGACGTTACTGCCTTCCAGAACTCCCGACATCACACGCAAGGTTGGATCTGCCTGCAGTACCGGCCCACGCGTGGCCTGGCTTTCCGCGCTTAAACGAAAAATGCCGTCGTCACCGCGCTGCACTTCGCTGCCCGTGGCTTTCACCAGTTTCAGACGCCCCACTGGCGCAACCGTATTTGCCGGATCGCCCGGATTCAGCGCCGAGATTGTGCCATCGGCAGCAATAGTGATTTCCGCCCCTTCCGGCACAGCAATTGGCCCCGCCTCGCCTATCACCGGATGCCCCTGAATTGTCAGTTGCCCGGTGGGATCAACCTGAATGCTGCCATTACGCGTATACCCTTCGCTGCCGTCAGCGGTCTGCACGGCCAGCCAGCCATCCTGCTGCAACGCAACGTCCAGCGGGCGCGAGGTGTAATCCATCTTGCCGGGCGTCATGTCTGCACCCGGCGTTGACGCCGTTACCAGCGTGCGCGTGGGCAGTGAAAGCCCTTCCACCGGCACTGCGCGCAAGGCGTTTAACTGCGCGCGAAAACCGGGCGTAGAGGCATTGGCCAGATTACTGGCGGTTACCGCCTGTTGATTCAACGTCTGGCTGGCTGCTCCCATCGCGGTATAAATTGCGTGATCCATTGAGCTATCCCGTCAGCGATTAGCGTAAGTTAACCAGCGTGTTGAGGATCTGGTCCTGGGTTTTGATGGTCTGGGCGTTAGACTGATAGTTACGCTGGGCAACGATCATATTGACCAGTTCTTTACTGAGATCGACGTTGGACGCTTCCAGCGCACCGTTGGTCAGGGTGCCAAAGTTGCCCGTCCCGGCTGTCCCCAACAGCGCCACGCCAGAAGATTGCGTCGCAGACCAGACGTTGTCGCCTTCGGATGCCAGACCTTCGTTGTTGGCAAAGTTCGCCAGTACAATCTGCCCCAGCAGTTGGGTTTGTTCGTTGGAATAGTTGCCGACAACCGTACCGTCATCATTGATTTGATAACTCACCAGATCGCCCGGTTTGTAGCCGTTCTGGGTGGTTGCCACAATGTTGTTAGCACCGGTATTTTGCTGCATGGAGTTGAGGAAACTCAGGCTAAACGTGGCGGGATCTGCGCCGTTAATTGCGCCAGTGGAAATATTCGCTGTTGGATCTGAGGTCAGAACGCCATTGGCATTAAACACCAATGTTGTCGCTGTCTTCGCAATGCTGTTTGGATCACTACTATCCTGGGTGTAGACCTGCCAGTTATTATCCCCGGTCTTCACAAAGTAGACGCTCATGTCATGAGCATTACCCTGACTATCGAAAACAGTCACCGAACCTTTTTTGTTATAGCTATCCGCATTGCTGGCATCAAATGCGTTAACAGAGGGAAGCGGATCACTGGAATTCAGGTTGATCTGCATCGACGCCGTGGTGGTAGTTTTCGCTGCCATCAGGGTATTCGGAATCGAAATATTGGTCGGATTCGCCCCTTGCTGAATAGTCGGCGGCGTACCGGTTGCCGGGTAACCCGTCAGCTGTAAACCTTGCATATTCACCAGGTTACGGTTTTCATCCAGCTTAAATTGTCCGTTACGGCTGTAGAACACCGAACCGTTGCTGTCCACCAGACGGAAAAAACCGTTCTGGCTGATAGCAACGTCCAGACCTCGCCCGGTGTTGGTGGTCGTGCCATCGGTAAAGTCCTGAGTGATACCGGCAACTTTTACCCCCAGTCCCACTTTCGAACCGGCAAACATATCGGCAAAAGAGGCCGTGCCTGATTTAAAGCCGTAGGTGGCGGAGTTGGCGATATTGTTGCCAATAACATCGAGGTTGGTGGCGGCAGCGTTTAATCCGCTAACCGCTTGAGAAAAGGCCATGACTGACTCCTGAAATGTGAAGGCTTAAATTATCTGCCGTACTTCGTCGAGGGTGGTGGTGCCGTAAGTGCCGAGATCCAGCGTATTACCGTTGTTGCCGCGGATCACACCCTGCACCAGAGCAAACTGCAGCGGCTGGGCAACCAGTTGTGTACCACCGTTACTGGCGCTAATCGCTACATTGTAAGAACCGTTCGGCGCAGTGCTGCCGTCAGTCAACGTACCGTCCCAGGTGAAACTGTGGACTCCGGCAGTCAGTTCACCGATATCAATGGTACGGACAACCGCACCGTTTTTATCGGTGATGGTGGCCGTAACTTTGTCTGCCGCCTGTTGCAGCTCAACACCAAACGGCGTGGTCGTGGTCACAGCCCCTTCTTCACTGCCTGTTCCCGCAAGAACAGTGGTGCCGGGGATCATCACGCCGTGACCGATCAGGTTACTGGCCTGTAACGACTGGCTGTTATCAATCTGTCCGGAAATAGATCCGAGCGTGGTATTGAGTTTTTCAATCCCGCTGACCGTGCTGATTTGTGCCAGTTGCGACGTCAGCTCGTTGTTTTCCATTGGATTGGTCGGGTCCTGGTTTTTCAGCTGCGCCACCAACAAAGTCAGAAAACTGCTTTGTAAATCTGCGGCGTTGCTGCCCGTGAGCGAACTACTACTGGTGGTGCTGACGCCGGTATTTGTCGGATCGGTGGTGGTTACCGCAATGGACATAGCTTTCTCCTTTATTGACCGAGCGTAAGGGTTTTCAGCATCATGCTTTTCACCGTGTTGAGCACTTCAACATTGGCCTGATAGCTGCGTGACGCCGACATGGTGTTAACCATCTCCCCGACGACATCAACGTTTGGCATTTTCACGTAGCCCTTTGCATCCGCCAGCGGATTACCCGGTTCATAAACCAGTTTGTCCGGGGCCTGACTTTCTATAACATCGGCAACTTTTACGCCGCCTGTCGCAGCACCTGGCGCAGCGTTAACCTGAAATACCACCTGTTTTGCCCGATATGGCTGTCCATCGGGACCGGTCACGCTATCAGCATTCGCCAGATTACTGGCCGCCACGTTCAGGCGCTGGGACTGAGCAGTTAACGCCGACCCGGCGATATCAAAAATATTCAGCAGTGCCATCCGTTAATTTCCGCTCTGTAAAACGTTCATCATGCCTTTGATTTGCCCGCTCAACGCGCTAAGGCTCATCTGGTATTGCAGGCTGTTATCGGCAAACTGGGTGCGTTCGCGATCCATATCGACGGTATTACCGTCAAGCGAAGGCTGGTCCGGAATACGGTATTGCAGTTCTGCGGTAGGAGGTGTCAGCGCCTGCGCCGGAATGTGTTGCGTTGAGGTCATCGTCAGTGCAACCACGCTTGTTGCATCCCGTCCACGTTGCATGACTTTTTTAAGTTCACTGGCAAAATCGATATCGCGCGCCTGATAACCAGGGGTATCGGCATTGGCGATGTTTGCTGCCAGCACTTCCTGACGCTGGGCGCGCAGATTGAGCGCCTCTTGTTGAAAACGTAAGGCGGCGTCGAGCTTATCGAGCATATCTCCTCCGCAGGTATCAAAATTCTGCCATCAGCTTAAATGCCTTTACGCGCGCGTTATCGGCGGAATAAACGCAAAATGGGTCGCTATTTATGCCGTTGATGGTCATTGCGGACAGGTACAATTCACGTTGTAGATATGGCTGGGGGGCGAAAATGCTGGCAATAAAACGTAGCGTGGCGATCATCGCGATACTGTTCAGTCCGTTAAGTGCGGCGAGCAATCTCACATCGCAATTGCACACCTTTTTTAGCGCCCAGCTCGCGGGGGTAAGTGATGAGGTTCGTGTTTCTATTCGTACAGCGCCCAATCTACTACCGCCGTGCGAGCAGCCATTGCTTTCGATGAGCAATAATTCCCGCCTGTGGGGCAATGTGAATGTGTTGGCACGCTGCGGTAACGACAAACGATATTTACAGGTTAATGTGCAGGCCACAGGAAATTATGTGGTTGCCGCAATGCCCATTGTGCGGGGAGGAAAGCTGGAAGCTGGCAATGTCAAACTGAAACGCGGACGGCTGGACACCTTGCCACCGCGTACGGTGCTGGATATCAATCAACTTGTTGATGCCGTTAGCCTGCGCGATCTATCACCCGATCAACCTATCCAGTTAACCCAGTTTCGCCAGGCATGGCGGGTAAAAGCGGGACAACGCGTCAACGTGATCGCCAGTGGTGATGGGTTTAGCGCCAACGCAGAAGGTCAGGCGCTGAACAATGCAGCCGTCGCACAGAATGCGCGGGTGCGCATGGTATCGGGACAGGTGGTCAGCGGCGTTGTTGATGCAGATGGGAATATTCTTATAAACCTGTAAGCTGTTAAAGATTACCCGTCCCTTGCCGATAAATAAGCAACACATGATAAAAGCGCCCTCAATGAGGAATAAACCATGAGTATTGATCGCACTTCGCCTCTGAAGCCCGTAAGCACCGTTCAACCGCGCGAAAACACTGACGCGCCGGTAACGAACACCCGGGCGGCAAAAACAACCGCCTCCACCAGCACCAGTGTGACGTTAAGCGACGCGCAAGCAAAACTGATGCAACCCGGCAGCAGTGATATCAATCTTGAACGTGTCGAAGCGTTAAAACTGGCGATTCGTAACGGTGAACTAAAAATGGACACCGGCAAAATTGCCGATGCGCTGATCAACGAAGCGCAGCAAGACTTGCAGAGTAACTGATCGTATGACGCGTCTTGCAGAGATCCTCGACCAGATGTCCGCTGTGCTTAACGATCTCAAAACGGTAATGGATCAAGAGCAGCAACATCTCTCTATGGGGCAGATCAACGGCAGCCAGTTGCAATGGATTACAGAACAAAAAAGCTCTCTGCTGGCGACGCTGGATTACCTCGAACAGTTACGCAGGAAAGAACCCAATGCAGCAAATAGCGTTGATATTAGTCAACGCTGGCAGGAAATTACTGTGAAAACGCAGCAACTACGCCAAATGAATCAACATAACGGCTGGTTACTGGAAGGACAGATTGAGCGCAATCAACAGGCGCTGGAAATGTTGAAACCGCATCAGGAACCGACGCTATATGGAGCGAACGGTCAGACCTCAACAACCCATCGCGGCAGTAAAAAGATTTCGATCTGAAGATTATCTCCGGCCTGCACTGCAGGCCGGAATACATTGTTACACCGTCCGGCGGGCAAACTCTTTAACTTTGAAGCCCAGTACCGCCAGTGCAGCAAAGTACGCAGCAATCCCCGCCAGCACGACCGCCATTAAACGCAGTAAGCGCCAGGGCATGGTACCCAATGACCACTCCGGCATGATATGTAACATACCTAAAAGCACGCCCGACATCACCAGTACCGCCACCACCAGACGCAACAGAAACGCCATCCAGCCAGGTTGCGGGGTAAAGATTTTCTGCTTACGCAACTGCCAGTAAAGCAGCGAAGCATTCAGACACGCCGCCAGACCAATAGAAAGTGACAGCCCGGCATGTTTCAACGGACCGATAAACGCAAGGTTCATCAATTGCGTTAAAATCAGCGTAACGATGGCAATTTTCACTGGCGTTTTAATGTCCTGGCGGGAATAAAAGCCAGGAGCCAACACTTTCACTACAATCAGGCCAATCAAACCCACCGAGTAGGCAATTAACGCCCGCTGGGTCATCAGCGCATCAAAGGCGGTAAATTTACCGTACTGGAACAGCGAAACGGTTAACGGACCTGAAAGAATGCCCAACGCAACCGCACTCGGCAGCGCCAACAGGAAACAAAGACGCAGCCCCCAGTCCATCAAACGGTTGTATTCATCATGATTGCCACTGGCAAAACTTTTCGACAGCGACGGCAGCAAAATCGTGCCAAGCGCCACGCCCAGTACACCGGACGGAAACTCCATTAAGCGGTCGGCGTAATACATCCAAGACACCGAACCGGAAGCAAGAAACGAGGCAAAAATGGTGTTGATGATTAAGGAGATCTGACTCACAGAGACGCCAAGGATCGCCGGTCCCATCTGTTTCACCACGCGCATTGCTCCGGCATCGTGGAAGTTAATGCGCGGCAGGACCAGCATGCCGATCTTCTTCAGGTGCGGTAGCTGATACACCAGCTGCAGGACGCCGCCGACCGTAACAGCCCACGCCAGCGCCAGCACCGGTGGGTTAAAGTACGGTGCGGCAAACAGCGCGAAACCAATCATGCTGATGTTAAGCAGTGTTGGAGCAAACGCCGGAATCGAGAAGCGGTTCCACGTATTCAGAATCGCTCCCACCAGCGACGCCAGGGAGATCAGCAAGATATAGGGAAAGGTAATCTTTAGTAGCTGGCTGGTCAGGGCAAATTTGTCAGCTGTGTCAGCGAAGCCTGGCGCGGTCACCATGATCACCCAAGGTGCAGCGAGCATGCCTGCGACCGTCACAACCGCCAGCGCGAGTGTCAACAGACCAGAAACATACGAGACAAAGACCCGCGTGGCGTCTTCACCCTGCTTGCTTTTGTATTCCGCCAGAATCGGTACAAATGCCTGGGAAAATGCCCCTTCGGCAAAGATACGGCGTAACAAGTTAGGAAGTTTAAAAGCGACGAAAAAGGCGTCGGTTGCCATCCCTGCGCCAAAGATTCTGGCGACAATTGCGTCACGTGCGAAGCCAAGCACACGCGAAAACATGGTCATCGAGCTGACGGCGGCCAGCGATTTTAATAAATTCATCGGTGTTCTAATCCAGACCCACGGGCAAAACGCCTGCAAGGCAGGCGCTGAAAGAGGCGAATAGTCTACCTGGATTATGGTGAATTGCTACCGCCAGATGTTACAGGGTTTATTCACTCATCGCATCGCGCCAGATCTTGTCAACGATACGTTGCGCCAGCACTGCCTGTTCGCCGGCGGTTTGCGGAACTGTCTGATTTTGCACGCATTCAATGAAGTGCCGCGCACAGCCGACAAATCCACGTTGCTCAAGCGTACTCTGCCAACCAGGAATCGGTTTATTCACTACACCCTGCCCACGCTCCTCACGCCATTCGCGCATATCCGTAATGTCGATGAGCGCACCGTCAGTCACGGCCTGCACGGTTTCACGCTGGCTTCCGGCACGGCGATGCATACAGGTGGTGATCTGCAAAGGACCGGCCGAAAAATGGTGCTCGGCAAACAGCATTTCGCCAGCGTCATTAGTCAGTAGCGTACCGCCATCCAGAGAGGCTTTACCGCCCGACAACCACAGCGCGGTATCCACCACATGCAGATAATCATCCAGCAACGTGAAATAAAGATCGTGTGGCCCGACGCTATTGCTACGATGTTTATCCATTCTTAGCGAGGCTGCGGTGGCGAGTTGCTTTTTTAACTCACCGTAGAGTGGTGCGAAACGACGGTTAAAACCGACCATCAACGTCAGTTTTTTCCGCGCCGCCAGTTCCACCAGCCGTTCAGCATCGCGCAGATTTTCTGCCAGCGGTTTATCGACACAGACATGTACCCCCGCATTGAGTAACGTACTGACCACGTCAAAGTGGCTGGCGGTGCTGGAATGCACAAAAACCGCATCGCAACTGGCGGCAAGGCTGGATAACGAATCGGCATAAGGAATGCGCCAGCTGTCACAAATTGGCAGGGCTTTCGCGCGCGTAGGCGACCACGCACCTTGTAACGTCCAGTCAGACGCTGCCGCCAGCACCGGTAACCACGCCTTTTGCGCGATGCCGCCTAACCCCACTACGCCGATACGTAATTTTTTCACTTTAATCTCCCAGATGGGCCAGCAACGAATCAAGACGCTGTTTCAGTTCTGCCACTTCGATTTCCAGAGCTTCGACGCGGGCCTGTAAATCACCGTCAACCGCGTTCGACATAGCCGTTACCACCGGCTGATCTTCAACCTCACCACTGAAAAGATGCATGTAGCGGCTTTCGCGTTTACCCGGTTCGCGGGCCAGACGCACCACAAAAGGACCATCTTCGCGATTCGCCAGTTGTTCCAGCGTCGACTCAACTTCCGCCATATCGCTGAATTCATACATTCGCGCGGCGCGGCTGCGCAGTTCACCCGGCGTCTGGGCACCACGCAATAACAACGTGGTGATTAACGCCACTTCTGCGGCGCTCAGTTTCAGATCGCCAAATTCTGAATTACAAAAACGTTGCTCATATTTGGTGACCCGATTACCAAAACCGCTCACCGTGCGTAGATAATGACGTTTGACCAGATTATCCAGCTGTTCCTGCACTTCAGATTCACTCAGATTCATGACCGGTTCACGGTTCGTTTTCTGATTACAGGCCGTGACTACACCATTGACTGAGAGCGGGTATTGCTCCGGCGTGGTCACCTGCTTTTCCAGCAAGCAACCAATCACGCGAGCTTCAAGGGCAGTAAGTTGATATTTCATGAGATTCTCCTTAGCGGCCGGGCGTCCAGTCTGGGGTAGTTAATGCCGTCAGTACGTGATCGCGCCATTGTCCATCAATCAACAGATAGTCTTTCGCATAGCCTTCTTTTTCAAAACCCAGTCGCGCCAGTAAATCACCGCTGCGTTTATTGTGCGGCATATAATTAGCCATAATGCGATGAATATGTTGGGTGCGCTGCATATAACGAATGGCTGCGGTCAGGGCTTCAAACATGAGTCCTTTGCCCTGCCATTTTTGCCCAATCGAATAACCGAGATAGCAGGCATGAAAAGAGCCACGAACAACATTGGAAAAATTGGCAACGCCAATAATCTCTTTTTCGTCCGGGTCGAATAAGCCAAAGTAGAAAGCTGAACCTTGTTTATGAAATTCGTTAATCATCCCTAGCCTGGCCTGCCAGCCTGATGGATAACAGTGGCTTTCGTCGCGCACTGGCTCCCAGGGCTTGAGGAAATGGCGATTCTCTGCGTAATAATCCGCAAGACGCCAGGCATCACGATCATGCACCAGACGCACGACCAGTCGGTCTGTGGTTAAGCGCACTTTTGGCACGTTACTGCGATAGCCAAACATTCTATACCTACTCCTTCCCGTAACGTCTTTAATACGCTGTAAGTATTACTATACCTGCGCAACCAGACCCTGTGAAAAGTCCAGAATGCCATTTTCTGCATTATTCACATATTTGATAAAAACTCTCTATCAAAGCGACGTTTTGATAAAAAAATATTGTCCCCGAAGTGATGGGAAAAGTCTTAGCGGCAATGCAGAATAGAAAGTGCTCATCTTTTATTTCCCGGGAGGGGAAATGTCCCGCGTGTCGCAGGCCAGGAACCTGGGTAAATATTTCCTGCTCATCGATAATATGCTGGTCGTGCTGGGGTTCTTTGTTGTCTTCCCGCTGATCTCTATCCGCTTCGTTGATCAAATGGGCTGGGCCGCCGTAATGGTCGGTATTGCCCTCGGCCTACGCCAGTTTATTCAGCAAGGTCTGGGTATTTTCGGCGGAGCAATTGCCGACCGCTTTGGTGCCAAACCGATGATTGTTACCGGTATGCTGATGCGTGCCGCCGGATTCGCCACAATGGGTATCGCCCACGAACCGTGGCTACTGTGGTTTTCATGCCTGCTCTCGGGACTCGGCGGCACGTTGTTTGATCCGCCGCGTTCGGCGCTGGTGGTGAAACTAATCCGTCCACAACAGCGTGGTCGTTTTTTCTCGCTGTTGATGATGCAGGACAGTGCCGGTGCGGTCATTGGCGCATTGTTGGGGAGCTGGCTGTTGCAATACGACTTTCGCCTGGTCTGCGCCACAGGGGCAGTTTTGTTTGTGCTGTGTGCAGCGTTCAATGCGTGGTTGTTACCGGCATGGAAACTCTCCACTGTACGCACGCCCGTTCGCGAAGGCATGACCCGCGTGATGCGTGACAAGCGTTTTGTCACCTATGTCCTGACGCTGGCGGGTTACTACATGCTGGCTGTACAAGTGATGCTGATGCTGCCAATTATGGTCAACGACGTGGCGGGCGCGCCCTCTGCCGTTAAATGGATGTATGCCATTGAAGCGTGTCTGTCGTTAACGTTGCTCTATCCTATCGCCCGCTGGAGTGAAAAGCATTTTCGTCTGGAACATCGGTTGATGGCTGGGCTGTTGATAATGTCATTAAGCATGATGCCAGTGGGCATGGTCAGCGGCCTGCAACAACTTTTCACCCTGATTTGTCTGTTTTATATCGGGTCGATCATTGCCGAGCCTGCGCGTGAAACCTTAAGTGCTTCGCTGGCAGACGCAAGAGCTCGCGGCAGCTATATGGGATTTAGCCGTCTGGGTCTGGCGATTGGCGGCGCTATTGGTTATATCGGTGGCGGCTGGCTGTTTGACCTGGGCAAATCGGCGCACCAGCCAGAGCTTCCGTGGATGATGCTGGGCATTATTGGCATCTTCACTTTCCTTGCGCTGGGTTGGCAGTTTAGTCAGAAACGCGCCGCGCGTCGTTTGCTGGAACGCGACGCCTGATTTGATACTCCCCCCTGACTCCTCCATACTGAAAGTGAACTGACAGCCAAATGGAGGAGTCACGTGAAGCTATACATTTACGATCACTGCCCTTACTGCCTCAAAGCCCGCATGATTTTCGGCCTGAAAAATATCCCCGTCGAATTACATGTTCTGCTCAACGACGACGCAGAAACACCCACCCGGATGGTCGGTCAAAAACAGGTTCCCATTCTGCAAAAAGATGACAGCCGCTATATGCCAGAAAGCATGGACATCGTTCACTATGTCGATAAACTCGACGGCAAACCGTTACTGACCGGCAAACGTTCCCCTGCCATTGAAGAGTGGCTGCGCAAGGTCAATGGCTACGCCAACAAACTGCTGTTGCCGCGTTTTGCCAAATCGGCATTTGATGAGTTTTCTACTCCTGCCGCGCGCAAATATTTCGTCGACAAGAAAGAGGCCAGCGCGGGTAATTTTGCCGACCTGCTGGCCCACTCTGACGGTCTGATTAAGAATATCAGCGATGATTTACGTGCGCTGGACAAACTGATCGTCAAACCGAACGCCGTGAATGGCGAACTTTCGGAAGATGATATTCAGCTATTTCCGCTACTGCGTAATCTGACGCTGGTAGCCGGAATCAACTGGCCAAGCCGCGTTGCTGATTACCGCGATAATATGGCGAAACAGACACAAATCAATTTGTTATCATCAATGGCGATTTAATCCTGACCCGCCGCGGCAGCCTGTATTCGCGGGTTGCCGCCGTTTTCAGTTTTTTCTGCTGGCGCGTTTATCGCTGGTGACACATGCTGCGTTGTGTCAGGATATTGACGCAGATTTCATGTCGAGGACTACCATGAACAAGTTTTTATTTGCCGCTGCATTGATCGTCAGTGGCCTGCTCGTTGGCTGTAATCAACTCACCCAATACACCATCACCGAACAAGAAATTAACCAGTCGCTTGCGAAACATAATAATTTCTCAAAAGATATCGGTTTACCCGGCGTGGCTGACGCCCATATTGTTCTGACAAACCTGACCAGCCAAATTGGTCGCGAAGAGCCGAATAAGGTTACCCTAACCGGAGACGCCAATCTGGACATGAACTCCCTGTTCGGTAGCCAGAAAGCGACCATGAAACTGAAGCTGAAAGCGCTGCCCGTGTTTGATAAAGAAAAAGGTGCGATCTTCCTGAAAGAGATGGAAGTGGTCGATGCGACGGTACAACCGGAAAAAATGCAAACGGTGATGCAAACGTTGCTCCCCTATTTGAACCAGGCATTACGCAATTACTTTAACCAGCAACCTGCTTACGTCCTGCGCGAAGATGGCAGCCAGGGCGAAGCAATGGCGAAGAAACTGGCGAAAGGCATTGAAGTGAAGCCAGGCGAAATTGTCATTCCGTTTACTGATTAATCACGAGGGCGCATTCGCGCCCTTTATTTTTCGTGCAAAGGAAAACGTTTCCGCTTATCCTTTGTGTCCGGCAAAAACATCCCTTCAGCCGGAGCATAGAGATTAATGACTGCACCATCCCAGGTATTAAAGATCCGCCGACCAGACGACTGGCACCTTCACCTCCGCGATGGCGGCATGTTAAAAACTGTCGTGCCGTATACCAGCGAAATTTATGGACGGGCTATCGTAATGCCCAATCTGGCTCCGCCCGTGACCACCGTTGAGGCTGCCGTGGCTTATCGCCAGCGTATTCTTGACGCCGTACCTGCCGGGCACGATTTCACCCCGCTGATGACCTGTTATTTGACAGATTCACTAGACCCTAATGAGCTTGAGCGTGGATTTAACGAAGGCGTGTTCACCGCTGCCAAACTTTACCCGGCAAACGCAACCACTAACTCCAGTCACGGCGTGACGTCAGTTGACGCAATCATGCCGGTACTTGAGCGCATGGAAAAAATCGGTATGCCGTTACTGGTGCATGGTGAAGTGACACATGCAGATATCGACATTTTTGATCGTGAAGCGCGCTTTATTGAAAGCGTGATGGAACCGCTGCGCCAGCGCCTGACTGCGCTGAAAGTCGTTTTTGAGCACATCACCACCAAAGATGCTGCCGACTATGTCCGTAACGGAAATGAACGGCTGGCTGCCACCATCACTCCGCAGCATCTGATGTTTAACCGCAACCATATGCTGGTTGGTGGCGTGCGTCCACATCTGTATTGTCTACCCATCCTCAAACGCAATATTCACCAACAGGCATTGCGTGAACTGGTCGCCAGCGGTTTTAATCGCGTATTCCTCGGTACGGATTCTGCGCCGCATGCACGTCATCGCAAAGAGAGTAGCTGCGGCTGCGCGGGCTGCTTCAATGCCCCAACCGCGCTGGGCAGTTACGCTACCGTCTTTGAAGAGATGAATGCTCTGCAGCACTTTGAAGCATTCTGTTCTGTAAACGGCCCACAGTTCTATGGCTTGCCGGTCAACGACACATTCATCGAACTGGTCCGCGAAGAGCAACAGGTTGCTGAAAGCATCGCATTGACTGATGACACACTGGTGCCATTCCTCGCCGGGGAAACGGTACGCTGGTCCGTTAAACAATAAAAATCCTAGCTTCCTGTTGTCATTAGGTTATTTTACCTGTATAAATAACCAGTATATTCAACAGGGGGCTATTATGCGAATTGAAGTCACCATAGCGAAAACTTCTCCATTGCCAGCTGGGGCTATTGACGCCCTGGCTGGCGAACTTTCCCGCCGTATTCAGTATGCGTTTCCTGATAATGAAGGCCACGTATCGGTACGTTATGCCGCAGCGAATAATTTATCGGTTATTGGCGCAACAAAAGAAGATAAACAGCGCATTAGCGAAATTCTCCAGGAAACGTGGGAAAGCGCCGATGACTGGTTTGTCAGCGAATAATATGCAGTGATTTTTGTTTTTGCCGGGTCGCCCCGGCTTTTTTATTTTACTTACAAATTTCGAGTACAAAATTTCTACACTTCCTCAAAATAATTGCACAATATGCTAAAAAAATATGAATGACATGCTGTTTTATTGTTCATATAAATCTTAAAAGCAAAAATTTATCTGTTCCCCCCTTTAAAAATTCGGTGAATACCCTTACTTATTGGTATACTGAAGTTGCTTCAGATAAAAACGCATTGAACCTCGAATAACGTTGTCTAGTAACACGAATTAGGGGGCCATGATGGAAAAAAATAATGAAGTCATTCAGACTCATCCGCTCGTAGGGTGGGACATCAGCACCGTTGATAGCTATGATGCGCTGATGTTGCGTTTGCACTACCAGACCCCAAATAAGTCCGAGCAGGAAGGGACTGAAGTTGGTCAGACGCTCTGGTTAACCACTGATGTTGCCAGACAATTTATTTCGATATTAGAAGCAGGAATCGCCAAAATTGAATCCGGTGATTTCCCGGTAAACGAGTATCGGCGTCATTAACATGACATGACCATCCACCCAAAAGGCACCTCACCGGTGCCTTTACCATTTCTGGGTTGTATATCTGCATTCAGTTAATTACTCTGCTTAAACCATGAGAGCAGAGAGAAAAAAATGAAATACGATCTCATCATTATTGGCAGCGGTTCCGTAGGCGCTGCCGCCGGGTATTATGCAACCCGCGCCGGTTTAAACGTGCTAATGACCGACGCCCATATGCCACCGCATCAACACGGCAGCCACCACGGCGATACGCGATTAATTCGCCATGCTTATGGTGAAGGCGAAAAGTATGTCCCGCTGGTTCTCCGCGCGCAAACGCTGTGGGATGAACTCTCCCGCCACAACGAAGAAGATCCCATTTTTGTACGCTCTGGCGTCATTAACCTTGGCCCGGCTGATTCCACATTTCTCGCCAACGTCGCCCACAGCGCCGAACAATGGCAACTCAACGTTGAAAAGCTCGATGCGCAAGGGATTATGGCCCGCTGGCCGGAAATACGCGTCCCGGACAACTACATCGGCTTATTTGAGACTGATTCCGGTTTTTTGCGCAGCGAACTGGCGATTAAAACCTGGATCCAACTGGCGAAGGAAGCGGGCTGTGCGCAGCTGTTCAACTGCCCGGTCACCGCAATTCGTCATGACGATGATGGCGTAACTATTGAAACGGCTGACGGTGAGTATCAGGCGAAAAAAGCGATTGTCTGCGCGGGAACATGGGTAAAAGACCTGCTCCCGGAGCTGCCTGTCCAGCCCGTACGCAAAGTATTTGCCTGGTATCAGGCCGATGGTCGCTATAGCGTGAAGAATAAATTCCCGGCGTTTACCGGTGAACTGCCCAATGGCGATCAATATTATGGTTTTCCGGCAGAAAACGACGCGTTGAAGATTGGCAAACATAACGGAGGCCAGGTTATCCATTCAGCGGATGAACGTGTTCCGTTTGCGGAAGTGGTCAGCGATGGTTCGGAAGCCTTCCCGTTCTTGCGCAATGTCTTGCCGGGTATCGGTTGCTGCCTGTACGGCGCTGCCTGCACCTATGATAATTCGCCTGACGAAGATTTTATTATCGATACTCTACCCGGCCACGATAATACACTGCTCATTACCGGTCTGAGCGGGCACGGTTTTAAATTTGCGTCAGTTTTAGGGGAAATAGCTGCCGATTTTGCGCAAGACAAAAAAAGCGATTTTGATTTGACGCCATTCAGGCTTTCCCGCTTCCAATAATCATCATTACGGCCTCCAGAATGAGGCCGTTTTTACAGGAGTATTTAATGCGTCGGCTGTTGCACTATCTCATCAATAATATTCGCGAGCATCTGATGCTTTATCTTTTTCTCTGGGGATTGTTGGCAATTATGGATCTGATCTATGTGTTTTATTTTTAGTTTTCCGCACTGACATAAACTGACAAATATTTAATCTCCCTTTCATTTAGCGTGAAAAATTGAATGAGATTATTCCTGCTTCTACAGCACTCACCAGACATCTCTGATGCTGAACCCACTAAACTTATGAAGATTCTTTCATTATTAATTCAAAATTATTGAAATAAAAATAAATATCATTCAATTTGTTATTTTTGTGTTGCAATTCATTCTCCGACACGCCATTTTCTTTCTCTCGCAAATTCGTTTTGGATGCACTTATGTCATTCACAAATACCCCTGAACGCTATGGTGTTATATCTGCGGCCTTCCATTGGCTAAGCGCAATTATTGTCTACGGCATGTTTGCTTTAGGTCTGTGGATGGTCACGCTCAGTTATTACGATGGCTGGTATCACAAAGCACCCGAACTGCATAAAAGCATCGGTATTTTGTTAATGATGGGGCTGGTTATTCGCGTTCTGTGGCGCGTCATATCTCCACCGCCGGGTCCGCTGCAGAGTTATTCGCCCATGACTCGTCTTGGCGCAAAGGCTGGACATCTCGCATTGTACTTATTGCTGTTCGCCATCGGCATCAGCGGCTATCTGATCTCAACTGCCGATGGTAAACCGATCAGCGTTTTTGGCTGGTTTGACGTCCCCGCGACCCTCGCCGACGCTGGCGCACAGGCTGACTTCGCCGGTGCCCTGCATTTTTGGCTCGCGTGGAGCGTCGTAGTACTATCCGTTATGCATGGATTTATGGCCCTGAAGCATCATTTCATCGATAAAGACGACACTCTGAAGCGCATGCTGGGAAAGTCGTCATCTGACTATGGAGTATAAAAAATGAAAAAAAGCCTGCTTGGTTTAACCTTCGCTTCCCTGATGTTCTCTGCCGGTTCAGCGGTTGCCGCCGATTACAAAATTGACAAAGAAGGTCAGCACGCCTTTGTTAACTTCCGCATCCAGCATCTTGGCTATAGCTGGTTATATGGCACCTTTAAAGATTTCGACGGTACTTTTACCTTTGATGAAAAAAATCCGGCTGCCGATAAAGTGAATGTGACAATTAACACCACCAGCGTCGATACTAATCACGCCGAACGCGATAAACATCTTCGCAGTGCAGATTTCCTCAATACTGCAAAATATCCACTGGCAACATTCACCTCCACCAGCGTGAAGAAAGACGGTGACGACCTGGATATTACCGGCGATCTGACGCTGAATGGCGTAACCAAACCCGTCACGCTGGAAGCGAAATTAATTGGTCAAGGCGACGACCCGTGGGGTGGTAAACGTGCAGGCTTCGAGGCCGAAGGCAAAATTAAGCTCAAGGACTTCAATATCAAAACAGATTTAGGTCCAGCTTCTCAGGAAGTGGATCTGATTATTTCAGTGGAAGGCGTACAGCAGAAGTAAGCGTGAAATGTTGCCGGATGGCACGCATCCGGCAATGATATTTATTCTGTTGGATCAGGAATGCCCAGTGTTGTATTCAGACGTCCACGAGACTTATTAAAGATCTTATTGCCATTTTCACGTCCTGCCCGACGGCGTCGCTGTTCTTCAGGCGGTAACGCGCTTTCTTCGCAGCAAATCTCACTACAACAACCTTTGTATTTTTCCGCACATACTGGACACTGAATAAAAAGCAGGTGGCAGCCATCATTTTTACAGTTGGTATGGCTGTCGCACGGCGCACCGCACTGGTGGCAATGCGCGATAATCTCATCCGATATACGTTCGCCCATCCGCTCGTCAAAAACAAAATTTTTGCCAATAAAACGTACCGGTAAACCCTGCTCGCGCGCCTTGCGGGCGTATTCAATAATTCCGCCCTCGATATGCCAGACTTTATTGAATCCGTTATGTTTCATCCAGGCACTGGCCTTTTCACAACGAATGCCGCCGGTGCAGTACATAACGATTTTTTTATCTTTATGTGCCTGCATCATCTCGACTGCTTTTGGCAGCTGCTCACGGAAGGTATCTGCCGGAATTTCCAGCGCGTTTTCAAAGTGCCCCACTTCATACTCATAGTGGTTACGCATGTCGATAAACAATGCATCGGGATCGTCAAGCATGGCGTTCACTTCCGCCGCTTGCAGATACTCACCCACATTGCTGGCATCAAAGTGAGGATCGTCAATACCGTCGGCAACGATACGATCGCGGACCTTCATGCGCAGTACCCAGAAGGATTTCCCGTCATCATCCAACGCGATATTCAGGCGTAAGCCCTCTAAAGCCGGGTCGAAGGCATAAAGCTGCGCGCGAAATGTTTCAACATTGCTCGCAGGTACGCTGATTTGCGCGTTAATGCCCTCATGCGCCAGATACACTCGCCCAAAAACATCCAGCGCGGTAAACAGCTGATATAAAGCGTCACGGGTCGCCTTAGGATCGGCGATGTGGAAATACTTGTAAAACGAAATGGTGGTTCGCGGTTCGCTCTCAGCCAACATTTTGGCTTTTAACGCGTCGTTGGAAATGCGGTTGTGTAACACTGGCATGGTGTACGGTTCCTGCGAGATGGGAAAGTAAAAATCCGCGGCATGATATAGCAATTATCGATAATTATCATCCACACATTTTACGCTACATTTGCGCATTAAAAATTATTTGTTATTTACAAGCGCGGCAATTTCGCCCAGTCTTCAGCCACAAATTTTGGTTGCGGGCGAAAAAATGCGACAATACATACAATTGCCCGTATAGGTTGAAAAACAGGATTGATATGACGAATCTACCCAAGTTCTCCACCGCACTGCTTCATCCGCGTTATTGGTTAACCTGGTTGGGTATTGGCGTACTTTGGTTAGTCGTGCAATTGCCCTACCCGGTTATCTACCGCCTCGGTTGTGGATTAGGAAAACTTGCGTTACGTTTTATGAAACGACGCGCAAAAATTGTGCATCGCAACCTGGAACTGTGCTTCCCGGAAATGAGCGAACAAGAACGCCGTAAAATGGTGGTGAAGAATTTCGAATCCGTTGGCATGGGACTGATGGAAACTGGCATGGCGTGGTTCTGGCCGGACCGCAGAATCGCCCGCTGGACGGAAGTGATCGGCATGGAACACATTCGTGACGTGCAGGCGCAAAAACGCGGCATCCTGTTAGTTGGCATCCATTTTCTGACACTGGAGCTGGGTGCGCGGCAGTTTGGTATGCAGGAACCGGGGATTGGCGTTTACCGCCCGAACGATAATCCACTGATTGACTGGCTACAAACCTGGGGCCGTTTGCGCTCAAATAAATCGATGCTCGACCGCAAAGATTTAAAAGGCATGATTAAAGCCCTGAAAAAAGGCGAAGTGGTCTGGTACGCACCGGATCATGATTACGGCCCGCGCTCAAGCGTTTTCGTCCCGTTGTTTGCCGTTGAGCAGGCTGCGACCACGACCGGAACCTGGATGCTGGCACGGATGTCCGGCGCATGTCTGGTGCCCTTCGTTCCACGCCGTAAGCCAGATGGCAAAGGGTATCAGTTGATTATGCTGCCGCCAGAGTGTTCTCCGCCGCTGGATGATGCCGAAACCACCGCCGCGTGGATGAACAAAGTGGTCGAAAAATGCATCATGATGGCACCAGAGCAGTATATGTGGTTACACCGTCGCTTTAAAACACGCCCGGAAGGCGTTCCTTCACGCTATTAAATCTCCCATGCCGGATGCTTCAGAAGGGTATCCGGCATTACCACAGCAAATCCCCCTGATTTAGCGATAAAAGCTCTCTGGATTGCGCCCCCTGGAAGTCGGGCGCATAATTAGTGTGCTTATCTTTTCTTCTTATGTTCACCGCGCCTGGCGCACCAACAGCGGATTGCTATGTCACCCTGTGAAAATGACACCCCTATAAACTGGAAACGAAACCTGATCGTCGCCTGGCTAGGCTGTTTTCTTACGGGTGCCGCCTTCAGCCTGGTAATGCCCTTCTTACCCCTCTACGTTGAGCAGCTTGGCGTTACGGGCCACTCCGCCTTGAATATGTGGTCCGGTATTGTCTTCAGCATTACATTTTTATTTTCTGCCATCGCCTCACCGTTTTGGGGTGGACTCGCCGACCGTAAAGGCCGCAAACTCATGCTATTACGCTCTGCCCTCGGCATGGGCATCGTGATGGTGTTGATGGGGCTGGCACAAAATATCTGGCAGTTTTTGATCCTACGGGCGCTTCTTGGGTTACTTGGCGGATTTGTCCCCAACGCTAATGCTCTTATCGCCACACAAGTACCGCGTAATAAAAGCGGCTGGGCGCTGGGTACGCTCTCCACAGGCGGCGTTAGTGGTGCGTTGCTCGGCCCAATGGCTGGCGGCCTGCTCGCCGATAGCTACGGCTTACGTCCGGTATTCTTTATTACCGCCAGTGTGCTCATACTCTGCTTTTTCGTCACCCTGTTTTGCATCAGAGAAAAATTCCAGCCGGTCAGCAAAAAAGAGATGCTGCACATGCGTGAAGTGGTGACATCACTTAAAAACCCGAAACTGGTACTCAGCCTGTTTGTCACTACGTTAATCATCCAGGTGGCAACGGGCTCAATTGCCCCCATTCTGACGCTGTATGTCCGCGAACTGGCGGGTAACGTCAGTAACGTCGCCTTTATCAGTGGCATGATCGCCTCGGTGCCAGGCGTGGCGGCTCTGCTAAGTGCACCACGACTCGGCAAACTTGGCGATCGAATCGGACCCGAAAAGATCCTGATTACGGCGCTGATCTTTTCTGTACTGCTGTTGATCCCAATGTCTTACGTTCAGACGCCATTACAACTTGGGATTTTACGTTTTTTGCTCGGTGCCGCCGATGGTGCACTACTCCCCGCCGTACAGACACTGTTGGTTTACAACTCGAGCAACCAAATCGCCGGGCGTATCTTCAGCTATAACCAGTCGTTTCGTGATATTGGAAACGTTACCGGACCATTGATGGGAGCCGCGATTTCAGCGAACTACGGTTTCAGAGCGGTATTTCTCGTCACCGCTGGCGTAGTGTTATTCAACGCAGTCTATTCATGGAACAGTCTACGTCGTCGTCGAATACCCCAGGTATCGAACTGATTTTTCGCCTTTCATACTTGTAAAAGCGGAGAATCAGCTATCCTTTTCCCTGAAACCTCATCAACTCAAAGGGAGAATCGTGATGACCATGTACGCAACGCTTGAAGAAGCCATTGACGCTGCACGCGAAGAATTTCTTGCAGACAACCCCGGCATCGACGCCGAAGATGCGAATGTGCAACAGTTCAATGCCCAAAAATACGTTTTGCAGGACGGCGACATCATGTGGC
The DNA here is from genome assembly GCF_046487485.1 of Escherichia sp. WS1368. Lineage (NCBI taxonomy): Bacteria > Pseudomonadati > Pseudomonadota > Gammaproteobacteria > Enterobacterales > Enterobacteriaceae > Escherichia > Escherichia sp. WS1368. Next base: position 84,834 of record NZ_JBJQJI010000004.1, read on the forward strand.
AAGTTGAGTTTTTTGCCGACGAAGGGGAAGAAGGTGAATGTTTACCTATGCTTAGCGGTGAAGCCGCGCAAAGTGTCTTTGATGGCGACTATGATGAGATAGAGATCCGCCAGGAGTGGCAGGAAGAGAATACATTACATGAATGGGGCGAGGGGGAATTTCAGCTTGAGCCACCGCTGGATACCGAGGAAGGACGCGCAGCAGCTGATGAGTGGGATGAACGTTAATTACTCATACGGGCCATGATGAATGTCGATCGGCAGCAGTAAAGTATCAAAAACCAGGGAGAATGGCAGATCAAGGATTGTGACATAACGCCAGGCGGAGTCACGCACATCCCATTGCACACCGGGATAATATTGGTTGCCATGCCCCTGCCCCGGTATAGTGCGGCTAATGATGCTGCCACAGCCACTCAGCAAGGTCACCATGATGCTCACCACAATTAAACGCATTTGATACCTCTTCCGTAAAAAAATACCGGCATAACGCCGGTATTTTTATTGGCTCGTTGTTTTTGCCAGATGTGGCGTGAACGCCTTATCCGACCTACAAAATCTTGCAAAATCAACACATTGCAGGAGCGATGTAGGCCTGATAAGCGTAGCGCATCAGGCAACTACGTTTTTATTGCGAAGCCGCATCCGGTTTACGCAATGCCAGTGGATTGAGCTTTATCCCTTCGTAATAACTCACCCATGAAGAATATCTCTCAGGGGAATTCCAGACGCGGAAATGCAGACGGGCCATCGTCACCGGATCGCTTAGCAGCACCAGGCGACGATCGCGATTCAGCTTCTCTGGCGTCTCGTTCAGCGCCTGTTCAACGTGGCGGTCACGGGCGATTTCCAGCACCTTACTGGCGCGGTGACGCGCGGTCGCCATTGCGGTTGCCAGAGCGTTAAATGACGGGTTAAACACTGCGTGCATAAAGCCATCGTCAAGGGAGCGTTGGCGATTCATCTCAAGGAACCGATCGGTATCAACCAGCACCTGCGGCGGTGAATACTCTTCCGGGATCAGGAACAGTTTCCAGCTTTTGGTGCGCAGACCAACGGTGGCACGGCTGGAAATCACCGAAACAAACGGTGACAGGATCAACGAGAAGACAATCGGTGCCAGCCAGAACAGGAAACGCAGATCCAACCACGCCATCCCAACAGCCCACACTAACCCTAACAGCAGCTGTGAGCCGTGGCGTTTGAACGCTTCACCCCAGGAAGTGGAGTCATCATCACGCTGCGGTGAATTCCACACCACTTCCCAGCCAAGGAACGCGCTGACGACGAAGACCGTATGGAACAGCATGCGTACCGGAGCCAGCAGCACGGAAAACAGCACTTCCAGCAGCAACGATAATGTAACGCGCCAGAAGCCGCCATATTCTTTCGTTCCTTTGCACCAAATAAGCAAAATGCTCAATAGCTTTGGCAGGAACAACAGCACCATGGTCGAAGCAAAAAGTGCAATCGCCAGCTCAGGACGCCACTGCGGCCACACCGGGAACAACTGCCGTGGTTGCAGGAAGTATTGCGGTTCGGTCAACGCATGCACTACCTGCAATGCAGTAGAGAGCGCGAGGAACATAAACCACAGCGGAGCGGAGAGATAAGACATCACGCCCGTCAGAAATACCGCACGGTGAACCGGGTGCATACCCTTCACCAGGAACAGACGGAAGTTCATCAGGTTACCGTGGCACCAGCGGCGGTCACGTTTTAGCTCATCAAGCAAGTTAGGCGGTAATTCTTCATAAGAACCCGGGAGATCGTAAGCAATCCAGACTCCCCAACCTGCACGGCGCATCAACGCAGCTTCCACGAAGTCATGTGACAGGATTGAACCGGCAAAGGAACCTTCGCCCGGCAGCGGAGCCAGTGCGCAGTGCTCGATAAACGGTTTCACGCGGATAATCGCGTTATGTCCCCAGTAGTGCGACTCGCCAAGTTGCCAGAAGTGCAAACCGGCTGTAAACAGTGGCCCATACACGCGAGTCGCGAACTGCTGACAGCGTGCATACAGCGTATCCATACCGGACGCTTTCGGCGACGACTGAATGATCCCGGCGTTCGGGTTGGCTTCCATCAAACGCACCAGGCCGCATAAACAATCACCGGTCATTACCGAGTCAGCATCCAGCACCACCATGTAGCTGTACTGGCTGCCCCAGCGACGGCAGAAGTCATCGATATTACCGCTTTTACGCTTCACGCGGCGACGGCGGCGGCGATAGAAAATCTGACCTTCGCCACCGACTTCAGCGATAAGCTCCATCCAGGCTTTTTGCTCTGCGACGCAGATATCCGGGTTATAACTGTCACTCAGAATGTAGACATCAAAGTGTTTGGCATTCCCGGTGGCTTTTACTGATTCCCACGTTGCACGCAAGCCAGCAAAAACACGGTTCACGTCTTCGTTACAGATAGGCATGATCAACGCCGTGCGATGCTCCGGGTTTAATGGTTCATCGCCAACTGTTGACGCAGATATACTGTATTTATCGCGACCAATAAGCAGTTGCAGGAACCCCATCAACGCCGTCCAGAATCCGGCGGACACCCAACAGAACAGTACCGCAAAGAGGATCAGGATACCGGTTTGCAGCATATAAGGCAGAAGCTGCATAAAGGAAACCCACAAATCCTGACCAACCATATCCATAGGATTAATCAGCGCCCAACCCTGATAAGGAAGAATGGTCTTCATATACCAGGTCGCGACGACAGTTTGCGCGAGCGTCAGGATCAACAGAATGTAACGGCGGATGGTACCGACGGTACGCCACTTTTGCTCGCTCTCCTGCTCTTCTTTGGTCAAACGAGCCAGATAGCGCGGCGTTACATCGCGTCCACGCAGGCGATCCCAGAAACGGCCTACCGGGTTGGTACGCCACGGGTCGGGAAACATCGAGGAGCGTTTTGCTTCTGGCATCGCCTTAAGCTGATCGCGCCCTTCGTCGTCTTTAATTAACTGTCCATCAGCAAGTGAATCTGGCCAGGCTTGTTCCAGACGCGCCTTTACCGAGCCTTGCGGGGAGTCATCCTCCCGCGCCCAGGTACGGTGGTCGGCATCCAGCGCCTGATGAACGGCGCGGATATCAGTCTTCGGCAATGCCGCTTTCTCGCTTGCGGCGATGGGCATTGCGTCAATGTACTCAGTTGTCTTATTCATTGGCAGGTAACTGGTAGCTCCAGGTTTCACTCAACGTCTGATCGGCATTCACCAGCGCAGCACGCATTTCAGTGGTTTTCTTGGCATCTTTCACTTTCACACGCATCACCAGACGCCAGCCTTTGGTAACCGGGTTATAGCGCACCGTGCTTTCAACTATCTCACCATTATCACCAATGCTGGTTTGCGCTGTGACCGGGGTATCCTCTGGCAGTTTTTTCATCTCTGCGCCGGTAAAATCGACCACAAAGGCGATAGTACCGTCAGGCTGGCGAATCAGGTTCGACTGCTTCACATCCCCCGTTGAACGACGCGTTTGTTGCACCCATGCGTTATCTGGCGCATGCAGTTTGTCTTCATCACGGCTGAAGGTGATGGTGTATTTAAAGTTCATCTCTTTACCCGGCTCCGGCAGCTGATCCGGCGTCCAGTAAGCGACGATGTTATCGTTGGTTTCATCGTTGGTTGGAATTTCCACCAGCTCAACGCTGCCTTTGCCCCACTCCCCTTTCGGAGTCACCCATGCGCTTGGACGAAGATCGTAACGATCATCGAGATCTTCAAAGCGGGAGAAATCACGACCGCGCTGCAACAGACCGAAGCCTTGCGGGTTTTCCATGGAGAAGCTGCTGACCGCTAAATGTTTCGGGTTATTCAACGGACGCCAGATCCATTCGCCATTACCAGCATGGATAGAGAGACCGTTAGAGTCGTGCAACTCCGGACGATAGTTATTTGCAGGCGACGGTTGGTTCGGCCCAAACAGGAACATACTGGTTAACGGTGCAACCCCCAGTTTGCCGACTTTATCGCGCAGATAGATTTTCGACTGCACATCCACAACCGTGTCACGCCCTGGCATAACTACGAATTTGTAAGCACCTGTCGCGCGCGGCGAGTCAAGCAATGCATAAATGGTTAAACGTTTATCAGTCGGTTTTGGACGCTCGATCCAGAACTCTTTGAAGCGTGGAAATTCTTCACCCGATGGCAAGGCGGTATCAATTGCCAGGCCGCGTGCAGAAAGGCCATAAACCTGACCTGCACCAATCACGCGGAAATAGCTGGCCCCGAGCATGCTGACGATTTCATCGTTTTTATCTTTGCTGTTGATCGGGTAAAGCACTTTAAAACCGGCAAAACCAAGGTCTTTTACCGTGTCTTTGTCATGCTGAACATCGCCGAAAGTGAAATAATCCGGGCTGTATTTGATTCGTTTGACTGCGGTGGCAGTCACTTCATTTATTTTGACCGGGGTATCGAAGTACATACCCTGATGGTAGAACTCGAGTTTGAATGGGGTCTTCAGATTGTTCCAGTACGCTTTGTCATGATTAAACTGGATCTGCTGATAGTCCGCGTATTTCATGTCGCGGAAAACGGAGGGCAAGTTGCTTTTGGGCGCATCATAGCCTTTCCCGGCTAAGGATTGAGCTTGCTTTGCGACATCATCAATACTGAAAGCCCAGCTTGAAGATGTATACAGGGTTAACATTACTGCAGCACTCAACCAACGCATTTTCATCATTTGTAGTTTATGTTTCATAATTAGTAAGCACTTCCCCCTTTGTGTGCTTATATCGATCCGATCTATTTTAATGGATAACCAGCCATTCCGACAACAGAATCCCGGTATCGTTCAGCACGCTGGCTCATGGATTAAGCACCTGATTGCAACCGTTTTCACTTTCCGTGCTTCTCCTAAAGACAGAAGCATCGACTTCGTGTAGGGTTTGCCAGCAAATTTATTTATCAACCGTCTTACAGACGCTTCCATTCTGGTTAGTGGTAGCGATGATGCTATGCATAAAAACCTTGAAGCCTGCGCCTGGCGCGGTCAGGTCGGTGTCGCTATGGCAACAAGCCTAAAGGCATAACCCGACAGGGATAAGACGAAAAATCCGAGATTAGTTAACCATATATGAATCCAGTACCCGCGCAACGTGAATATTTCCTCGACTCCATCCGCGCCTGGCTGATGTTGTTAGGGATCCCTTTTCATATTTCTTTAATCTATTCGAGCCATACATGGCATGTGAATAGCGCCGAACCGTCATTATGGCTGACCCTTTTTAATGACTTCATCCACTCGTTCCGCATGCAGGTATTTTTCGTTATATCCGGGTACTTTTCCTACATGCTTTTTTTACGCTATCCCTTGAAAAAATGGTGGAAAGTACGTGTCGAACGTGTAGGTATCCCGATGTTAACAGCCATCCCCCTACTGACATTGCCGCAATTTATTATGCTGCAATACGTCAAAGGGAAAGCGGAAAGTTGGCCTGGACTGTCATTGTATGACAAATATAATACGTTGGCCTGGGAATTAATATCACACCTGTGGTTTTTACTGGTGTTAGTGGTCATGACGACGCTGTGCGTCTGGATATTCAAACGTATCAGAAATAATTTAGAAAATTCTGATAAAACGAATAAAAAATTCTCGATGGTAAAACTATCGGTGATTTTTTTGTGCCTCGGCATCGGTTATGCGGTAATAAGAAGAACAATTTTTATTGTGTATCCGCCCATTCTGAGTAACGGCATGTTCAATTTTATTGTCATGCAAACGCTATTTTATTTGCCGTTCTTTATCCTCGGCGCACTGGCTTTCATTTTCCCTCATCTTAAAGCCTTGTTTACCACGCCGTCTCGTGGCTGTACCTTCGCAGCAGCATTGGCATTTGTCGCTTATTTACTCAACCAGCGCTATGGCAGTGGCGATGCCTGGATGTACGAAACCGAGTCGGTGATCACCATGGTCCTCGGTCTGTGGATGGTGAATGTGGTCTTCTCCTTCGGCCACCGTTTGCTTAACTTCCAGTCAGCGCGGGTGACTTACTTTGTTAATGCATCGCTGTTTATCTATCTGGTTCACCACCCGTTAACGCTGTTTTTCGGCGCGTACATTACACCGCACATCACATCCAACTGGCTTGGTTTTCTCTGTGGCCTGATATTCGTAGTAGGGATTGCGATAATTCTGTATGAAATTCATTTACGCATCCCGTTACTGAAGTTTTTGTTCTCTGGTAAACCGGTTGTTAAGCGTGAGAACGATAAAGCACCAGCCCGTTAAGCCGCGTTTATAATAACCATTCCACAGGCAATATCGACGCCAGTCTGACCATAACCCGCTTCCAGAAACTGGTGGCGGGTTCTTTTTTGAGAACAATTTCTTTCTTTGCATGACGATCAACCCAGTTGATCCGTCCCCACCTGTCCAGACGGAGCTGCCAGGCCGCATCATACTGGCTCTGAATAAAGCGTTTATCAATTAACTGTGCCAGCGTTTCGCTCTCTATCACGAACCCCATTTCAGTATTGAGCAATGTCGAACGCGGATCGAAATTGAAAGAGCCGATAAACACCGTTTTACCATCGATGCTAAAGGTTTTAGCATGCAGGCTGGCACCGGAATTACCGGTTATGCCGCGATCGTGTAACGTACTACTTTGTTCACGCGTCGGCTTGAGTTCATATAATTCCACGCCGTAGCGGAGCAATTTTTTGCGCCAGCGCGCGTATCCGGCATGGACGACAGCAACATCGTTAGCGGCAAGAGAATTGGTTAGGATCGCAATCTTTACCCCTTTTCTCACCATCCGTAAGAGTTGCGCCACACCTGCGCGTGTCGGTACAAAATAGGAAGAGATAATATCGATGCGTTCACTGGGTGAGCCCATGATATCGAACAGGCGCTGCGGTAACAGTGAATGCCGTTTTGCCTTGCCCTCCCCTTTCGCCGGATCATCACTTAATAAACGTGTTTTCGCCCAGATAAGCGGCAACGTTCCATCAACCAGATGATTTATAAACGGGCTGGATTCCATTTTGCGTAAATAACGATGCGTCATGGCATCGTTGTGCCAGGATGCTGGTAACTCGATGCGATCCGCCATTTCACCTTCCGGGACATCCAGCACCTGCTGTAGGGGTGAAACCGATTTGCAATACCAGTAGCGGGCGAAATCATCGGCAACGTCCTCTACAACTGGTCCTATTGCCATGACATCTAAATCCGAAAAAAGTGGCTCTTCCCCTGCACCAAAATAGGCATCACCAATATTTCGCCCCCCTACCAGCGTCACCACGCCATCAACAGTGAAACTTTTATTGTGCATACGGCGATTGAGACGGGAAAAGTCGGTGATATAACCAAGCGGACGTAGCAAGCGAAACGAGAAAGGATTAAAAAGCCGGACTTCAATGCGGGGATGACTGTCAAGCAAGCGTAAAATGTCGTCAAGTCCGGGTGTATTGTTGTCGTCCAGCAACAAACGGACGCGAACGCCACGCTTTGCTGCGGCTAACAGGGCGGAAAAGAGTAACCGACCCGACATATCGTCCTGCCAGATGTAATACTGAACATCCAGCGTATGCTCTGCCATTTCGGCCAGACGATACCGGGCGGCAAACGCATCCAGACTTTTCTCCAGAGGGAAAAGGCCACACTGACCGGGATGTTGCGAACACAGTGGCAGCACCGCGCTCGCCAGCCGGGGCAAATCATTCATCTCCTTGTTGGGTAAGGAGTCTTTCGTAGAGGTGGGTGTTTTCTTCATCATAACAGACAAAATATACCTGTTCGGGTAAAGCGTGACGGGTAATAAATTCTGAAACGGTTTTTACTGCGATTTCAGCCGCTGCCGCACGAGGGTAACCATAAACCCCAGTACTGATTGCAGGAAATGCCACTGACGTATAGCTGTTTGCCGCCACCAGTCGCAGACTATTGAGATAGGCATCCTGCAAAAGCTGGTCTTCGTTTTGTTCACCACCACGCCAGACTGGCCCGACGGTGTGCACTACGGCTTTAGCGGGAAGATCGCCTGCAAGCGTAATAACGGCATGCCCCGTAGGGCAATCGCCCTGCTGTTGCCTGACTTTTAAACAGGCATCCAGCAGAGCCGGACCCGCTGCGCGATGAATGGCCCCATCGACGCCGCCGCCTCCCATTAATGACGGATTAGCCGCATTCACAATCACATCAACGGCCAGTTTGGTAATATCACCCTGCACAACATGAATACGCGTTTTCATAACGCCTCCTTACACCTTCTTGTTTCTTAAGTGTACAGCAGGCTTTTTGGTTAAATCGCATTTTTCTGCTCAGCAAGGTGAGTTGTTCAGAAACTTAGTTATATTCGATGTTCATTACAGCCAGCTTTTTCTGTTTATCAAGATACTGCACTTTTACTGAGGCTATTTGCGCGTTTTTGACATTGCCGCTCATTAACGCTTTGCTGGAATAGGTTCTGCCCGGAACAGAGCCATTCTGTGGGCAGTTCATTTCTACGGGTGATGACTGGGTGCTGACGTCACATGCTGGTTCCACAATTTGGCCATAAAAATGGATCACGCCCCCTTGCGCGCTGCTTCCTGCGATGGCAATAAAAGGAAAAAACAAACTGCCGAGCATAAGAGAGTTTAAAAAAGGTCTGAACATTTATTCTATTTCCTCAATGATTAGTCATCCTTGAGGGTTGTGTTATCCATACTTTCAGGTTGGCTGATCCGCAGCAGACCATTCTCTCCAGATTCATCTTATGCTCGATATTTCAACAAATTAAGACTTTTCTGAAGAGGGCGGCCATTGTTGTGATAAATGAAGTGACTGTCCATCAGAAACAGTAACAACTATTTTCACCCGATCGTCCGGGGAAATATTTAAACTCAACTTCGTCAAAGCAATGGGTTGATTAGCAGGCAATGAGAGGGTCTTTTCTTGCTTCGTCTGACTTTGCCCTGAACTGCCTTCGCGCAGGGACAATATTTGTACTCTGCACAGACAAGATTGAGTAAGAGTGACTTCAGGAATAATGGTGTACATATCCCCTTGCTGGGTCGTATTAAAGGTTATCTGACTGGAAAGTGCCGCAAGGAGTAATAACGCATTCATATTCTTCTCCCGAAAAAAAACAGGGCTTGCGCCCTGTTTCTTTAATACAGATGTGTATTAGTACTGATGAGCGGTCGCGTTGTTACCAAAGCCAACCTGAGTGACGTTAACGCTGGAGTTAGATGCAGTCTGGTCAACAGCAGCACCGTTACCGCCACCGAACTGTTTAACAGTCATAGTAGAATCTTTACCATTCCACTGATCAAGAGTAGCGCTGTTGCCGAAACCACGCTGAGTCAGATCGATTGAGCTGTCATCAGAACCTTGGCCAACATCTGCGCCGTTACCGCCGCCGTGCTGGGTAATGGTCAGATCAGAGTTACGGGCGTCAGCTTGCAGAGCAAGTGCAGAGTTACCACCACCGTACTGGTAAATGTTCAGCTCTGAATTTGGGCCGCTATTATTACCGCCACCACCGTGGTTACCGCCGCCGCCGTACTGAGGAACAACACCTGCCAGAGCGCTACCGGAGAATACGATTGCTGCAATTGCTGCTACTTTTAAAAGTTTCATGTAAAACCCCCATCGGATTGATTTAAAAGTCGAATAGTAATTAACGTTGTGTCACGCGAATTGCCATTTGCGACTGTCTCTGCACTACAATTGCCGTTTTTTGAGTACCATACTGTGTAATATTTGCTTTATTACCAGAACCTTTCTGGATAATCATCGCAGTATTACCATAAGCACCTTGCGAAATACTGGCATCGTTGGCACTGCCCGCCTGATCAATATATGCAAGGTTATAATCTCCTGTCTGGTCAATCTTTGCCCGATTGCTACTACCTTCTTGCGCAACAACCGCCAAAAGTTTTGAGCCTCCCTGCCGTAACTGAGCACTATTATTAGTCCCAGCTTGACCAATTATGGCTGCCTGATTAAATGAAGACTTACTCAATTCATTTACCGCGAAGTTATATTCTGAATTAGCTAAATCATAACCTGCTGCGGCTGCAATCCCAGGCGCACCCAGTATTGTTAACATCATAAATAACAATTTGTTTTTCATGTTGTCACCCTGGACCTGGTCGTACACTTAAGAAATTAAATCATTTCAACTTGGTTGTTAACGCAACCTGTATTTTGTTAACGCTGCGTTACGATGGAAAGTATGTCTGCGGAAATATTTTTAATAACTCACCCGCGCGTTGTATTTTTCTTTTTTTGTTCATACCAAAGTATTAAAACCCACGTAAATACGCTGTTATCTACGCAAAAAAATATTTTGTTTTCTTTTAAATCTCCGTTTTCCGCAATCAAAAATCACCAGACAGCCATTCTTCTTGCCCGTCGCTGATTGCTGCGATATGTCTTGCGCACAAGCCGTGACAAACCTCGTCTTTTTGCAGTAAAAAATTGTCCACGGAGGTGTGAAGAAAAAACAAGAACGTTTTACATGACGAAAGGACTACACCGAAATATTTTTTATATGCATTATTAGTAAGTTAGCACCATTTGTATGATTTTTTAAAATTGTGCAATAAAAACCAAATGTACAACTTTTCTATCATTTCTAAACTTAATAAAACCTTAAGTTTAACATTTTAATATAACGAGTTACATTTAGTTACATGTTTAACACTTGATTTAAGATTTGTAATGGCTAGATTGAAATCAGATGTAATCCATTAGTTTTATATTTTACCCATTTAGGGCTGATTTATTACTACACACAGCAGTGCAACATCTGTCAGTACTTCTGGTGCTTCTATTTTAGAGGCAGCTGTCAGGTGTGCGATCAATAAAAAAAGCGGGGTTTCATCATGTTTAATGAAGTCCATAGTATTCATGGTCATACATTATTGTTGATCACCAAACCTTCTTTGCAGGCGACAGCTCTCTTGCAGCACCTTAAACAATCGCTGGCAATTACAGGAAAATTACATAATATTCAACGTTCTCTGGACGATATATCTTCAGGCTCTATTATTCTTCTGGATATGATGGAAGCGGATAAAAAGCTTATCCATTATTGGCAGGATACTTTGAGCAGGAAAAACAACAATATCAAAATATTGTTGCTAAATACGCCTGAAGATTACCCGTACCGCGACATTGAAAACTGGCCTCATATCAACGGCGTTTTTTATGCCATGGAGGATCAAGAACGTGTTGTCAATGGGTTGCAAGGCGTCCTGCGCGGCGAATGCTACTTTACGCAAAAGCTTGCCAGTTACCTGATTACGCATTCAGGTAACTATCGTTATAACAGCACGGAATCAGCCCTCCTTACTCATCGGGAAAAAGAGATCCTGAATAAGCTGCGTATCGGCGCGTCTAATAACGAGATCGCTCGTTCGTTGTTCATCAGCGAAAATACGGTTAAAACGCATCTTTATAATCTTTTCAAGAAGATAGCCGTAAAAAACCGGACACAAGCGGTTTCCTGGGCAAACGATAACCTCAGGCGATAAAGCCATGAAACGTTATTTACGCTGGATTGTGGCGGCAGAATTTCTGTTCGCCGCAGGGAATCTTCACGCCGTTGAGGTAGAAGTCCCGGGATTGTTAACTGACCATACTGTTTCATCTATTGGCCATGATTTTTACCGAGCCTTTAGTGATAAATGGGAAAGTGACTATACGGGTAACTTAACGATTAATGAAAGGCCCAGTGCACGATGGGGAAGCTGGATCACTATAACGGTCAATCAGGACGTTATTTTCCAGACTTTTTTATTCCCGTTGAAAAGAGACTTCGAAAAAACTGTCGTCTTTGCACTGATTCAAACTGAAGAAGCACTAAATCGTCGCCAGATAAATCAGGCGTTATTAAGTACGGGCGATTTGGCGCATGATGAATTCTAAATAAAAAATTGTTCGGAGGCTGCAATGCGTGTCAAACATGCAGTAGTTCTACTCATGCTTATTTCGCCATTAAGTTGGGCTGGAACCATGACTTTTCAGTTCCGTAATCCAAACTTTGGTGGTAACCCAAATAATGGCGCTTTTTTATTAAATAGCGCCCAGGCACAAAACTCGTATAAAGATCCGAGCTATAACGATGACTATGGTATTGAAACACCCTCAGCGTTAGATAACTTTACTCAGGCCATCCAGTCACAAATTTTAGGTGGGCTACTGTCGAATATTAATACCGGTAAACCGGGCCGCATGGTGACCAACGATTATATTGTTGATATTGCTAACCGCGATGGTCAATTGCAGTTGAACGTGACAGATCGTAAAACCGGACAAACCTCGACCATCCAGGTTTCGGGTTTACAAAATAACTCAACCGATTTTTAAGCCCCAGCTTCATAAGGAAAATAATCATGCAGCGCTTATTTCTTTTGGTTGCCGTCATGTTACTGAGCGGATGCTTAACCGCCCCGCCTAAAGAAGCCGCCAGACCGACATTAATGCCTCGTGCTCAGAGCTACAAAGATTTGACCCATCTGCCAGCGCCGACGGGTAAGATCTTTGTTTCGGTATACAACATTCAGGACGAAACCGGGCAATTTAAACCCTACCCGGCAAGTAACTTCTCCACTGCTGTTCCGCAAAGCGCCACGGCAATGCTGGTCACGGCATTGAAAGATTCTCGCTGGTTTATACCGCTGGAGCGCCAGGGCTTACAAAACCTGCTTAACGAGCGCAAGATTATTCGTGCGGCACAAGAAAACGGTACGGTTGCCATTAATAACCGAATCCCGCTGCAGTCTTTAACGGCGGCAAATATCATGGTTGAAGGTTCGATTATCGGTTATGAAAGCAACGTTAAATCGGGCGGTGTTGGGGCAAGATATTTTGGGATCGGTGCCGACACGCAATACCAGCTCGATCAGATTGCCGTGAACCTGCGCGTCGTCAATGTGAGTACCGGTGAGATCCTCTCCTCGGTGAACACCAGTAAGACGATACTTTCCTATGAAGTTCAGGCGGGGGTCTTCCGCTTTATTGACTACCAGCGCTTGCTGGAAGGGGAAGTAGGTTACACCTCGAACGAACCCGTTATGCTGTGCCTGATGTCGGCTATCGAAACAGGCGTCATTTTCCTGATTAATGATGGTATCGACCGCGGTCTTTGGGATTTGCAGAACAAAGCAGAACGGCAGAATGACATTCTGGTGAAATACCGCCATATGTCGGTTCCACCGGAATCCTGATAGATAAAAATGCCGGAATTATCATCCGGCATTTTACTGTTTAAGCGAAAGCGTGAGTGCCCCTCACGCTTTATTTTTGATTTCCTGCTCACGGTGAGCGGTCTTCGTACTACGCACCGCCAGCCAAAGGCCGCTGTTTTTCATTGCGTAACCAAATATCAACCCGAGCGCCAGCGAAGGTAACACCAGTTTCCAGTCACCCTGCCCGGCAAACGTCGCGCATGCGCCTATAAACGTTCCCGGAACAAATGAAAACAGCAGCTGTTTGGCCTGAATACACATCAGAAACGCGACAATACCGGTTATGACATAACCGAGAATTTCCAGATGTGGTGCCAGTGCACTACCGTAAATAATGACCATCGCCCACACCACGCCACTAAGCAGGGTTGCAGCGGAGATCGCCAGCCCTTTCAGCCCACCTTGCGGGCAGGCAAAGTAGGCCGTACAGCCCAGGAAGCCCGCCCAGCTTAGTAAGCCCAGGGAAACAGCCACCCATCCCCAGATACCGGAGAGAATGCCTGTTGTGATTGCAATAGAGAGAAGTATGTTCATGCCGCGCATGATAGCAGAAAACGCGGCCATGAATGAGATCGAGCACACATTTTATGCAACAACAAATTATCTGTTGCAGTTATGAGTGATGCAGATCACATTTACTCTTCAGAATCTTCTTCCAGCTCGTCCCACATTGCACTAATAGCATCGCGGGTTAGCGGTGCCATGGTGCGCCAGAAAGGCGTAGTTGCATGGGCCTCCACTTTGCCAAGGAACGCACCACACCAGGGTAACAGATACTCACTGAACAGTGTTTCCAGTGCTTCGCTCTCATCTTCCGTTGACTGATCTTCCAGCCAGGAAGCCGCGAGCAGCAATGTGCCGATGTGATCGGCTGGCGTATCCGCTAATGGCATCCCCCGTTCGGAAAGAAAAGCGCGCACTTCCGCTTCCGTCGCGCCCTCAACCCATGCGCTACGATATGGCGGCACAGCACATTCATCGCCGATAAACAACGCATTGTAATCGGCAGAGACTTGCGCCATATCACAGCTTTTCTGTAAACGCGTCAGTAACTCATCCTGCTCCAGTGGCCAGTTCGCAGCCAGTTTCCCCTCACGAATCAGGGTAAACAGCGGCACCAGTAAAGGATCTTGCGGTTGGCGGTAATAGAGCGAACCCAGCACACGACAGAGGATAGAAAACTCGTTCATTAATATATTTCCATTACTAGTAATTAAAGGTCTGCAAATTCCGCAATCGGTGCCATACCGCGAGATTCAAGGAAGTTCAGTAAGCGCCGCGGAGAAACATTCAAAATGCGCTCTGGCGGAAAATCTACCGCGTCGAGGATTTTAAGACACTCTTCAAATTCACCCATGGTAAACGCGGTGTGAGAATCCGAGCCTAATGCCACCCAACCTCCAGCGTCACGTACCGCTGCGGCTACCGCCCGACAGTTGTCTTCACTGCCCTTACGTGAGTGTAAAAATGAGGAATTATTGATTTCCAGCGCCACCTGATGTTTCGCAGCTGCTTCAGCAACGGCTTTAACATCTATTTCATATTTCGGATTTCCGGGATGGCTTATTATATGCACATTGCCGCTGGCGATAGTGGCGATCATCGCTTGCGTATTAGTCGCTTTGTCATGCGGCGCAAACACCGGCTCATGAAAACCGGCAATAATCAGATCCAGCGAATCAAACATTTTGCCACTGCAGTCGATTTCACCGTCAACATTTTTAATGTTAGCTTCGATGCCGCGCAGGATCCCAACCCCATCAACCACTCGCGGCCAGATACGCATGTTAATGAAGTGCCAGTGATGCGGCGCATCTTCCATATCCGGGCCATGATCGGTGATCGCAAAAAGTTTAATGCCCTTTTGTTTGGCCTGGGCAATGTAATCACTCAATGTGCTATATGCATGCGTGCTGGCAACGGTATGCATATGAAGGTCGACGGGATACATAACTCTCTCCTGTATTCAATTCCCGCCAAGGATAGCAGGAAACCTGATGCTTTATTAGTAGCCGCGTGCGCGGTCGACTTGCCCGCAGACCCTCTCCCCTTTTTCGAGCTGGGCAATGGTGCGAGAAATGTACTCCACAGCTTCAGCGGGACGGGTAATCGCGGCGACATGTGGTGTTATCGCCACGCGAGGATGTAGCCAGAGCGGACTTTCCGGCGGTAAGGGTTCGCGATTAAAAACATCCAACATTGCGCCTTTAACTTTCCCGCTATCCAGCGCCGCGAGCAGGTCATCTTCCACGACATGAACACCACGCGCCAGGTTGAGGAGATACGCGCCATCCGGTAATTTTTCGAGTAATTGTTGATTAATAATGCCGACGGTTTCAGGGGTATTCGGTAACAGATTAATCAATACCCGGCATTGGCTCAGAAATGCAGAAAGTTCTTCCCGTCCGGCAAAACTTTGCACGCCAGGCCACGATTTACGGGTTCGACTCCAGCAACGCAGCGGGAAGCGCCAGGTTTGCAGACTCTGTGCAACTTTACTGCCCAGTACGCCTGCGCCCAAAATGCCGATGGTAAAATCTTCCCGATGATATTCAGGAAGCGGTTGCCAATGCGAACTATTTTGCTGGATGCGATAATCGTCAAAACGTCGAAACCAATGCAGCACCTGACTGACAGCATATTCCTGCATTTGCTCGCCCATACCGGTATCTTCCAGGCGAAAAAGTGGAACAGAAGGCTTCAGCATTTCAGGGTGTGCCTGTAGCTTGCTCAAAATAGAATCAACACCGGCCCCGAGTGCGAACACCGCTTTAAGATCGCGCCCTGCCAGCATTTCAACTGGAGGATGCCAGACTAAAGCATAATCAGCAGAGTCATTATCTCCGCTTTTCCATGCTCTGACTCTTGCCTGAGGAATAGCTTTGCGCAGTGCCTCAATCCACCATTGGGTATCGAACGTTGGGTGATAAAAGATGATATCCATACTGACTCCCGAAAAGCGTTGCGCGAAATTTATTCGCACTTATCGTTATGATCTACAAAAGCCACCAGCATAACAAATCCGTGGTCGGTGGCAAAAAAAGCAGATTTCGCTTATTAAAACTGCATATTGATTGAAGTTTGAATAAACGCGCGATTTTTTAAAAAAGTTTGTTGACCTCAGGTCATGATTTCCCTAAATTAGCGCCCGTTCCAGCAAGACAGGAACAACAATTTGGTGAGGTGTCCGAGTGGCTGAAGGAGCACGCCTGGAAAGTGTGTATACGGCAACGTATCGGGGGTTCGAATCCCCCCCTCACCGCCATATTTAAAGAAGAGCTCGTACGAAAGTACGAGCTTTTTTTTCGTATATTGCATAGACCGGGGGGATGAGAAGCCCCAGGCGGAGGTCGACAACTAGCGACAGACTCATTCATCATCCTTGCGGTTGATAAGAATTTCTGCCTCTTTTACTACCACCTTATTACGCCCGGTCTCTTTCGCCTCGTAAAGTGCGTTATCAGCCAGTTGATAGATCTCCTTAGGGTTTAACTCATTTTTCTGCGTTACAACAGCGCCAATACTAATCGTCACTTTTTGTGGTATGGCGTATTCAGGATTATCACCAGTTAAACGCTCAACATTTTCCCGAATCCTTTCCGCTAAAGCTTTCGCACGTTCAGTATCGATGTCCGTCAGCAAGACGCCAAACTCTTCGCCGCCGACGCGCGCAAAAAGGTCATCTGGCCGTATGCTTTTCCCAATGATACTCACCACTGTTTTTATCACCTGATCGCCAACCGGATGCCCCCAGGTGTCGTTGACTTTTTTGAAGTGGTCGATATCCATAATCATGACGCAATAAGGCGTTTTTTTGGCCGATGCTGATTGAACTGTCAGTTCATTAAAAAAATAATTTCTGTTAAATATATTGGTTAAGGAATCGCGATGTGCAATGTCCTTTGTTACTCGTAGCGCACTGAATATATGGCACATAAATATTACCATAACGGTTAACTTACTGACTACTTCAATAGTGCGACTAATATACCAAATGGACACGCTATACCTGCTCATAAATAAAAGAGAGACATTGTACAGTACGGCACAAAAAGCAATCACCGTCACTCCATTCCAGATATCACAGCGTAAACCATTAAAGTATAGATTAACTGAAAGCAAGGTTAACCACATGAAAATCATTATGGTAACATATGATGTTTTCCAAACCACCTGATCATTTTCATTGGTTAACTCGGCAATGTGTAAATTGTAGCTCTCATAATGACTAGAAAGTATGTGAGCAACTATCGGCCCCCCAACAACAAAAAACAAACTTATGCACAAAGTCATTTTTTTGGAAAATAAATTGCGCTGTTTTGTGTTTTCACTAACTTTATTCACCAATGCCAGAAATATTAATATGCACAAACTCATCTGACGAAACAAATAATAGATTGCAATGTCATTTTGAACAACACTGCTTGTCAAACGCCCCTCAATAATTTGCTGAATGATAATGACGGTTTTAACAAAGTAAATCAAACAACTCAGAAAAGCCAAACTAAGTATACAGTTTGAAAATTGCCTACGGTCATAAATGAAATACAACTGCATAAAAATAAATGCAACAGTATCGATAAAAAATAAAGCAATCATTACCATCAGATAGGTTGATCGTGGAACAACTTCCTCAACGCCTGGCTGATTAAACCAACTATTCACCAAAACCAAAGCAAGCCCAAACAATAAGCTCACTAATACAGTACTACTAATTCTCAAATAGTCTTTTTCCATAAAGCTACACCAATCTGTAGGTTGTAGATCCCTTTCTATTATTAATAGATATAAGAACTGTACTGTTGTCAATATGAAATTCCGCCCACAAACAATACCGATGATGATAGTTGCAGACTGCAATTATTATTACCTTAGTGCTTTATACATTCTTCGCGACAAGACAGGCTTGCAAATACATATAAATGGTTATAAGGAAATCCTTATAAAACATTAATTCATAGATATATTAGGAATAACAATTGAATCCGTGAGTACAGTAACGCTGCATTTCATCAGGACTTTCGAAAAATCCGATATCATGCATCGGAATTTACTGATTTAATTATTTTAATCCTAATTTATTTTGAAAAAGGCATTGGGATTTATGCCGTATTCCTGAAGTTCCTCATCATTGGAATGGATTTTCGGGCGAGAAAAGGATTTTATATGGATACTCTACTCATCATTTCTTCTTCTCATCATCAACAATTCACGTCTCTCTTCCGCGTTTAATAACGGATTATGATGTGCAAAAAAAATATCTTTCGTTTCAGTTACCTGTAATTAGATACAGAGAGAGATTTTAGCAATACATGGAGTAATACAGGATGTATTCAAGTAGCAGAAAAAGGTGCCCGAAAACCAAATGGGCTTTGAAAATTCTTACTGCCGCATTTTTAGCAGCGAGTCCCGCGGCGAAGAGTGCTGCTAATAATGCCTATGATGCATTGATTATCGAAGCTCGCAAGGGAAATACTCAGCCAGCTTTGTTATGGTTTGCACAAAAATCAGCACTCAGTAATAACCAAATTGCTGACTGGTTACAGATTGCCTTATGGGCCGGGCAAGATAAACAGGTTATTACCGTTTACAACCGCTACCGTCATCAGCAATTACCAGCGCGTGGTTATGCAGCTGTCGCCGTCGCTTATCGTAACCTGCAACAATGGCAAAACTCGCTTACACTGTGGCAAAAGGCACTCTCTCTGGAGTCGCAAAATAAGGATTATCAACGGGGACAAATTTTAACCCTGGCAGATGCGGGTCACTATGATTCTGCGCTGGTTAAACTTAAGCAGCTTAACTCTGGAGCACCGGACAAAGCTAATTTACTCGCAGAAGCCTATATCTATAAACTGGCGGGGCGGCATGAGGATGAATTACGGGCGATGACAGGGTCATTACCTGAAAATGCCTTAACGCAACAATATCCCACAGAATACGTGCAGGCATTACGGAATAATCAACTTGCTGCCGCGATTGACGATGCCAATTTAACGCCAGATATTCGCGCTGATATTCATGCCGAACTGGTCAGACTGTCATTTATGCCTACGCGCAGTGAAAGTGAACGTTATGCCATTGCCGATCGGGCCCTCGCCCAATACGCTGCATTAGAAATTCTGTGGCATGATAACCCTGACCGCACTGCCCAGTACCAGCGTATTCAGGTTGATCATCTTGGCGCGTTATTAACTCGCGATCGTTATAAAGACGTTATTTCTCACTATCAGCGTTTAAAAAAGACGGGGCAAATTATTCCGCCCTGGGCGCAATATTGGGTTGCGTCGGCTTATCTCAAAGAACATCAGCCAAAAAAAGCACAGTCAATAATGACAGAGCTCTTTTATCACAAGGAGACCATTGCCCCGGATTTATCCGATGAAGAACTTGCGGATCTCTTTTACAGCCACCTGGAGAGTGAAAATTATCCCGGCGCGCTAACTGTCACCCAACATACCATTAATACTTCGCCGCCTTTCCTTCGGTTAATGGGCACGCCTACGAGCATCCCGAATGATACCTGGTTACAGGGGCATTCGTTTCTCTCAACCGTAGCAAAATATAGTAATGATCTTCCTCAGGCTGAAATGACAGCCAGAGAGCTTGCTTATAACGCACCAGGAAATCAGGGACTGCGCATTGATTACGCGAGTGTGTTACAAGCCCGCGGTTGGCCTCGTGCGGCAGAAAATGAATTAAAAAAAGCAGAAGTGATCGAGCCACGTAATATTAATCTGGAGGTTGAACAAGCCTGGACAGCATTAACGTTACAAGAATGGCAGCAGGCAGCGGTCTTAACGCACGATGTTGTCGAACGTGAACCGCAAGATCCCGGCGTTGTACGTTTAAAACGTGCGGTTGATGTACATAATCTTGCAGAGCTTCGTATCGCTGGCTCAACAGGAATTGATGCCGAAGGTCCGGATAGTGGCAAACATGATGTCGACTTAACCACCATCGTTTATTCACCACCGCTGAATGATAACTGGCGCGGTTTTGCTGGATTCGGTTATGCCGATGGACAATTTAGCGAAGGAAAAGGGATTATTCGCGACTGGCTTGCGGGTGTTGAGTGGCGGTCACGTAATATCTGGCTTGAGGCGGAGTACACCGAACGCTTTTTCAATCATGAGCATAAACCCGGCGCGCGCCTGTCTGGCTGGTATGATTTTAATGATAACTGGCGTATTGGTTCGCAACTGGAACGCCTCTCTCACCGCGTTCCATTACGGGCAATGAAAAATGGTGTTACAGGCAACAGTGCACAGGCTTATGTTCGCTGGTATCAAAATGAGCGGCGTAAGTACGGTGTCTCCTGGGCTTTCACTGATTTTTCTGACAGTAATCAGCGTCATGAAGTCTCACTTGAGGGTCAGGAACGCATCTGGTCTTCACCATATTTGATTGTCGATTTCCTACCCAATCTGTATTACGAACAAAATACAGAACACGACACTCCATACTACAACCCTATAAAAACGTTCGATATTGTTCCGGCATTTGAGGCAAGTCATTTGTTATGGCGTAGCTATGAAAATAGCTGGGAGCAAATCTTCAGCGCAGGTGTTGGTGCCTCCTGGCAAAAACATTATGGCACGGATGTCGTCACCCAACTCGGCTACGGGCAACGCATTAGCTGGAATGACGTGATTGATGCTGGCGCAACGCTACGCTGGGAAAAACGACCTTATGACGGTGACAGAGAACACAACTTATACGTTGAATTCGATATGACATTCAGATTTTAAGGATAAATATGTTACGTAATGGAAATAAATATCTCCTGATGCTGGTGAGTATAATTATGCTCACTGCGTGCATTAGCCAGTCAAGAACATCATTTATACCGCCACAGGATCGCGAATCTTTACTCGCCGAGCAACCGTGGCCGCATAATGGTTTTGTGGCGATTTCATGGCATAACGTTGAAGACGAAGCTGCCGACCAGCGTTTTATGTCAGTGCGGACATCAGCACTGCGTGAACAATTTGCCTGGCTGCGCGAGAACGGTTATCAACCGGTCAGTATTGCTCAAATTCGTGAAGCACATCAAGGAGGAAAGCCGCTACCGGAAAAAGCAGTAGTGCTAACTTTTGATGACGGCTACCAGAGTTTTTATACCCGCGTCTTCCCAATTCTTCAGGCCTTCCAGTGGCCTGCTGTATGGGCCCCCGTCGGCAGTTGGGTCGATACGCCAGCGGATGAACAAGTAAAATTTGGCGATGAGATGGTCGATCGAGAATATTTTGCCACGTGGCAACAAGTGCGAGAAGTTGCGCGTTCCCGGCTCGTTGAGGTCGCTTCTCATACATGGAATTCTCACTACGGTATTCAGGCTAATGCCACCGGCAGCTTATTGCCTGTATATGTAAATCGTGCATATTTTACTGACCACGCACGGTATGAAACCGCAGCAGAATACCGGGAAAGAATTCGTCTGGATGCTGTAAAAATGACGGAATACCTGCGTACAAAGGCTAAGGTAAATCCACACGTTTTTGTTTGGCCTTATGGCGAAGCGAATGGCATAGCGATAGAGGAATTAAAAAAACTCGGTTATGACATGTTCTTCACCCTTGAATCAGGTTTGGCAAATGCGTCACAATTGGATTCCATTCCGCGAGTATTAATCGCCAATAATCCCTCATTAAAAGAGTTTGCCCAGCAAATTATTACCGTACAGGAAAAATCACCACAACGGATAATGCATATCGATCTTGATTACGTTTATGACGAAAACCGCCAGCAAATGGATCGCAATATTGATGTGCTAATTCAGCGGGTGAAAGATATGCAAATATCAACCGTGTATTTGCAGGCATTTGCTGATCCCGATGGTGATGGGCTGGTCAAAGAGGTCTGGTTTCCAAATCGTTTGCTACCAATGAAAGCAGATATTTTTAGTCGGGTTGCCTGGCAATTACGTACCCGCTCAGGTGTAAACATCTATGCGTGGATGCCGGTATTAAGCTGGGATTTAGATCCCACATTAACGCGAGTAAAATACTTACCGACTGGGGAGAAAAAAGCACAAATTCATCCTGAACAATATCGCCGTCTCTCTCCTTTCGATGACAGAGTCAGAGCACAAGTTGGCATGTTATATGAAGATCTTGCCGGACATGCTGCTTTTGATGGCATATTGTTCCACGATGATGCTTTGCTTTCAGATTATGAAGATGCCAGTGCACCGGCTATCACGGCTTATCAGCAAGCAGGCTTTAGCGGGAGTCTGAGCGAAATTCGACAAAACCCGGAGCAATTTAAACAGTGGACCCGCTTTAAAAGTCGTGCGTTAACTGACTTCACTTTAGAACTTAGTGCGCGCGTAAAAGCCATTCGCGGTCCACATGTTAAAACTGCACGAAATATTTTTGCACTTCCGGTAATACAACCTGAAAGTGAAGCCTGGTTTGCACAGAATTATGCTGATTTCCTAAAAAGCTATGACTGGACCGCTATTATGGCTATGCCTTATATGGAAGGTGTCGCAGAAAAATCGGCTGACCAATGGTTAATACAATTGACCAATCAAATTAAAAACATCCCTCAGGCTAAAGACAAATCTATTTTAGAATTACAGGCACAAAACTGGCAGAAAAATGGTCAGCATCAGGCTATTTCTTCGCAACAACTCGCTCACTGGATGAGCCTATTACAACTGAATGGAGTGAAAAACTATGGTTATTATCCCGACAATTTTCTGCATAACCAACCTGAAATAGACGTTATTCGTCCTGAGTTTTCAACAGCCTGGTATCCGAAAAATGATTAATCGCATCGTATCGTTTTTTATATTATGTCTGGTGTTATGCATACCCCTATGCGTAGCGTACTTTCACTCTGGTGAACTGATGATGAGGTTCGTTTTCTTCTGGCCGTTTTTTATGTCCATCATGTGGATTGTTGGCGGCGTCTATTTCTGGGTCTATCGTGAACGCCACTGGCCGTGGGGAGAAAACGCACCAGCTCCCCAGTTGAAAGATAATCCGTCTATCTCCATTATCATTCCCTGTTTTAATGAGGAGAAAAACGTTGAGGAAACCATACACGCCGCTTTAGCACAGCGTTATGAGAACATTGAAGTTATTGCCGTAAATGACGGTTCAACAGACAAAACCCGTGCCATCCTGGATCGCATGGCTGCACAAATTCCCCACCTGCGGGTCATTCATCTGGCGCAAAACCAGGGGAAAGCCATTGCGCTTAAAACCGGAGCTGCCGCGGCGAAAAGTGAATATCTGGTGTGCATTGATGGCGATGCGTTATTAGACCGCGATGCGGCGGCATATATTGTGGAACCGATGTTGTACAACCCGCGTGTGGGTGCCGTAACCGGTAATCCTCGTATTCGAACACGTTCTACCCTGGTGGGTAAAATTCAGGTTGGCGAGTATTCCTCAATTATTGGTTTGATCAAGCGAACCCAGCGTATCTATGGAAACGTATTTACCGTTTCCGGTGTTATTGCCGCATTTCGTCGCAGCGCCCTGGCAGAAGTGGGTTACTGGAGTGACGATATGATCACCGAAGATATTGATATTAGCTGGAAGCTGCAGTTGAATCAGTGGGCGATTTTTTACGAGCCACGGGCGCTGTGCTGGATATTAATGCCTGAAACGTTAAAAGGGCTGTGGAAACAGCGCCTGCGCTGGGCTCAGGGCGGTGCAGAAGTATTCCTCAAAAATATGACAAGGTTGTGGCGCAAAGAAAACTTTCGAATGTGGCCGCTGTTTTTTGAATACTGCCTGACGACAATATGGGCCTTCACTTGCCTGGTCGGTTTCATTATTTACGCAGTCCAACTTGCCGGTGTACCGTTAAATATTGAATTGACACATATCGCTGCGACACATACTGCCGGAATATTATTGTGTACGTTATGTTTACTGCAATTTATTGTCAGCCTGATGATCGAGAATCGCTATGAGCATAATCTGACTTCATCGCTTTTCTGGATTATTTGGTTCCCGGTTATTTTCTGGATGCTGAGTCTGGCAACGACATTGGTATCATTTACACGAGTCATGTTGATGCCTAAAAAGCAACGCGCCCGTTGGGTAAGTCCCGATCGCGGGATTCTGAGAGGTTAATATGAACAATTTAATTATTACGACCCGACAATCGCCAGTACGTTTACTGGTTGATTATGTTGCCACAACCATCTTATGGACATTATTTGCTTTGTTCATATTCTTATTCGCAATGGATCTGCTGACGGGTTATTACTGGCAAAGCGAGGCCAGAAGCCGACTTCAGTTCTATTTTTTGCTGGCAGTGGCGAATGCCGTCGTGTTAATTGTCTGGGCGCTGTACAATAAGCTACGTTTTCAAAAACAGCAGCATCATGCAGCCTACCAATATACGCCGCAAGAATATGCTGAGAGCTTAGCAATACCTGATGAGCTCTATCAGCAACTACAAAAAAGCCACAGGATGAGCGTACACTTCACCAGCCAGGGGCAAATAAAAATGGTGGTTTCAGAAAAAGCGCTAGTCCGGGCGTAAACACCCAAAACAAAGCCCGGTTCGCCCGGGCTCTGCGCCGATAATACACTTAACTGTATGCATGTAGCGTACGTTGGCAAAGTGCCGAACGTACGCAATCCTCTTTACCGAATCGGACGATCCCGACCATTTCATCTTCTTCGAAACGTTCCAGCGCGTCACTTAATCCGGAGCGCACGCCGCGAGGCAAATCGCATTGCGTGATATCACCGTTGACGATAACCGTCACGTTCTCCCCGAGGCGGGTTAAAAACATTTTCATTTGCGCGGCAGTCACATTCTGCGCCTCGTCAAGAATGACGACTGCATTTTCAAAGGTACGTCCACGCATATAGGCGAACGGCGCAATTTCCACCTTCCCTATTTCCGGTCGCAGGCAGTACTGCATAAAGGAAGCCCCTAAGCGCCGGACCAGCACGTCGTAGACCGGACGAAAATAGGGAGCAAACTTTTCTGCGATATCACCAGGTAAGAAGCCAAGATCTTCATCGGCTTGCAGAACTGGACGGGTGACGATAATCCTGTCGACATCCTTATGTATCAGGGCCTCTGCCGCTTTTGCTGCGCTGATCCAGGTTTTTCCGCACCCGGCTTCGCCCGTGGCGAATATCAGCTGCTTACTCTCAATAGCCTTCAGATAGTGCAATTGCGCTTCATTTCGCGCGAGGATGGGCGAGGTATCGCGACTGTCGCGGGCCATACCAATGGCTTCTACGCCGCTCATCTGCACAAGCGAGGTGACCGATTCTTCTTCACGCTGCTTATGGCTGCGCGAATCCCGTCTCAGCACACGTTTTGCCTCGCGACGAGCTTTGATCACTGCTTTTTGTCTTCCCATGGAGAGCACCTTGAGTTGTTTGTATTCATCACACGCGCCGTTGGCAGCGCGATTATGCGCACGAACATCAGAGGGTTGGCTTCCTTGTAAGCCATAGTTTGCTTTTGGATAAAATGCCGAAAAACGGCTACGCACACCGTTTGCGGCGTCGGTAACACGAGTAAAGAGAGGAAGTGAGAAAAATACAGAGTGACGAAGTTGCTACCGGAGGAGAAATCTCCGCGAGTGGTGGAGCCTTGCTTAACAAAACATTGTCCAGAACAGGACGTTACCATCCGCGATCTCCATAGTGACTGACTATCACTGCCGGGAACTTCCGCTGCTACTTAATAAGTACAACAGATCTCGCATTCATTGCAACAATATATTCACTTATATTTAACTACAAAACACCATTTCAGTGACATTAGTTTCTACTGGAAAGATGACAGAGTGATGACAGTGATGAAAAAAGCTGTGTGCTTTCAGCAGGATTCGCATCAGGCATCAGCGCACGAACGCCGGATGCGGCGTGAACGCCTGATCCAGCCTACCAAACCCGCACCGATTGTAGGCATGATAAGACGCGCAAGCGTCGCATCAGGCATCTGCGCACGAACGCCTTATCCGCCTAAACACATTAAACCCGCAATAACGCGCTTCCGAGATAATCGTTCGCGTCCTTCACTCCCGGCAGCGAAAAAAAATAACCGCCGCCGATAGGTTTAACGTATTCCTCCAGCGCTTCGCCATTGAGCCTTTTTTGTACTGTCAGGAAGCCTTTTTCCAGATCGTGTTGATAGCAGACAA
Organism: Escherichia sp. WS1368; assembly: GCF_046487485.1. Classification (NCBI taxonomy): domain Bacteria; kingdom Pseudomonadati; phylum Pseudomonadota; class Gammaproteobacteria; order Enterobacterales; family Enterobacteriaceae; genus Escherichia; species Escherichia sp. WS1368. Next base: position 111,175 of record NZ_JBJQJI010000004.1, read on the forward strand.
ACAGTAGCCCCATATCCAGTTGTCCGGAGTTGGTGACGCCCAACGAATAACTGTAGCCACGACGCAGCATCAGGCTGGACTCACTCTCTGGCGTGCGGGGATTCGCCAGCCGGATATGGCTGTCCAGCGCAATCACCTTCCCCTCCGGATCGCTGGCGTAATCGGGAACATCATGCTCATGCTGCATTCCCAGCGGCGCACCGGTTTGTTTGTCGCGACCAAAAATCGTCTGCTGTTCTTTCAGTGGCGTTCTGTCCCAAAACTCCACCCGAAACTGAATCAACCGCACCGCCTGGTAGCTGCCGCCGATTGTCCACGCAGGCTCCTGCTGATCTGCCGTCACCCACACCACTTGTTGCATCAACTTATCATTCTGGCTATCGGGATTGGCAGTGCCGTCTTTGAAACCCAGCAAATTAATCGGCGTCTCTTTGCCTTTACTACGCGCTGCATGATCGGAAATAAACCCTTCCCGCTTCCAGCGCACGCTGAGCAAATCCGGCGTGTGTTTGATGATATCGCGCAGCGCATGGATCACCGTGTCCTGGGTGTTGGCGCAAATTTGTAGCAACACATCACCATGACATAACGCCGCATCCAGCGAGTCGTTGGGGAAACGCGTCATTTTCTGCAACTTTTTCGGCATCTGCGGTGTAAGGCCAAACCGCTCATCAAACAATGAGTGGCCCACCGATAACGTTATGGTGAGATTATCGGACGCAATGTAGCCGCCAAGAATGCCGGAATCGAGTGGAGGCAGGCGCGGATTTGGCGTTTCTGGTGCCGCTCCGCCCTGAGTCAGAAAAGCAAAACGCTGAGTCAACAAGCGAAACAACCTTTCAAGATCGGCTTTATCGCTGGCAAGCACATCAAACGCCACCAGCATCATTGCGGCCTGTTGTGGCGTCAGGATCCCTGCCTGATGCTCACCATAAAACGGCTGTTTCTCATTGCGTGCATCCGGTGAAAGCGTGCCCGGTGCACTTTGCGTTTTTTGTGCATGAGCGACCGGACAACTTCCCGCCAGCGCCAGCGCACCAATCCCTTTCAGTAAACGTCGGCGTGACGGTTCATTCACGCCGTTTTCATCTTCATACTGCATAACGTTTAATCCAGCCCCAGCACACCGCGAAGTTGCGCCAGATCTTCCGCCAGCGCAGTAATCGGCCCTTTCAGCGCATTACGGTCAGCATCGGTCAATTTGTCGTAGGTTTCAAAACCGTCTTTAGTACGGTATTTCGCCAGAATGGTATCGACCTTTTTGAAATTGGCATCGACTTTTGCCAGCAGTTCCGGGTTGGCCTTTTGCAGTTGTGGACGCAGCAGATCGACAATTTTCTGCGAGCCTTCAACGTTAGCCTGGAAATCCCACAGATCGGTGTGGCTGTAGCGATCTTCTTCACCGCTGATTTTGCTGGCTGCCACTTCCTCAATCAGTCCGGCTGCACCGCCGACCACTTTTGAAGGTGGGAAAGCCAGTTCACTGATGCGTTTTTGCAAATCGACCACATCGGTATAAAGCTGGTCGGCATACTTATCCATCCCTTTAGTGGTGTTATCGCCAAACAATGCTTTTTCCAGACGGTGGAAACCGGTGAATTTTGGATCGGCGGCTTTTTGCTCGTAATCATCTTCACGGGCGTCAATGCTACCATCCAGATCGGAGAACAGTTCAGCAATCGGTTCAATGCGCTCATAGTGCTGGCGCGTCGGCGCATACAGTGCTTTTGCTTTTTCGATATCGCCTGCTTTAATAGCGTCGGTAAAGGCTTTGGTGTCGGTCACCAGCTGCGTGGTTTCCGCCATGACATACGCTTTATATGCAGTAATTGCACCACCAAGACTTAACAGCGCATCACTTTGCGCCGCATCCGCCGTTGCCTCACCTTTGACGATCAACTTCCCTTTCGGGTTAGTCAGCAGACCGCAGGTCATATCGTATTCGCCAGGCTGTAAATTCGCCGTCATTTTCTGGCTAAAACCAGGGGCGATATTTTCCCGCTCTTCCACCACCATCACGCCTTTGAGGATCTCCCACTCCAGCGCCTTCTGGCTGTGGTTCTGAATAATGAACTGTGTTTTCCCGGCGTTAACCGTAATGGTCATCGGTTCGCACTGCTTATCCGTCACGGTCACTTTGACCTGCGGCACATCAGCGGCGTTAGCCATAAAAGCAGAAGAAAACAGCGCAGCCACGCTCAACTGCAATGCGTTACGGCGGAAGTTAATGGTCATGACGAGACTATCCCTTTAAAGTATGTTGTAACTAAGCAAGAGTTTGCGTCGTATTTGCTACGCAGAGCGAGACGCTGTCGCCCCTGCGCGTGGTGGCAGAGCAAATGCCACCAGCGCCGGGATGAGATAAATAAACCAGACGGCGACTTCGCTGACACTTGGCGCTTCCTGATAGCCAAAAATCCCTTCCATCAGCGTGCCAAACAGCGAGTGAGTTGAGAGCACCGCACTCATATCGAAGGCGATTTCCTGAAAGTGGTTCCACAATCCGGCTTCATGAAATGCGCGAATGGCACCAGCCGCCAGCCCTGCGGCGACGAAGAGAATAAACAGGCTGGTCCATTTAAAAAATGCACCAAGATTGAGGCGAATACCGCCCCAGTAGAGCAGGAAGCCGAGCACCACGGCTGTAGCAAGACCGAGCATTGCACCCAGCGGCGGCCAGATCCCGACATCTTGTTGAAACGCCGCCAGCAGGAAAAAGACCGACTCCAGCCCCTCCCTTGCAACGGCAAAAAAGACCATCATCACCAGCGCCCAGCCATGATGATTTCCACGCTGCAATGCGCTATCGACTGCCTGCTCCAGTTGTACTTTGACGTTGCGCGACACTTTGCGCATCCAGAAAACCATCCAGGTAAGGATCACCACGGCGATCACCGCCACGATACCTTCAAACAGTTCCTGTTCTTTTTGCGGAAATTCGCCGGTGGTTTCGTTAATGAAGATACCCAAGCCCAGGCACAACGCAGCGGCAAGCAACACGCCAATCCACATCACACCAATCCATCGGCCTCGCTGGGTACGCTTAAGATAGCTGGCGATCAAACTGACAATCAGCGCGGCTTCAAGTCCTTCGCGCAACATAATGAGAAATGGAACAAACATGCCACCCACCCTTAAACGTTTTTCTGAGTCAATCTATGCAAAGAAAAGTAAATCGCAGTGATAGCGATTATCATTACGGCAAAGAAAAATACAAGCGGAATGTTTATAAAATGATGTTGGAATGTAAACAAAGAGAGGTAATGCCAGGGGATATAAACGATTATTCCAGGTACAAAGATGGGATTGTTTACAACGAGCCATGTGTTCTTGCCAGATGCCGCGTAAACGCCTTATCCAGCCGACAAAACTGTCCAGACTCAATGCATCAGAGCTTCCATGTAAAACTGATAAGCGGGTGTATCAAGCAATTTCGTCCATCCGCGATTATCAAATCTAACTTTTTGCCCGGAACATAATAACAGCTCGGGTGTTGGTGGCGTCAAAGTCGCTGAAGCGTTCCCCGAAGGCCGGGGCAGCCCACATGGATGTGGGCTGAGGGCGCGTCTTACAGGACATTACCTCGCGCCCGACCCGGTAGCCGAAGGGGATAAGCTGAAGGTACCGCGCAGCGGCGATTTTGTTCGCCAGAGCCCGGGGTGCAGGGGGTGGCGGCGATTGGCCGCCCCCTGCACCATTCAATTTATATGGCGAGGCACATTAAGGGAGCGCAACCCGCTGCTGAAGCCAAACAAAACCGCCGAAGGCTAAGTCCCTTAGCTTTCCTGCAACCGTGACGGCGGAGCCGAATGATAGTGCGCATCGGCCTCGGCAAAGCGTTTTTGCATCGCCGCTGACGGCGCTTTACCCAGCAAACTAAACACTACAATCCCGATACTACCAAAGATAAAGCCCGGAATAATTTCGTACAGACCCAGCCAGCCGAACTGTTTCCAGACGATAACCGTCAGCGCACCGATGATCATCCCCGCCAGCGCACCGTTGCGCGTCATGCGTGACCACATCACCGAGAACAGCACCACCGGACCAAACGCCGCGCCAAAGCCTGCCCACGCGTAGCTCACTAAGCCCAGCACGCGGTTTTCCGGGTTTGCCGCCAGCGCAATGGCCACCAGCGCCACCACCAGCACCATCACACGCCCTACCCACACCAGCTCTTTCTGGCTGGCCTGTTTACGCAGAAACGCTTTGTATAAATCTTCGGTAATCGCACTGGAGCACACCAGCAGCTGGCAACTTAAGGTTGACATTACCGCCGCCAGAATCGCCGACAGCAGAATCCCGGCAATCCACGGGTTAAACAGAATTTGCGCCAGTTCGATAAACACACGTTCAGCATTCTGGTTTACCGCACCTGCTACCGACGGGTGCTCATTAAAGTAAGCAATACCAAAGAAGCCGACAGCCACCGCCCCTGCCAGGCAGAGGATCATCCAGGTCATACTGATACGACGCGCATGGACAATGCTGTGGTGAGAATCCGCCGCCATAAAACGCGCCAGGATGTGCGGCTGCCCGAAGTAACCCAGCCCCCAGCCCATCAGCGAGATAATGGCAACAAAGTTCAGTCCTTTGAGCATATCGACGTTTTCGATGCTCTTTTGTTTGATCACTTCCAGCGAGTCGCCAAACCCACCAACGCTAATGATTACGATAACCGGCGTCAGGATCAGGGCAAAAATCATCAGGCTGGCCTGTACAGTGTCAGTCCAGCTCACTGCAAGGAAGCCACCAATAAAGGTGTAAAGGATCGTCGCCGCAGCGCCCGCCCACAGAGCCGTTTCGTAGCTCATGCCAAAGGTACTTTCAAACAGACGCGCGCCTGCCACGATGCCCGAAGCGCAATAAATGGTGAAGAACAGCAAAATCACCAGCGCGGAGATAATGCGCAAAATACGGCTTTTATCTTCAAAGCGCCCGGTAAAATAATCCGGCAATGTTAAGGCGTTATTGTTGTATTCGGTATGCACACGCAACCGCCCGGCCACCAGCTTCCAGTTAATCCACGCGCCTAATGTCAGGCCAATGGCGATCCAGCTTTCGGAAATCCCGGAAAGAAAAACCGCGCCCGGCAACCCCATTAACAGCCAGCCGCTCATATCCGATGCACCCGCCGATAATGCCGTCACGAATGGCCCAAGGCTACGTCCGCCCAGAATATAGTCGTCAAAGTTTTTCGTTGATCGCCAGGCGATAAACCCAATCAATATCATGCCAAAGATATAGACACAAAATGTCACCAACATCGGTGTGCTAATAGCCATCTAAAGTCTCCAAAAAATTATTATCGGCAATGTCGAAACTTGCCGTTATATCTGCCACCGGAACGGGGTAGCAGAGTTTATGTTTTACCAGGGCGACCGTATCCTGCCGGAAGCGCTGGTTATTCACAATCGATTTAACACACCATTTACATTAAATTTTAGTGCTCAGCGACACTATTTTTCATCAGGTTGCACTCTCTCACATTTTTTGCGGTTGCACCTTTCAAAAATGTTAACTGCCGCAGAGAAAAAGTCTGAGTTATTTTTTTAATCCCTGTCATATCGATTTCTTTTATTAACATTTCATTCATTTTTAAGCTTGCTACGCAGGTCACATTTAACATGGTTGCACAAAGTTGCAACATCATGGATATTTCACGATAACGTTAAGTTGCACCTTTCAGAACAACAGGAGTAATGGCATGGGAACCACCACCATGGGGGTTAAGCTGGACGACGCGACGCGTGAGCGTATTAAGTCTGCCGCGACACGTATCGATCGCACGCCACACTGGTTAATTAAGCAGGCGATTTTTTCTTATCTTGAACAACTGGAAAACAGCGATACTCTTCCGGAGCTACCTGCGCTGCTCTCTGGCGCTGCCAATGAGAGCGATGAAGCACCGACTCCGGCAGAGGAACCACACCAGCCTTTCCTCGACTTTGCCGAGCAAATTTTGCCCCAGTCGGTTTCCCGCGCCGCGATCACCGCTGCCTATCGCCGCCCGGAAACCGAAGCGGTTTCTATGTTGCTGGAACAAGCTCGCCTGCCGCAGCCGATTGCTGAACAGGCGCATAAACTGGCATATCAACTGGCCGATAAACTGCGTAATCAAAAAAATGCCAGTGGTCGCGCAGGTATGGTCCAGGGGTTATTGCAGGAGTTTTCGCTGTCATCGCAGGAAGGCGTGGCGCTGATGTGTCTGGCAGAAGCGTTGTTGCGTATTCCCGACAAAGCCACCCGCGACGCGTTAATTCGCGACAAAATCAGCAACGGTAACTGGCAGTCACACATTGGTCGTAGCCCGTCGTTGTTTGTTAATGCCGCCACCTGGGGGCTGCTGTTTACTGGCAAACTGGTTTCCACCCATAACGAAGCCAGCCTCTCCCGCTCGCTGAACCGCATTATCGGTAAGAGCGGTGAACCGCTGATCCGCAAAGGTGTGGATATGGCGATGCGCCTGATGGGCGAGCAGTTCGTCACTGGCGAAACCATCGCGGAAGCGTTAGCCAATGCCCGCAAGCTGGAAGAGAAAGGTTTCCGTTACTCTTACGACATGCTGGGCGAAGCCGCGCTGACTGCCGCAGATGCACAGGCGTATATGGTTTCCTATCAGCAGGCGATTCACGCCATTGGTAAAGCGTCCAATGGTCGTGGCATCTATGAAGGTCCGGGCATTTCAATCAAGCTGTCGGCGCTGCATCCGCGATACAGCCGCGCCCAGTATGATCGGGTAATGGAAGAGCTTTACCCGCGTCTGAAATCACTCACCCTGCTGGCGCGTCAGTACGATATTGGTATTAACATCGATGCCGAAGAGGCCGATCGTCTGGAGATCTCCCTCGATCTGCTGGAAAAACTCTGTTTCGAGCCGGAACTGGCAGGCTGGAACGGCATCGGTTTTGTTATTCAGGCTTATCAAAAACGCTGCCCACTGGTGATTGATTACCTGATTGATCTCGCCACCCGCAGCCGTCGCCGTCTGATGATTCGTCTGGTGAAAGGCGCGTACTGGGATAGTGAAATCAAACGTGCGCAGATGGACGGCCTTGAAGGTTATCCGGTTTATACTCGCAAGGTGTATACCGACGTTTCTTATCTTGCCTGTGCGAAAAAGCTGCTGGCGGTGCCAAATCTAATCTACCCGCAGTTCGCAACGCATAACGCCCATACGCTGGCGGCAATTTATCAACTGGCGGGTCAGAACTACTACCCGGGTCAGTACGAGTTCCAGTGCCTGCACGGTATGGGCGAGCCACTGTATGAGCAGGTCACCGGGAAAGTTGCCGACGGCAAACTTAACCGTCCGTGTCGTATTTATGCTCCTGTCGGTACCCATGAAACGCTGCTGGCGTATCTGGTGCGTCGCCTGCTGGAAAACGGTGCTAACACCTCGTTTGTTAACCGTATTGCTGACACCTCTTTGCCACTGGATGAACTGGTTGCCGATCCGGTCACTGCTGTAGAAAAACTGGCGCAACAGGAAGGGCAAACTGGATTACCACATCCGAAAATTCCCCTGCCGCGCGATCTTTACGGTCACGGGCGCGACAACTCGGCAGGGCTGGATCTCGCTAACGAACACCGTCTGGCATCGCTCTCTTCTGCCCTGCTCAATAGTGCACTGCAAAAATGGCAGGCCTTGCCAATGCTGGAACAATCGGTCGCGGCTGGTGAGATGTCGCCCGTTATTAACCCTGCGGAACCGAAAGATATTGTGGGCTTTGTGCGTGAAGCCACGCCGCGTGAAGTAGAACAGGCGCTGGAAAGTGCGGTTAATAACGCGCCAATCTGGTTTGCCACGCCTCCGGCTGAACGCGCAGCGATTTTGCACCGCGCTGCCGTGCTGATGGAAAGCCAGATGCAGCAACTGATTGGTATTCTGGTACGTGAGGCCGGAAAAACCTTCAGTAACGCCATTGCCGAAGTGCGCGAAGCGGTCGATTTTCTCCACTACTACGCCGGACAGGTGCGGGATGATTTCGCTAACGAAACCCACCGTCCATTAGGGCCTGTGGTGTGTATCAGTCCGTGGAACTTCCCGCTGGCGATTTTCACCGGGCAGATTGCTGCTGCACTGGCGGCAGGTAACAGCGTGCTGGCAAAACCGGCAGAACAAACGCCGCTGATTGCCGCGCAAGGGATCGCCATTTTGCTGGAAGCGGGTGTACCGCCAGGCGTGGTGCAATTGCTGCCAGGTCAGGGTGAAACCGTGGGCGCGCAACTGACGGGTGATGATCGCGTGCGCGGGGTGATGTTTACCGGTTCAACCGAAGTCGCTACGTTACTGCAACGCAATATCGCCAGCCGCCTCGACGCTCAGGGTCGCCCTATTCCGCTCATCGCGGAAACCGGCGGTATGAACGCGATGATTGTCGACTCCTCCGCCCTGACCGAACAAGTAGTAATAGATGTGCTGGCCTCAGCGTTCGACAGTGCGGGCCAGCGTTGTTCGGCACTGCGCGTGCTGTGCCTGCAAGATGAGATTGCCGACCACACGTTGAAAATGCTGCGCGGCGCAATGGCCGAATGCCGGATGGGTAATCCTGGTCGCCTGACCACCGATATCGGTCCGGTGATTGATAGCGAAGCGAAAGCCAATATTGAGCGTCATATTCAGACTATGCGTAGTAAAGGCCGTCCGGTGTTCCAGGCAGTGCGGGAAAACAGTGAAGATGCCCGTGAATGGCAAAGCGGCACCTTTGTCGCCCCGACGCTGATTGAACTGGATGACTTTGCCGAATTGCAAAAAGAGGTCTTTGGTCCGGTGCTGCATGTGGTGCGTTATAACCGTAACCAGCTGCCGGAGCTGATCGAGCAAATTAACGCTTCCGGTTATGGTCTGACGCTTGGCGTCCATACGCGCATTGATGAAACCATCGCCCAGGTCACTGGCTCGGCCCATGTCGGTAACCTGTACGTTAACCGTAATATGGTGGGCGCAGTGGTCGGGGTGCAGCCATTCGGCGGCGAAGGGTTGTCCGGCACCGGGCCGAAAGCAGGCGGTCCGCTCTATCTCTACCGTCTGCTGGCGAATCGCCCGGAAAGTGCACTGGCAGTGACGCTCGCGCGTCAGGATGCAGAGTATCCGGTCGATGCGCAGTTGAAAGCCGCATTGACTCAGCCGCTAAATGCACTGCGGGAATGGGCGGCAAACCGTCCAGAATTGCAGGCGTTATGTACGCAATATGGCGAGCTGGCGCAGGCAGGAACACAACGATTGCTGCCAGGGCCGACGGGTGAACGCAACACCTGGACGCTGCTGCCGCGTGAGCGCGTGTTGTGTATTGCGGATGATGAACAGGATGCGCTGACTCAGCTCGCCGCCGTGCTGGCGGTGGGCAGCCAGGTACTGTGGCCGGATGACACGCTGCATCGTCAGTTAGTGAAGGCATTGCCATCGGCAGTCAGCGAACGTATTCAACTGGCGAAAGCGGAAAATATAACCGCTCAACCCTTTGATGCGGTGATCTTCCACGGTGATTCGGATCAGCTTCGCGCATTGTGTGAAGCCGTTGCCGCGCGGGATGGCGCAATTGTTTCGGTGCAGGGTTTTGCCCGAGGCGAAAGCAATATCCTTCTGGAACGGCTGTATATCGAACGCTCGCTGAGTGTGAATACCGCTGCCGCTGGCGGTAACGCCAGTTTAATGACGATCGGTTAAACAGGTAGCCGGAGGATGTTACAACCTCCTCCGGCATCTTTAACGTGGTCGAATCCCCTCAATAATAATCCGCTGCACGTTTTCAACCGTTTGATTGAAAAATACCTCATCGCGCAACGTCGCGCCTGTCACCGCCTCCACCTGAGGGGCGAAATCGGCGTAATGTTGAGTGGAAGCCCAAATCATAAAAATCAAATGCTGCGGGTCAATCGGCGCGAGTTTGCCGCTTTTTACCCAACCGGCAATCAGCGCCGATTTCTCATCAATTAATGCCTTCAAATCGCCCGTCAGTTCATCCATTAACAGCGGCGCGCCTGCCAGCATCTCCATACAGAACAGGCGCGAAGCCTGCGGATAATCGCGTGAGACTTCCAGCTTCAGACGGATGTACTCTTTGATCGCCGCCAGCGGGGCGAAATCTTCACGAAACGCTTTTAACGGTGCCAGCCAGATATCGAGAATCTGCCGCAGCACGGCAATATACAGCGCCTCTTTTGACGGAAAGTAATACAGCAGATTGGTTTTTGAAACACCCGCCAACTCTGCGATCTGCTCCAGCCTTGTGCCGTGAAAACCGAATTGTGAAAAAGTGTCCAGTGCTGCGCTAAGAATCGCTTTTTTCTTCGCGCTCACTGCGCGCGAACGTTTACCCGTTGTTTTCACTGCGCCTTGCGTCATGCGCTCTCCCCTCTTGTAGATTGGCAACAGGATAGCAAAACCCCTGCCCGGCCTCGACCTTCTGCACTTTCATCGCGCACGGATGCATGTTTTATGTGCAACTGTTTTGACCGTTTAGTCCACTTTTTTCCAGATATTTTAGACAACTTAACATTAACATATTAATAACATTCACTTTTTAAAAACTGGCATCCGCTTTGCAAACAAACCATTACGCGGCTGAAAAGGATATGCAGGATGCAGCGCCCCGTCTGACTTTCACTTTACGAGACGAAGAGAGGTTGATGATGAAAATTGGCGTATTCGTACCTATTGGCAACAACGGCTGGCTCATTTCGACCCACGCGCCGCAGTACATGCCGACCTTTGAACTGAATAAAGCCATTGTGCAAAAAGCGGAGCACTACCATTTCGATTTCGCCCTGTCGATGATCAAACTGCGTGGCTTTGGCGGCAAAACTGAGTTCTGGGATCACAACCTTGAGTCGTTCACCTTGATGGCGGGGCTGGCAGCCGTGACCTCGCGCATTCAGATATACGCGACAGCTGCCACCTTAACGTTACCTCCGGCAATCGTCGCCCGTATGGCCGCAACCATTGACTCCATCTCTGGCGGGCGTTTTGGCGTCAACCTCGTGACTGGCTGGCAAAAGCCCGAGTATGAGCAGATGGGTATCTGGCCTGGCGATGACTATTTCTCCCGTCGTTACGACTATCTCACCGAATATGTTCAGGTGCTGCGCGACCTGTGGGGCTCGGGGAAAAGCGATTTTAAAGGCGATTTTTTCACTATGGATGATTGTCGCGTCAGTCCGCAACCGAGTGTCCCCATGAAAGTGATCTGCGCCGGGCAAAGCGACGCTGGCATGGCGTTCTCCGCCCGGTATGCCGATTTTAACTTCTGTTTCGGCAAAGGCGTAAATACACCCACGGCTTTCGCCCCGACCGCTGCGCGGATGAAACAGGCCGCAGAGCAAACCGGACGCGACGTTGGCTCTTATGTGTTGTTTATGGTGATTGCCGATGAAACCGACGATGCCGCTCGCGCCAAATGGGAACACTACAAAGCGGGCGCGGATGAAGAGGCGTTAAGCTGGCTAACCGAACAAAGTCAGAAAGATACCCGCTCCGGTACTGACACCAACGTCCGTCAGATGGCCGATCCCACTTCGGCGGTAAACATCAATATGGGGACGTTAGTCGGTTCTTACGCCAGTGTCGCGCGCATGTTAGATGAAGTCGCAAGCGTGCCTGGTGCCGAAGGCGTGCTATTGACCTTCGATGATTTTCTGTCGGGAATCGAAACCTTCGGCGAGCGCATTCAACCACTGATGCAGTGCCGCGCCCATCTCCCTGCGCTGACTCAGGAGGTGGCATGATGACAATCTTAACCGCTCGACCGGAAGCCATTACCTTCGATCCGCAGCAAAGTGCGCTGATTGTGGTGGATATGCAAAACGCTTATGCCACGCCAGGCGGCTACTTAGATCTCGCCGGGTTTGATGTCTCAACCACTCGCCCGGTCATTGCCAACATTCAAACCGCCGTGACCGCAGCGCGAGCGGCAGGGATGTTGATTATCTGGTTTCAAAATGGCTGGGATGAACAGTATGTCGAGGCTGGCGGCCCCGGCTCACCAAATTTTCATAAATCGAACGCCCTGAAAACCATGCGTAAGCAGCCGCAGCTACAGGGGAAATTGCTGGCGAAAGGCTCCTGGGATTATCAACTGGTGGATGAACTGGTGCCGCAGCCTGGCGATATTGTGCTGCCTAAGCCGCGCTACAGCGGTTTCTTCAATACGCCGCTGGACAGCATTTTGCGCAGCCGCGGAATACGCCATCTGGTTTTCACCGGTATCGCTACCAACGTCTGCGTCGAATCGACGCTACGCGACGGCTTTTTTCTGGAGTATTTCGGCGTGGTGCTGGAAGACGCAACACACCAGGCGGGGCCGGAATTTGCACAGAAGGCCGCGTTGTTCAATATCGAAACCTTTTTTGGCTGGGTCAGCGACGTCGAAACGTTCTGCGACGCGCTTTCTCCCACGTCCTTTGCTCGTATCGCTTAAGGAGTTTAACGATGCCAAAATCCGTAATTATTCCCGCTGGCAGCAGCGCACCGCTGGCTCCCTTCGTTCCCGGCACGCTGGCTGATGGCGTGGTGTATGTCTCCGGTACGCTGGCTTTTGATCAACATAATAACGTGCTGTTTGCCGATGACCCAAAGGCGCAAACCCGCCACGTTCTGGAAACCATCCGCAAGGTGATCGAGACGGCGGGTGGCACGATGGCGGATGTGACCTTCAACAGCATCTTTATTACCGACTGGAAAAATTACGCCGCGATTAACGAAATCTACGCCGAGTTTTTCCCGGGTGACAAACCGGCGCGATTCTGCATTCAGTGCGGACTGGTAAAACCTGACGCGCTGGTGGAAATCGCCACAATTGCGCATATCGCCAAGTGAGGCCGCGATGAAACTTTCACTCTCACCTCCCCCTTATGCTGATGCGCCCGTAGTGGTGTTGATTTCGGGTCTTGGCGGTAGCGGCAGTTACTGGTTACCGCAACTGGCGGTACTGGAGCAGGAGTATCAGGTAATCTGTTACGACCAGCGCGGCACCGGCAATAATCCCGACACGCTGGAAGAAGATTACAGTATCGCCCAGATGGCAGCGGAACTGCATCAGGCGCTGGTAGCCGCAGGGATTGAGCGTTACGCGGTGGTCGGCCATGCGCTCGGTGCACTGGTGGGAATGCAGCTGGCGCTGGATTATCCCGCGTCGTTAACTGTGCTGGTCAGCGTTAACGGCTGGCTACGAATAAACGCCCATACGCGCCGCTGTTTTCAGGTTCGCGAGCAGTTACTACATAGCGGCGGCGCGCAGGCATGGGTGGAAGCTCAGCCATTGTTCCTCTATCCCGCCGACTGGATGGCGGCCCGCGCACCTCGCCTGGAAGCTGAAGACGCGCTGGCACTGGCGCATTTTCAGGGCAAAAATAATTTACTGCGTCGACTTAACGCCCTCAAACGCGCTGACTTTAGTCACCATGCGGATCGCATCCGCTGCCCGGTGCAAATCATCTGCGCCAGTGATGATCTGCTGGTGCCAACAGCATGTTCCAGTGAACTTCATGCCGCCCTGCCCGATAGCCAGAAAATGGTGATGCGCTATGGCGGACACGCCTGCAACGTGACCGATCCCGAAACGTTTAATGCTCTGTTACTCAACGGGCTTGCCAGCCTGTTACATCACCGTGAAGCCGCCCTGTAAGGAATTGCTATGAACGAAGCCATTAGCCCAGGTGCGCTTAGCACCCTGTTCACCGATGCCCGCACTCACAACGGCTGGCGGGAGACACCCGTCAGCGATGAGACGTTACGGGAGCTTTATGCCCTGATGAAATGGGGGCCGACATCAGCTAACTGTTCTCCGGCACGGATCGTGTTTATCCGCACTGCAGAAGGAAAAGAACGTCTGCGCCCGGCGCTTTCCAGCGGCAATCTGCAAAAAACCCTGACCGCGCCCGTCACCGCGATCGTCGCCTGGGACAGTGAATTTTATGAACGGTTACCACAGCTGTTTCCTCACGGCGATGCCCGCAGTTGGTTTACCTCCAGCCCACAACTTGCCGAAGAAACAGCGTTTCGCAACAGTTCCATACAGGCGGCCTATCTGATCGTCGCCTGCCGGGCGCTGGGGCTGGATACCGGCCCGATGTCCGGCTTTGACCGTCAACACGTGGACGACGCCTTTTTTACGGGCAGCACGCTGAAGAGCAATCTGCTGATTAATATCGGCTATGGCGATAGCAGCAAGCTTTATGCGCGCCTGCCACGTCTGTCCTTTGAAGAAGCCTGCGGGCTGTTGTAAGGAGCAAACTATGAACATTGTCGATCAACAAACTTTTCGCGATGCGATGTCCTGCATGGGCGCGGCGGTCAATATTATCACCACGGACGGTCCAGCCGGGCGCGCCGGGTTCACCGCCAGCGCCGTCTGCAGCGTGACCGATACGCCGCCCACATTACTGGTGTGCCTGAATCGTGGGGCGTCCGTCTGGCCGGTATTCAATGAAAATCGAACGCTGTGTGTAAATACACTTAGCGCCGGGCAGGAGCCGCTTTCAAACCTTTTTGGCGGCAAAACGCCCATGGAACACCGCTTTGCCGCCGCCCGCTGGCAGACTGGTGTGACCGGATGCCCGCAACTGGAAGAGGCACTGGTTTCGTTTGACTGCCGTATCAGCCAGGTGGTGAGCGTCGGCACCCACGACATTCTGTTTTGTGCCATAGAAGCGATTCATCGTCACGCCACCCCCTGCGGGCTGGTGTGGTTCGATCGCAGTTATCACGCGTTGATGCGCCCTGCTTGTTAACCTCCTTAAGGAGACAGCTGATGGCAATGTTCGGTTTTCCTCACTGGCAGTTAAAATCGACCTCTACAGAGAGCGGCGTGGTCGCGCCGGATGAACGATTGCCGTTTGCTCAGACGGCAGTAATGGGCGTTCAACACGCGGTGGCGATGTTTGGCGCGACGGTGTTAATGCCGATTCTGATGGGGCTGGATCCCAATCTTTCCATTTTGATGTCGGGGATCGGCACGTTACTGTTTTTCTTTATTACCGGCGGGCGCGTCCCCAGTTATCTCGGTTCCAGCGCGGCTTTTGTCGGCGTGGTGATTGCCGCGACGGGCTTTAACGGTCAGGGCATTAACCCGAATATCAGCATCGCGCTGGGCGGGATTATCGCCTGTGGGCTGGTTTATACCGTCATTGGCCTGGTGGTGATGAAAATCGGTACGCGCTGGATTGAACGGCTGATGCCGCCGGTGGTGACGGGTGCGGTAGTGATGGCGATTGGCCTGAACTTAGCGCCTATCGCAGTGAAAAGTGTATCGGCTTCGGCCTTTGATAGCTGGATGGCGGTAATGACGGTGCTGTGTATTGGGCTGGTAGCGGTGTTTACCCGTGGCATGATCCAGCGGTTATTGATTCTCGTAGGATTAATTGTCGCCTGTCTGCTGTATGGCGTGATGACCAACGTTTTAGGGCTGGGAAAAGCCGTCGATTTTACTCTCGTCAGCCATGCTGCCTGGTTCGGTTTGCCACATTTTTCCACTCCTGCTTTTAATGGTCAGGCAATGATGCTGATTGCGCCCGTGGCGGTGATTCTGGTGGCGGAAAACTTAGGCCATCTCAAGGCGGTCGCCGGGATGACCGGACGCAATATGGATCCATATATGGGGCGGGCATTCGTGGGCGATGGGCTGGCGACGATGCTTTCCGGCTCTGTCGGCGGTAGCGGCGTGACCACCTATGCTGAAAATATCGGTGTGATGGCCGTGACAAAAGTCTACTCGACGCTGGTGTTTGTTGCTGCTGCCGTCATCGCCATGCTGTTGGGCTTTTCGCCGAAATTTGGCGCGCTGATTCATACCATTCCAGCACCGGTGATTGGTGGTGCATCAATTGTTGTGTTCGGGCTGATTGCCGTCGCAGGCGCAAGGATCTGGGTACAAAACCGTGTCGATTTAAGCCAGAACGGTAATTTGATTATGGTCGCAGTAACCTTAGTGCTGGGCGCGGGTGATTTTGCTCTCACGCTAGGCGGTTTTACGTTGGGAGGGATCGGTACAGCAACCTTTGGCGCGATTTTACTCAATGCGTTGTTAAGCAGAAGGTTGGTTGACGTTCCACCGCCAGAAGTTGTTCATCAGGAGCCATAAACAGAAAACCGCCGGGGTAACCGGCGGTGATGACTTTTTGACGAGCTTCAGACAAAAATACATTCGTCATTGATTAGCCCGGCTAGTTGTCGCTTTTGCCGTGACTGCTCTTGCCACCTTTTTTACCTGCTTCAGATGCGCGCTGCGGGTCATTTTTGAAATTACCCCCGCTGTGCTGTCCACCTTTTTTACCTGCTTCTGATGCTCTTTCGCGGTCTTCTGCAAAATTGCCGGAACCGCCTCGATGGTTTGCCATTACTGACCTCCGTCTGGGTATAGACATCATATTGCATAGAATTAACGCGGCGTATGGCGGCTGCCATATTTTCGCTACGTGGGACTAAGCTTAGTGAACTGACACGGTCAGGCCCGCATTTAGTAATATCCTGCAACAGCTTCTTAGCGAGAATAGATATCATCTCCAATAATTATCCATAAGCCGCTCTTATGATTAAAAAAACGCGATGAGATAAAAATGTGTCATTTTGCGACAAAATTACGCGCTTGTGAAAGTTGTTATAAATCAAATAAGTGGTTGTGAAATTTGCACTCTGAAAAGGACGTCTTATCTTTAAAAGAGTGGTAGCGAATCGCTACGGAATAGAGATAACACGAGGAGTGGTTAGAAATGGCTAAAGTTCTGGTGCTTTATTATTCCATGTACGGACATATCGAAACGATGGCACGCGCAGTCGCTGAGGGTGCAAGCAAAGTGGATGGCGCAGAAGTTGTCGTTAAGCGTGTACCGGAAACCATGCCGCCGCAATTATTTGAAAAAGCAGGCGGTAAAACGCAAACTGCACCGGTTGCAACCCCGCAAGAACTGGCCGATTACGACGCCATTATTTTTGGTACACCTACCCGCTTTGGCAACATGTCCGGTCAAATGCGTACCTTCCTCGACCAGACGGGCGGCCTGTGGGCTTCCGGCGCACTATACGGAAAACTGGCGAGCGTCTTTAGTTCCACCGGTACTGGCGGCGGTCAGGAACAAACCATCACATCCACCTGGACGACCCTTGCGCATCACGGCATGGTGATTGTCCCCATTGGCTACGCAGCGCAGGAATTATTTGACGTTTCACAGGTTCGCGGCGGTACGCCGTACGGCGCAACCACCATCGCAGGCGGTGACGGTTCACGCCAGCCAAGCCAGGAAGAACTGTCTATTGCTCGTTATCAAGGGGAATATGTCGCAGGTCTGGCAGTTAAACTTAACGGCTAATCTTCAACAGGAGGATACGCATGCCAACTCAAGAAGCGAAAGCTCATCACGTCGGTGAATGGGCATCTCTGCGCAATACGTCGCCGGAAATAGCCGAGGCCATTTTCGAAGTCGCCGGGTACGACGAAAAAATGGCGGAAAAGATTTGGGAAGAAGGTAGCGATGAAGTGTTAGTCAAAGCCTTTGCTAAGACCGATAAAGATTCGCTTTTTTGGGGCGAACAGACCATCGAACGTAAAAACGTTTAATACGCGACTCCCCCGCTTCTCGCGGGGGAGTTTTCTGTTATTTCACCGCTTCATTCAACACGCTATCAAACTTATCCATTGGGCAGAAACCGTTGGCATCTATCGGACAACCGCTTAATTCCAGCGTCACGCGCTGCGCAGGTGCCTGAAGGGTTAACGCGTCAGCATTACGTAACTGTTCTGCACTCTGGTACACATACTCGATTTTCATCAGGTCGCGATTGGCTTTGCTGTCATGCCAACGCTGGAAAACGATTTTGCCGCCAATCGGCGTGCGTTCGTTCTGGTCATGCAACTGATACGGTTTGAAATCCAGCGCCGTTAACAGAGAGGCAATGTTGGAGTCGTGCCCAACTAACACCGTGATTTTCGGTGCACTGGTGCGATCGGTGACCAGGGCTTTGTCGATATAACTGACCAGCGGTTTCGCAACATTGCGCGCCACTTCCGGTGAGGTAAACAGGCTGTCCTGGTAACCGTTTTTAAGCTTCGACAACACCTTCCACTGCTGGTCAGATTTGATTTCTCCCCAGGCCACCTGATCCATCGGAAAACCTTCGTAGTATTGCAAAGTAAACGCATCTACCAGCGAGTTGCCGACTTTCAGCGGCCCGGAAACACCTGGTTCTTGTTGATACTTCGCGCTAAAGGTATTTTTGCCATCCACCAGCGAACATTGTTGTTTCTCTTTACAGGCAGGGGAATCTTTATAGTTAACGATTTTTTCCAGTAGCTGGTAGCTGTCGGTAAGCTGGAGTTTGCTGAGCTCTTTCTCCATTGCCGCCACCGCCTGTTCACTGAATGCGGCGGAATCATCGGTGATCACTGGGTTAAAGGTTGGGTCCATAGTGCCCATTTTTTCCTGATGATGAACAGGAATATCACACCCGGGGAATGCGCCGGTAATAAAGAACTGTGCAGTCGCAACGGTACGTTGCAGACTATTGGCATAGGCATATACGGTGTCCGGCGGCGGGCATTCCCCCGATTTTACCATCCCCTGCTCTGCCAGCCATTCACGCATGTAATGGCCCATATACACTTCGAGCACGCCACCTTTGGTGGTGAGTTGCCCACCGGGGACGTCCCATTCTGGCCATTTATTCGGCGTCGACTGCTCCAGCACACTGCCATTGTTCGCCAGCGGCGCACGTAAGTTATGGCGGCTCATCATGAGCACTTGCTGTAGCTGATAGCCTTCCGGTACGGTTTGTGCCTGAGCATTTGAAGCGAGTAAAACTATCCCTGCCACAGTTGCGGCGATTAGCGTTTTGTTCATTCCTGGCACCTCTTTTGTTATCAATCACTAAAGAGTGTGACAGAAATATGACTTTTTTCCGGGAACAGGTTCGCAAAATGGCTTGTTGAAAACCTGTTTTTCTATATACATCTTCAAAAACAGGCAAGGTTTGACGCAAACTATGCCTGATTAGCCCCTGCCTCGCGTACGCCGCTGATAATTGCACCTGTGGCTAAACAGAATATCTGCGGCGTTTCCAATACAGAGACAATATTTACCAATAAAAAAGTGTGAGACTAATAACAATGGTTTTAGCATATGCCTTTGCCATTAAATTGCATAACGATTTAAATAGTCAAGTTGCGCATTCATTTCCTTATTGTTTAACTTGTAAGCCTGAGCAAAAAGTTCAGGAGGGAGGTAAACGTCATAATGATTGCCGGTATTTATTAAATAACCATATTCAAGATCTTCATCTGTTGAAAAGGATTCATTTCCCAAGGAGATTGATGCCACATTACTATTAACAATAAATAATGAGCAAATGCTATCTGAAAGAACAGCAAGAAAATTCTTCACCGCTTTAATCCTATCCGACGTGTCGGTATCTAAAGCAAGCAAATTCTTGTTATCATTAAATATAAACTCGGGTAAATGCAGGATACATTTTTCGTTATTCAAGCAACTATCAATGAATTCTTTTTTAAAAAACAGAAAGCTCCATGACATAAGACTACCCACACCCTGAATTTTGTTGTCAGATTGCAGATCAACGCCAAATAATGTCTTAACATCTTCCCTGAGATCACAAAATGCAGCATCAACAAGAGCCTCGATTGTTGGTTTATCAACAATTTTAATAAACTCTTCGTATACTTCCTTTTGCGTCTTATGACTGCCCAGCGCCCATGAATAATCATGTTGTTTTAAAACCAGTATGGCTCTTAACAGACAATATCCATCGCCATCTACTGGAGCGTATTTTAATTCATAAGTTTTATTAATTTCACTCTGAATAAAAGATATACCAGACAAATCAATACCAGCATCTAAATTAAATATTCCCGGCGTATTTAACCGTTCTGGCTGGACACTTATATTTTCATCTTCTAAACAATACTCAGAAAAAACATCATCACACGCATTAATGTTTTCAATATATTCCATAAAGCCATACCAATAATAACCTTTAAAATCTGTGATAGACTCTGAAGCTCTGCCCGGCAAGGACACTCTAACAACATCAATATCTTGAACATATTGTATAGTATATGTCATACCTCCTGAAACCCCTGAATAAATTTTTGTATCATTAGTACGCAATGTTCTCATAAATAATGATAGATCATTATCATTCTGCATTTCCTCAAATTCTTTTTCTAGTGATTCGCATTCCAGGCATGGAATGTAGTCTTCAGCTTTTTGACGTCTGATTTCTTTATACAACCGCATAAAACACACCAGTGTGTTTTCAAAAAGCGTGATTGAATATGTTTGATTTTTTTCGTGCTCATTTTTTATATTGCTCCATGCTTCTTTCAAATAATTATTTGCAGTGCAACTAATTCCATGTATATTACTACTCATATATAGCGCCTATAAAATTTAATAAATAATGACGCCCCAGTTAAACTTAAAGTGCCTGTTTCAACTATCAAAAATCGCTCACCCTTTTTCACCTGTTTAAAATATGTTCAACACCCCACCTTGAGGCGACCTCCTCTCCGCGATGATTTCAATAACATATTCTGTGTTGGCATATGAAATTTTGAGGATTACCCTACACTTATAGGAGTTACCTTACAGGGGTTCCTTCAATTTGAGTTGATTTACGCGAGATAACGCTATGGAATTAAAGGATTATTACGCCATCATGGGCGTGAAACCGACGGACGATCTCAAGACAATCAAGACCGCCTATCGTCGACTGGCCCGCAAATACCATCCTGATGTCAGCAAAGAACCGGATGCCGAAGCCCGCTTCAAAGAGGTCGCTGAAGCCTGGGAAGTGTTAAGTGATGAACAACGTCGCGCTGAGTATGATCAGATGTGGCAACATCGCAACGATCCGCAATTTAGCCGTCAGTTCCAGCATGGCGACGGTCAGAGTTTTAACGCCGAAGATTTTGACGATATCTTCTCGTCAATTTTCGGTCAGCATGCCCGCCAGAGCCGTCAACGCCCCGCCACACGCGGCCACGATATTGAAATCGAAGTGGCGGTATTCCTCGAAGAAACGCTTACTGAGCATAAGCGTACCATCAGCTATAACCTGCCGGTTTATAACGCCTTTGGCATGATCGAACAGGAAATCCCGAAAACGCTGAATGTGAAGATCCCGGCGGGCGTCGGCAATGGTCAACGCATCCGCCTGAAAGGCCAGGGGACGCCTGGCGAAAATGGCGGCCCGAATGGCGATTTGTGGCTGGTGATTCATATTGCGCCACATCCGCTGTTTGATATTGTCGGCCAGGATCTGGAAATTGTGGTGCCGGTTAGCCCGTGGGAAGCGGCGCTGGGTGCTAAAGTCACCGTTCCAACACTGAAAGAAAGCATTTTGCTGACTATCCCGCCTGGCAGCCAGGCAGGGCAACGATTGCGCGTTAAAGGCAAAGGTCTGGTGAGCAAAAAACAGACCGGCGATCTGTATGCGGTACTGAAAATCGTGATGCCGCCGAAACCGGATGAAAACACTGCCGCGCTATGGCAGCAACTGGCAGACGCCCAGTCGTCTTTTGATCCACGTAAAGATTGGGGGAAAGCATAATGGCTAATGTTACGGTGACTTTTACTATTACCGAATTTTGCCTGCATACCGGCATCTCTGAAGAGGAGCTAAATGAAATTGTCGGTTTGGGGGTGGTTGAACCGCGTGAGATCCAGGAAACAACCTGGGTATTTGACGACCATGCCGCCATTGTGGTGCAACGCGCGGTACGCCTGCGTCATGAACTCGCTCTGGACTGGCCGGGGATCGCGGTGGCGCTGACGTTAATGGATGATATTGCGCACCTGAAGCAGGAAAACCGCCTGCTGCGCCAGCGGCTTTCCCGGTTTGTAGCTCATCCGTGATGTGTGTTTGCCGGATGCGATGACGCATCTTAGCCGGTCTACAACGATTACAGTTCCTGTGGGCCGGATAAGACGTTCATGCCGCATCCGGCAACTGCGCCATAATGCCTGATGCGACGCTAAACGCGTCTTATCAGGCCAACAAACGATGTTATCTGTTTTGGTGGTCGCATTCCACTAACACCAGCAATAACTGGCTTAGTGCCGCGTAAAAACCGAAACTGTCGTACTGATGGCAACGCGCAGCAAACTCTGGTAACCATTGTCGCAGCGCCGTCAGTGTTTTTTGCCGCAAATTGTCGATTCTTCGCGCAGGAACGGTCCCCTCTCCCAGCGAAAAATGCAGATGACTCAACAACTCGAGATAGATCGCCAGATGATCTGCCGGTTCGTTGAAATTGCCGCTGGTTTCCATCCCTGCCTCAACTAACAAGCGTTTAATCTCTTGCTCGTCCTGTTTGTAGGCCGATGCATAAGGCAGCGCCGCTTGTTTGTCGGTCATCAGAAACAGACCGCAAAAGTCAGCGGCCAGTTCCAGACGGGCATCGTCACGTACTGTCAGCGTGGCAATACGGTTTTCCAGCTCATTCACCGCCGCAGTGAGCGGCGGTTCACTTTTCAGCAACGAAAACCATTCAGCCATCTGCGCACTGGCGATTTGCGTCAGTTGTTCATCGTCCAGTTCACGGGAGAACAACTGCGCCAGCCAGGCGTAAACACAGGCAATCTGTTGTGCTGTCAGCGTGGTCATGATTTCACCTGCGACGCGGGAACATATTCGCACTGCGCCACCATCTCCACGGGGCCGTTAAACGCCGTCACTTGCTCCACTGTTCCGTTGTACTTCTCAATTTCCACCAGCGTAGTGTGCGCACTGGTCGCCTGCGCCAGCTGCGATGTACCGATGTCGATGGTCAGCACGTTGGGGTTACCGTATTTGCACAGCGCACCAGGCTCGCCGCCTTTATCTGGATCGTACCATGCCCCTTCATGAATTCGCGCCACGCCGGGTGCATAGCGGTCAGAAACCACTGCTCCAGCCAACACCTGGCCACGAGCGTTAAAGACGCGTACCACATCACCGTTACGAATACCACGCGCGCTGGCATCCTGCGGGTTAATGAACACTGGCTCTTTGCCCGCTACCGTATATTGCTGACGCAGCGTTTCCGACTCACATAACTGCGAGTGAAGTCGGAAATCCGGATGCACAGATTGCAGATGCAACGGATACTTCTGCGAGCCGGGCCCGCCGTGGGAGCGTTCGATTTTCTCAAACCACATCGGATGCCCCTGACAATCGTCGTAGTTCATATCGGCGATGGTTTTCGAGTAGATCTCAATCAGGCCACTCGGCGTACCCAGCGGTTCGAGATCCGGATCTTCGCGGAATGCCTGGTGACGAACAAACATCTGCGGATGGTCAAACTCGACATACTCTTTGTTATTCCAGAAGTCATCAAACGCTGGCAGATGAACGCCGCGTCCTTTGCCCTGTTGTACACCTTCCTGCCAGATGCGTTTCAGCCAGCCCATTTCGTCCAGCCCTTCGGTAAAGGCTTCTTCGCGATTAAAGCGACGGCACAGCTCGCGGAAAATATCGAAGTCGTTGCGCGCCTCGAACTGCGGCGGCACGACCTGTTTCATGGCGATAATGCCACGGTTGGAGTGGTTGCCGTACTGGTCGAGATCGTTACGCTCAAACTGCGTGGTCGCAGGCAGTACGATATCGGCAAAGCGGCAGGTTGAGGTCCACTGGTTATCTATGGCGATAACCGTTTCCAGCTTACGCCAGCCTTCAATAATGCGGTTGATCTGCTGATGGCGATGGAACGGGTTAGTTCCGGCAAAAATACACATTTTCAGCGGCGGCAGTTTTACCGATTTACCGTTCCAGTTGATCACTTTCCCCGGTTCGAGGATCGCATCGATAAAACGGGCAATCGGAATGGTGCTGCTGTAACCTTTGTAGTCACTGTTGTCGTGAACAGACGGAATCGACGTAGAGCCGGAGAAACCACTCAGAATAACGCCTTTACGCCCCGGCGTGCCTGCGCCGTTATAGTGCCAGCCAAAACCAAAGCCACCACCTGGCAGGCCAATTTGCCCCAGCATCGCCGCCAGAACGACAATCATCCACGCCCACTGTTCACCGTGCTGCATACGCTGCACGCACCAGCCAGCAATAATTTGCGTTCTGTTCGCCGCCATCTGCCGCGCCAGCCCACGAATGGTTTCGGCATCAATGCCGGTCAGTTTTTCAGCCCATGCGGCATCTTTCGGCTGACCGTCTTTCTCACCCAGCAGATACGGCAGGAACTGCTCAAAACCTACACAGTAGTTAGCGAGGAAGTTTTTGTCGTACAGGTTTTCACTGTACAGCGTATGCGCCAGCGCCAGTTGCAGCGGCACGTCAGTTTGCGGGTTAACCGCAATGTGCTTCACATGCTCGCGCCCCAGATACTCATGGGTGGATGTGACAACCGGATCGATGCTGATGACCTCAATTTCACCGGCGGCGACTTTCGCTTTTAGCTGCTCGTAATATTCATAAACATCGTGATCCGGGCACCACCAGTTCGCTTGCTGGTTTTTCAGCAAATCGGAGCCCCACAGCACAATGGTTTTGCTGTTCTGTAATACCAGCGGCCAGGAGGTTTGCTGTTCATACACTTCCATCGAACCGACTACGCGCGGCAGGATCACCTGCGCAGCACCGGTAGAGTAATCTCCGCCCGTACCAACGCTATTACCATGCAAGGCAATCGCTTTCGCCAGCATCCCCGAAGCGTTATGGAACATCCCCGTCGACTGCCAACCACTGGCGGTCAGCAAGGCACTCGGCCCGTGCGTTTTCTGCACACGTTCCAGCTCTTCATAGAACATGTCGAGGGCTTCATCCCAGCTCACGCGCACAAAACGGTTATCACCGCGCTGGGAGGTGTCGCTCAGATGGCGCTTACGTAGCCAGTCCACGCGTACCATCGGATAACGAATACGCGCCGCGTTGTGTACGTGATCCGGCAATCCGGCGATCATTTTCGACGAATATTTATCCAGTTCGAACGGTTTTGCCGCCACAAAGCGACCCTCCTTCACCGTCGCGCGGATAGCCCCCCAGTGCGACCCGGTAAGAATGCCCTCTTTCGAGGTGACAGCCTCAGTCGCCGCTTGCGCCGCAGACGCACGGCGCGGCGTTAACAATGACGGCCCCAGCATCCCGGCGACGGTTAAGCCGCCGAGTTGTGCCAGAAAACGCCGACGTGATGCCTGAAAGAGATCGTTATTGTTCATTATTTTTCTTCCTTCTTATCGCCGTGAGCCTTACCTGCGGTGTCAGACGCATTCATTTGCAGATATTTCAACAAGGTGCGTTCTTCACGTTTATCGAGGCTGGTAAAGCCAATCATGCCGTTGAGCGTGCCGATCCAACCGTTAGCGTCAAAGTGAGAGATTTCCGGTGCGCCGTGGCACTGGTTACAGGTGCCGTTGTACAACGAATCCGCATAAGCCCAGATCGGTTTGATATCGTTTACCATGTCGCCTTTCTTCATCCACGCAGTGGCCTGCAATTTGCTCCACTCAGTATTGGTGTCGGCAACGGTAGTTTTCTCCAGCGTTTTCACCTGCTGCTGCACATCACCACGAATCGAGGCAACAAAGATGCGTTTACCTGGGAACTGGGTGAGAACACGCTGACGTCCGGCGCTTTCCGTCCAGCCGGTAATTTCAATTTGCAGCCAGTCGCCGTCACGTTTAAGGACTTTCACTTCCGAAGCAGGCAGCAGAGAACCAGAGGCTTCTTTATCGCCTTTCCCCGCATAAATCGGCTTAATATCAATGGAGTACAGCGTGTCACCACTGTCATTAGCACTGGCGCGCAGCTCATCGAACTGCTTACGGAAGCCACTACTCATATCCGGCAACTGGTGGGCAATACCTTTATGACAGTCGATGCAGGATTGATTATCTTTCGCTGCCACCTTCATCTGACGTGCCGCTTCAGGATGCTGCTTGGCATGATCCATCGCGTCGTAGTTATGGCAGGAGCGGCAGGTTGCCGAGTTGTTTTCTTTCATTCGCGCCCATTCACGCTCGGCAAGTTCCGCGCGTTTGGCTTCGAATTTTTCAGGTGTATCAATGGAGTGGGCAATAAAGGTCTGGTAGATATCGTTGCTCGCTTCCAGTTTGCGCTTCACCATGCCTGGAATATCCGGCGGGATATGACAGTCATGGCATTCAGCTCGCACGCCGGAGGCATTCTGGAAATGCACCGACTGTTTATATTCTTCATACACCGGTTGCATACTGTGGCAACTGACACAAAATTCGGTTGTGCTGGTGACTTTGATCCCAACGTGTGGCAATACAATCAGCGCAATGCCAATCACAATCCCAATAGCGACCAGCGCCAGTACCGACCAACGAGCACTGGGTCGGCGTAGCGCGTTCCAGAGTTTCCGCATAATAGCCCCTGTAAAATTATGGTTTAGTGAAGCGATCTTAATGAGTAAATATGAACAGCGGCACTGGTCAGGATGAACGGCTTACGGCAGAATATGAACAGATATGAACAGAATGAGTAAAACCCTCTGATGCCACATCACATTGTTATTGTTGAAGATGAGCCGGTTACCCAGGCGCGATTACAATCCTACTTCACTCAGGAGGGGTATACCGTTTCCGTTACGGCGAGCGGTGCCGGGCTGCGGGAAATTATGCAGAATCAGCCGGTGGATTTAATTCTGCTGGATATCAATTTGCCCGATGAAAATGGCCTGATGTTGACCCGCGCCCTGCGAGAACGCTCAACGGTGGGGATTATTCTGGTTACGGGACGCAGCGATCGGATTGACCGTATTGTTGGGCTGGAAATGGGCGCAGACGATTACGTCACCAAACCGCTGGAACTGCGCGAACTGGTAGTACGGGTGAAAAATCTGCTCTGGCGAATCGACCTCACGCGACAAGCTCAACCGCACACACAGGACAACTGCTATCGCTTTGCCGGTTATTGCCTGAATGTGTCGCGCCATACGCTGGAGCGGGATGGCGAGCCGATTAAACTGACCCGCGCAGAGTATGAAATGTTGGTGGCATTTGTGACGAATCCGGGCGAAATTCTTAGCCGTGAACGTCTGCTGCGTATGCTCTCTGCGCGTCGGGTGGAAAACCCTGACCTGCGCACCGTCGATGTGTTAATTCGTCGTTTACGCCATAAACTCAGCGCGGATTTACTGGTGACGCAACATGGTGAAGGTTATTTCTTAGCCGCTGATGTGTGCTGATAAAAATAGACCGGACGAAATCCCCCTGGTGACAGCGAGCGGCGGATATGTTCACGGTCGGCATTTTTCGGCGTCAGAACTAAAATCGGTGGGCTGACATTATCAGACACCGATTGCCCCTGTAATTGCCTGATGGCCTGCTCAACCGCCAGTTCCCCCTGCCAGACCATTTGATCGCTGGCAGCCATAATCACTCTTCCCCGCTTCAGCCCGCGATACACCTGATGTGAAAGATAAAACGACACCACGGTAAGCGGTGTTTTCAGATTACGCCCTTCCCCCATTGCCGCCTCTGCCGCAATGGCCGTTCCGGCAACGACGTCGATTTCTGGATGGCGCTCCAGCATCTCCTGCAACAGGTTACGCTGGATTTCAATATCGTTATCGCCAAGCGCAATATCAACAATACGTACCGGGCTTCCGGCAATGGCTGCGCGAAAACCCTCGACCATCTCCTTACTGCCCCCGGCGTTATCGGGTCCGGGCATCAACAGCACGTTCAGTGGTTTACCGTGGCTCCATTGCACCAGATATCGTCCTGGTTGATAGCCCATCTGAAACCAGGGCACACCAACGCGGCTTTTCACGTGGGGAGCATCAATAGCATTTACCAGTTCGATCACCGGCAGACTTGCTACCTGCTTTTGCAGATCGGGAAATGACGTCGTGCTACTACCGAGCAAAATGGCCTCTGCGCCCCACTGTTTACACTGGTCGATTTGTGCTTGCTGGGTAGCCAACTGGCTGTAGCCGCCTGCCTCCAGCACTTTTAAATCCACACCGTAGCGGCGAGCAGCCTCCTGCATACCATAGTTCAACGATAACCAGTATGAATCTTTCAGGCTGGGATAAAGCGCGCACAGTTTCCATGCGCGTTTGGCTTTAAGCGGCGTAGAGGCTTGCACAGAGAAATGCTGCGCATCATGCCAGCGCAACAGGTTATCAGCCGAAAAACCAGGCAACATGAAAAGGGAAAGAAGTAACAATAGCAGTACGCGCATGATAGCCTCATCAATAATAAGGCTTTATGCTAGATGCATTCCGCTTTGCGACTCAACCTTTTTCACCTTAAGTGCACCGACCGTGAATTTAACCCTGACCCGAAGACTCTGGATGGGCTTTGCCCTGATGGCGCTGTTAACCCTGACCAGTACCCTGGTGGGATGGTACAACCTGCGCTTTATCAGCCAGGTGGAAAAAGACAACACTCAGGCATTGATTCCTACCATGAATATGGCGCGCCAGTTGAGCGAAGCCAGCGCCTGGGAACTTTTCGCCGCGCAGAACCTGACCAGTGCCGATAACGAAAAGATGTGGCAGGCGCAGGGGCGAATGCTCACCGCACAAAGCCTGAAGATTAATGCGTTGCTGCAAGCGTTACGGGAACAAGGTTTTGATACCACCGCTATTGAACAACAGGAGCAGGAGATTTCCCGTTCGTTACGTCAACAAGGGGAGCTGGTGGGGCAGCGTTTGCAACTGCGCCAGCAACAACAGCAACTCAGTCAGCAGATAGTCGCCGCCGCCGATGAAATCGCACGCCTGGCGCAAGGTCAGGCGAATAATGCGGCAACCTCCGCCGGAGCGACCCAGGCCGGGATTTACGATTTGATTGAACAACATCAGCGTCAGGCCGCAGAAAGTGCACTCGATCGGCTGATTGATATCGATCTTGAGTATGTTAACCAGATGAATGAACTGCGCCTTAGCGCCCTGCGGGTGCAGCAAATGGTGATGAATCTGGGGTTGGAACAGATCCAGAAAAATGCGCCAACGCTGGAAAAGCAGCTCAATAATGCGGTGAAAATTCTGCAACGTCGGCAAATACGCATTGAAGATCCGGGAGTTCGTGCTCAGGTCGCAACAACGTTAACTACCGTAAGCCAATATGGCGATTTGCTGGCGCTGTATCAACAGGACAATGAAATCAGTCATCGCCTGCAAACTCTCACGCAAAATAACATCGCCCAGTTCGCGCAGTTTAGTAGCGAAGTCAGTCAGCTGGTCGACAGTATTGAGCTGCGCAATCAGCACGGGCTGGCACATCTGGAAAAAGCCAGTGCACGCGGGCAATACAGCCTGTTATTACTGGGGATAGTTTCACTTTGTGCATTGATTCTGATCCTCTGGCGCGTGGTTTATCGCTCAGTCACGCGTCCACTTGCCGAACAAACGCAGGCGCTGCAACGCTTACTGGACGGTGATATCGACTCCCCTTTTCCGGAAACCGCTGGCGTGCGGGAGCTGGACACCATCGGGCGGCTGATGGATGCGTTTCGCAGCAGTGTTCATGCACTGAATCGCCACCGCGAACAGCTGGCGGCGCAGGTCAAAGCGCGTACAGCTGAATTGCAGGAACTGGTGATAGAACACCGACAGGCACGAGCGGAAGCAGAAAAAGCCAGCCAGGCAAAATCGGCGTTTCTGGCGGCGATGAGCCATGAGATCCGCACACCGCTGTACGGTATTCTTGGCACCGCGCAACTGCTGGCAGATAACCCCGCACTTAATGCCCAGCGTGATGATTTGCGGGCAATTACCGACTCTGGTGAATCGTTGCTGACCATCCTCAACGATATTCTCGATTATTCGGCTATCGAAGCAGGCGGCAAGAATGTTTCGGTCAGCGATGAACCCTTTGAACCGCGCCCGCTGCTGGAAAGTACCCTGCAATTAATGAGCGGAAGGGTGAAAGGTCGCCCGATTCGCCTGGCAACAGAAATTGCCGACGATGTACCGACTGCGTTAATGGGCGATCCGCGGCGTATTCGTCAGGTCATAACCAACCTGTTGAGCAACGCCCTGCGTTTCACCGACGAAGGGCACATTATCCTGCGTAGTCGCACTGATGGCGAGCTGTGGCTGGTCGAAGTGGAAGACAGCGGCTGCGGTATTGATCCCGCGAAACTGGCTGAAATCTTCCAGCCATTTGTTCAGGTTAGCGGCAAACGCGGCGGCACCGGGCTGGGGCTGACTATCAGTAGCCGTCTGGCCCAGGCGATGAGCGGCGAACTGAGCGCCACCAGCACGCCGGAGGTTGGAAGCTGTTTTTGTTTACGCTTGCCGTTACGTGTTGCCACTGCACCCGTGCCAAAAACAGTCAATCAGGCGGTGCATCTGGACGGTTTACGTTTGCTGTTAATTGAAGATAACCCGCTAACCCAGCGAATTACCGTTGAGATGCTGAACAACAGTGGGGCGCAGGTCGTTGCGGTAGGAAATGCCGCGCACGCAATAGAGACGTTGCAAAATAGCGAACCGTTTGCTGCCGCACTGGTGGATTTTGATCTGCCCGATATCGACGGCATTACGCTTGCCCGGCAACTGGCACAGCAATATCCGTCGCTGGTTTTGATTGGCTTTAGCGCTCATGTCATCGACGAAACGTTGCGCCAGCGTACCAGTTCATTATTTCGCGGGATTATCCCTAAACCGGTGCCGCGTGAAGTGCTCGGTCAGTTACTGGCGCACTATCTCCAACTGCAAGTCAATAACGATCAACCGCTGGATGTATCGCAACTCAATGAAGATGCTCAGTTGATGGGGACGGAGAAGATCCACGAATGGCTGGCATTATTTAAACAACATGCCCTGCCGCTTCTCGATGACATCGGCATCGCCCGCTCCAGCCAGAACAGCGAAAAAATAAAGCGTGCCGCACATCAGCTAAAAAGCAGTTGCTCGAGTCTGGGAATGCGTAGCGCCAGCCAGCTATGCGCACAACTGGAGCAGCAGCCATTATCTGCCCCCCTTCCACACGAAGAAATTACACGCAGTGTTGCCGCTCTGGAAGCATGGTTGAATAAGAAAGACCTGAACGCGATTTGAATCAATATCAGCCAGTTAAGAACAACTAGAATAGTGGCATTTGGTATGCAACTTAACGGACTGGCAAAATCATGACAGAGAAAAGAAGAACCCGCTGGCAGCGGCGGCCAGGCACGACGGGCGGCAAATTACCGTGGTATGACTGGCGCAATGCCACGACCTGGCGTAA
This sequence comes from Escherichia sp. WS1368, assembly GCF_046487485.1. Classification (NCBI taxonomy): domain Bacteria; kingdom Pseudomonadati; phylum Pseudomonadota; class Gammaproteobacteria; order Enterobacterales; family Enterobacteriaceae; genus Escherichia; species Escherichia sp. WS1368. Next base: position 142,324 of record NZ_JBJQJI010000004.1, read on the forward strand.
AGCGACGCAATTATTACTGTTGGCAATGAATATTTATATTGCCATCACGTTCTGGTATTGGGTGCGCTATTACGAAACGGCAGGTAGTACGACATTTGTCGCCAGGCCAGGAGGCATCGAAGGCTGGCTACCGATTGCCGGTCTGATGAATCTGAAATATAGCCTTGCAACAGGTCAGTTACCGTCCGTCCACGCCGCCGCGATGCTGTTATTGGTCGCTTTTATCGTCATCAGTCTATTACTCAAAAAGGCCTTTTGTTCATGGTTATGCCCGGTTGGTACGCTTTCTGAATTAATCGGCGATCTCGGTAACAAACTGTTTGGTCGGCAATGTGTCCTTCCCCGCTGGCTGGATATTCCTCTGCGCGGCGTGAAGTATTTGCTGTTGAGTTTTTTTCTCTATATTGCGTTATTGATGCCCGCTCAGGCGATTCACTATTTTATGTTGTCGCCCTACAGCGTGGTGATGGACGTTAAAATGCTCGATTTCTTTCGCCATATGGGGACAGCGACATTAATCAGCGTGATCGTTTTGCTGATTGCCAGCCTGTTTATTCGCCATGCCTGGTGTCGTTATCTTTGCCCATATGGCGCGCTGATGGGCGTGGTTTCGCTATTATCACCGTTTAAGATTCGTCGCAATGCCGAAAGTTGTATCGATTGTGGCAAATGCGCAAAAAATTGCCCATCGCGGATCCCGGTCGATAAATTAATTCAGGTACGAACCGTGGAATGTACCGGTTGTATGACTTGCGTAGAGTCATGTCCGGTAGCCTCAACATTGACCTTTTCACTGCAAAAACCTGCGGCAAATAAAAAAGCCTTTGCGTTGTCTGGCTGGTTAATGACGCTACTGGTTCTGGGGATTATGTTTGCGGTGATTGGTTACGCAATGTATGCGGGTGTATGGCAAAGCCCGGTGCCGGAAGAATTGTACCGACGCTTAATTCCGCAAGCGCCAATGATTGGGCACTAAATTAGCAACAAGCGGAACATCACCTCGCACGGGGTGATGTTCACAAAATCACATTATTTTGATTTTGACATCATAACTTTCAAGCCCGGTCATTTTTTCTCGTGCAGTGAAGCGAATTTCAGAGACTTCTTTCCCTGTATTCTTGTTCAGCTCGGCGATTTTTTGCGCGATAAAGTCAGCGATTTCCGTTTCGGCTTGTTTTTTTAACTCTTCAATATTCACTGTTAACCTCTTCTGGTCTTAAAAGACAGCAACACGCCAGTAAGGTGTTGGTTCCCGGTACCCTGGTCAGGTAAGAAATGTTATAAGCCATCTCCCCGAAAGATTCAATAATCAACAGGTTATCGCTTACTATACATACAGCGTTGAAGAAAAATAAGGCAGATATAAAAAAGGCTCCACGAGGGAGCCTGATATTATTTTGTGAAATCCAGCGGCGCATGCTCAGTGCGTATTTGCAGCGCGACGTTATCAAAGGTGATCATCGTCGATTTACAAAAAATACACTTTGCCCCTAAAGGATTTCGCTCCGTCACATCGAATGCCGATGTGCGGTACTGTGAACCATGACAACATGGACAGCGGAAATGGAGATGTTGAGTAATAACGGCAACCTTAGAGCGTAACAACGTTCGCTGCCGCGGGACCACGTTGCCCCTGCTCAATAGAAAATTCAACTTTCTGATTTTCGTTCAGCGTGCGGAATTCATTGCTCTGGATGGCGGTGAAATGGACGAAAACGTCTTTGCTGCCATCATCAGGAGTGATAAAGCCAAAACCTTTATCTGCGTTAAACCATTTTACTAAACCAGTCATTTTATTAGACATATTTTACTTCCTTCATTTTGGGCCTTTCGGCAAACAGGGCTTTAATACAGAAACTACTTAGTGTTCAGGAGAGAGACTCAAAAGAAGGGGATAATGCCTGATAATGAGAACTGCTTTAGTAAACTACTTTGTATGCTGTCTGTCTTTCAAACCGACGCAGCTATTAACGCATGATAATTGAGATTAAGCAAATTTTATTTTAGCCGTCCGGCGGTCTTAAATATCGCTGGCTTTATTTTATTAACCCCGTATAGTGCAGCGCAGTATATTCAGTAAGGAATTTGTTTGTCCCGTAAAATGACAGGAATTGTCAAAACCTTTGATCGCAAAAGCGGCAAAGGATTCATTATCCCCTCCGACGGTCGTAAAGAAGTCCAGGTCCATATTTCCGCATTCACTCCCCGCGACGCAGAAGTGCTTATACCAGGATTACGCGTGGAATTTTGCCGCGTAAATGGCCTGCGAGGACCAACAGCGGCAAATGTTTATTTGTCTTGATGGAGAGCGCACGCTGGTATGCGTGCTTCATTCACGATTTGCGTAAAACCGGCCAACGAACACATGCCCTGCGCATTTCGCTCTTCACATCCTGCCAGGGTCAGTTTCACCTCTCCGGGCGGCGTATTTAATGACAGCGGCGTTTTATCACGCATCTGCTGTAAAGTCTGGAAGACCAGCGAAACCTGAATCCACTGGCTGTTATCGCTGAGCCGACGCCAGCGTTCAAACACCAGTTCACCCCCTGGCGGCGTGTTATCCGGCTGACCTGGAAGTGTCCAGTTGAGCTCCAGTGCGCCGCCGAGATTTGCCAGATTAGTATCGTGTCCGGCGATAAACAGCACTGAAGTGGGTAATGTCACACCATACGCCTGTTTTTGCGGTGGATGGGGCGTCAACGCTGTCATGATCAAATCCAACAACGGGGTGGCGCGGCTGCGGGCAACCTCTGGCGTGCGTTGTAGTAAATAAAATTGCGCGTTATGCAAACTTAGCAACGTGTTCCACTGGTGTGAATCAGTGATCCTTCCCCACCCCGGCTCCGGCATTCCCTGTGCTTGTTGCAGGAGAAATATTTCCGTCAGCATTGATGCGAGGCTTACCGCACCGGTTAATGAGACATTGTCGGCGCTCACCTTGAGTTCCGATGGTAATGCCTGCGTTAATGAACAGCTTTCGTCCTGTTTCTCACGGTTAAGGCACAAGTTTGATTGTGGGAAATTAAGCACCTGTTCCAGTTCGCGAAACGCCGTTTGTCGATGCCCGGTAAAGTCAGCAATTGACCCTCCTGCCCTGCTGAGGATCGCGTCAGTCACATTCGCGTTATCCAGTTGGCAAACGCCAGTTTTTAGAGGATTAAATAACGGATCGGGACTGGACGTATCTGCCTGGGTATGTATGGTTATTGCACAGTCAGGTGCCAGCCCGGCGGCGAAGGCTTCGCCTGTTTTACGGGTACGCTCGTCGACATCAGCAATAATCGCGACCTGACCAGGCTGCGGGCAGCCCTTTTTCGCCAGCAATCCGTCAGCCACCAGACGCTGGCGTTGGTAATGTCCGAGATAAGCGATTAGCTCACCACCGCGCGGTGTCAGCCACCCCAGTTTTACCGGCCATGTTGGCCATGCGTCTGGGGTGACATCCTGCATCAGTTGCGTGGCCTTGGTTGGGGCACGCACACCATGACGACTGACAATCACCACACTTTCCAGCTTCAGCTCCGGCTCACTCTGAGCGAATGCAGATTGCGGGGTGAACGGAATCAGAAGAGATAAGAATGGGATCAAGATCGCTTTCATCGATATGTTTCCGCTTTTCATATCCGACATTATTGATTGCCTGATGCGACGCTAATGCGCCGCATCAGGCTTACGTTCGTTAACTTTTCAGACGCGGGTCCAGCCATACCAACACAAGGGTGGAGAGCGAACACATCAACAAAATGCCGACGAACCAAAGTAAATACCACATTGTTCCTGCTCCTTAGTACAACTCGTTTTCGTTACGGCGGAGAGTTTCTGTTGTCATGCGCCCCCACATTTTGTAGTAGCTCCAGAGAGTGTAGAGCAACACAATGGGCAAAAATATCAGCACGATTACCAACATGATGCTCAGCGTCAGCTGACTGGAAGTACTGTCCCACAACGTCAGGCTGGAGATCGGACTCACGCTTGACGGCATGACAAAGGGGAACAGCGTGATGCCTGCCGTGAAAATCACGCCAAATTGCATCAATGACGCCATCAAAAATCCCCAACCCGGGCGACCACGATAAATCGCCATCACCGTCAGCAATGGGCAGAAGAACCCCAGCAGCGGGAAGATCCACAGAACGGGCGATTCGACGAAATTATTCATCCAGGCACCAGGTAGCACTGCCACCAGTTTCATTAACGGATTGGAAGGACCGTTAGCATCCTGGGCGAGCAGTACAAAGCCATCAATACCGACCCACAGCCAGTAACCCGCCAGCAAAAAGCAGAGCATCACCAGCAGTGCGGCGCGTTTGGTCGCCAGCTGTGAACGCAGATGAATCGCACCAACAGTTTTTAGTTGTAACCAGACGCCACCTTGCAAAATCACCATCCCAAGGCTGAGCAATCCGCACAATAAAGGGAATGGCGTCAGCAGTTGCCAAAAGCTGCCGAGATATTCCACGCGTAATTGCGGTGTGAAGGCAAACGGCACGCCGAGCAGCAAGTTGCCGAAGGCAATACCGAAGACTACCGGCGGCACCAGACTGCCGATGACCAGACCGGCATCCCACATTTTACGCCAGCGTGCATCGGCAATTTTTCCGCGATAATCAAAGGCCAGCGGGCGGAAGAACAGCGAGCACAGCACCAGGATCATCGCCACATAAAAGCCGGAAAACGCCGCTGCATACACTCTGGGCCAGGCGGCAAATAATGCCCCACCTGCGAGGATTAACCAGACCTGATTGCCTTCCCAGTGCGCGCCAACGCTGTTTATCACTATCCGACGTTCATCATCATTACGCGCCACCAGCGGCAGCAGACAGCCGATCCCCATGTCAAATCCATCGGAGATCATAAAGACTACCAGGATCACGCCAATCAGCAGCCACCAGATGAAGCGCAATGTTTCATAATCAAACATGATTTTCTCCTTTACCCCTGTTGCTGCGTCGGTTGTTCACTCTGCATCGCGCTCGGCCCCAGACGGGCATATTTCTGCATCAGGTAGACTTCGGCGATTAAGAACAGGGTGTAAAGCCCTACGATCATGATCAGTGAGAAAGCCAGTTGTCCTGTGGTTAAGGCGGAGTGCGCGGAGTATGTCGGTAAGATGTCCTGTATCGCCCACGGCTGACGACCAAACTCGGTCATAAACCACCCGGCTTCAATCGCAATCCACGGCAGCGGCAAACTCCAGAGCGCCATTTTCAGCACCCAGCGATGCTGGTCGATTTTGCCACGCAGCGTCTGGACAAGCGCAATCAGCATCACCAGTAGCAGCAGGGAACCACAGCCCACCATGATGCGGAAACTCCAGAATACCGGCGCAACCTGAGGTATCGCGCCACGCATCGCCACCTGGTACTGTGCGGCTGTGACATGATTCATATCCGGCGCATAGCGGGAGAGCAACATGCCGTAACCAAGGTCGCCTTCCAGCTCCCGGAATGCCTGCAACACATGCGGCTCACGATTGCCCTGCGATATTTCCTGCATTAACAGCCAGGCCATACGTCCGCGTTGCAAGCGTGGGTAGGTTTCAGCCATCAAATTCTTCAGACCCGGCACGGGTTTATCTAATGAGTGAGTGGCGAGGATCCCTAGCAGCGCGGGAATTTTGATGGCAAAGGCGTTACGCTCTTGATCCTGTTCCGGCCAGGCAACCACATGGAACGGTGCAGGTGCAGGTTCCGTTTGCCACTCCCCTTCCATTGCCGCCAGTTTAACCGGTTGTACTTGCGCGACTTCATACGCCGAACTGTCTCCGAGTTGCAGCGTACCGATAATCGCCAGAGTACCGAAGACGGAACCGATGGCAAACGAGCGTAATGCGACATCGCGCTCCCGTCCGCGCAGTAAATACCAGGCGCTGATCGCCATAATAAACATGGCCCCGGTCACGTAGCCCGCCATTACGGTGTGCACAAATTTCACCTGGCTGACCGGGTTAAAGACCAGCTCGCTGAAGCTGGTCATTTCCATACGAAGGGTGTCGATATCAAAATGCGCACCGGTCGGGTATTGCATCCAACCGTTGGCATTCAATATCCACAACGCAGAGAGATTTGAACCGAACGCCACCAGCCACGTCACCAGCAGGTGCTGGTATTTATTCAGCCGCTGCCAGCCGAAGAAGAACAGCCCGACAAAGGTGGACTCGAGGAAGAAGGCCATTAATGCTTCCATTGCCAGCGGTGCGCCAAAAATATCGCCCACATAGTTGGAATAGAATGACCAGTTAGTACCAAACTGAAACTCCATCGTCAGGCCGGTAGCCACGCCAAGAGCAAAGTTGATACCGAAGAGCTTACCCCAGAAGCGCGTCATATCGCGGTAGATTGTTTTGCCGGTGACCACGTAAATGGTTTCCATGATAGCCAGCAAAAAAATCAGCCCCAGGGTAAGGGGTACAAATAAAAAGTGATACAGCGCGGTCAGAGCAAACTGCCAGCGCGATAAATCAATGACATCCCACATGCGCACTCCTGTAGGCGAAGAGAGAAAAATAACCCGTTAATGGTAGATCTCCCTCTTTATCCTGAAACTCTACGACCAGAGGTATTCGCCGATTGCGATATTCATAAGCCTGAAAGCTATACTTACCGTCTTTTTACGACGGTGCCCCTTCCGCCAGCCACTGACATACCTCACTAAGCCGCTGCGCAGAGTCGACCAAATCTTCTGGCGCTGCCAGCACCACTTCCGGTATTGGGCAGATTTCATAACTTTCCAGTAACGGGCCTTTTAAGGTGTCCGTACAGCGTAAATGCCAGACATGGCGTAACCCCGTGGCGTTGATATAGCTCTCGCCATAGCCAATGGTACGAATCTGAATATTTCCCGGCCCACAGAGACGTGAGAGAAAAAGCCGATCAGCCTCGCTGATGGGTAATTGCGTCAGATTAATGCTGTGCGGCTGCGCGTCGGGGTTACGTACATGCGCCAGTAACTCATGCGCCAACGGTAGGCCATTCATCAGGCCATCAATGGGCGGCGGTAACAGCGAATCTGTCGGCAAGACGTTTTGCGTTGCCGCCTGCCACAATACCAGCGGCGCGCAGCCAGCCTCCAGTTTGTCCTCCAGCAACTTGTCGCCGCGACGTCTGCGCACCCGCCATAATCCGCAGAAGATCGCCTCCTGTATTTCACTTTCACTGTCGTCAGCCTGCTGAATGCGCACTGACACTTCCCCTTCCCCGAGAAGCGTATTGATAAAGTGACGATCGTCGGCGTTGAGATTTAACAGATCGACTGCCAGCACCTCGCCCAGCGGCGGCTGGCGCTCGCTTAGTTGATGTTGTAACTCGTTTAATAGCGCAATCACCTGCGGGCTGTGAGCACATTGCTCCAGGGCCGCCATACTCGGTTCATCATTCACCTGACAGGTGATCGGCAGTGGATTCATGCTGAAACTGTCATCGTTCGGTTGCGTTCCTGGCCCCAGCAGATGGAAAAAAGTTTCGCTCATGAGGCACGCTCCTGCTGCGGTTCGACAAGTCCGCGCATCAGGTTTATCAGTTCCGCCCACGGGTGAATACCATTCAGCACGCCGCGATAGTTTCCGCCGGTAAATACTAATGTGGCGGGAAAGCGAAAGACGCCAAAGCGATCGCCGATGGCTTCGCTCTGCTCAAGGTCAGCAATCGCTACCTGCCATGTATAGTCGGGAAACTCGCGCAGTAATTCGCCAATCATGACCGGGTTATCGCTGACTTCTGGCGTGCGTTTCGGGTCACTGCTTAATAACACCACGCCGTCTGGCGCTTGCGTAAGCCAGTCGTCGAGACGGCATTCACTGATCGGCGTCCAGCCACGCGCCAGCATTCGTTGCCACAACGCATTAAATGGTGTGTCGTTGCTCATCCCTGTTCCTCCAGCCTCATCCTGTACTGACGCAAGCGAACGCCTTCGTAATTTTCCATCGACAGACAGTCATAATTGAGACAGCGCGATTCATTAGCCGGTTGCGGCACAATTCCCCACGCAGCCAGCTGCGCCAGCGCCGATTGTTCCGCAGCGGGCAGTTGCTCCCGCGCCAGTTCGCTCAGGCTACCGCCGTAGTCGTCGAGCATTGCGGGTTGCAGACCGACGAGGGCAATATGTGCTGGCAAATGACCACGTATATCCGCCAGCGCCAGCACTTCGGAGAAGCTGTTCTGGTGCAGGCTTATTTTCTTCGCGCTGAGATAAGCCGGAATGCGTTCTCCGGCATAGGTTCGCAGCGTTCCTGGTTCCAGCCCGTAGTCAATGGCATCGAGGATCAACAAGTGACTGGCGCTTTCGACATACCCCAGCAAGTTCAGTCCCTGAGTACCGCCATCGACAATCTCCACATACTCGGGCCAGTGGTAATGGGCATACAGCCGTTCCGCCACCCGCACGCCGAAGCCTTCATCGGCCCACAGCAGGTTGCCCAGCCCCATTACCACCACGCGTTGCTCGCTCATGAACGCTCCTTGTTACTTATTTTGCCAAATTTGTGGCTACGGTAGCCGTTGACCATGGTGGAGATCACCGTGTCGTCGGACATGATATCTTCACGCAGCGCCATGTAGACATGACCGATCACAAACGCGCCAATCAGCCACATCCCCAGCCGATGCCAGCTGTGAACGTCCATTGAGTTGCCGCCCGTCCAGTAGAAAAATTCCACCACATAACGGAACGGCGCAAAAATAGCGTACTGGCTGTGTTCGCTGTACAGCGCAAAGCCGGTGATGATCATAAAAACTGACATCAGGAAATAGCCGAACATCGCCGCCTGGGCGATGGGGTTATGGCCTATATCGGCACTCGGACGTTTTGCCAGAAACAGATACCAGCGGATTTCATACCACACGCCCTGCCACCAGCTTTTACGCCATACCGGCACGATAAACAGCTCGCGGGAGTAACGATTGCCAACAAAAGCCCAGTAGATCCGCATCAGCAAGACCACGGTAAAAATCATCCCGGCGCTGAAGTGAATTAACCTGATGTAGCCCATATAGAACAGATACGTCGCCTCGCCGCTGACGGAAGGTAGCGGCTTGCCGATAAAGTAACCGGTGACCATCAACACCGCCATGCATAACACCGTCAGCCAGTGCCATATCCGCACGGGTGCTTCAAAGACATAGTGACTGACAACGTTGTCGCTTTTCTGTTGCATGATGATTCTCCTTCGCTGTTAACGCACCTGCACGGAGACCAGCTCGCTACCGTCGTCGCCCAGCACGTGTGTTGAACAGGCGAGGCACGGATCAAAGCTGTGCAGAGTACGCAGGATCTCCAGCGGTTGCTCGGGGATCGCCATTTTGGTGTTCATCAGCGCCGCTTCATAAGCGCCAATTTGCCCTTTAGGATCGCGCGGGCTGGCGTTCCAGGTGGTCGGCACCACGCACTGATAGAGATCAATCTTGCCATCGCGAATGGCAGCCCAGTGGCCTAACGCCCCGCGCGGCGCTTCGGTAAAGCCGACGCCACGGCACTCTGTCGGCCAGGTTGTAGGTTCCCATTTTTCAGTGGAAGCAGTGGCGAGATTGCCGTTTTTCAGATTGGTCATCAGCTTATCGAAGAAATACTGCAACTTACCTGCGGCCCACTGCGCTTCGTGCGCGCGACACAAAATGCGGCCCAACGTTGACTGGATGCCGGAAAGCGGCAGTTTCAACGCCGACATCATGCGATCGACCGACTCAACGGTCGCAGCATCGCCTTTGTGATAAGCGATTAACGTGCGTGCCAGCGGCCCCACTTCCATCGCGTTACCGCGCCAGCGTGGCGCTTTAATCCACGAGTAGCGTTCCTGTTCATTCAGCTGCTGAATGTTGGTATCGCTGCCTTTGACATCGCCGGGGTTGTACCACGGGTCGGTGATGCCATCGAACGGATGACGCCCGACCTGATCGTTGGGATATCGATACCAGGCGTGGTCGACAAACTCCTGCACCTGCTGCGGATCAACCAAATCCACTGGCAGCACATTGTTGAAGTCGCCGTTAATCACCGCGCCGCCAGGCATCAGCAGACTTTTCTCGCCAAAGTCGTTGGCGATATCCGGGAACGCGCCGTAACTGAGAACGCATTTATCAGAAAGACCCGTGCCGATTTCGCTCCACGGTTTGTTGAACTGACCAATGGCTAAGGCGTCGGGGATCATCACGTTGTTAATGAAATCCGCCGTGCGGGTAATGATTGACTGCACCAGGTTCAGGCGTTCCATATTGACCGCCCCGACCGCGCCGCTTTCGTCAATGTTAATGGCGCAAGGCATCCCGCCGACAATCCAGTTTGGATGCGGGTTTTTACCGCCAAAGACAGCGTGGATTTTGACAATTTCACGCTGGAAATCGAGAGCTTCGAGATAGTGGGCAAAGCCCATCAGGTTGGCTTCTGGCGGCAGTTTGTACTGCGGGTGCCCCCAGTAGCCATTGCGGAAGATCCCCAACTGGCCGCCTTCAACGAATTTCTTCAGGCGATTTTGTACGTCGAAGAAATAGCCAGGGGATGATTTCGGCCAAGAGGAGAGACTTTGCGCCAGTTCGGAGGTTTTCCGCGGGTCGGCTTTCAGCGCATCTAACACATCGATCCAGTCCATCCCGGCAAGCTGATAAAAGTGCACCAGATGGTCATGGCACCAGAGCGTCGCCAGCATAATGTTGCGGATGATATTAGCGTTGTCCGGCACTTTAATGCCGATAGCATCTTCGATGGCATAGACCGAAGCCAGAGCGTGTACGCCGGTACAGACGCCGCAGATACGTTCAACGAACGCCCACGCATCGCGCGGGTCACGCCCTTGCAGGATGATCTCCAGCCCGCGAAACATGGTGCCGCAGGAGACGGCATTGGTGATCACATTCTGATCGTTAATATTCACTTCGCAGCGCATGTGGCCTTCAATGCGCGTAATCGGGTCGACCACCAGGCGGCGTCCGGCATTATTGATGGTGTATCCCTGAGTTTCGTACTGAGTGCTCATGCCTGTTTATCCTCATTGCCTGGCTGATGTTCGGTTTCTGTAGGTTGCTGGTTATGACGTCTGCGCTGGTCAACGGCGCTGGCGACTGCGTGCACACCAACAGCCGCTGCCACCACGCCAAGCGCGGTTAAACCGACGGTGTCGGCGGTGGAATGAGTACCCATTTGTGGAATATCGACCACGCGGCTGTAGAACGAACCGCGATCCCAGAAACCATTTTCCGCACAACCCAGGCAGCCGTGACCTGACTGGATCGGGAAGGAAACGCCATCGTTCCAGCGTGTGGAGGAACAGGCGTTATAGGTGGTAGGCCCTTTGCAGCCCATTTTGTACAGGCAGTAACCTTTGCGGGCAGCGTCATCATCCCAACTCTGGACGAACTCTCCGGCGTCGAAGTGAGCGCGGCGATAACATTTATCGTGGATACGCTGACCATAAAACATCAGTGGACGGCCCATTCTGTCGACATCTGGCAAGCGATCAAAGGTCACCATGTAAGTAATGATGGCGCTCATCACATCCGGGATCGGCGGGCAGCCAGGTACTTTGATAATAGGTTTGTCGGTGATGACTTTGTCGATAGGCGTTGCCTGCGTCGGATTGGGTCGCGCGGCCTGCACGCAGCCCCAGGACGCGCAGGTTCCCCAGGCGATAATCGCACTGGCTCCGGCAGCGGCACGTTTGAGTTTCTCAATAAACGGTCGTCCGCTGCTGATACAGAACATCCCCTGCTCGCCCAGCGGCGGATTACCTTCTACTGCGAGGATATATTTGCCATTGTATTGCGTGATGATGTCTTCAAAGACTTCTTCCGCCTGGGTTCCGGCGGCAGCCATCAAAGTATCGTCATAATCGAGGGAAATCAGGGAAAGGATGACGTCCTTCGCCAGCGGGTGAGCGGAGCGGATAAAAGATTCGGTACAGCAGGTGCATTCCAGACCGTGGATCCATACCACCGGAATGCGCGGTTTGTTCTCCAGCGCCCAGGCAATCTTTGGTGCCATTCCCGCGCCTAAGCCCAGCGACGTGGCAGCCAGACTACAATATTTGAGAAAGCTGCGCCGGGTAACGCCCTGACGCCGCATGGCCTGGTAAAATGTTTCCTCGTTATTCATATCGCACGTCTCTTCTCCTTGCGACACCGGCAGGACACCGGGCGCTTATGGTCGGCAAGCGACGTCCCTGTAGCAAGGCAAACCATCGCTTCACGTGAGATGCTGAAAACGAAAGCTCATCCTTCTGCACTGGCGCACGTCGCCAGAAAGTATTGTTAATAAAGCGTAGTGAAACTTTTGCACAAAACAATACAAACTGTATGGATTTATCTTTTAGCGATAAAAATGGACCTATTTTTCTTTTTGCCGGGCAGTGGGGATGTTTAGCCGGTTGCTAAACGAGTAAAAGAGAAGGAATTCATGGTGATGAAATGATCAATCTGCTGTTATTTCACGCTATCAATGCACTTTTGTCTGTTTTTCAGGCAAACAAACAAATTAGGGGTTTACACGCCGCATCGGGATGTTTATAGTGCGCGTCATTCCGGAAGTGTGGCCGAGCGGTTGAAGGCACCGGTCTTGAAAACCGGCGACCCGAAAGGGTTCCAGAGTTCGAATCTCTGCGCTTCCGCCAAATGAGATAAGGGGTTAGCTAAATGCTAACCCCTTTTTCTTTTGCCTGTCGAAATTCTCAGGGCGTTATATTTGCTTAATGACCTGATAATCCGCTGTTAAACCTGTTCCAGATCAAATGCGTAAAGATGGGTAAAACTTCTGGGTGCCCTTACGCATTATCATTATGCTGCTTAATTAATTACATCTGTCATAGAGAGTGACTCAATGGATCGTATTGTTAGTTCTTCACATGACCGTACATCGCTGCTTAGCACCCATAAGGTGCTGCGTAATACCTATTTTCTGCTGAGCCTGACGCTGGCCTTTTCTGCGATTACCGCAACTGCCAGTACGGTGCTGATGCTGCCATCTCCGGGTCTGATTCTGACGCTGGTGGGTATGTATGGTTTGATGTTCCTGACCTATAAAACGGCGAATAAGCCGACCGGGATTATCTCCGCATTCGCCTTTACCGGTTTTCTGGGTTATATCCTCGGACCAATTCTGAATACCTATCTGTCTGCCGGAATGGGTGACGTAATCGCTATGGCACTGGGCGGAACGGCGTTAGTGTTCTTCTGCTGCTCTGCATATGTGCTGACCACCCGCAAAGATATGTCGTTCCTCGGCGGTATGCTGATGGCGGGTATTGTGGTGGTGCTGATTGGTATGGTTGCTAATATCTTCCTGCAACTGCCTGCTCTGCATCTGGCGATCAGCGCGGTCTTCATTCTGATCTCCTCTGGCGCTATTTTGTTTGAAACCAGCAACATCATTCATGGCGGTGAAACGAACTATATTCGTGCCACGGTTAGCCTGTATGTTTCGCTGTACAACATCTTCGTCAGCCTGCTGAGCATTCTGGGCTTCGCCAGCCGCGATTAATCTCGCCCAGGGTTACTTACCGAGCCTCGCTTTATGCGGGGCTTTGTTTTTTGTTACACTGCCGCCAGTCTGATTAAGGTAGTAATAATTATGCTGATCTTCGAAGGTAAAGAGATAGAAACGGATACCGAAGGCTATCTCAAAGAAAGCAGCCAGTGGAGTGAGCCGCTGGCAGTGGTGATTGCAGAGAACGAAGGGATTTCGCTGTCGCCAGAACACTGGGAAGTGGTGCGTTTTGTGCGTGATTTCTATCTGGAATTCAATACTTCTCCGGCGATTCGTATGCTGGTAAAAGCGATGGCGAATAAATTTGGCGAAGAAAAAGGTAACAGCCGCTATTTATACCGACTGTTTCCGAAAGGTCCGGCTAAGCAAGCCACCAAAATTGCTGGCCTGCCAAAACCGGTTAAATGTATTTAACGGATACGAAAATCGGTTAATTCCTCCGAGGGATGATGCGGCTCGCTGAGCACCCGTTCTACACGCGCAGAACGCGGGCCGCCACTCTTTAACCACTGCATTAATTTTTCTACCTGCCCTTCTTCACCGCAGGCAACCACTTCCACGCTGCCATCGTCAAGATTTTTGGCGTACCCGGCTAATCCCAGTTTTTTCGCTTCGTACTGCGTGGTATAGCGAAATCCAACGCCCTGAACTCGCCCGTAAACCCAGGCAATTATGCAGACTTTCGACATTGCTGCTCTCCTTATCCTTAATGGACGCGTTGCAAATCCATGGAAAACTCCGGACAATGACGCCCATTTCTTTGCATCGACAGAAAAGTAAATTATGAGTGTACGTTTAGTGTTAGCCAAAGGGCGCGAAAAATCATTACTTCGTCGCCATCCGTGGATCTTTTCCGGGGCCGTTGCCCGCATGGAAGGTAAAGCCAGCCTCGGGGAAACCATCGATATTGTTGATCATCAGGGAAAATGGTTAGCACGCGGCGCTTATTCGCCAGCTTCGCAAATCCGGGCGCGCGTCTGGACGTTTGACCCGAATGAATCTATCGACATTGCTTTTTTTTCCCGCCGTTTGCAACAAGCACAAAAATGGCGTGACTGGCTGGCGCAAAAAGATGGCCTCGACAGCTATCGTTTAATCGCCGGTGAATCTGATGGCCTGCCGGGTATTACTATCGATCGTTTCGGTAATTTTCTGGTGCTGCAATTGCTGAGTGCTGGCGCAGAATATCAGCGCGCAGCATTAATTAGTGCCCTGCAAACGCTGTACCCGGAATGTGCGATTTACGATCGCAGCGACGTTGCGGTACGTAAAAAAGAAGGGATGGAACTGACCCAGGGCCCCGTTACCGGAGAGCTACCGCCTGCCCTGCTGCCGATTGAAGAACACGGCATGAAGCTGCTGGTGGACATACAGCACGGGCACAAAACGGGCTACTACCTGGACCAGCGTGACAGCCGCCTGGCTACCCGCCGCTACGTTGAAAATAAACGTGTGCTGAACTGTTTCTCCTATACCGGTGGTTTCGCCGTATCGGCACTGATGGGCGGTTGCAGCCAGGTTGTCAGCGTTGATACCTCCCAGGAAGCGCTGGATATTGCACGGCAGAACGTTGAGCTGAACAAACTGGATCTGAGCAAGGCTGAGTTTGTCCGTGATGATGTCTTTAAATTGCTGCGTACTTATCGCGATCGCGGTGAAAAATTTGACGTTATCGTGATGGACCCGCCGAAGTTTGTTGAGAATAAAAGCCAGTTGATGGGCGCGTGTCGTGGCTATAAAGACATCAACATGCTGGCGATTCAGTTGCTGAATGAAGGCGGAGTTCTCCTGACTTTCTCCTGTTCTGGCCTGATGACCAGCGATTTATTTCAGAAAATCATCGCGGATGCCGCAATTGATGCCGGTCGTGATGTACAATTTATAGAGCAGTTCCGTCAGGCAGCCGATCATCCGGTGATCGCTACCTATCCGGAAGGGCTATATCTGAAAGGGTTTGCCTGTCGCGTCATGTAACTTGAAATGTGGAATTTTACCCTTATATCAAAGGTAAAGATTTCCCGGGAGGTGACTATGATTGCCAGCAAATTCGGTATCGGCCAGCAGGTCCGCCATTCCCTGTTAGGTTATCTCGGAGTGGTCGTGGATATCGACCCGGTTTATTCGCTCTCTGAACCGTCGCCTGATGAGCTGGCGGTGAATGACGAGCTTCGCGCCGCTCCGTGGTATCACGTGGTGATGGAGGACGATAACGGCCTACCGGTTCATACCTACCTGGCTGAAGCCCAGCTAAGTAGCGAATTGCAGGATGAACATCCTGAACAGCCATCCATGGATGAGCTGGCGCAGACCATCCGCAAACAACTCCAGGCCCCGCGTCTGCGTAACTAATCCCTGAACAAATCCCCGGAAGGTTTTTGCCTTCCGGGGATTTTTTATTTGGCCAGGCCCAGGCGAGGGATCTCAATAGCCGGGCAGCGATCCATCACTACATTTAATCCGGCATCCCGTGCCAGTACTGCCGCTTGCTCATTAATCACCCCCAGTTGCATCCAGAGGGTTTTCGCGCCGATGGCGATCGCTTCCTGCGCTACGCCCCACGCTGCTTCTGAATTCCGGAAAACATCGACCATATCGACTTTTTCAGGAACTTCTGCCAGCGTGCCATACCCCTGCTGGCCCAGCAGTGTTTTGCCAGCAACTTTTGGCGAAACCGGAATGACGTGATACCCCTGGTCGAGTAGATATTTCATCACGCGATAGCTGGGACGATCGGGTTTGTCGCTTGCCCCCACCAGCGCAATGGTGTGAGTGGACGTTAAAATGCCTGCAATATCGGTTTCTTTCATTATTTCCTCCAGACTGTTTAACAAAGTGTACGACAAAGCCGACATGCCAACCATGCAGCTAATACGAATGAATGAGAGCAAAAGCGGGAAATATGTCTATATGTTAGTAAGTATGATTAAAGAAAAATTTTGACACATTATTATTCGGGCGGTCTTTTGACAGGAGCTACCTATGAAAACCGGCATCGTGACCACCTTGATTGCATTATGTTTGCCGGTATCCGTTTTTGCCACCACGCTGCGGCTTTCAACCGATGTCGATCTTCTGGTACTCGACGGTAAAAAGGTTTCCAGCTCTCTGCTGCGCGGTGCGGACAGCATTGAACTGGATAACGGACCGCATCAGTTAGTGTTTCGCGTTGAGAAGACGATTCATCTTTCCAATAGTGAAGAACGGCTGTATATCTCCCCACCGCTGGTGGTCAGTTTTAATACCCAGCTCATCAACCAGGTCAATTTTCGCCTGCCTCGTCTGGAGAATGAGCGGGAAGCTAACCATTTTGATGCTGCGCCGCGCCTTGAATTGTTGGATGGCGATGCGACGCCGATTCCGGTAAAGCTGGATATTCTCGCCATTACCTCAACGGCAAAAACGATTGATTATGAGGTCGAGGTTGAACGCTATAACAAATCCGCGAAACGCGCTTCACTACCGCAATTTGCCACGATGATGGCAGATGACAGTACGCTGCTTTCGGGGGTTTCCGAGCTGGATGCTATTCCACCGCAGTCTCAGGTGCTCACAGAACAACGGCTGAAGTATTGGTTTAAACTGGCTGACCCACAAACGCGAAATACTTTCCTGCAATGGGCGGAAAAACAACCATCTTCCTGAGATTTTTGTGCCTGTGCGCAGGCTTTTTCGGTCTTTATCTTGCAGCGATAAGTGCTTACAGTAATCTGTAGGAAAGTTAACTACGGATGTACATTATGGAACTGACGACTCGCACTTTACCTGCGCGGAAACATATTGCGCTGGTGGCACACGATCACTGCAAACAAATGCTGATGAGCTGGGTGGAACGGCATCAACCGTTACTGGAACAACACGTACTGTATGCAACAGGCACTACCGGTAACTTAATTTCCCGCGCGACCGGCATGAACGTCAACGCGATGTTGAGTGGCCCAATGGGGGGTGACCAGCAGGTTGGCGCATTGATCTCAGAAGGGAAAATTGATGTATTGATTTTCTTCTGGGATCCACTAAATGCCGTGCCGCACGATCCTGACGTGAAAGCCTTGCTGCGTCTGGCGACGGTATGGAACATTCCGGTCGCCACCAACGTGGCAACGGCAGACTTCATAATCCAGTCGCCGCATTTCAACGACGCGGTCGATATTCTGATCCCCGATTATCAGCGTTATCTCGCGGACCGTCTGAAGTAATATTGCACAGGTGGCAAACGCCACCTGTTTCTTACGGTTTTCTCGCCACCGGCACATCCAGATTTTTCAGTATTTCCACAAAGGGAGAGGGATTCTCTTTGTTAAACAGTGCCCATACCCGATGGCGTGCCCGGGTCAGCGCCACGTACATTAACCGCCGTTCTTCAGCGTCCGGGAAATCCTCAACCGGTGGCAGTAGCGCCTCTTCCATAATCGACTCCCGCGCCGCAGCCGGAAAACCATCACTTCCCTCCTGCAAGCCAACGATGATGACGTAATCCGCCTGTTGCCCTTTGCTGGCATGAATGGTCATAAAGTCGATTTGCAACTTCGGCCAGCGTGTTGCCGCTTTTTCCAGGCTGGCAGGCCTCATGTGATGGTAACGCGCCAGGATCAGAATGCGCTCTTCCGGTTTGGCATAACCAGAGAGCTTATCCAGCAAAGCGTCAAGATGGCTCTCATCCAATAACGTGACGGCTTTTTTGTCTCCATTGGTTAAGCTGTTTAGCGGCTTTTTCAGCTGGCCTGGGTTCTGCTGAATAAACCGGTTTGCCACCTCACCGATACGACTGTTAAAACGGTAAGTCGTCTCTAAATCGCAGCGATCACCTTCACCAAAGTTTTCATGGAAAGCGGTGGTGAGCGACATTTGCGCACCGCTGAAGCGATAAATCGCCTGCCAGTCATCACCAACGGCGAACAACGTCGTCTGACTGTTTTGCTTGCGTAATGCCGCTAACAACGCTGCGCGCTGCGGCGAGATATCCTGAAATTCATCAACCAGAATATGCTTCCACGGGCTGATAAAGCGACCTTTCTCCAGAATCACAATCGCCTGGTGAATAAGGCCCGAAAAATCGACAGCGTTTTCTGCCTTCAGCGCACCTTTCCAGGCTTTTAATAACGGAGCCATCAACTTGATACGTTTACTGAACAGATCGCGAATCTCTTCGGGTGCACTGGCAATCATTTCTGCCTGTGCACCACCGTGCATCCGCATCAGACTTACCCAACGATCGAGGCGTGAGGCAAGACGACGCTGTAATTTTTCATCATCCCAGAAGTTACCTTCTGGCACTGACCACTGCATTTCTTCCGTCAGCCATTGCCGCCAGCCCTTCGCCTGCGCTTTCTTTTCGCTGCATTGCTTGCACCACTCAGCAATAAAAAGTTCATGACGGGCAGCGGTATCATTTTCCAGTTTGCTGACTATCGGAACTTTTTTGCTGCCCTGCTGAATAATATGCAGCGCCAGCGCATGAAATGTGCGTGCGGTAATGTCTTCGGTATGTAGTCGTTCTCGAATACGCTCGTCCATCTCTTCAGCGGCTTTGCGACCAAACGCCAGCAATAAAATTTGCTCAGGGGACGCTTCACCACGCGCCAGCAACCAGCCTGCACGGGCTACCAGCACCGACGTTTTTCCGCTTCCTGCACCTGCCAGCACTAACAGAGAATGCTCGCCATTAACGACTGCCCGGGCCTGCGCCGGATTCAGCGGTGAAGACTCGACCTGGCGGAAAAAATCCGCATACTCGGTAAGCATGGCTTCGGTATATGCCTGATTATGCTGCAACCGAGCGCTTTCAATATCTTTCAACCAGGCCTGACATTTACGCCACGCCTCACGGCAGTTATCGAATTCTTCCAGTCGGTTAACCGGCAACGGCAACGCCGACAAAGCCTGGCGGATTTGTTGCTGCACGCCAGAGGTTTGCTCACGCGTCAGCCATTTATTTTCTCCGGTGCGCGTGGCAATTAAATCCAGTTGCTGCTGTAAAACACCAGATGCAATTTCGCTCATCTCGCTACTCCACCGCCGCCAGTGAGCATCAAGATGATGGTAAAAACGCTGCGTCTCGCCCCATTCAGTACCGTGCAGACGCACCACTTTTTCGCCCGGCAGTACAAATTCCAGCTCGCCCCACACCAGACCGCGCTTACAGTGAATCGCCAGTAATTGATTGAAAGGAATGAGGTATTCGTGGCGATCGCCGGAGACTTTAATCCCGGCATTGAGGATCACCGCCCGATCGTAAGGGTGCTGTGCCAGACGTTTTCCAAGCGTTGTCGCTTTCAGTTCCATGACTCTGTAGATCCACACGAAATGATTTCTTATCAGTGTAACCGTCAGAGAAAACGTGCTCCAGCCCAAAAAAACGTTACAATTGCCGCCCATTACTGAAAACCACAGTAAAGCGAGGTTTTATGCGTACCGTTTTGAACATTCTGAACTTTGTGCTTGGCGGATTTGCCACCACTCTGGGCTGGCTGTTGGCGACTCTGGTCAGTATTGTGCTGATTTTTACCTTACCGCTGACACGATCCTGCTGGGAGATCACTAAACTGTCTCTGGTGCCTTATGGCAATGAAGCTATTCATGTCGATGAACTGAACCCGGCTGGCAAAAATGTGCTGCTAAATACTGGCGGTACGGTATTGAATATTTTCTGGCTGATTTTCTTTGGCTGGTGGTTATGCCTGATGCACATTGCAACGGGCATCGCACAATGTATTTCCATCATTGGCATTCCTGTCGGCATTGCGAACTTTAAAATTGCCGCTATTGCACTATGGCCGGTCGGTCGTCGCGTGGTATCGGTAGAAACAGCGCAAGCTGCGCGTGAAGCCAATGCACGTCGTCGTTTTGAATAATCCACTAATATGGCCTTTATGCTAAGTCCTTTGCTCAAACGCTATACCTGGAACAGCGCCTGGCTGTATTACGCGCGTATTTTTATTGCGCTTTGTGGAACCACAGCGTTTCCGTGGTGGCTGGGTGATGTAAAACTGACGATTCCGCTAACGCTGGGGATGGTGGCAGCGGCGCTGACCGATCTCGATGACCGACTGGCGGGACGTTTGCGTAACCTCATCATTACGCTGTTCTGCTTTTTTATCGCCTCGGCCTCAGTAGAATTGCTGTTTCCCTGGCCCTGGCTATTTGCGATTGGCTTAACGCTCTCTACCAGCGGCTTCATTTTGCTCGGCGGTCTGGGTCAACGCTATGCAACAATTGCCTTCGGTGCATTGCTGATCGCCATTTACACTATGTTGGGAACATCACTGTATGAGCACTGGTATCAGCAGCCGATGTATCTGCTGGCCGGTGCCGTCTGGTACAACGTCCTGACACTTATTGGTCATCTACTGTTCCCGGTCCGCCCGCTGCAGGACAACCTGGCGCGTTGCTATGAACAACTGGCGCGTTACCTTGAGCTCAAGTCGCGCATGTTTGATCCTGATATTGAAGATGAAAGCCAGGCACCGCTGTACGATTTGGCTCTCGCCAACGGTCAGCTGATGGCGACATTGAATCAGACGAAACTCTCGCTGCTGACCCGCTTACGTGGCGATCGTGGTCAACGGGGAACGCGTCGCACGCTGCATTATTACTTCGTCGCGCAGGATATTCACGAGCGTGCCAGCTCTTCTCATATTCAGTATCAAACATTGCGTGAACATTTTCGCCACAGCGACGTGCTGTTCCGTTTTCAGCGGCTGATGTCGATGCAGGGCCAGGCGTGCCAGCAACTGTCACGCTGTATTTTGTTGCGTCAGCCTTATCAACATGATCCGCATTTCGAGCGCGCTTTTACGCATATTGATGCTGCGCTGGAGCGGATGCGCGATAACGGCGCACCTGCCGATTTACTCAAAACACTGGGATTTTTGCTGAACAATTTACGCGCCATTGATGCCCAACTGGCAACAATTGAATCAGAACAGGCCCAGGCACTGCCCCATAATAATGACGAAAATGAGCTCGCTGATGACAGCCCGCACGGATTGAGTGATATCTGGCTGCGTCTTAGCCGTCACTTCACGCCGGAATCCGCCCTCTTCCGTCATGCGGTAAGAATGTCGCTGGTGTTGTGCTTCGGCTACGCCATCATTCAGATAACCGGAATGCATCACGGGTATTGGATCTTGCTGACAAGTTTGTTTGTCTGCCAGCCAAACTATAACGCCACGCGCCACCGCCTGAAGTTAAGGATTATTGGTACGCTGGTAGGTATCGCCATTGGCATTCCTGTGCTGTGGTTTGTACCGTCACTGGAAGGGCAACTGGTGCTACTGGTTATCACCGGCGTGCTCTTTTTTGCCTTCCGTAACGTGCAATACGCCCATGCAACGATGTTCATCACACTTTTGGTGCTACTTTGTTTTAACTTGCTGGGTGAAGGTTTTGAAGTGGCGTTACCTCGCGTAATCGATACGCTGATTGGTTGTGCCATTGCGTGGGCGGCGGTGAGCTACATCTGGCCTGACTGGAAGTTTCGCAATCTGCCGCGCATGCTCGAACGTGCCACCGAGGCCAACTGTCGCTATCTCGATGCCATACTGGAGCAATACCATCAGGGGCGTGATAACCGTCTGGCGTATCGTATTGCCCGCCGCGATGCACACAACCGTGATGCTGAACTGGCGTCGGTGGTATCAAATATGTCCAGCGAGCCGAACGTTACCCCGCAAATTCGCGAGGCCGCGTTTCGGTTGCTGTGCCTTAACCATACGTTTACCAGCTATATCTCAGCCCTCGGTGCTCACCGGGAGCAGTTAACTAATCCTGAAATTCTGACGTTTCTTGATGACGCAGTTTGCTATGTTGATGACGCGCTACATCATCAACCTGCTGATGAAGAACGCGTCAATCAGGCATTAGCTGGCCTGAAACAGCGGATGCAGCAACTTGAACCGCGGGCAGACAGCAAAGAACCTCTGGTCGTACAACAAGTTGGGTTATTGATTGCATTACTGCCAGAGATTGGTCGTCTGCAACGCCAGATTACTCAAGTTCCGCAGGAAACTCCTGTTTCGGCGTAAGAGAGTCAGCCCATTCTGCAAGCTCCTGGCGGCGTGCCACCGGGAGCGCAGCTTCATGAATGCCGATAATGGCCCCTTCAAGCATAAACAGAATCTTTTCTGTCACCAGACTGTTTTGCTGCCGCAGTCGCAACCAACACATTTTTGCCCCAAGTATACGTAACGCCCGTACATCCTTAATCCCCACCTCCCCGAGAATCGCTTCCAGATGAAAAGACATATTGGGCAAATCTTTCAGTCTTTCCCGGGTATTGCGCGTGCTTTTCTCTTTCAGCGCTGCATCGAGAGAATATTTCGACAGACGCACCAGCTTCAGTTGATTTCGCCATAGACTTTCATCAACCCGATAGTAATTGAGGGTAACGGATCGGCCACACTTTTTATATGTCAGCCAAACAGGCGGATGTTTTACACAGTACTGTGCACTTTGCTCACAAGCCCGAAGATACAACTCACCATCAGAAACCATCGCAAACACCGTGTCGTCAACGGTCAGGCTGTAACTACCAAACAATGATCGGTATTCAATTGTGCCCAACGTTGCCAGGTATTCTTGTGATTTATAGATCCGCTTATAGGAGAGGCTTTTCATAAAATTCCTTTTAAAATCATAACATAAAAGAATGATTCACATTAACGGATCCGTTAACTACGAAAATAGGCAACTTATTCTTAAGGGGCAAGATTAATTTATGTTTTCCCGTCACCAACGACAAAATTTGCGAGGCTCTTTCCGAAAATAGGGTTGATCTTTGTTGTCACTGGATGTACTGTACATCCATACAGTAACTCACAGGGGCTGGATTGATTATGTACACTTCAGGCTATGCACATCGTTCTTCGTCGTTCTCATCCGCAGCAAGTAAAATTGCGCGTGTCTCTACGGAAAACACTACAGCCGGGCTTATCAGTGAAGTTGTCTATCGCGAAGATCAGCCCATGATGACGCAACTTCTACTGTTGCCATTGTTACAGCAACTCGGTCAGCAATCGCGCTGGCAACTCTGGTTAACACCGCAACAAAAACTGAGTCGGGAATGGGTTCTGGCATCTGGGCTACCCTTAACGAAAGTGATGCAGATTAGCCAGCTCTCCCCTTGCCACACCGTGGAGTCAATGGTTCGCGCTTTACGCACGGGCAATTACAGTGTGGTGATCGGTTGGTTGGCAGATGATTTGACTGAAGAAGAGCATGCTGAACTTGTTGATGCGGCAAATGAAGGTAACGCTATGGGGTTTATTATGCGTCCGGTAAGCGCATCCTCTCACGCAACGAGACAACTTTCCGGGCTAAAAATTCACTCTAATTTGTATCATTAAGTAAATTTAGGATTAATCCTGGAACTTTTTTTGTCGCCCAGCCAATGCTTTCAGTCGTGACTAATTTTCCTTGCGGAGGCTTGTCTGAAGCGGTTTCCGCGATTTTCTTCTGTAAATTGTCGCTGACAAAAAAGATTAAACGTACCTTATACAAGACTTTTTTTTCATATGCCTGACGGAGTTCACACTTGTAAGTTTTCAACTACGTTGTAGACTTTACATCGCCAGGGGTGCTCGGCATAAGCCGAAGATATCGGTAGAGTTAATATTGAGCAGATCCCCCGGTGAAGGATTTAACCGTGTTATCTCGTTGGAGATATTCATGGCGTATTTTGGATGATAACGAGGCGCAAAAAATGAAAAAGACAGCTATCGCGATTGCAGTGGCACTGGCTGGTTTCGCTACCGTAGCGCAGGCCGCTCCGAAAGATAACACCTGGTACACTGGTGCTAAACTGGGCTGGTCCCAGTACCATGACACTGGTTTTATTCCTAACAATGGTCCGACCCACGAAAACCAACTGGGTGCAGGTGCTTTTGGTGGTTACCAGGTTAACCCGTATGTTGGCTTTGAAATGGGTTACGACTGGTTAGGTCGTATGCCGTACAAAGGCGACAACATCAACGGCGCATACAAAGCTCAGGGCGTTCAGCTGACCGCTAAACTGGGTTACCCAATCACTGACGATCTGGACATCTACACTCGTCTGGGTGGTATGGTATGGCGTGCAGACACCAAGGCTAACGTACCTGGTGGCGCATCTTTTAAAGACCACGATACCGGCGTTTCTCCGGTCTTCGCTGGCGGTGTTGAGTATGCGATCACTCCTGAAATCGCTACCCGTCTGGAATACCAGTGGACCAACAACATCGGTGACGCACACACCATCGGTACTCGTCCGGACAACGGCATGCTGAGCCTGGGTGTTTCCTACCGTTTCGGTCAGGGCGAAGCAGCTCCAGTAGTTGCTCCGGCTCCAGCTCCGGCACCGGAAGTACAGACCAAGCACTTCACTCTGAAGTCTGACGTTCTGTTCACCTTCAACAAAGCAACCCTGAAACCGGAAGGTCAGGCTGCTCTGGATCAGCTGTACAGCCAGCTGAGCAACCTGGATCCGAAAGACGGTTCCGTAGTTGTTCTGGGTTACACCGACCGCATCGGTTCTGACGCTTACAACCAGGGTCTGTCCGAGCGCCGTGCTCAGTCTGTTGTTGATTACCTGATCTCTAAAGGTATCCCGGCAGACAAAATCTCCGCACGTGGTATGGGCGAATCCAACCCGGTTACTGGCAACACCTGTGACAACGTGAAACAGCGTGCTGCACTGATCGACTGCCTGGCTCCGGATCGTCGCGTAGAGATCGAAGTTAAAGGCATCAAAGACGTTGTAACTCAGCCGCAGGCTTAAGTTCTCGTCTGGTAAAAACCCCGCTGCTGCGGGGTTTTTTTTCGTCTATAGAAAATTGAACTGACTTTCGTCAGTTATTCCTTACCCAGCAATGCCTGCAGATCCTGCTTCAAAGAAGACATTTTATTCGCGTATTTCTCTTTGTTTTCCGCATCTTCAATCAGCTGAACAATCGTTTCAGAAAGCGTTTTACCGCGACGCTGCGCAAGACCAGCCAGACGTTGCCAGACAATAAATTCCAGATCGATCGATTTTTTGCGCGTATGCTGGTGTTCCGCATTAAAATGGCGCTTCCGTCTGGCCCGAATGGTTTGCTTCATGCGATTGACCAGTTCCGGATTCATATGCTTGTCAATCCAGCCATTTACCAGCACGGGTTCATTTTCCAGCGAGAGCAACACATCGACGGCTTCCTGGGCGGCACTGGCTTCTATGTAACGGGTGATTAACTCCCCTTCGCGATGCTTCTTCACCAGATACTTCCATTTCCAACCGCTTTCAAGATTTTCAAGTTGTTGATATTTCATAGCGATCTCAATGTTACCGTGTAACTCTTTACAGAATATCAGCTTTTTGGGCCAGTGAAGAAAAGAATCTCCATCCTGTGAGCTTTAACGCCCATGCCAGGAGTATTGTCGGTGCTTTCTACGTGTGCTGCAGTGCCGGTTACGGTATAATCGCGGCTTTGACAACAGACTAAAAAACATCAACTTTGACCATTACGAAACTTGCATGGCGTGACCTGGTTCCTGATACCGATAGCTATCAGGAAATATTTGCTCAGCCACATTTGATTGACGAAAACGATCCTTTATTCAGTGATACTCAACCGCGACTGCAATTTGCGCTGGAGCAGTTGCTGCATACGCGAGCATCCTCCTCTTTTATGCTGGCGAAGGCCCCGGAAGAGTCTGAGTATCTGAATCTTATTGCCGATGCCGCGCGTGCGCTACAAAGCGATGCAGGCCAACTGGTGGGCGGTCACTATGAGGTTTCCGGGCACACCATCCGCTTACGTAACGCAGTGAGTGCAGATGATAATTTTGCGACTTTAACGCAAGTTGTCGCTGCCGACTGGGTAGAAGCGGAACAACTCTTTGGCTGCCTGCGCCAGTTTAATGGCGACATTACCCTGCAGCCAGGTCTGGTGCATCAGGCAAATGGCGGTATTCTCATCATCTCTTTGCGTACACTGCTGGCGCAACCTCTGCTGTGGATGCGGCTGAAAAATATCGTTAACCGCGAGCGTTTTGACTGGGTTGCGTTTGATGAGTCGCGCCCTCTCCCCGTCTCTGTGCCTTCGATGCCATTGAAGCTGAAAGTCATTCTGGTAGGCGAACGCGAATCATTGGCTGATTTCCAGGAGATGGAACCAGAGCTTTCAGAGCAGGCTATTTATAGCGAATTTGAAGATACTCTGCAGATTGTCGATGCGGAGTCAGTAAGCCAGTGGTGTCGCTGGGTAACATTGACCGCCAGACATAATCACTTACCTGCACCGGGAGCGGATGCCTGGCCGGTGCTTATCCGCGAAGCAGCACGCTACACCGGTGAACAAGAAACACTTCCGCTTAGCCCGCAGTGGATCCTCCGCCAGTGTAAAGAGGTCGCCTCCCTGTGCGATGGCGACACCTTCTCCGGCGAGCAGCTAAACTTAATGCTACAGCAGCGTGAATGGCGCGAAGGTTTCCTCGCTGAACGCATGCAGGATGAGATCCTTCAGGAGCAAATCCTGATTGAAACCGAAGGCGAACGCATCGGGCAAATTAACGCCCTTTCGGTCATTGAATTTCCGGGTCATCCACGCGCTTTTGGCGAACCTTCTCGCATTAGCTGCGTTGTGCATATTGGCGATGGTGAGTTCACCGACATCGAACGCAAAGCGGAGCTTGGCGGCAATATCCATGCGAAAGGGATGATGATCATGCAGGCGTTCCTGATGTCGGAACTACAGCTTGAGCAACAGATCCCCTTCTCAGCATCGCTGACATTTGAGCAGTCATACAGTGAAGTGGATGGCGATAGTGCCTCGATGGCTGAACTCTGCGCCCTGATAAGCGCCCTCGCCGATGTGCCGGTGAATCAGAGTATCGCTATCACAGGTTCAGTCGATCAGTTCGGTCGTGCCCAGCCGGTCGGTGGTTTAAATGAGAAAATCGAAGGCTTCTTTGCTATTTGCCAGCAACGTGAGTTAACCGGGAAACAAGGTGTCATTATCCCCACTGCTAACGTTCGCCATTTAAGTCTTCCCAGTGAACTGTTGAAAGCGGTAGAGGAAGGCAAATTCACCATCTGGGCAGTAGACGATGTGACTGACGCACTGCCGTTATTATTAAATCTGGTGTGGGATGGCGAAGGCCAAACGACGCTGATGCAAACCATCCAGGAACGTATCGCGCAAGCATCGCAACAGGAAGGACGTCACCGTTTTCCATGGCCATTACGTTGGCTGAACTGGTTTATTCCGAACTGATCGGACTTGTTCAGCGTACACGTGTTAGCTATCCTGCGTGCTTCAATAAAATAAGGCTTACAGAGAACATGGTAGATAAACGCGAATCCTATACAAAAGAAGACCTTCTTGCCTCTGGTCGCGGTGAACTGTTTGGCGCTAAAGGCCCGCAATTGCCAGCACCGAACATGCTGATGATGGACCGTGTGGTCAAAATGACCGAAACGGGTGGTAACTTCGACAAAGGGTATGTTGAAGCAGAACTGGATATCAATCCGGATCTGTGGTTCTTCGGATGCCACTTTATTGGCGATCCGGTTATGCCGGGATGCCTGGGCCTGGACGCAATGTGGCAGCTGGTAGGGTTCTACCTCGGCTGGCTGGGCGGCGAAGGTAAAGGCCGCGCGCTGGGCGTTGGCGAAGTGAAATTCACTGGTCAGGTACTGCCGACAGCGAAAAAAGTGACCTACCGTATTCACTTTAAACGCATTGTTAACCGTCGTCTGATTATGGGCCTGGCGGATGGCGAAGTGCTGGTTGATGGTCGTTTGATCTATACCGCCAGCGACCTGAAAGTCGGTCTGTTCCAGGATACGTCTGCCTTCTGATTATAATCAGACAGAGTATCAAAAGGCGAAACCTCCGCAATGCGGAGGTTTCTTTTTAAAGAGACAGAATCAGGCCATTACTACCCTGTCCGCCATGGCTTCTCGCCAGCCTCCCAGCCATTGTGACCTTTGATTCAGCGTCTGATAGGGACACATTTCTTTTGAGCGTCCGGCGATGCCGGCCTGATAACCACGTTGATGTGCCCGTTCCAGGCGATCTCGTTTTTGTCTCTTCATGCCTCGTTTCCCTCATACTGGTTTCTGGTGGAAAAGAAAACAGTGATTACTAAATGTGCAATCACAGTTAAGCAATACCGCGAATCATAACTGCCGTCAATGCGCAAAATTCACGCCACTGTCATATTTGTGAGCTACACGGGCATGTCAGTTGTACAAAAAATGTGAAGAGGAACAACTTTTTCCGCACCTTAGAAACAAAAAAACCGCCTCAGGCAACATACCGGAGGCGGTTATATTTACAAATCTTTATAATTAAGGTAGACGCTTTATCTCTTGCGCAATAGAAGCGGCTTCCTGACTCCAGACACTGGCCAGCACTTTAACCATTTCATCGTAACCATCCTGAGTTTGCACCCCTTCCAGACGGAACGGACGTTTGATCAGTTGTCCCTGGTGGTTCAACAGCCACTCCCCACTGACAATGACCTTGCCATCATAGCGACCGTTAAACTCCGTTACGGTAACATTGAGCGTGTCCTGGGCGCTTCCCAGAGGCTGGGAGGCAACCACCCAGCCGGGCAGTTGCGTGCTCAGGTTGGCAACCAGGGTGTTGCGCAACTGTTGATCCAATGGGCTGGCCCACAAGTTGTTGTTGGCAATCACATACTTCACATCACTGGTTTGATAAACCACACCATTTCCCGCCAGATAGTCAGGAACAGTGACCTGCTCTACCCATAACAGGCGATTACCCTGGCTGGCGGTACTTTGTGTACCGCTCTGCACCACAGGTAACTGGTAATAGTTTTTATTAATTTCGCCGGAGCTGCATCCGGCCAGCCACAGTGCTGCAATCGTCACTAGCCACTTTTTCATTGTTTCGCCCTCTTCGGCTCTGGATCTTTTTTGTCCTTCGCTTCAAATACCAGCGCGTTACTCTTCTCGTTGAGCGTTTTCAGCACCGGTTGCAGTTCTCGCAACACCTGATCAAGTCGCTGCATATCCGCCACCATCTTGTTGTAGGCTGCGGAGCCAGGCTGGAAGCCCTGCATACTGCGATTCAATTCACGCAACGTTGACTGCATATCCGTCGGTAACTGCTGCATCGACTGGCTGGCGAGGATCTTGTTCATGCTATCCAGCGTCGTTTGCAGGTTTTTCATTGTGCGCTGACTTTCAGAAAGCGTACTGGTTGCCTGTTCAATCATCGGATTCAATGGCAGTTTGTTGATCTTATCCAACGCTTCCATCAGTCGTTGCTGGATTTGCGCCAGACCGCCGCTAACGGTCGGGATAATCTGATAACCATTAAATTCACGAATACCGGTTATTGCAGGCGTATTTGGATAGAAATCGAGATCAACATACAGTGCACCAGTGACCAGGTTTCCGGTTTTCAGCGATCCGCGTAAACCACGTTTCAACAATTCGCCAAGGTGCTCAACAACATCCGCATTTTCGCCAAGCTGCATTTTCAGCCGCTCTGGCTCGATACGAATCAGTACCGGAATACGGTAATCATCGTTAAATGTCTGACGCATATTCGGCGCAAAGAATGGCACTTTGCTTACGGTACCCAGGCGAATACCCCGGAATTCTACCGGAGCTCCCGGTTGCAGACCGCGTACCGAATCTTTAAAGAACATCAGATAATCAATGTGATCGGTGTACAACGAATCCTGAATGCTCTTCTGATCATCATACAAAACAAAAGCTGTTTTCGGTGCCACTGGCTGCCCTAAATCCAGACCTTCCGGCACATCAAAGCTGACACCGCCACTAAGCAGCGTTGTCAATGAGCCCATCTCCACACGCATCCCCGCTGACGTCAGATCAACCGCAATGCCACTATCTTTCCAGAAGCGAACATTGCTGGTCACCAGTCGGTCATAAGGTGCATTGATGAACAGTTGATAGCTGATATTGCGTTTTTGCGTATCGAAGGTGCTGGTTTCAACCGAACCTACCCGATAGCCACGGAACAGCACGGGATCTCCTGGCGAGAGCTGCCCGGCTTTTTTGCTATCGAGAATCACACGGATACCTTTCGCATCAGGCGGGGCCAACGGTGGTGAGTCCAGCAAATCGTATTTATCCATTTTGCTGCCTTTCGCGCCTGGCTGCAGTTCGATATAAACACCAGACAGCAGCGTTCCCAGGCCGCTAATCCCTTCTCGACCAATCTGCGGTTTAACCACCCAAAAGACGGTATCTTTATGCAGCAATTTTTCCATACCGGAATTCAGCCGCGCTTTGATTTCAACGTGCGTCAAATCATCAGCCAGTGTGGCGCTTTCAACCACGCCGACGTCAACGCTACGGCTTTTAATGGTGGTTTTACCACCTTCTATTCCTTCCGCATTCGCGGTGATCAGGGTCACTTCCGGCCCCTGATGGCTGTAATGATAAAAAAGAACCCAGGCCCCAATGAGCGCCGTGACGATAGGAAATATCCACACGGGAGACCAGTTCTTCACTTTCTGGATTTTGGCTTCCCCATTATTAGATTCCATACTGTCAGGACTCCTCATGCTCTGATTCAGGTTGACGATCCCACGACAAACGTGGGTCAAACGTCATAGCAGAAAACAT
Source organism: Escherichia sp. WS1368 (assembly GCF_046487485.1). Lineage (NCBI taxonomy): Bacteria > Pseudomonadati > Pseudomonadota > Gammaproteobacteria > Enterobacterales > Enterobacteriaceae > Escherichia > Escherichia sp. WS1368. The sequence goes on from NZ_JBJQJI010000004.1 coordinate 173,372, forward strand.
TGTCATTATGACGACTAAAGCAAACATTAATGCACCCATTGCCGGATAAATACTCATTAAACCTCCCATACGCACCAGCGCCGAGAGCACCGCGATAACGAAAACGTCAATCATCGACCAGCGGCCTACAAACTCAACAACTTCATAAATCAAATGCATTCTTTCACTGTCGCGCTTGCCATGCCCTTTGGCATCCCAACACAACCACGCTATGGCGATCATCTTTAACGTTGGCACCATAATACTGGCCAGAAAGATAACCGCAGCGACGGGATAAGATCCTTCGCTCCATAACAGGATGACCCCAGCGAGAATCGTCGACGGCATCTTCGAGCCTAATAAATCCGTCACCATGATGGGCAAAATATTAGCCGGAAGATACAGCATGATGGACGTAACAAGCAGCGCGAGTGTCCATTGCAGGCTGTTTCTACGCCGAACGTACCCTTTGGTACTACAGCGCGGGCATACGGGTTCGTCAGCAGGAAGGATTGCCGTACAACAGGAGCATGAACGCAGCCCCTGACGTATCCCCGTGACGCCTGGTTTTAGCGGCTGGCGCAGTTCTGGCATCGGGGCGATGTCATCCCATAACCAGCGACGATCAACGCACTGAAAAGCGCGCAGTTGCAGGACACAAAATAAACACCATGGGAGAAAGCTGCTGCCTACACCAATGCTGCCGTAAGCCATCAGTTTAACGAAACTGACCAGCACACCCGCGAGGAAAATCTCCGCCATTCCCCAGGTTTTGAGTTGAAAAAGCACCCGTGCCAGTTGCTCTTTTAAACGGACCGGTAATTCCGCGCGATTCACCAGTAACAGAATGGTTATCAGACAAAACGCGGGAACCAGTTGCACAAACAACAGGAAAAAGGTGCCGAGGCTGGCGTAGTCCTCAGAAAAAAGCACGCCGGGAATTTCCAGTAATGTAATTTCACTGGTAACTCCTGCAACGTTCATATTCACAAAAGGAAACAAGTTGGACAGCAACAGCATGAACAGTGCAGCCAACGCATAGGCGGTGGGACGCTGCCGAGGGGCATCCCACGCCACGGTTAACGTTGTGCCACACCGGGGACATGCCGCTTTCTGACCATGCTCAAGGCGCGGTAACGCCACCAGCATGTCACACTGCGAGCACAGGATGTGCTTCGCGGCATGATGATGTTCGCACATTGGTACTCCTTAATGATGCGCTATTTTACAGATGACTAACAAAGTGTTGGTTTTCATGCCTGATAAACCCAGTTCATCAGGCAATTTTACCGTTGTCAGCTGTCTCTGTTTAAATCGACTATTTTGCGATCAGCCACCATTTTTTAACGCTTCAAGATACTCCCAGCGTTCAAAGGCTTGCTCCAGCTCCTGCTCTGCAGCAGCCATATCGGCGAGCACTTTTTGCGTCTGCTCATGCGGCTGACTGAAGAAGGAAGCATCCGCCACCTGCGTCTGTAGGGCTTCCAGCTTCGCCTCCAGATCTTCGAGCAATTGCGGTAGCTGCTCCAGTTCGCGCTGCAATTTATAGCTTAGTTTGCTACTGCTGCGTTTTACAGTTTCTGCTTTTGGCGCGGCGGCTTCTTCGATTTTTTTCACCGCAGGCTGTTTGAGCGCCACATACTGTTCTTGCTGACCACGGGCATCATGATAACCGCCGACATAACGACCAATTTTACCGCCGCCTTCGAAGATCCAGCATTCTGTAACGGTGTTATCGACAAACTGACGATCGTGGCTCACCAGCAATACCGTGCCCTGGTAGCTGTCGATCAGTTCTTCCAGCAGTTCCAGCGTTTCAACATCAAGATCGTTGGTCGGTTCGTCAAGAATCAATAAGTTGCTTGGTTTGAGGAACAAACGCGCCAACAACAAGCGGTTACGCTCACCGCCAGAAAGCGCACGTACCGGCGTCATCGCCCGTTTCGGATGGAACAGGAAGTCCTGCAAATAGCCCAAAACATGGCGTGGCTTGCCGTTAACCATCACCTCTTGCTTACCTTCAGCAAGGTTATCCATCACCGTTTTATCGGGATCCAGTTCCGCACGGTGCTGATCGAAATAAGCCACTTCCAGTTTGGTGCCAACGTGAATACGCCCGCTGTCCGCCTGAAGCTGACCGAGCATCAGTTTCAGCAGCGTGGTTTTGCCGCATCCATTCGGACCAATCAGGGCAATTTTGTCGCCACGTAGAACCTGGGCAGAAAAATCTTTCACCAGTTGCTTACCGTCGACCTGGTAGCAAACGTCTTCCATTTCGAAAACGATCTTACCGGAGCGGCTGGCCTCTTCCACCTGCATCTTTGCGGTACCCATCACTTCGCGACGTTCGCCACGCTCGCGACGCATTGCTTTCAGGGCGCGTACGCGGCCTTCATTACGGGTACGGCGTGCTTTGATCCCCTGGCGGATCCACACCTCTTCCTGCGCCAGTTTGCGATCGAACTCGGCATTTTGTAGTTCTTCCACGCGCAGGGCTTCTTCTTTTTCCAGCAGGTACTGGTCGTAATTTCCTGGATAGGTCACCAGCTTGCCGCGATCGAGATCAACAATACGCGTCGCCATATTGCGGATAAACGAACGGTCGTGGGAGATGAAAATAATCGTCCCATTGAAGGTTTTGAGAAACCCTTCCAGCCAGTCGATGGTTTCGATATCCAGGTGGTTAGTCGGTTCGTCGAGCAGCAATACGCGCGGATTGCTCACCAGCGCGCGTCCTAATGCCGCTTTACGCAACCAGCCGCCGGAAAGCGACGACAGCGCAACGTTAGGATCTAACCCCAGTTGCGCCAGCACTTCGTTAATGCGGTTTTCCAGCTGCCACAGGTTGTGGTGATCCAGCTGTTCCTGAACCTTCGCCAGTTCGTTGAGATTTTTCTCGCTCGGGTCGTTCATCACCAGGCGCGAAATATCGTGATAGCGTTTCAGGTATTCCGCTTGTTCTTCAATGCCTTCGGCAACGAAATCATAAACACTCCCCTCAACGTTACGCGGCGGATCCTGTTGCAGACGAGCTACAATCAAATCTTGCTCGTAAATAATGCGACCGTCATCCAGCCCTTGTTCACGGTTGAGGATTTTCATTAACGTCGATTTGCCTGCGCCGTTGCGGCCCACCAGACAAACACGTTCGTTATCTTCGATATGCAGTTCTGCGTTATCGAGAAGCGGCGCGTCGCTGAACGACAGCCATGCGCCATGCATACTGATTAATGACATTACTATTCCTTTCAGGCTGCGGTAATCAGCCAGCAGTTGTGGATCTGGCGGTTACGGGCGAAATCCTGGGAGAGCGTTTTTTGCGTAATTTCTTGTGCTTTCAGTCCCAGTTTTGCCAGTCCGTCAAGATCCATACGGAAACCGCGTTTGTTGTTCGAGAACATGATCGTCCCACCTGCACGCAGCAGACGTTTCAAATCTTTCATCAGCGCCAGATGATCGCGCTGAACATCAAACGCATCTTCCATTCGTTTCGAGTTAGAGAAGGTTGGTGGATCGATAAAGATCAGATCGAACTGTTCATTAGCCTCACGCAGCCACGCCAGGCAATCGGCCTGAATCAGGCGATGCGCACGCCCGGTTAGGCCATTCAGACGCAGGTTGCGTTCTGCCCACTCCAGATAAGTACGCGACATATCCACGGTGGTAGTGCTGCGTGCACCGCCTAATCCCGCGTGCACGGTGGCGCTGCCGGTATAAGAGAACAGGTTGAGGAAATCTTTGCCTTTGCTCATCTGACCGAGCATACGACGGGCGATACGGTGATCGAGGAACAGACCGGTATCGAGGTAATCCGTCAGGTTCACCCACAAGTGAGCGTTATATTCGGTAACTTCGAGAAACTCGCCCTTCTCGCCCAGTTTCTGGTACTGATTTTTGCCCTTCTGGCGTTCACGGGTTTTCAGCACCAGTTTGTTTGGCGCAATCCCCAGTACCGAAATGGTTGCAGCGATAATATCGAACAGACGCTGACGCGCTTTGTGCGCATCAATAGTTTTTGGCGGCGCATACTCCTGCACCACCACCCAGTCGGCATAACGATCAACGGCAACGTTGTATTCCGGTAGATCGGCGTCGTACAGGCGGTAGCATTCAATGCCTTCCTGACGCGCCCACTTCTCGAATTTTTTGAGGTTCTTACGCAGACGGTTGGCGTAGTCTTCTGCCACCATTGCCGGTTTGCTGTCTGGTGTGCTTTCGGCAACGTGGTAATTTTTCTGCACGCAGTCTAATGGACCGTTTTTCGCTTTGTACTGTTTGTCTGCACGCAACTGCAGGCAACTTAACAGATCCGGCGAGGCACTGAATAAAGAGAGATTCCAGCCGCCGAACTGGTTTTTCATGATTCGGCCCAGCAGGCTATGCAGCGCAATCAGCGCCGGTTCGCTGTCCAGACGTTCGCCGTAAGGCGGGTTGCTCAACACTGTACCGTACGGCCCTTTCGGCAGCGGATTGGTCAGTTGCGCGACATCTTTCACCTCAAAGGTGATCAGTTCACCAATCCCCGCAAGACGGGCGTTAGTGCGCGCACGTTGAATCACCCGTGCGTCGCTGTCCGAACCGTAAAAATGAGAGCTATACTCAGCCAGGCCTTTACGGGCGCGGGTTTGCGCTTCTGCTTTCACTTCCTGCCAGATGGCTTCATCATGCTGTGCCCAGCCGCTAAAGCCCCAACGTCCACGGTGCAAGCCTGGTGCGCGATCGGTCGCCAGCATCGCCGCTTCAATCAACAACGTACCGGAACCACACATCGGATCGAGCAGCGGTGTTCCTGGCTGCCAGCCGGATCGCATAACAATCGCGGCTGCCAGGGTTTCTTTGATCGGCGCAATACCAGCACGATCGCGATAGCCACGCAGATGTAAACCATCACCACTGAGATCAAGGGCGATACTGGCGGTTTCTTTATGCAGCCAGACGTTAACGCGAATATCCGGCGCATCGCGATCAACATTTGGACGCGGCAGATTTTTCCGCGTGAAAGCATCGACAATCGCGTCTTTCACTTTCATCGCACCGTACTGACTGTTGCGGATGGTGTCATTCAAACCACTGAAGTGGACAGCGAAGGTCGCGCCAGGATTAAACATCTCTGTCCAGTTGATCGCCTGAACACCGAGATAGAGGTCTAAATCGCTGTAAACCTTACACTCGCCCAGCGGCAACATAATACGCGAGGCCAGGCGGCTCCACATCAGGCTCTGGTAAACAAGCCGTGTGTCGCCCTTGAAATGGACCCCACCCTGAACCACCTGGCATTCAACGGCCCCCAGGTTTTCCAGTTCAGTTTTTAACAGCTCTTCCAGCCCACGGGCCGTACTGGCAAACAGAGAATTCATATCGTCACTTTTACTCTAAGAGCCTACCGCAGTAGGCGTAATTGTTGCAGTCAGTCTGGACATGGACAGCGCGGAGAAACCGGAGCGTACACAAGTACGTGAGGATTTCGAGCACTTCCCTGGGCCAAACTGACAAATAAAATAGCCTAATGGGACAGGCGCTAAGAAAATTGTTGCGCATTATAGCTAATAAGCGCGTCATGTCATAAAGTTGAGGGCTTATTTTCATTTGAGGACCGCATCGTGGCGACATTAACCCGGCTTTTTGTTCATCCTGTTAAATCGATGCGCGGCATTGGTCTTACACATGCCCTGGCAGATATCAGTGGCCTGGCCTTCGATCGCATCTTTATGATCACGGAACCTGACGGTACGTTTATTACCGCTCGCCAGTTTCCCCAGATGGTACGGTTTACTCCTTCACCTGTGCATGATGGCTTGCATCTCACCGCACCAGATGGCAGTAGCGCATATGTTCGTTTTGCTGATTTCGCCACACAAGACGCACCAACCGAAGTTTGGGGCACACATTTTACCGCGCGAATTGCACCAGACGCGATCAACAAATGGCTAAGTGGATTTTTCTCCCGCGAAGTGCAGTTGCGCTGGGTGGGGCCACAAATGACCCGGCGCGTGAAACGCCACAACACTGTACCTCTGTCATTTGCTGATGGCTATCCTTACCTTCTTGCTAACGAAGCCTCGTTACGTGATCTCCAACAACGTTGTCCGGCCAGTGTAAAAATGGAGCAATTCCGCCCTAATCTGGTGGTTTCCGGCGCGTCAGCCTGGGAAGAAGATCGCTGGAAAGTGATTCGCATTGGTGATGTGGTATTTGATGTGGTTAAACCTTGTAGCCGCTGTATTTTCACCACCGTCAGCCCAGAAAAAGGGCAAAAACATCCGGCAGGCGAACCATTAAAAACATTGCAATCTTTCCGCACTGCCCAGGATAACGGCGATGTCGATTTTGGTCAGAATTTAATTGCCCGTAATAGCGGCGTGATTCGCGTTGGCGATGAGGTGGAAATTCTGGCAACGGCTCCGGCAAAAATTTACGGCGCAGCTGCCGCTGATGATACCGCCAACATCACGCAACAACCGGACGCAAATGTAGATATTGACTGGCAGGGACAGGCATTTCGTGGAAATAACCAACAAGTGTTGCTGGAGCAATTAGAAAATCAGGGAATTCGTATCCCTTATTCTTGCCGCGCGGGCATTTGTGGAAGTTGCCGTGTTCAGCTTTTAGAAGGCGAAGTCACGCCGCTGAAAAAATCAGCAATGGGCGATGATGGCACCATTCTTTGCTGTAGCTGTGTACCGAAGACTGCGCTTAAGCTGACGCGTTAGACTGCCTGTTCGAGGCTGAAGCTGTCAACATTAACCTGCGGTTTCAGCCTGTCGTTCATGATTTTGATGGCGTCGCCCAGCTGCATCGCGCGACCCGCAATAACAACGCAGGGTTGTGCCAGCAGGCATAGTGCGGCATTTTCGCCAGATTCAACGACCAGCAAATTGACTTGCTCGTGAGTGTCGCTCAACCAAACGCAGGCCGCATCGCCCGGCATGGGCACCCACATTTCACCATGGGAAACAAAATGCCAGCTTTTCGGCATTTGCGGTTTGAGATAACGAATTGCTACCAGCGCATTAAGCACCAGTTCGGCTTTTTGTTCTTTAGATAAATTAAAATCGCGGCATTTTTCTTCAAATGAGAAATAGAGCGCGGCGTCGTCAACGCAAAAGCCTGCGGGAGAAAAGGCATCTGGAGTCAACATTTTGCGCGCAAAACGTGAGCGAAATAGCATACCATTGGCTAAATCGAGCATCATTCGATCGTGCTCTTCATCGTAATACCAACGCCAGTTATCATCTGGTTTAATTCGCATTTGCCTCTCCCCTACCCTATAAAACCGCAGCAACACAATCCATTGTCGCTTCGCTTAATAACCTCAACAATAAAAGTACAAAATGTCTAAATAAGCAACAGCGATGAATATAAAACAACCAGGACTTAAAATAAAGCCCTGATTATCTTATAAAGAGGAATTCGAAGAAATAATTAGATATGGGTAACGATTTCTTTAATCAGCGGCGGACCTTTAAAAATAAAACCAGAATAAATTTGCACCAGTGAGGCCCCCGCAGCAATCTTTTCACGCGCAGCGATAACCGAGTCGATGCCGCCAACACCGATGATCGGTAAGCGACCATTTAATTCCTGTGATAAACGGCGAATAATTTCGGTGCTTTTTAACTGAAGCGGACGACCACTTAAGCCACCGGTTTGATCACAATTTTTCATTCCCTGAACCAGAGAACGATCGAGTGTGGTATTGGTTGCAATAACGCCATCAATATTATGGCGAACTAAACTATCGGCAACCTGGATCAATTCTTCTTCAGAAAGATCCGGCGCGATCTTCACTGCGATCGGCACATATTTATGGTGCATCGCTTGCAAATCATTTTGCTTATTTTTAATCGCGGTTAAGAGATCATCCAGCGCTTCGCCATATTGCAGAGTACGTAATCCCGGTGTATTCGGCGATGAAATATTGATGGCGATATATCCCGCATAAGCATAGATTTTTTCCATACAAATCAGATAGTCATCTTTACCCTGCTCCACCGGCGTATCTTTATTTTTGCCGATGTTAATACCCAGGACGCCATCATAATGGGCTTTTTTTACGTTCTCTACGAGGTTATCAACGCCAAGATTATTAAAGCCCATACGGTTGATCAAACCTTCGGCATCTACCAGACGAAAGAGACGCGGCTTGTCATTACCTGGCTGTGGACGTGGCGTGACGGTACCGATCTCGATCGATCCAAATCCCATCGCGCCTAACGCGTCAATGCACTCCCCGTCTTTATCAAGACCGGCTGCCAGACCAAGCGGATTTTTAAACGTCAGGCCCATGCAGTTAACAGGTTTCGCAGGCACTTTCTGCCGCACCAGTGCTTCAAACGGCGTTCCTGTAATACGGCGTAATTGCTGAAAAGTAAACTCATGAGCGCGCTCTGGATCGAGCTGGAAAAGGGCTTTACGAACGAAGGGGTAGTACATGAACTCTCCTGGATTCCCGGTGTGCAAACCGGGGGCGTATTATGTGCGAGTTCGGACCAAAAGGGAATTGACCTGTGGCAAAAAAAGCGCAAACGTTTTCCGAGCCTGTTTCAGAGCAGATTTTGCTCCTTCTTTGCACTCAACCCGCCGTAATCATTTATCGTCCGCCAGGAGACATGACACGGTGCTATTGCCTGACACCAGCTTGTCTGACGCTGGCTTTTAGGTGGCACAACTCCCGCATTACTTAACGCTTTACCATTTACGCTCACCTGAATCAGGTTAATGTAGTAAGGCGTTGGGTTAGTGAGTTGTACACCCTGCGAATTCCGTGTCCAGCGTAATTGTTGATAAGCTTCCAGCAGGTCGCCCGGCAAACCTTCGGGTCGCCAGAACAGTTTAAATACCGAGCGCATCGCCACTTTTACGCTCTGATTTTCAACTTTGCCGGATGGTACGCTGGCAATGCTTAACTCAAATAGCGTTTCGCGATCCACAGGCAAGATGTCGCTTTCCGTTCTCAGCAAGCGCAACGTGCCTGTAGTACCGGGCTTCAGGAGAATAAGTGGCGGAGCGGCCAGTAATGGTGCTGGCACTGTCGACGCTTCCCCCCCGGCCCAACGCGTTGGGCGATTGATTTTACTGTTAATAAGCCAGGAATCCTGACTGGTATTAGTCAGTGAAATAGATATCGATTCTCTGTCTGCCGGGAAGATAAATCGCGTTCCGCCAACCACCACTCCTGCCTGCAATTCCCCCGCCACCAGCAGCGATAAAACGGCAAAAATCGAGAGCGTCAATCTGTTCCACGTATTAGTCATAATGAAGTACAAATGTCGCGCTGGCATTCACTTTACCCGACTGCACATCGCTATTAACAGGTCGCAATTGCGCATAAAAAGTTAATGGCACCTTACCGCTATGTAGGCTGTAGTCTTTACTCGCCTGGTTAAGCGGAATCAATATTTTCACATCATCCAGAATAGCAATTGCCAGCCCACTGGCTGCATCCGTACCACTTTCAATGGACAGCATTTCGCTCTGCATTCCGTCGGGTGTTCCTGAAAAGGTAACGTCAACCGTGCTGACATCTGTTCCGCAATCCTGCAAATTAATGATGAAAGATTTCTCCGGGCCATAGTTCCCATGAGAAAAACGTGTCAGCGAGACATCGCCTAACTGCACATTGATTTGCTTGCTATCCTGTGCCAGCACGCATGTATTACGGCGAAACGATCCGCTGATGTTGACCGTGCCATCATGGGCAAATAGCTCACAACTCCCCGTTAAACCCAGTAAGCACAGAATCCAGATTATCCGTTTCAACATCACTCCTTCACTGGTAAACCAGATCAAAATAGAGAACCGCCGTCGCATTACCGCCCGTAGCCCCCGCCTTTGTGGACTTATAACGAAGTTGATATTTGAGTGTGTTATCCCCCGCTTTTAAGGGCGTAAGAGGCTGGACCTGATTGAGCGGGATTTCTTGCTGACTTTGCGCATCAAGAATTTGCACGGCAATCCCCGTTGCCATACCACCGCTTCCGCCTGTGTCAGTTAGTTTGAGTAGTGTCGGCGCAAGGGTGTCAGCCTCGCCGCTAAAAAGGACGTCCGCGCCAGTAATACCAGCGGCACAACCGGTGATATCGATATTCAAATCAGCAGCTGTGCTTACGGTATTCGCAGCCTGAAAATCACTGATATTAAAATCGCCAATATGAATATTTTGTAATGCGCTTTTGGTGGCAACATCACAGCCCTGATCGACCACATTACCATAAATATGCATACTGACTTGTTCAGGCCCAGCCATCCCGACATGGGTGTTAAGAAAGCTAAAGAACAAGATAACGTACTGAAATATTGTTTTTTTCTTCATACGTTCACGCGTTAATCAAAATTTATTCTCACCGTTGCCGTGGCTTCAAATCGCCCGGTTTCTGGTGGTACGCCTGTCGTGCTAACCGGATAGACATTCATTCGCGCGATACTGTCTGCATCATCAGGAATAGAGAGCGGTAGTGTTCCACCCGCCGGGGAAATAATGTTGTTCTGGCTATCGGTCACCACAATGCCCACGCCAGGACGTGAAGTCTTAATCGCCTGGGGATAGCTGGGGTCTGAAGTTGCCGTCAGACTCAGGTTGACCTTAACTAACCCAGCGTTTCCAGTGTTACACCTGACAGGGATTGCGAGTTCAGCCGTTCTGGCCCCAAGAGGCTTATGCCCTACAACACGAAAATTAGCCGCAAATACATCGCCCAGATCGACCTCGATTGTCTCTCCGGCATTGACGGAACATGAGCCAAGTGAATTGATCGTGCCAGACAGGTAATACACTAAAACCGGGTCGCCTGACGACGTACAGGAATCCCCTGCGGGTATGTTGTAGCATTCAAACAATCGTGCCAGCGTCATAGGAGGAATGACGACCGAGCCAATGAACGGCTGCAATATTTTCAGGGAAAAGCTACCGCTATTACCGCTAGCCCCCTGGCCGCCTAAACGTTGACCGCCGGGATCGCAAATATGCCATCGGGTATCCCCCCCGGTGCCCACGTTTTCGAATGGAACCGCCGTAGGAGAATTACCTTTAACCTGTAATAAAACCCTGGCGGCAAGATAGTCATTAATTTTGTACCAGCTGTCGCCTAAATAGACTAACGGTGAATCCGCAGCGAATGCCCATCTGCCACTCCTGACATTGTCTTTATCGCAATCACAAGAAACATAGTAATCATTCGATTCGTTCCACTGATAAAATTTGTCTTTAACTACTCCGGCCGTATTTTCTTCTTCATCCAGGGTTTTAACGCCAAAATTGACGCCAATATACGGATTCCCCTGAGCGGTATGGCACTGCCCGGTATAAGCCATAGTTTGAGCGCACCATAGCATTAAGATGGCGGCAAAAAATAGTCGTAGTAATGACACGCATTTTTCTCCATAGATTATCTGCATATGGCATCCATTCGCGTAATCGCAGCGTTAATTTGTTGTTCGGTAAGCTGGTAACTGATATGACAAATTTGATCGGGAGCTTCACCCCAGCGTACAGTTATCGCTCCCTGAGCGGGCAAACCGGACATATAGAGCGAGCCATCGTCATCAATTATGCCGCTATTGGTCTGTACCCCATCCAGCGTTGCTATCGCGCCAAATCGCAGCGGTATACCCTGCTTTGATGTTTTCATTAATACCCTCGCCCCCGCATGGGCATTGAACTCCGCCAGAACCAACGCCCCTTTGGTGGGAACTACATTTACTACTGCATTTTCAAGATCCACGTTACGTTTTAACGATGCAGCATCAAGTACGATTCGATTTTCACGATAAGAAGTGGCATAGGGGACAACGGTATATCCGCGCCAGTCAGTTTTCAGCCCGGTGCTATTCGCCACACGAGTATTTTCCGCGCCTGGTGCTGCAATCAGAACGTTGGTTTCCCCCAGTGATTGCCCCAGGGTAATGCCCCGTGAATGGGCAACTAAACTGCCTGAAAGGGCGTAGTTAAGTTGTTGTTGGCTACCGCTATCGCTGTAGTTGTAGCCCACTCGGGCATCCGCAAACGCCCCTTTGTAGTCCATGCTGGCGCTACCATTCGCCGTTTTCCCCTCGCTGTTATATCCCTGTTGCACGCTGTAGCTCAGGTTACCGTCATCGAGCAGTGTCTCCGTTAAACCAAGATTTTGTGTAGTGTGCCCTTCGTTATCGATACTGGTATTAGAGGTCATCCATGCGTAATTTTTTTTCCTGGTATAGCTATCATTACTTCTGGGGAGCAACAGATTGAGCGGCAGGGAAAAATTAAGTGCAAATACTTGATCAGCATCAGGTTGACCACGGGACTTACTGTAGTTCCAGGAAACGCCCAGTGAGAGATCTTTAATTTGCGTGTTGTAGCCAAACTGTAATAGCCGATCCTGTTGATCGGTATGCCAGTATGTTTGCTGGCTACCACTTAAATAAAACGAACCGTAATCGCCTAATTGCTGGGAGATATTGACCTGCAGTTTGCCACGTTTGGTGTAAAACAAATTGTAATAACGCGACCACATCGGCGTATCTTCATCATCACCGTCATTAAATTCGTAGCCATCCATGTGTTTATACATGGTGTCGGAAAGGGTGTAGAAGCCTGACGTCGAATAGCGATAGCCCATCAATTGAAAGTTAGTGCCCAATTGGTTGAGCGTTTTGGCATACAGAAAACGATATGACTGCCCTTTATGTTCACTTTGGTCTGCCAGTGTACTTTTCGCCTGGGTCGCGTCGAACGAAATCGCTCCGAAATCGCCGAGGTTAAAACCCAGCCCCAACATAGCGGCACGGTAATATTCAGCATATTGTCCACCGCCATACCAGGTCGTTCCCCACGGTCCGCCCCATTGCAGCGTGGCCTGAGCAAATTTACTTTCTTGCTGATCATTACTATTGGTTCTGTATTTCGCCAGCGTCACCGCGTATTTGATTCGCCCCTGACGCTGGAGTAATGGCACACTGGAAAAGGGCACGCTGTAACTATTGATGCTGCCGTCAGCTTCTTTTATTTCAACCAGCAAATCACCGCTCGACGACGTGGAGTAGAGATCACTAATCTCAAAAGCGCCTGGCGAGACATAAGTTTGGTAAATGGTGTAGCCGTTTTGCTTAATCGTTATCTGGGCATTGCTTTTGGCGATACCACGCACCACAGGCGCAAACCCTTTCAGGCTGTCTGGCAGCATGTTGTCATCTGACGCCAGCTGTACGCCACGAAAGCTGACGCTGTCGAAAAAATCGCCTGCGGTATAATCATCACCGACGGTCAGTTCGCCTTTCAGAGGAATAACCGCCCGCTGCAAATAGCTGCTGAGATTCTTCCATTCTGCGGTTTGGCCGCTACTACGACTCCACGTGGAATTATTGCGCAATCGCCACGGACCTAAATTCACGCCACTGTTTAAATTCAAAAAATAGCTATCTGTGGAATCACTATCTGAACTGCTATGAATACTGTTGGCCCCGCTAAAAGAATATCCCAGTAATAGTGCGTTGATCCCTTCATCCCAGCGTTCAGGGGGAACATAGCCACGGGCGTTACTTTTTATAGCAATTTGCGGTACTGAAATTTCCAGACGGAGTTTATTCACATCAAAGGTTACGCTGGCATCCGGAATAATCTCTGCCAATGGCGCACACGCTTGTTTGTCCAGTTGTTTAAAAGCCGGAAACGCATCAGTATTCACGCCCATTGCATCCAGGCTTTCAGTAGTCAAGCAGGCGGCAATCCCCTTCTCTGGCGTTATCTCAACAAAATTAACGTTGCGCGTATCTACCATTGTCTGATTCAGAACAATATCGACACGATAAACGCCTGGCGTTATTTTTTGCCCTCTTTCGAAACGGGACAAATCGGCCACCATTGAGGGATCATCTTTGAAAAAGGCGGGATCGAACCAGGTTTCAGCTTGTGCATTGAACGCCGCCGACACAAACACCACCAGCCCACCAATAAACGATGGCACTCCACCAGAGGTTAACAGGCTGTGTTGTCGGTGAGTTCTAGGCATCTCGCTCTCTTAACTGAAGACGGCTTACGATTTACAGTTGAGTTGCGGCGTTTCCGCCCCGTAGTCATTGATGGTTCGGTACGTTACGCTACTGTTTTGAGCACCCTTTGGCAGAGGGAATTGGTATTTATCAAAGGGGGAGATCATTTGATTTTTAACTACTTTTCCACCTATTTTCAGGTCTGTCAGGGTAATGAAATAAGGTGTTGGGTTACTGACCATAACCATGTCAGCTAACGAAGTGCAACGCAGTTTCGCCGGAGCCTCGGCTAAGGGATATGCTAAACCTTTTGGTCGCCAGAAAAGTTTGATGACGCTTTGTGTGGCAATCTTCAGGGTATTGCCTTCTTCCCGCTTCGTTGTTGAAGGGACTGCCCGTACGCTGGTGAAGAAAAGAGTTTCTCTGTCTTTCGCCAACGGCGGACCAATATACATAATGCGTAACAGATTCTCGTTTGCCGGATTCAGCACAAATAGCGGTGGTGTAATAATAAAGTCCGCTGACTTTTTATTATCAGGTGTCATCACCCATGACTGAATCAGATAAGGAACATCCGGACTGGTGTTACGTACACCCAGTGAAATTTGCTCTTCACCTTCCGAATAAACAAGACGTGTTGCTGCAAGTCCAACCCCGCCTTTACCTGCCGCCCATGTGGACGAACAGCTGAGTAATATTGCCGTTAAACTTACGGTCACAATTCCCTTTGTTATGCAAGTTTTCATAAATAGTCACTCTTAAAAAATATGGATATCCCCTCCAGAACACTGGAGGGGGAATAATTAATAAAACAATTAATGTGTTCTATTAATAATAGTTAATATGGAAGTTTGTTACCGCATTAACATTACCTGAAGTGGCTTTACCCGTAGCGATATAATCAACTTTAAAGGTCAACGTCTGATCTCCATTCTGCAACAAGATGTTCCCGGTTTCTGTGTCTGGCGTGATGGTCGTTGTGCCATCATTCATGTACATTTGCAGGGCCACGTTTGTAGCAGCATCAGTAGAGGCCTGATTAGCAAACGCTGTAATCTGCGTAGTATCCGCAGTGCCATTAAAGGTGAACGTTGCATTTTTTGTTACGGTAATATCACAATCTTTTAATTCAATTGGCACATCAGTTTGCACCCCAGAAACCTGGCCATTATTTTGCAACTTCGTAGCACTAACATCTGGCAAAGTCACCACGGAATCTTTCGTCGCAGCTACCAGCGTACACGCTGGGGCAATGACTTTACCATTAAATGTTACTGAGCCATCCGTGATAGCATTATCATCAGCTGCCATAACACTGGACGTTGCACATACCACAGTTATAAACGCCGTCAATACACTTTTTTTCATCGTTATCATCCTGATCTCTTCGTAAATATGATAATGCCTTTAAATGACATTAGACTTAATAATAACAATAATTGTCCGCCATTTAAATCAAGCATACTAAATCCAATAAGTGACAAATCTTTAATTTATAGATTTCATGAATATTTAAATATTAACTGAACGAGTAATTCATTGATTCAACATCTAATGACTATCCAATAAATAAATATGCGTGATATATAAAGCCCTTTCTTTAGTTTATTTTCAGAAAAAGATACACAAAATTTATATTTGGCATTTTCTTGTCTCTCCGACAGACTGACCGAATTGTTATCAATGTTAACAAAACAAGAACAATTGGTTATAAGGAGAGAGTATGCGTGTCATCACCCTGGCGGGTAGTCCTCGTTTTCCTTCTCGCTCCAGCTCCTTGCTGGAATATGCGCGGGAAAAACTGAATGGCCTGGATGTAGAGGTTTATCACTGGAATCTGCAAAACTTTGCCCCGGAAGATCTGCTTTATGCTCGTTTCGATAGTCCGGCACTCAAGAACTTCACCGAACAACTGCAACAGGCCGATGGACTGATAGTCGCCACGCCTGTGTATAAAGCCGCCTATTCCGGTGCGCTGAAAACCCTGCTCGACCTGCTGCCAGAACGCGCTTTGCAAGGCAAAGTGGTACTGCCACTGGCGACGGGCGGCACGGTGGCTCATCTGCTGGCGGTCGATTACGCCCTTAAACCAGTTTTAAGTGCGCTGAAAGCCCAGGAGATCCTGCACGGCGTGTTTGCCGATGACTCGCAAGTAATTGATTACCACCACAAACCCCAGTTCACGCCAAATCTGCAAACCCGTCTTGATACCGCGCTGGAAACTTTCTGGCAGGCATTGCACCGTCGGGATGTTCAGGTTCCTGACCTTCTGTCTCTGCGAGGTAATGCCCATGCGTAACATCATTCAACTGGCGCTGGCGGGATTACTTAGCGTCTCTACGATTGCGGTTGCTGCAGAATCCTCTCCTGAAGCGTTACGTATAGGCTATCAGAAAGGCAGTATTGGTATGGTGCTGGCAAAAAGCCACCAGTTACTGGAAAAACGCTATCCGCAAACCAAAATCTCCTGGGTGGAGTTCCCCGCTGGCCCACAGATGCTGGAGGCGTTAAACGTTGGCAGTATTGATCTCGGCAGTACCGGAGATATTCCGCCAATCTTTGCCCAGGCTGCCGGGGCTGATTTGGTGTACGTGGGCGTCGAGCCGCCGAAGCCCAAAGCCGAAGTGATTCTGGTGCCAGAAAACAGCCCGATCAAAACCGTAGCCGATCTTAAAGGTCACAAAGTTGCCTTTCAGAAAGGTTCCAGCTCGCACAATCTTTTACTACGCGCACTACGCCAGGCCGGGCTTAAATTCACGGATATCCAGCCCACTTACCTGACGCCTGCCGATGCTCGCGCCGCGTTCCAGCAAGGTAACGTCGACGCATGGGCTATCTGGGATCCCTACTACTCCGCTGCATTATTACAGGGCGGCGTGCGGGTGCTAAAAGACGGTACCGATCTCAATCAAACCGGATCGTTTTATCTGGCTGCCCGTCCGTATGCAGAAAAAAACGGCGCTTTTATTCAGGGCGTACTGGCAACCTTTAGTGAGGCCGATGCGTTAACCCGCAGCCAGCGCGAGCAAAGCATCGCTTTACTGGCAAAAACGATGGGCTTACCGGCCCCGGTGATTGCCTCTTATTTAGATCATCGCCCCCCTACCACCATCAAACCGGTTAACGCCGAAGTTGCCGCCTTACAGCAGCAAACGGCAGATCTGTTTTATGAAAATCGTCTGGTGCCTAAAAAAGTCGATATTCGCCAGCGCATCTGGCAGCCCACTCAACTGGAAGGAAAACAATTATGAGTCTGAATATGTTCTGGTTTTTACCGACCCATGGTGACGGGCACTATCTGGGAACGGAAGAAGGTTCACGTCCGGTTGATCACGGTTATCTGCAACAAATTGCGCAAGCGGCGGATCGTCTGGGTTATACCGGTGTGCTGATCCCAACAGGACGATCGTGTGAAGATGCGTGGCTGGTGGCGGCGTCGATGATCCCGGTGACGCAACGGCTGAAGTTTCTTGTCGCCCTGCGTCCCAGCGTAACCTCACCTACCGTTGCCGCCCGCCAGGCCGCCACGCTTGACCGTCTCTCGAATGGTCGTGCGTTGTTTAATCTGGTCACAGGCAGCGATCCACAAGAGCTGGCAGGCGACGGCGTGTTCCTTGATCATAGCGAGCGCTACGAAGCCTCGGCGGAATTTACCCAGGTCTGGCGGCGCTTATTGCTGGGGGAAACCGTCAATTTCAACGGTAAACATATTCATGTGCGCGGAGCCAAACTACTCTTCCCGCCGATTCAACAGCCGTATCCTCCGCTTTACTTTGGCGGATCGTCAGATGTCGCCCAGGAGCTGGCGGCAGAACAAGTTGATCTCTACCTCACCTGGGGCGAACCGCCGGAACTTGTTAAAGAGAAAATCGAACAAGTGCGGGCGAAAGCTGCCGCGCATGGACGCAAAATTCGTTTCGGTATTCGTCTGCATGTGATTGTTCGTGAAACCAACGACGAAGCGTGGCAGGCCGCCGAGCGGTTAATCTCGCATCTTGATGATGAGACCATCGCCAAAGCACAAGCCGCATTTGCCCGGACGGATTCCGTAGGACAACAGCGAATGGCGGCGCTACATAACGGCAAGCGCGACAATCTGGAGATCAGCCCCAATTTATGGGCGGGCGTTGGCTTAGTGCGCGGCGGTGCCGGGACGGCGCTGGTGGGCGATGGTCCGACGGTCGCCGCGCGAATCAACGAATACGCTGCACTTGGCATCGACAGTTTTGTGCTTTCGGGCTACCCGCATCTGGAAGAAGCGTATCGGGTTGGCGAATTGCTGTTCCCGCATCTGGATGTCGCCATCCCGGAAATTCCCCAGCCGCAGCCGCTGAATCCGCAAGGCGAAGCGGTGGCAAATGATTTTATCCCCCGTAAAGTCGCGCAAAGCTAAGGAACACGATAATGGCAACGCCAGTGAAAAAGTGGTTATTGCGCGTTGCCCCCTGGTTTTTACCGGTGGGCATCGTGGCGGTGTGGCAACTGGCCTCCTCAGTTGGCTGGCTGTCGACGCGTATTTTGCCCTCTCCGGAAGGAGTGGTGACGGCGTTCTGGACGCTCTCCGCCAGCGGCGAATTGTGGCAGCATCTGGCGATCAGCTCCTGGCGGGCGCTCATTGGCTTTTCAATTGGCGGATCGCTGGGCTTGATTCTGGGACTGATTAGCGGGCTGTCGCGCTGGGGAGAACGGCTGCTGGATACCTCAATTCAGATGTTGCGCAACGTGCCGCATCTGGCGCTGATCCCGCTGGTGATTTTGTGGTTTGGCATTGATGAATCCGCAAAAATCTTTCTGGTGGCGCTTGGCACGCTATTCCCCATTTATATCAACACCTGGCATGGCATCCGTAATATCGATCGCGGGCTGGTGGAGATGGCGCGTAGCTATGGATTATCCGGCATACCGCTGTTTATCCATGTGATCCTGCCTGGCGCCCTGCCCTCAATTATGGTCGGCGTGCGTTTTGCGTTGGGCCTGATGTGGCTGACACTGATCGTTGCCGAAACTATTTCTGCCAATTCCGGCATTGGTTATCTGGCGATGAATGCGCGGGAGTTTCTGCAAACGGACGTGGTGGTTGTCGCTATTATTCTTTACGCCCTGCTCGGCAAACTTGCTGACGTCAGCGCGCAGCTGTTAGAGCGCCTCTGGTTGCGCTGGAACCCGGCTTATCATTTGAAGGAGGCCACGGTATGAATACTGCTCGTCTGAACCAGGGCACACCATTGTTGCTCAATGCAGTAAGCAAACATTACGCAGAAAATATCGTCCTGAACCAACTGGATTTACATATTCCGGCAGGTCAGTTTGTGGCGGTGGTGGGCCGCAGCGGTGGTGGCAAAAGTACCTTGCTGCGCCTGCTGGCAGGTCTGGAAACGCCAACCGCAGGCGATGTGTTAGCGGGTACCACACCGCTGGCTGAGATTCAGGAAGACACGCGAATGATGTTTCAGGATGCGCGTCTGCTACCGTGGAAATCGGTGATTGATAACGTTGGGCTGGGCCTTCAAGGTCAGTGGCGCGATGCCGCGCGTCGGGCGCTGGCTGCGGTAGGGCTGGAGAATCGCGCGCGGGAATGGCCTGCCGCACTTTCTGGCGGGCAGAAACAGCGTGTGGCGCTGGCAAGAGCGTTGATTCATCGACCGGGATTGTTGTTGCTTGATGAACCGCTCGGGGCGCTGGACGCCTTAACGCGACTGGAGATGCAGGATTTGATTGTGTCACTTTGGCAGGAGCACGGCTTTACCGTACTGTTGGTGACGCATGATGTGAGCGAAGCGGTAGCAATGGCTGACCGGGTGTTGTTAATTGAAGAGGGAAAAATTGGTCTGGATTTGACGGTGGATATCCCCCGTCCGCGCCGGTTAGGGTCGGTGCGATTAGCGGAGCTGGAAGCGGAAGTGTTGCAACGGGTGATGCAGCGTGGTGAATCTGAAACTCGCCTGAGAAAACAGGGGTAAATTCCCGAATGGCGGCGCTATTGCCGCCATTCGGTTATTTTTTAAGCCAGTGCTTTAGTTATCTTCTCGTACAGATCGCCAGAGAGATTTTCCAGCCCTTTCAACTGTTCCAGCGCCGCGCGCATTTTCTCCTGACGTTTGGCATCATAACGTTTCAGGCGAATCAGCGGCTCAATCAGGCGTGAAGCCACCTGCGGGTTACGGCTGTTGAGATCGGTTAGCATTTCCACCAGGAACTGGTAACCGCTGCCATCTTCGGCATGGAACGCTGCCGGGTTGCTGCCCGCAAACGCACCAATCAACGAACGAATACGGTTCGGGTTGCTCATGGTAAATGAGCGATGCTGCAACAGGCCACGCACCGTCTCCAGCACATTCGCCGCCGGGCTGGTGGCTTGCAGGATAAACCATTTATCCATCACCAGACCATCCTGATGCCACTTGTCGTCGTACTCCTGCATCAGCGCGTCACGGCAAGGCAGCTGTGCAGCAACCGCCGCAGAAAGCGCTGCCAGCGCATCGGTCATATTGTTTGCTTCATGGTATTGCTTGCTCACCAGCACGTCAGCCAGATGCGTTTCACCAAAAGCAAGGAAGCGCAGGCAGGCATTACGCAGAGTGCGTTTTGCAATATCTTCATGCTCAACACGGTACTCGCTCTGGTAATTCGCGTTGTAAATAGCCAGTAGCTCATCCGCCAGTTCAGTCGCCAGAGTACGAGTGAGTGCTTCGCGTACTTCAGCAATAGCAATCGGGTCGATGATATCGAACAGTTCTGCCATTTCATTGACGGAAGGCAGCGTCAGGATTTCTGCCGCCAGTGCCGGATCAATCTTCTCATCAAGCAGCACCGCGCGGAAAGCGTCAGCCACATGCACCGGCAGAGACAGCGGCTGCCCTTGCTGATGACGCGCGACGTTCAGCTTGATGTAGGTTGCCAGCAGGCTTTGCGCCGCATCCCAGCGGGAGAAATCATTACGCGCATGACGCATCAGGAAGGTCAGTTGCTGATCGCTCCACTTATATTCCAGTTTCACTGGCGCAGAGAATTCGCACAGCAGCGCAGGCACCGGCTGGAAGTAGACATTATCAAAGACAAAGGTCTGTTCCGCCTGGGTGACGTTCAGCACCGAATTGACCGGATGACCGCCTTTCTGCAACGGGATCACTTTGCCTTCGTTATCATACAGTTCGATGGCAAACGGAATATGCAGCGGCTGTTTTTCTGCCTGATCCGGCGTAGCTGGCGTGCGCTGGCTGATGGTCAGGGTGTACTGCTCGGTTTCTGGATTGTAGTCGTCTTTGACGGTCACAACCGGCGTACCGGACTGGCTGTACCAACGGCGGAAATGAGAGAGATCGACATTCGATGCATCTTCCATCGCCTGCACAAAGTCGTCACAGGTCGCTGCACTACCATCATGACGCTCGAAATAAAGCTGCATCCCTTTCTGGAAGTTTTCTTCGCCCAGCAGGGTGTGGATCATGCGAATCACTTCCGCGCCCTTCTCGTAAACGGTCAGGGTGTAGAAGTTGTTCATCTCAATGACCATATCCGGGCGGATCGGGTGCGCCATCGGGCTGGCGTCTTCCGCAAACTGCAATCCGCGCATGGTGCGCACGTTGTTGATACGGTTTACCGCGCGGGAACCAAGGTCAGAGCTGAACTCCTGATCGCGGAACACGGTTAAACCTTCTTTCAGGCTGAGCTGGAACCAGTCGCGGCAGGTCACACGGTTACCGGTCCAGTTGTGGAAATATTCGTGACCAATAACACGCTCAATATCGAGGTAATCTTTATCGGTGGCGGTGTCGGTACGGGCCAGCACATATTTGGAGTTAAAGATATTCAGACCTTTATTCTCCATTGCGCCCATATTGAAGAAATCCACCGCGACGATCATATAGATGTCGAGGTCATACTCCAGGCCGAAGCGTTCTTCATCCCATTTCATGGAGTTTTTCAGCGAGGTCATCGCCCACGGCGCACGATCAAGGTTGCCGCGATCGACGTACAGCTCCAGCGCAACTTCGCGACCAGAACGCGTGGTGAAGGTGTCGCGCAGCACGTCGAAGTCGCCTGCCACCAACGCAAACAGGTAGCACGGTTTCGGGAACGGGTCCTGCCACTGTACCCAATGACGTCCGTTTTCCAGTTCGCCTTGCGCAACGCGGTTACCGTTGGAAAGCAGGAAGGGATATTTGGTTTTATCGGCAATAATTTTGGTGGTAAAACGCGCCAGTACGTCCGGGCGGTCAAGATAATACGTAATATGGCGGAAACCTTCGGCTTCACACTGAGTGCAAAGCGCATCGCCTGACTGATAAAGCCCTTCCAGCGCGGTATTCGTCGCCGGGCTAATTTCATTAACGATCTTAAGCGTAAAACGCTCCGGCAAATTACTGATGACCAGTGCGCCCTCTTCTTCTTTCCAGGCGGTCCACGGCTCATCATTAATATGAACAGAAACCAGTTTAAGATCTTCGCCATCAAGACGAAGCGGAGCATCTGATGCACCATTACGGACAGCCTGGCTGACCGCGGTAACGACCGTCTTTTGCGCGTCCAGGTCAAAGGTCAAGTCAATATCAGTAATCTGGTAATCCGGCGCACGATAATCGTGACGGTATTTGGCTTGTGGCTGTTGAGTCATAAATAACCTTTAGCATCTTTTATAGAGTCTGGTGTTCAGTCTATTCCTGTTGCGTAAATCGCGCTATGCAGAATCTTCATCTTTTCAGGTACAAACGCCTTTATTGCTACATTTTTATAACATGCACCGCGTAATGCCATCGACCAGAAAGGTGGCATA
The DNA here is from genome assembly GCF_046487485.1 of Escherichia sp. WS1368. Taxonomy (NCBI): domain Bacteria; kingdom Pseudomonadati; phylum Pseudomonadota; class Gammaproteobacteria; order Enterobacterales; family Enterobacteriaceae; genus Escherichia; species Escherichia sp. WS1368. The sequence goes on from NZ_JBJQJI010000004.1 coordinate 196,089, forward strand.
TGGTGTGATCGGGGTTCAATAAATTGCGAAACAAGGTATACTCCAGCAGTTCCTGAAGATGTTTATTGTACTAAACGCTCCTGTACGAGGACGCTACTGCGCACCTATGACACAATTCGCTTCTCCTGTTCTGCACTCGTTGCTGGATACAGATGCTTATAAGTTGCATATGCAGCAAGCCGTGTTTCATCACTATTACGATGTGCATGTCGCGGCGGAGTTTCGTTGCCGAGGTGACGATCTGCTGGGTATTTATGCCGATGCTATTCGTGAACAGGTTCAGGCGATGCAGCACCTGCGCCTGCAGGATGATGAATATCAATGGCTCTCAGCCCTGCCTTTCTTTAAGGCCGACTATCTTAACTGGCTACGCGAGTTCCGCTTTAACCCGGAACAAGTCACCGTGTCCAACGATAATGGCAAGCTGGATATTCGTTTAAGCGGCCCGTGGCGTGAAGTCATCCTCTGGGAAGTTCCTTTGCTGGCGGTTATCAGTGAAATGGTACATCGCTATCGCTCACCGCAGGCCGACGTTGCGCAAGCCCTCGACACGCTGGAAAGCAAATTAGCCGACTTCTCGGCATTAACCGCCGGTCTTGATATGTCGCGCTTCCATCTGATGGATTTTGGCACCCGCCGACGTTTTTCTCGTGAAGTACAAGAAACCATCGTGAAACGTCTCCAACAGGAATCCTGGTTCGTGGGCACCAGCAACTACGATCTGGCGCGTCGGCTTTCCCTCACGCCAATGGGAACACAAGCACACGAATGGTTCCAGGCGCATCAGCAAATCAGCCCGGATCTAGCCAACAGCCAGCGAGCTGCACTTGCTGCCTGGCTGGAAGAATATCCCGACCAACTTGGCATTGCATTAACCGACTGCATCACTATGGATGCTTTCCTGCGTGATTTCGGTGTCGAGTTCGCCAGTCGCTATCAGGGCCTGCGTCATGACTCCGGCGACCCGGTTGAATGGGGTGAAAAAGCCATTGCACATTATGAGAAGCTGGGAATTGATCCACAGAGTAAAACGCTGGTTTTCTCTGACAATCTGGATTTACGCAAAGCGGTTGAGCTATACCGCCACTTCTCTTCCCGCGTGCAATTAAGTTTTGGTATTGGGACTCGCCTGACCTGCGATATCCCCCAGGTAAAACCCCTGAATATTGTGATTAAGTTGGTAGAGTGTAACGGTAAACCGGTGGCGAAACTTTCTGACAGCCCTGGCAAAACTATCTGCCACGATAAAGCGTTTGTTCGGGCGCTGCGCAAAGCGTTCGACCTTCCGCATATTAAAAAAGCCAGTTAATATCATCAGGGAGCTAATCGGCTCCCTTTTTTTACCTTTAATTCCGAAATCTTTCGCTGCATTTGCGAATTCTGCTTGTCTGATTGCAGATGCCAGGTAACATAGGTATCCCCCCCATTTACGGGTGGACAAGTGTTTATTTTTTCCGACTATTAACAGAGAGAATATTATGAGCGTTGTGCCTGTAGCCGACGTACTCCAGGGCCGCGTAGCCGTTGACAGCGAAGTCACCGTACGCGGATGGGTACGTACCCGCCGAGATTCAAAAGCTGGCATCTCCTTCCTCGCCGTTTATGACGGTTCCTGCTTTGATCCTGTACAGGCTGTCATCAATAATTCTCTGCCCAATTACAATGAAGACGTCCTGCGTCTGACCACCGGTTGCTCGGTCATTGTGACGGGTAAAGTCGTGGCATCGCCGGGCCAGGGGCAACAATTTGAAATTCAGGCCAGCAAGGTTGAAGTTGCTGGTTGGGTTGAAGATCCAGACACTTACCCGATGGCGGCAAAACGCCACAGCATTGAGTATCTGCGTGAAGTCGCTCACCTGCGTCCGCGCACAAACCTGATTGGTGCCGTCGCGCGCGTTCGCCATACGCTGGCGCAGGCGCTGCATCGCTTCTTTAACGAGCAGGGATTCTTCTGGGTTTCAACGCCACTGATTACTGCGTCTGATACCGAAGGGGCTGGCGAAATGTTCCGCGTTTCTACGCTGGATCTGGAAAACCTGCCGCGTAACGATCAGGGCAAAGTGGATTTCGACAAAGACTTCTTTGGTAAAGAGTCTTTCCTGACCGTATCTGGCCAGTTGAACGGCGAAACCTACGCTTGCGCATTGTCCAAAATTTATACCTTCGGCCCGACTTTCCGTGCTGAAAACTCCAACACCAGCCGTCACCTGGCGGAATTCTGGATGCTGGAGCCGGAAGTGGCGTTTGCTAACCTGAACGATATCGCGGGTCTGGCTGAAGCCATGCTGAAATATGTCTTCAAAGCGGTTCTCGAAGAACGCGCTGACGACATGAAATTCTTCGCTGAACGCGTAGATAAAGATGCCGTTTCACGTCTGGAACGCTTCATTGAAGCCGATTTTGCGCAGGTGGATTACACCGACGCAGTGACTATTCTCGAAAACTGCGGCAGGAAGTTTGAAAACCCAGTTTACTGGGGCGTTGATCTCTCTTCTGAGCATGAGCGTTATCTGGCGGAAGAACACTTTAAAGCACCGGTAGTGGTTAAAAACTATCCGAAAGATATTAAAGCGTTCTATATGCGCCTTAACGAAGACGGTAAAACCGTTGCGGCTATGGACGTTCTGGCTCCGGGCATCGGTGAGATCATTGGTGGCTCCCAGCGTGAAGAACGTCTGGACGTGCTGGACGAGCGTATGCTGGAAATGGGCCTGAATAAAGAAGATTACTGGTGGTATCGCGATCTGCGTCGCTACGGTACTGTTCCGCATTCAGGTTTCGGTCTTGGTTTTGAACGCCTGATTGCTTACGTAACTGGTGTGCAAAACGTGCGTGATGTGATTCCGTTCCCACGTACTCCGCGTAACGCCAGCTTCTAATTTAGCGTCTTCAAGAGCCAGCACCCGCTGGCTCTTTTTTTATCCTTTCTGTCAAGTTATCTGTTTGTTAAGTCAAGCAATCTATTTGCAACCCCACCATAACGATCATCCTGTTACGGAATATTACACTGCAACATTTGCGCACAAAAAATAATCCGCATTCTTATTGCGGATTAGTTTTTTCTTAGCTGATAGCACAATTTTCATACTATTTTTTGGCGTTCTGGATGTCTGAACGAGGATTTAGTGCCAGGTCGATAAAGTTTCCATCAGAAACAAAATTTCCGTTTAGTTAATTTAAATATAAGGAAATCATATAAATAGATAAATATTGCTGTAAATATCATCACGCTTCTATGGAAATATGACGGTGTTCACAAAGTTCCTTAAATTTTACTTTTAGTTACATATTTTTTCTTTTTGAAACCAAATCTTTATCTTTGTAGCACTTTCACGGTAGCGAAACGTTAGTTTGAATGGAAAGATGCCTGCAGACACATAAAGACACCAAACTCTCATCAATAGTTCCGTAAATTTTTATTGACAGAACTTATTGACGGCAGTGGCAGGTGTCATAAAAAAAACCATGAGGGTAATAAATAATGATGAAGCGCAATATTCTGGCAGTGATCGTCCCTGCTCTGTTAGTAGCAGGTACTGCAAACGCTGCAGAAATCTATAACAAAGATGGCAACAAAGTAGATCTGTACGGTAAAGCTGTCGGTCTGCATTATTTTTCTAAAGACAATGGTGTAAACAGTTACGGCGGAAACGGCGACAAAACTTATGCCCGTCTTGGTTTTAAAGGGGAAACACAAATCAATTCCGATCTGACCGGCTACGGTCAGTGGGAATATAACTTCCAGGGTAACAACTCTGAAGGCGCTGATGCCCAGAAAGGTAACAAAACTCGTCTGGCATTCGCAGGTCTGAAATTCGCTGATGCGGGTTCTATCGACTACGGTCGTAACTACGGTGTGGTTTACGACGCACTGGGTTACACCGATATGCTGCCTGAGTTTGGCGGTGACACGGCATACAGCGATGACTTCTTCGTTGGTCGTGTAGGCGGCGTTGCTACCTATCGTAACTCCAACTTCTTCGGTCTGGTTGACGGCCTGAACTTTGCCGTTCAGTACCTGGGCAAAAACGAACGTGCTGGTATTCCTGAGCGTTCCAACGGCGACGGCGTCGGTGGCTCTATCAGCTACGAATTCGAAGGCTTTGGTATCGTAGGTGCTTACGGTGCAGCAGACCGTACCGACGCCCAGGAAGCCGAATTCCGCGGTCAAGGTAAAAAAGCTGAACAGTGGGCAACTGGTCTGAAGTATGACGCGAACAACATCTACCTGGCAGCGAACTACGGTGAAACCCGTAACGCTACGCCAATTGAAGGCGGCTTCGCCAACAAAACGCAAGACGTTCTGTTAGTTGCGCAATACCAGTTCGATTTCGGTCTGCGTCCGTCCATCGCTTACACCAAATCTAAAGCGAAAGACGTAGAAGGTATCGGTGATGTTGATCTGGTGAACTACTTTGAAGTGGGCGCAACCTACTACTTCAACAAAAACATGTCCACCTATGTTGACTACATCATCAACCAGATCGATTCTGACAACAAACTGGGCGTAGGTTCTGACGACACCGTTGCAGTGGGTATCGTTTACCAGTTCTAATAGCACACCTCTTTGTTAAATGCCGAAAAAACAGGACTTTGGTCCTGTTTTTTTTATGCCTTCCAGAGCAATCTCACGTCTTGCAAAAACAGCCTGCGTTTTCATCAGTAATAGTTGGATTTTTGTAAATCTCCCGTTACCCTGATAGCGGACTTCCCTTCTGTAACCATAATGGAACCTCGTCATGTTTGAGAACATTACCGCCGCTCCTGCCGACCCGATTCTGGGCCTGGCCGATCTGTTTCGTGCCGATGAACGTCCCGGCAAAATTAACCTCGGGATTGGTGTCTATAAAGATGAGACGGGCAAAACCCCGGTACTGACCAGCGTGAAAAAGGCTGAACAGTATTTGCTCGAAAATGAAACCACCAAAAATTACCTCGGCATTGACGGCATCCCTGAATTTGGTCGCTGCACTCAGGAACTGCTGTTTGGTAAAGGTAGCGCCCTGATCAATGACAAACGTGCTCGCACGGCACAGACTCCGGGTGGCACTGGCGCACTACGCGTGGCTGCCGATTTCCTGGCAAAAAATACCAGCGTTAAGCGTGTGTGGGTGAGCAACCCAAGCTGGCCGAACCATAAGAGCGTCTTTAACTCTGCAGGTCTGGAAGTTCGTGAATACGCTTATTATGATGCGGAAAATCACACCCTTGACTTCGATGCACTGATTAACAGCCTGAACGAAGCTCAGGCTGGCGACGTAGTGCTGTTCCATGGCTGCTGCCATAACCCAACCGGTATCGACCCTACGCTGGAACAATGGCAGACACTGGCACAACTTTCCGTTGAGAAAGGCTGGTTACCGCTGTTTGACTTCGCTTACCAGGGGTTTGCCCGTGGTCTGGAAGAAGATGCTGAAGGACTGCGCGCTTTCGCGGCTATGCATAAAGAGCTGATTGTTGCCAGTTCCTACTCTAAAAACTTTGGCCTGTACAACGAGCGTGTTGGCGCTTGTACTCTGGTTGCTGCTGACAGTGAAACCGTTGATCGCGCATTCAGCCAAATGAAAGCGGCGATTCGCGCTAACTACTCTAACCCACCAGCACACGGCGCTTCTGTTGTTGCCACCATCCTGAGCAACGATGCGTTACGTGCGATTTGGGAACAAGAGCTGACTGATATGCGCCAGCGTATTCAGCGTATGCGTCAGTTGTTCGTCAATACGCTGCAGGAAAAAGGCGCAAACCGCGACTTCAGCTTTATCATCAAACAGAACGGCATGTTCTCCTTCAGTGGTCTGACAAAAGAACAAGTGCTGCGTCTGCGCGAAGAGTTTGGCGTGTATGCTGTTGCTTCTGGTCGTGTGAACGTAGCCGGGATGACACCAGATAACATGGCTCCGCTGTGCGAAGCGATTGTGGCAGTGCTGTAAGCGTTAAAAACAATGAAGCCCGCTTAAAAAGCGGGCTTTTTTATGCGCCTTTACCAGACGGGCATTTCGTCTTGCAGGAATGGATTATGCAGGCGCTCATAACCAAGTGTGGATAATGGTCCGTGACCCGGAATAAATGTCACGTCATCCCCCAGTGGCAGCAACTTATCTTTGATTGAAGAAATCAGTTGATTATGATCGCCACGCGGGAAGTCACTGCGCCCTACTCCGCCTTTGAAAATAACGTCGCCAGAAATCAGCAGCTTTGCCCGATCATCAAAAAACACGACATGACCCGGCGTATGCCCAGGGCAATGTAACACCTGTAAAGCCACATTCCCTATGCTGATGGTATCGCCTTCGTTCAGCCAACGATCTGGCGTCAGCGGCTGGCACTCTTCCAGACCAAACATACGACTTTGCGCAGGCAAGCCTTGCAGCCAGAACTCATCTTCTTTTTCCGGGCCAAAAACCGGCACGCCGTAATGTTGCGCCAGTTCCGCCGCTGCGCCAACGTGGTCCAGATGACCATGCGTCAGCAGGATCTGCATCAGTGTCAGGCCGCTGGCGTCAACTTCCTGTTTGATTTTTTCCGCATCGCCGCCAGGATCGACCAGTGCGGCCAGACGGGTTTGTTCACACCAGATCAATGAACAGTTCTGGGAGAATGCGGTGACCGGAATAATACGATAGTTCATACTGCCCCTGTTTCGTTAAGCAATTACTACCAGTGCCGTGCTGGCCCGGTATCAATATGCACAAAGTTACTACGTGGGTAATATCCTACACCACCTGCGCGCATAGATAACGCGGCTTTGCGAATATTGCTTAACGCGATACCTTCAATATGGAAATCCATCGCCTGCCCTTTCGTGTGATAGCTTTTCTTCGCTACTCCACGGCTGCGGGCGCGTAGTTCATTGTTGGTATCAATGGAGCGATAACCGGAAATGAGTTGCACCGGTTTGCGGGTGCCTAACAACCCTTGCAGGCGATACAACTGATCGAATAATCCTGGGTCGATGGACTTTATTTTGTTCGCGCGATAATCGCGGAAAAAATGGTTAAGTTTTGCCAATTCTTCCTGAATATAGCCTCTGCCATCGAAAAACTCCGCTTTGATTGACTCTCCGGTATGAAGATTATTGAGTGTCAAAATACGCGGGCGTGGGGTAGAGAGTGTTGCAAACGCAGGGGTCGGCAGGATGGCGGCACCGAGTGCAACGCCACCAAGCGCCAGCAGTTTGCGGCGATTAGCGTCGAATTTGTCCATGATAATCAAGTCTACAGGTCAATGTTATCGTTTATATGCACTTCTGGCGCACAAGAGGCACCTTAACCGTCAGTAAAGCTGACGTCAAGATGACTCAACCCCAGCAGTGACGGGGGCTGCAGAGAATCGCCCCCGATCATGCTAATTATTACGACAACTGATTTCCCCGAACTGCTTCATTTACCTGATTAATTGTTCCGCTTTCGATACGATTTGCGAGCTGGATCGCGCAGGCAGATCATAATTGTAAATATCTGTACGATACTGGGTACGACCATCTGCACCAACAAAGGCCGTCAGGTAGTAGAGATTCACCGGAATCGACTGCCGAATATTGACGTAACGCGTATCGCCCTGCTTCAGCGCATCAGAAATACGTTTGTCATTCCATCCTGCATCCTGCAACAGCATATTCGCCAGATCGGAAGCTTTATTCACTCGTACACAGCCTGAGCTCAATGCGCGTGTATCACGCTTGAACAGATTGTGGTTCGGCGTGTCATGCAAATAAATGGCCTCTGAACTCGGCATATTGAATTTATAGCGCCCCAGCGAGTTCCGTGGGCCTGGAGCCTGCTGGAAGCGAAACGGTAAATTCGAGGCCGTGATTGTAGACCAGTCAACCTGCCATGGGTCAATCGCTTCTCTGCTGTTCCAGCCGCGCATCACCGTATAGCCATGGCTTTCGAGGTATCCCGGATCGTTGCGCACTTTCGGCAGAATATCTTTGCGTGCCAGAGTTGGTGGTACGTTCCACGGCGGGTTTACCACTACGTTGTTAAGTGCACTGCTCATCATCGGCGTTTTGCGATCGGGGCGACCGACAATGACTCGCGAATCCAGTACCTGATTGCCGTTCTGATAGTAGACCAGCGAATAGGCTGGAATGTTAACCATGATCCCGGTAGAAAGCTCTGTTGGTAGCAAGCGCAATCGCTGGATGTTGAGTGCCAACACGCCAGCACGCTGGGCGGGCGTTACGTTTAACCAGTCACGCGTTGCCGGGCCAATAGCGCCATCTGCTCCCAATCCTTGCCATGCCTGAAAACGTTTAACGGCCTCCACCAGTTCATTATCGTAGGCGGCACGAACGGCAGGCGCAGGTTTACTACGAGACGTCGTTTGCTTGTCCATCGGCTTAGTTTCTGCTGTTTCAACAGTAACAGCGGATGGGCTGACTACTGCGTCAGTTGGCGTGTCATCGCCAGGGAGAGTAATTTTTGGCCCCCCGTCCAACATGCCTGTGCGTTGCAATATTTCGCGCAACGCCGGTACGTCGTTACTCCACTGCCCTGGGCGCAACGTTGCTTTACCGGTCAGTTGAGGCCACGGTTTGGTGTCACTGAGTAAGGCCAGTAACGATTCATGCATCGCCGCATATTGCGGATGCTGCGGTGCCAGTCCTGCAACAAACGTCGGCAATTGACCTTTATCCAGCGCCAGCTGCCATTGGTTAATCACCGAAAGCGGCGGCGTTGCAAGCGCATAAGGTTTACTGCTATATAGCCAGCGAGTGCCTTTGACCGGAATATTTGCAATGAAATGGAGATAGCCCATCATCGCATCAGAGAGCACGACGTCGCGTGCCATTCCGTTAACACCAGGATCGGTCAGTAACTCTACCCATTTATTAAACTGCGGCTGGAAACCGGCAATCGCCACCTCGGCCAGCTGTTGCTGGAAGGCTTTAACAGCATCACGGTTTTCCCACATGGGTTGCATATCGCGTGCGGCATACAACAGTTGAAGCTGGTTAAGATAAACCGGCTTGTAACCTGCGGGTAATTGAGATTCGATTTGCGTGCGGGCTTTTTCTGCCGCACCTTCAGGCAATGGCTGGATCCCCGCCATTATTGCCGTGGCTTGCGCCTGCGGCAGTGCCTCGCCCTGTTCACTGACAGCCACCGGGCTGTCGCCAGGGATTACTTCAGGCTCATCGGCCTGCGCATTGAACAGTGGAGCGAATGTTACGGCCAGGCACAAACTGATTGCCGACAGCCGACGACCACACATCATATTAAGCAACATCCCTTGCCCCCTGTTTTTATCATACTCTGAATAGCCAGGCTGTTATTTTACGACTTGCCTGTACAACGCCAATACTCACGAAAGTATGACGAGCAAGCCTGTTACTCATCAGGCTTATCTTCAGTATATAAACGCCGATACGTTTTTACATAACCTAATGTAAAGAAGTTTAAAGAAAAGCGCGCCGTAATGTGCCACTTTTTTAGTGCAGAAACGGAGTTTTCGGAAAAAGAAAAGGCGGCATTGCTGCCGCCTTAATTTTAACTCGCCTGAGAAGGCGCTTCGTCACTTCCTGGAAGCGTTTCAGGGAGTTGCGGCGCAAAGCCACGCAGGCCGACGACGTGAACGTGTTCGGTATTCTGGAAGACTTTACGCACCAGTTTATAGGTGGTGCCTTTCTCCGGGCTGATATTTTCCGGCGCTGCGATGATGAGCTGCATTTGCAAACGTTCACACAATTCAAACAGCGTGGCGATAGAACGAGCATCCAGTCGCGCTGCTTCATCGAGGAACAGCAGGCGGCAAGGAGAGATATCTTTACCGCGCAGGCGGCGAGATTCATCTTCCCAGCTTTGTACCACCATCACCAGAATCGACATACCGGTACCAATCGCCTCACCGGTCGACAATGCACCAGACTCTGCGCGCAACCAGCCATCAGAACCACGGTTAACCTCAACTTCCATTTCCAGATAGTTGCGGTAATCCAGCAGTTCTTCGCCAATGGTCTGCGGCGTGCGCTGCCCCATATCAATCTGCGGATTAAGACGCTGATACAATTTCGCCAGCGCTTCCGAGAAGGTCAGACGGTTGCTGTTAAACAGATCCTGATGCTGCTCATGCTGTTCAGAGAGCACATCCAGCAGCATGGCGTGCGTTTCACGCACGTTCACGTTGAGGCGCACGCTGTTCACCTGACCAAACGATACGTTCTGCAACCCCTGGTTGAGCATACGGATACGGTTCTGCTCGCGCTGAATGGTTTTTCGAATAATGTTCGCCACGCTGCGGGAACTGATCGCCAGTTTCTGTTCACGGGAGGTTAACTCTTCGGTCAGACGGCTAAGTTCGATCTCCATCTGTTCGATAGCTTCCACCGGATCATCGGTACGAATAATATCCTGACGAATACGTTCACGCAGATGCTGATAAACCGCCACGAAGAACTGAATTTTACGTTCCGGACGTTTTGGATCTTCCGACATGCGCAGCACATCGCGCAGATGTTCGTTATCTGCCACTGCCAGACGCAGCGCACCTAACGCCTTATCCGACATGGAACGCAAATCATCAGCGGAGAGATAAGCCAGCTCACGACGGTGTAAGCGGCGCTCAACGCCGTTATCTTTCACCATGCGCATGACTGCACACCAGCCCGCTTTCGCGGTCACTACCTGCTCGCGCATCTCAAAGTAATCCCGCTCCAGCTTGCGCAGTTTGCGGGTCAGGTTGTCCATCTCTGCTTCGCAGAAGGTAAGCGCTTTTTCCAGTTGATTGCGGCGTGAACGGTTATTGCTCAGTTGCGCGTGCAACTCGTCACGGCGAATACGCGCCCGCTCTTCTGCCCCGCTATCAGCTCGCACGCCGATATCCTGCAATTCACGTTGCAGATCATTGAGTAGCTCTTTTTTGGTGTCGTAAGAACTTTTCAGCGAAGCCAGCACCTGGTTGTACTGACTCAACTGCGCTGCGTGTCCGCGCAACGCTTCACGCGCGCGGGTACGCTCCGCTTCCGCCTGTTCCAGACGTTCACGCAGTTTTTCGTTGAGATCGCTGTTACCGCTAAGCATTTCTGCCGAGTCAGAGTAGCTAAAGTGCGCACGACGCTGCACCACTTCCGTCAGGGCAAACGCCTGCTGACGGGCATCGCGCTGCATCTGCTGAGAGTACGCGTAATCTTCTTTTAACTGTTCGAACTGTTCCGGGTCACTCTGCAATACCGAAACGATCGGTTCCAGTTTCGCCAGTTGATTACCGAACTGCTGAACAAAACGCGCGGCTTCCTGGGCTTCATCCAGACGTTCGCGGATTTCATCGACGCGATCCGCCAGGCTGTCATCAGCCAACAAGTTGAGACGCGGCAGAATGCGGTTCAGCGCCGTAACACCCTCTTTCGCCTGCTCAAACTGAATACGCTGCTGCTGGTTATCATTTTCATGATTACTCAACGCCCGCTCCAGTTCGACGCGACGGCTGTTCAGTTGACGGATTTCTGCTTCCGGGTCAGACTCAAACGCCACCGCCAGATGACTACCTATAAAGCGGCTGAATGCCTGATGCAGACGCTGGGTTTTCTGTACATCAAAGGAGAGCGTGGCGAAGCGTTCGGAAAGCACTTCACGCTCGGCATGGAGGCTTTCAATACGGCTTTCACGCGCAGCACGACCAAACAGCGGCACTTCCGGGAAACGTGAATAACGCCACTGACGATCGGCGATTTTCACCACTACAGCTTTTTCCAGCTCATCAACGCTGAACACGCTGTCATCGAATGACTGCGGATCCCCTTCGATCAGATAGAGATCTTCCGGGCAATCGGTCAAGCCTTCCAGGTGCTCGGTTACCTGTGACAGATCTGGCACCACGATGGCGTGGCGTGACGGGCCATACAGCGCTGAGAAGTACGGCGCATCTTCCAGGCTAACGTCATCATAAATTTCTGACAGCAGCACACCACCAAAACGCTCCGCCAGCGCGTTCAGACGCTGATCTTCAGAGCCGCCTGGCTGGCTTAAACGTTCGATCTCTTCATCGACGGCGTTTTTGCGTGCGCCAACTTCGTCACGTTCAACAATCGCTTCGCGCTCACGCTCAAGCAACTGTTGCAGATATTCGGTGACGTCCTGGCTGGAGGTGAACTCTTCGCCGCACTGTTCGCTCAACTGGTTGAGACTGTTTTGCGCTGCCAGCCAAACCGGCGCACGCTGCATCAAACTCTGAATGCGAGACTGCAGCTGTTCCTGTTCCTGGCGCAGTGCCATGCGCTCTTCGCGGGCGTTAGACACGCTATCGGAAAGAGAGGCAATGCGTGCTTCCAGCTCCTGATGCAGAGCTTCCAGTTCATCAATATCAAAATTCTTGCCCTGACGTTTGCAGAAATCTGCCAGCAGGCGTTCGGCTTCTTGCTGCTCGCGCAGACGCTGTTCCAGTTCGCTTAAGCGCATCCGCAACGGTTGAACCTGCTCTGCCAGGTGACGCTGATCGACCCCTTCGCGCAATAGTTCGCGAGCGACATCCCACGCCTCGTTACGCGCCAGCGGGCCATTAATTGCCACCACCAGCTGATAAGCCTGCTCAAACTGGCTGTGCGCGGTTTGCGCCATGCTCATTTTCTGCTCAAGAGAGAGCATTTTTTCAGTCGCTTCCAGCTCTTTCGCCTGGAAGGTTTCCAGCCATTCGGCGGCGCTGTCGGCGGTTAAGTCCGGCAGATGGCACAGTTCTTTGGCACGATTAAGCGCAGCAATCGCCTGGTTATACTGGATCGCGCGCGTTTGCTGGACGTCCAGCGCCTGCTGATAGTCAGCAAGCTGGCTTTTCAGCTCGTCCACTTCCAGTTCGGCAGCTTCCGCACGAGCCTCGTTCTCTTCCTGGCGTTCGATGGCTTCTGCCACCACTTCGTTTTGCTCTTCCAGACGGATCTGCAGCTCATCGAGATCCGCTTCGTAACGTTCGATCTTCTCCTGCTGACGCAGTGCGGTTTGCACCAGGTTCAGGTGATCGCTGGCCGCCTGATAATCCGCTTCCAGATCGCCTTCGGCACCGTTGTGCTCTGCCAGCTCACGCGCCATATCGACGTGTTTGTACTGCTCAGCCGCCAATTGCTGACGCGAAGTATGTAGCTCGCGACGAAATTCCAGGGCTTTGTCGAGATGGACACGGCGCTCGTTGGCGTGACGCATGTAGTCCGCCGCCACGTAGTTGGTGGCTTCGCTGATCAGATGCTTAAACAGGTCACGGTCCGACTGGGTGACACGAATCGCTTCCAGCGTCATGCGATTTTCACGCAGTGCCGCTTCCATGTCCTGGAACGCTTTACGCACCCCGCTGTTTTCCGGCAACAGGTAGTCGCGCAGAGAACGAGTAATGGCGCTGGAGATCCCGCCATACAGCGAGGCTTCGATCAGACGATAGAATTTGCTACGGTCAGATGCGGAGCGCAGACGACGCGCGATGATGCCCAGATCGAACATCAGCGAGTGGTAATCGGTAATGGAGTTGAACTGTTTAAACTGCACGCCTTCCATCGCCTCGAGCTTGTCTTTCAGCTCGTTAAGCGGCAGCACGCGCGCCTGGCGTTCGTTCAGGGTTTCGGTCACCAACTGCGTCGGCAGCACCGACATCGGCAGGCCCTGAATGGCAAATGGTTTGATATCCACTTTACGATCGCGTCCGGCAACCTGTTGCAGACGCACACCGACCACCACGCGCTGGTGGCGCGAGTTAATGGTGTCGAGCATCGAATAACAGACACCCGCTTTCAGCTTACCGTGCAGACCTTTATCACGCGAACCGCTGGTGGCCCCGGCTTCCGTAGTGTTACGGAAATGCAGCAGGGTCAGGTCGGGGATCAGCGCCGTAACGAACGCCGCCATGGTGGTGGATTTACCCGCCCCGTTACCGCCAGAAAGCGTCGTGACCAGCTCGTCAAGGTCAAAAGTTCGGGCAAAAAAGCCGTTCCAGTTAATCAGCGTCAGTGAGCGAAATTTACCGCGTTCAATCATTATTCTTCCTCTCCGCTATCTGGCTGACTCTCTTCGGTTTCATCGTTGAGTTGCAGATGATTTTCAATCGGCATTGCTTCGCCATCACGAATCAGGCGACGCTGTGCTTCACGGGGATCGTCGCCAGCACGCACATCGGCTCCGAAGCGGAACACCGATTCGGTAATGCGGAACTTGCTGCTGTCGTGGCCCATAAACCACACCATGCCCAAACGACGCAGACGGTTGAGCGAAGAACGTACTTTCTCCTGCAACTTCTGCCGGTCAACGTCTGAACCGGTTGAACGGTTGTTCACCAGTTTCAGCAGTTTCGCTTCATCGGCCAGGGTGAGCAGTTCGTCGTACAGTTCCTGTTGAGTAAAAATCCCCTCATTCGCCAGCCGTTCCGGGCTGAGATAGAGATAACAGAGGATTTTCCCGACCATCATATCCAGTTCCGACAAGACGGAACGAGGGATCAGCGTGGTGGAACGTGGGCGTAAATAGAAGAACCCTTCCGGTGCACGAATAAGCTCAACGTTATAACGCGCGTAAAACTCTTCCAGATATTCCTGAAAATCCATCAGGAATGCATGATTATCCAGTTCGTCGAGGCCAATATGGCGGCCTGAACGTAAGGCGCTATCCAGCGCCGGAAATAACGGATTCGCCAGCGCCTGCGCCAGCTTAACCGGCATCACTTGTTCAATATTTGTCGATGACATGCGCCTGTACCTTGGCTCCGTAATCATTAATCGGCTGCCATTTCGCTGGCAGTCCGGTGAAATCTGCTTGCGCTACGCCAAGACGTACCGCCTGATCAATAACAATGCGCGCAACGTCAAAGTGACGTGCACGCGGATACTGTGACAGATATTCGCGTACCACCAGACCAAGATCCAGCGGCACTTGTCTGGTTTTGTACACGGCGAGTTGTTCTTCGATGATCGCCGCCAGCTGTTCGCGGATCTCGTTAAACTCTTCGTACTCCAGATCCTCAGGAAGTTCTCCTGTCACTTCTTCATCGCGCAGAGCCATCTCTTCGTCACGCATATCCAACAGACGATCGGCATTGGCATAAGTTAGCGCCCACGGCTCATCAAAATAGGTTTGTACCGACTGACGTAACCGCTGAGCAAAGACGCGGTTTTTATCCATATCGATTGCGGTACGGATAAATTTGTGTACGTGGCGGTCGTAGCCAATCCACAAGTCTATGGATTGCTGGCCCCAGCTGATAATACGGTCGAGTTTGCTCTGCAGATCGAATACCAGACGATCGACAAAATGCAGATCGTCATGGGTCATCGTCGCATCCTGAATGCGCAACAGATTAGCCTGCAATTTGTCGCCTGCCGCTTCCAGCGTATCCTGCAATTCACGCAGCGTTCCGGAAGTTTCCGAAAGCAACAATTCACAGCTGGAGATCGCCGCCCGCCAGTCTTTGTTCAGCAACTGGGCGATATCGTCCTTCACCTGCTGCTGCTGTTCGTCCATCAGACGTTGCGTCAGGTCGATACTGTCAAAAATTTCTGCTACCGAATATTTCAGCGGCGCATAGACATTACGGTGCCAGTGAAATTCATCACCGCCCTCTTCGGCGGCATCTGCTGCGCGTTTGAGCTCACCCGCCACAATCGACAACTGCATAGAAAGGCGCAGCGTAGAAAACTCGCGCTGACGGATGTAATAGTCAGTAATGCCGATGCCGAGCGGCGTCAGACGGTAAATTGCGTTCCCTTCCGCCTGCTCGCTGGTAAAGCGGTTCAGCAGACGTTGACGCACCATGTCGTTGATCGCGTTGTTGGCGCGCACGCCGATGGTTTCGCTGGTTTGCTCAAACGCATCACTCACATGGCGGAATGCATCCACCAGCTCGCCTTCACTCATCTCACCATCCAGACGCTCGCCGTTCAGCGTGGCAACCGCCAGCAGAAAAGAGAGTCGGTCTACCGGCAGCGAGATGGAGAAGTCATTTTTTCTGGCCCAGGCAACCAGTTCGGGGACTGTCTGGGAAAATTCACTCATACTTTATCCTTGCTCTGCGGTTTGCGCGCGGTGACATGAATATAACGCCCCAGGGTAATATACGGTTCCTGACGGCAATAACGCGTTTCTAATTCAAGTAATGCTTCATAGCAGTCGCGCTGCTGGTGCTTCTCGCGCAGATAATCATGAAACACGCGAACGCCTGTCTTACCCATAATTTGCCAACCAGCTTCTTCCAGCCACAGATAAACCTGCGCCGGGTCGCGTGGATAATCTGGCGAAAGCGTCCGTTTTTTCTTTTTCGGCATTCCCGCCTGCACGTAATCAAAATTCCCGGCGACCATGTTATGCATCAGCAAGCCGTGCGCATTGTAGAACATTAACGACAACACACCGCCTGGACGCAACACTGACCACAGGGTCTGTAATACGCTGCGGGGATCGGCCACCCACTCGAGCACCGCATGGAACAATATCAGATCAACGGGCGTTTCCAAATGCGAAGCAACATCCTGAGCGGCGCAATGTATAAATTGCATGTTGTCGCTCACACCTTTTGCTTCTGCCGCCTGTTTTGCGCGGTCGATCATCTGCGCAGAAAGATCGCATAAAATGACCTGATGCCCACGCTCGGCCATTTTGATTGCGGTCTGCCCTTCTCCACCGCCAGCATCCAGCACACGCAGTTTTTGCGGGCCCATTTCCGCCAGCACGCGATCGAGATCCTGCCACAGAATAGCCTGTCGAAGCTGCCCTTTGGTGGTGCCGTAAATGTTACGGGAAAACTTTTCCGCAATATCATCAAAATTGCGATCCTGCATTGCTTTCTCCACCGGTTGGCTAAGACGTTTTCTGATAAAGACGCTATTTTGTCACAGCCACGGCGAGAATGAACCTGTCTGGTGTAATATCGCTGGCGATCCCTTGCTATATGGTTAAAAAAGGAACCAGAAAGGATGCTTTTTACACTGAAAAAAGTGATTGGCAATATGTTGCTGCCACTTCCGCTGATGTTGTTGATTATTGGCGCTGGCCTGGCGCTGCTGTGGTTTAGCCGTTTTCAAAAAACCGGGAAGATTTTTATTAGCATTGGGTGGCTGGCGCTCTTGTTATTGAGTTTGCAACCGGTAGCCGACCGCCTGCTGCGTCCCATCGAAAGCACCTATCCGACATGGAATAATTCGCAAAAAGTGGACTATATCGTGGTGCTCGGAGGTGGTTATACCTGGAACCCGCAGTGGGCACCAAGCTCGAATTTAATCAATAACAGTCTGCCTCGCCTGAATGAAGGTATTCGCTTATGGCGCGAAAATCCGGGATCAAAACTGATCTTCACGGGAGGCGTAGCAAAAACCAATACGGTGAGTACAGCGGAAGTAGGTGCCAGAGTTGCGCAATCGCTGGGCGTGCCGCGCGAGCAAATTATCACTCTGGATTTGCCAAAAGATACCGAAGAAGAAGCTGCGGCAGTGAAACAGGCGATTGGTGACGCCCCTTTCCTGCTGGTGACCTCCGCATCACATCTGCCGCGGGCGATGATCTTTTTTCAGCAGGAAGGGTTAAATCCGCTACCAGCCCCAGCGAATCAGTTGGCCATCGACTCGCCGCTTAATCCGTGGGAACGGGCAATCCCTTCTCCGGTTTGGTTGATGCATAGCGATCGTGTTGGCTATGAAACGCTTGGCCGCATCTGGCAGTGGCTGAAAGGTCCGTCAGGCGAGCCACGGCAAGAGTGATTTTGATGCCAGATCGAAGTTGCGCCGACTAAATCGTCCGGTATTAACCAGTTGCGCAACTTCATCCCATAACACATACAACCAACGCCGCCAGATGAACGACTCCGCCACTGGCGCGCGTTGCAGGTAACTCCAGAGCAAATCTTCCGCCAGAGAATTATCCATTAGTCGGAACAGTTCGTATTCTCGCGGTGCCCAAAGCATTAGTCCCGGCCCGACCATCGCCAGTAACTGATCGCTGCGCGAATCTTTCAGCATGCTGCGTAAACAGAAGTTACCGTGAATCAGCACACAATTGTCGTTAAAGCCTTCAAATAATGCCGGAAGACATTCGCGAGTACGAAACAGGATCCGCTTATCCTGCATCGTTAGACCGGTGTTATTGAACTGATTGAGCGTGGTCCATAGCACTTCAACATGTTGCCGGTACCATGAGGGCCAGAAATTTTCCTGAGTATTGTCGACCGCGCCGACGCAACCGCGACTGTCCTGACGGTGCCAGGCCAGTAAGGCTTCAACGATTTGATCTTTGAGCTGTTCCCAGCGTTCTGGTGTTCGGGCTGGTGCCTCCACCGAAACACCACGCATCCGCTCCAGTAGCAGGACATCGGGGCCGGGGTGTTCTTCATGCGTCATCACACCATAAATAGTCGGCATACGGACAGTTCCACTTCTTGCCAGCATGGTGGTTTTCCATGCCAGTTGTCGGGCTTTTCCGGGCGTACTAAAGCTTCTTGCCATTAACGGCATTGGGTTTCCCTGGCTGTCATACAAAGCCCACAACGCCGTATCCGCTTTTTCATTGACGCACTCAATACGACTGAGTTTTTCGCCCAGTAAATGGCTTAATTCGGCACGCAGCTGTTCCATTCAGATTACCCTCATAAAAGCTACTGCTTTCATAATGAGCGCCAATATAAAAGATGTCACCTGAATGAGATCAATTGTTGAAAAGAAAAATTGAGGAAAATCGTAACGGTACGACACTCCTCCCAAAATTGGCTGGAGTGTCGTGAAGTGAAATTAGCGCATTTCAGCGCGAACGCGCTCGAGATCTTCAGGGGTATCCACACCTGTGCCAGGAACTTCCTGGGCGACAGCAACATGGATTTTTTCGCCGTACCACAGAACACGAAGCTGCTCTAACATTTCGATGTGTTCTAACGGACTTGGCTGCCAGTTGACGTAACGACGGATAAAGCCTGCACGGTAGCCATAAATACCAAGATGACGCAGGAAGTTATCGCCAACGGTTTCAAGGCCTTTTGCAAAACGATCACGATCCCAAGGAATGGTAGCGCGAGAGAAGTACAGTGCATACCCTTCAGCGTCGAGGACCACTTTCACCGCATTCGGGTTAAACGCTTCCTCCGCATTGTGGATTGGCACCGCCAGAGTCGCCATACCCACCTGACGCTGGGCGAGATTATCAGCAACCTGACGAATGATTGTCGCAGGGATCATCGGTTCATCCCCCTGCACATTAACGATCACCGTGTCGTCGCTGAATGCGCATTTTTCGACAACTTCCGCCAGACGTTCTGTTCCTGACTGATGATCGGCGCGCGTCATACATACTTCACCGCCAGCGGCTTCAACAGCGCGAGCAACATCCTCATGATCGGTTGCCACGATGATGCGCTCGGCACCTGATTCGCGCGCGCGTTCAAGAACATGAACAATCATGGGTTTGCCGTTAATATCAACCAATGGTTTACCGGGCAGACGCGTGGACGCGTAGCGCGCGGGAATAATGACCACAAAACTCATGATTTACTCTCATCAGCAGTCAGCACGCGGGCTTCCGTTTCCAGCAACACTGGAATGCCATCGCGCAGCGGGAAAGCCAGGTTGTCCAGTTTGCAAATAAGTTCTTGTTTTTCCTGGTTATACCAAAGTTTTCCGTTGCAAACCGGGCAGGCAATGATTTCAAGCAGACGATGATCCATAGTTCCTCCAGATGGATCGGGTTATGAATGCATAAATCTTATCATAATCATTTATGCGACGGGGTCTATTTCCCAGCCGGTGCGGCAATCAGTAAAGAGGCCTTGCGGGCAGCGTTCTAATGTCACCCGCGTTGCCTGCTGCCAGTTAGCGAAATCAGTAATCGCCTGACGTAACCCTTTTTGCAGCGTTGTCGTTGGTTTAATGCCTTCTTGTAACCACAGAGAGATAACTTCAAGGATGCCTGTCTGGCGATGCATTTTGGCATCCATTCGCCCAACTAATTGCCCACGATGTAATAACGGCAGAACAAAATAGCCATACTGGCGTTTCGGCGCTGGGGTATAGCACTCCAGCCGGTAGCTAAAATCAAAAAGCTGCTCTGCGCGTTTGCGATCCCAGACAACAGGATCAAAAGGCGAAAGTACCGCGCTGTGCGTTGCAGTGAGCTTTCCGGCCAGCGCACGCTCGAGTAGCGGCAGCAAATCAGCATGCAGCCAAAGATTGCCCAATTTTTCAACATGCACAGCAATGATTTGCTGCTGTTCAGCCCTCGCTTCGCGCCACGCCGCCAGTGCCGGACGTTTCAGCCGATAGTAATCTGCCAGCCACTGTTCGCGGAATATTCCCAGGCTACGCGCACTGTTATCCAGCATGATGATTTCTGCTTCTGTTTGCGAAACGAGATCGCGCTCATCATCCCAGTCAGGCATGACTCGGTGGGTTAAATCATAAACGCGCTGGAAGTTGCGCCGTTCAATCACCATCACCTTTCCGGCAGTAAATAAACCTTCCAGATGCCGTTTATGCGGCTTCCATTCCCACCAGCCGCTTGCACCTTTACGAGAATGCTCGAAATCGGCTGAACGTACCGGCCCCTTATCATGAATATGCTGAATTAACTGTGCAATTTCCGCCTCATGTTCCTGCATCCAGGCGTTTTTGTATTTCCAGCCCATTTTTTCAGGTGCCAGCATGCGGTGGCGAATAAGACGAAAGTTGCTACGCGGCATAAAGCAGGCTTCATGCGCCCAGTATTCCATTAATTCGCCACGCGCCAGAGACTCATCCAGCCACTGGGCAGGATAATTTCCCAGACGACTGAAAAGCACCAGATATGGACTACGGGCAACAATATTAATGGTATCGATTTGCAGCAAGGACATGCGGGAGATCGTTGCCGGAATATCCTCCAACGATGCTCGACGGCGGGGTTTGTTTAACAGGCCTTGCGCGGCGAGGTGAAGATTACGCGCATCAGCAAGAGAGAGGTGCGGCAGCGACATTCATGACTCCATCAATCGAACGCTGCCGCGGCGTAACTAGTTGCCAGAAGCCAGCGAGGTTAGTTGCGCAAGCAGTTTCGCTGGTTCATCACCTGAAAGCTGTGCGTCAACAGGCAAATACCACCAATTTCCTTCGGCAAAGGGCAGGCATTTCACCGCATCTTTTTCAGTCATTACCAGCGTTTGCCCGGCGCTTACCAACGCACTAACATCCGCATGGTTCAAAGACTGATGATCGGCCAGTGGTACACATTTTTCCGGTTGTACGCCGCACATCTTCAGCGTGGCAAAAAAGCGCGGCGGATGTCCAATCCCCGCCATCGCCACTACATGTTCAAGCTGAGCAACGTCACAACGCGTACCGGTACGTAAATTCACCGCCTGACCCGGCAGCAGATGCATGGGGATTTCACCGCTGCGGGGGACACCGCCGTTGACGATTACCGCATCAACCGACTTTAAGCGCCCCGCTCGCTCACGCATTGGCCCCGCCGGCAACCACCAACCATTGCCAAAGCGACGCACACCATCAATAACGACAATTTCCACATCACGCGCCAGACGGTAATGCTGTAAACCGTCGTCGGTTACGATGATCTGCACATCAGGGTGTTGCGCCAGAATGGCTTTTACCGCATCAGAACGCACGGGAGAAACCGCAACGGGCGCGCCAGTGCGTTGATAAATCAACACAGGTTCATCACCCGCCTGTGCTGTGGTGGTATCTGCCGACAATAACAGCGGATAAGATTCAGCCTTACCACCATATCCCCGCGATACGACCCCCACGCGAATACCGCGCTGTTGCAGCTGTTCCACCAGCCAGATAACGACCGGGGTTTTTCCGTTGCCGCCTGCGGTGAGATTACCAACCACGACAACCGGTACGGGGGCACGCCAGGCGCGCTTCAGTTTTAGTTTATAGCAAAGACGGATCGCGCCACTCACCAGGCCATACAACCAGGAGAGTGGCAGCAATAGCCGCCACAAAGGGGATTCACCAGACCAGATTTTTTCGATCATTGACCAAACTGCATTTTGTGAAGTTGCGCGTAAACGCCACGGTGCTCAAGCAAATCGTTATGCGTACCGCGTTCCACAATGACACCATCCTCGACGACCACGATTTCGTCTGCCTTTTCAATGGTAGACAAGCGGTGGGCAATCACCAGAGAGGTACGGTTTTTCTGCAACTCATCCAGTGCCGCCTGAATCGCACGTTCGGATTCGGTATCCAACGCCGAGGTAGCTTCGTCCAGAATCAGAATCGGGCTATCACGCAACAAGGCTCGAGCGATGGCAATACGCTGACGCTGACCGCCAGAGAGCAGCACGCCGTTTTCACCAATCACTGTATCGAGACCGTTATCCATCTTATTGATGAAGTCCATGGCGTAGGCCATACGCGCCGCTTCTTCAATTTGCTCACGGCTGTACTGTTCAGTCCGTGCGTAAGCAATGTTGTTGGCAACCGTATCGTTAAACAGATGGACATTCTGCGACACCAGAGCAACCTGGTTACGTAACGACGCCAGGGTATACTCGCGCAGATCGTGACCATCCATCAGGATTTCGCCTTCATCAATATCGTAAAAACGTGTGATTAGGCTGGCGATGGTTGATTTACCTGAACCAGAGCGTCCAACCAGAGCAACCGTCTTCCCTGCCGGAATTTTCAGGTTGATGTTACGCAATGCGGGCACGTCACGTCCCGGATAAGTAAAGGTGACATTGCGGAATTCCACGTCGCCAGTCGCACGCTCGATCACGCGCTTACCTTCGTCTTTCTCCTGCTCACTGTCCAGAATGGTAAACAGCGTCTGACAAGCCGCCATACCGCGCTGGAACTGGGCGTTAACGTTGGTCAGCGATTTCAGCGGACGCATCAGTGCAATCATTGAAGAGAAAACAACGGTAATCGTACCGGCAGTCAGGCTATCCATGACACTTGGGAAGCTCGCCGCATACAGAACAAACGCCAGCGCCAAAGAGGCGATCAGCTGAATGATCGGATCAGAGATGGAAGAGGCTGAAACCATTTTCATCCCCTGAAGACGCATTCGGTTACTGACTTTATCGAAGCGTTTCGTTTCCACTTCCTGACCACCGAAAATCAATACTTCTTTGTGGCCCTTCAGCATTTGTTCTGCGCTGGTGGTCACCTGCCCCATGGTGTTCTGCATGTTTTTACTGATGTTACGAAAACGCTTCGATACAACGCGAATCGCAATCGAAACAATCGGTGCCAGCACAATCAAAATGATCGACAGTTGCCAGCTGTAATAGAACATCATGATGAACAGGCCGATGATCGACGCACCTTCACGCACAACAGTAATCAGTGCGCCGGAAGAAGAAGAAGCAACCTGTTCGGAATCGTAGGTGATACGTGACAACAGCGTACCCGTTGACTGTTTGTCAAAGAATGAAACTGGCATTCCCATCATGTGACCAAACAGGCGGCGACGCATGGTCATTACCACCTTTCCTGATACCCAGGAGATACAGTAGCTGGAGACATAGCTGGTGATACCACGTAAAATCATTAGCCCGATCACCACCAGCGGCATCCACACCAGCACGGAGCGATCTGTTTTACCAAAGCCATCATCAAGAAGTGGCTTAAGGAGCGATAACATGAAGGTATCGCTGGCTGCGTTGAGGATTAACGCTACGCCCGCCACGATCAGACCCGCTTTGAAAGGCGCAATGGTTGGCCACAGTCGGCGGAATGTCTGCCACGTAGAGAGATCTTTGTCGTTATGCATTCAAAAAACCAGCATTTGTTGAAATAGCCGCATATTCTACCCGTTATCCACTGGCACGCCAAACCACTGATGATACCAACGAGGTAAAATTTGCTCCCTGAGGCTGCTAATCCGCCAGCCTTGCGCTGAAAAATTGACCGTCACTTGACCCTGATGTGGAGTAT
This sequence comes from Escherichia sp. WS1368, assembly GCF_046487485.1. Taxonomy (NCBI): domain Bacteria; kingdom Pseudomonadati; phylum Pseudomonadota; class Gammaproteobacteria; order Enterobacterales; family Enterobacteriaceae; genus Escherichia; species Escherichia sp. WS1368. The sequence continues at coordinate 219,910 of NZ_JBJQJI010000004.1, forward strand.
CAAGCCACTTATAACCTTGTTGTTGATAGCGATGCTTAACTTTGTTGGAGGGCAATCGCCATGCGTTATAGCGCGATGCCGATGCGAGTGCCACTTTTCCATTCACTCGCTGAATTAATGGCAACGATGATGAGGTATTACTGCCATGGTGAGGTACCTGAAGCAATGTTGCCTGCACTTGCTGCCAGTAACGGCTTAGCATCTTTTGTTCAGCGGGGGCTTCAATATCACCGGTTAGAAGAATGCTATTCGTCCCGTCATCAACCTTAACCACACAGGAATGGTTATTTCCTTTATCGTTGCTAGCTTGTAAAGGCCAGTGCGCGCTGAAACGCAATCCTTGCCATTGCCACGCTTCGCCACGCACACAGGGCTGATGATGTTCCCAGTTTAACGGACTTCTGATCCATAACATCGGCCATGTGTGCAATATTGAGTCCAGCCCTCCCCGGTGATCCAGATGTTCATGACTCAGAATAACGCCTTCCGGTTCAAGATTATGCCAGTGGAGCCAGGGGATAATCAGTTGTTGCCCACTATCCCCTTCGGGCCAGGCCAGTCCCGTGTCATAGAGAATCGCTTTGCCGTTTCGCGCAATGACCATTGCCAGCCCTTGCCCGACATCAAGCATGTACACTTGCCACTCGTCAGGTCGAGGTTTTTGCCACAGCGGCCAGCACATCAGCAAGCCTCCAGCCACACACATTGCTGGCAACGTTCGCCAGGCGTTTAATCGCCATACCACCAGTAAGAACCATGGGGAAAATGTTAGCCATTGCCAACGTTCAGCAATGTTGATCCACCCTTCCGGCAAACTCTTTAACCCCCAGAAAAGTAAAGCCAAAGACCGGTCGGCAAGAAACCATAACCCCTGTTCCAGGATTAACGGCCCGCTTAAATGCACAACCATCGCGGCGAGGATCAATGGAACCGTGATAAATGTCACCAGGGGAATTGCAAATAGATTTGCAATAAACGAGGTCAGACTAATGCCATGAAATATGACGATTTGCACGGGCATAAGCAGGAGGGTGATTCCCAGTTGCAGATGGATGAGGGAAACAACCGCACGCAATACCGGCGGCAGCTGCCACTCAGGACAGGGAAACCACTGATACCAAAAAATCAGTGCCGCGACCGCAGCGGCAGAGAGCCATAAACTTTGCGAGAGAATGGCAACAGGATCCATCAGCAAAATTGCCGCCAGACAACATATCCATACATCCCAGCCACTCCATTGTCGCCCACTTAACTTAAGCATTCCCCACATGGCAAGCGCCACCACGGTACGAAATGCAGGAGGTTGCATTCCCGTCAGCCAGGCATAAAAAGCAGCACAGCAGATTCCGCCAATTAATGGCATTTGCCAGTGGATCCAGCGCCCAGGCAGAAAAATTTGTCCACTGCGAATGAGTCCGGCAGCCAGCAACGCCGCAAAAGCGATATGCAATCCCGATATCGCCATTAAATGCGCCGTTCCAGTATCGCGCATGATATTTTTGATTTCTTTGGGAACGGATAACCGTTCCCCCATACCTAAACCAAGAATAACCGCATTCCACGGATAGGGTTGCAGCGTTGTTTGTAATGACGCCAGATACTGTGCACGCAAGCTACAATCCGGTTCAATGACACTTGCCTGCAGAAAGCGGCCGGTCAGCGGCTGATGCTGGGCAATGGCATAACGCTGGCTATCAAAGCTGCCATCATTAAGTTGGCCATGAACTGCACGAACTTTGAGTTTCATTGACCATAGTTGTCCGGCACAAACCGCTTGCGGGAGATATTCGCCATACAGCACGAGGCCTGGCGCAGGGAATATACGTCGACCTTGTAGATGAGTGACTTGACCGTAATGAGTGGTCATGCCGTCAGTAGCAGTGATCTCAACTATTGCATCCTGCGTCGCGCCAGTTAAGGTTTCTCCTGCCCACAAAATTTGCTTTGCCGCTGATATGCCCCAAAGAAAAAACAGCAACGTCAGCGCGATATAACGGACGGCTTTAACAGGAATAAATGCCAGTACGCAGGCGAAGACAGTCAGAAACGCAAGGGTTAATGTCCCAGGCAATTGGGGCAAAACCAGCAACGGAAAAATTCCGCAAATTATGCATACGCCGACTGTCGTTATTTTCATGCACCCCTCCGTATTTATGGAAAGTGTGCAACTTTGTTGAGCGGTTGTCTGGTGGGAGTTTTGCGTTCCCCGAGGCACGTTCAGAAGAATTTAACGAGAGGGTGAAAACTGTTCAAAACTCTGCGAGGCAGCTTCCAGTTCCAGATTAGAGAAATGAAAAAAGCACCCGACAGGTGCTTTTCTCGCGTTCAAGTTTGAGTAAAAACTTAACCGTAAATATTGGCGCGATCGCGCAGTTCTTTACCTGGTTTAAAGTGAGGAACGTATTTTCCTTCCAGTTCTACTTTATCGCCAGTCTTCGGATTACGTCCGGTACGTGGTGCGCGGTAGTGCAAAGAGAAACTGCCGAAACCGCGGATTTCAATACGCTCGCCCTGCGCAAGAGTCGAGGCCATATGCTCCAGCATCTCTTTTACTGCATCTTCAACCGTCTTGGCGGGAATGTGCGATTGCTGGGTGGCAAGTCTTTCTATCAATTCTGACTTGGTCATGATTCCTCCGGTTCCTTAAAGGCAAATTAAGCGGCTGCTGTTGCTGCATTGATTAAGGGCGGCCGTAGCCGCCCTTAGTGCTTGATTACAGGACGAAACCTGCAATCTGTCAAGTAAACTCAACAAACTTCGGAATAAAAATCCCGAAGAGTCAGAGAATCACTCGCCTTTAGCTGCTTTGAAAGCTTCAGCCATTGCGTTGTTGGAGAAGTTTGCATCTTCCTGTTTGTTAACAGTTGCGATTGCATCTTTCTCGTCAGCTTCGTCTTTCGCACGAACAGACAGGCTGATTGCGCGGTTTTTACGATCAACGCCGGTGAATTTAGCTTCAACTTCGTCGCCAACGCTCAGAACCAGGGTAGCGTCTTCAACGCGGTCACGGGATGCTTCAGAAGCACGCAGGTAACCTTCAACGCCGTCAGCCAGTTCTACGGTTGCGCCTTTAGCGTCAACTGCAGTTACTTTACCGGTTACGATAGCGCCTTTCTTGTTCAGAGCAACCCAGTTGTTGAACGGATCTTCTGCGAGCTGTTTAACGCCCAGGGAGATACGTTCACGTTCTGCGTCAACCTGCAGAACAACTGCAGCGATTTCGTCGCCTTTTTTGTATTCACGAACTGCTTCTTCGCCTGCAACGTTCCAGGAGATGTCAGACAGGTGAACCAGGCCGTCGATGCCGCCGTCCAGGCCGATGAAGATACCGAAGTCAGTGATAGACTTGATTTTACCTTCAACACGGTCACCCTTGTTGTGGGTTTCCGCGAACTGCTGCCACGGGTTAGCTTTGCACTGTTTCAGACCCAGGGAGATACGACGACGTTCTTCGTCGATATCCAGAACCATAACTTCCACTACATCGCCAACGTTAACAACTTTGGACGGGTGGATGTTTTTGTTGGTCCAATCCATTTCGGAAACGTGTACCAGGCCTTCAACGCCTTCTTCGATTTCAACGAAGCAGCCGTAGTCGGTCAGGTTGGTCACGCGACCAGTCAGTTTGGTACCTTCCGGATAACGTTTAGCGATAGCTACCCACGGATCTTCGCCCAGCTGTTTCAGGCCCAGGGATACACGGGTACGTTCGCGGTCGAACTTCAGCACTTTAACAGTGATTTCGTCGCCCACGTTGACGATTTCGCTCGGATGCTTAACGCGTTTCCAGGCCATATCAGTGATGTGCAGCAGGCCGTCAACGCCGCCCAGATCAACGAATGCACCGTAGTCAGTGAGGTTCTTAACGATACCTTTAACTTCCATGCCTTCCTGCAGGTTTTCCAGCAGCTGATCGCGCTCTGCGCTGTTTTCGGATTCGATAACGGCACGACGAGAAACAACAACGTTGTTGCGCTTCTGATCCAGCTTGATTACTTTGAATTCAAGCTCTTTGCCTTCCAGGTGCAGAGTGTCACGCACCGGACGAACGTCTACCAGAGAACCTGGCAGGAACGCACGAATACCGTTCAGCTCAACAGTGAAGCCGCCCTTAACTTTGCCGTTGATAACACCGGTAACAGTTTCAGCATCTTCGTAAGCTTTTTCCAGCGTGATCCAGGCTTCGTGACGTTTAGCTTTCTCACGGGACAGCAGAGTTTCACCGAAGCCGTCTTCTACTGCGTCCAGAGCAACGTCAACTTCGTCACCTACCTGGATTTCCAGCTCGCCCTGGGCGTTTTTGAACTGCTCAGCCGGGATGGCGGACTCAGATTTCAGACCAGCGTCAACCAGTACTACGTCTTTGTCGATAGCAACAACAACGCCACGAACGATAGAACCCGGGCGGGTTTCGATTTCTTTTAAGGACTCTTCAAAGAGTTGAGCAAAAGATTCAGTCATGTTTAATCTTCAGGTTTATATTTAACGTCCACCTGGCTCCATGCCGGATGGGGTTGTTTAACATACCCGCTGTCATTCCATTGCAACGGGGGTACTGCAAATTCGGTCGCTTATGCGAGAGCCAATTTCTGGCGCGCGTATTGTAGCGCTTTTTCAATCACTTGCTCAATGCTTAAGGTGGTGGAATCCAACACTAAAGCATCGGCTGCCGGAACCAGTGGCGCTACCGCTCGGTTACGATCGCGGTCGTCGCGTTCTTTGATCTCGGCCAAAAGGCGCTCAAAGTTAACACTAAAGCCCTTCTCCTGCAACTGTAGCATGCGGCGATGCGCACGTTCTTCCGAGGAGGCGTCAAGGAAAATTTTCACTGGCGCATCAGGGAATACCACCGTTCCCATATCGCGGCCATCGGCAATCAAGCCTGGTAATTCGCGAAACGCGCGTTGGCGACGCAATAATGCTTCACGAACGCGTGGGAATGCCGCGACTTGTGAAGCAGCATTCGCCACTTCCTGAGTACGAATTTCGCCGCTGACATCTTCCCCTTCGAGGATCACTTCCAGATTGCCATTGGTCGACACAAAACGTACATCCAGATGGGATGCCAGCGGCACGAGCGCATCTTCCGATGCAACATCAACATGGTGATGTAATGCCGCCAGTGCCAGTACGCGATAAATTGCACCCGAGTCCAGCAGATGCCATTGCAACGCTTCCGCCATAGCCTTACACAAGGTGCCTTTCCCTGCACCGCTTGGGCCATCAATGGTAATAACCGGGGCAATTGCCGTCATCTTTATCTCCTTAAAACAGGCGTACCGTTAACATAACCGCGCGCATTATACGCGCCGACGCCACAAATCGTTAACGTTGTGTGCAAAAACCAGTTTTGTCTGTATTCAGATGGGGATTTATTGCGCAATTATAGCGGGCTGGCAGAAGACCAGCCCGAAAGATGACAATGATTTACTTACCAGAGGCGATACGATCACGGATGTGTTGCGCACGCTCTGTTGATGGTGGGTGAGAGTCAAACATGGACTGGGTACGACCGCCATCCAGGCTGGCCAATTTTTCAAAGCTGCCAACCAGCCCCTGGGTGCTGATGCCACGTTTCTTCAACAGTTCAAAGGAGAAATCATCTGCTTCGGACTCTTTATCGCGGGAGTATTTAGCATTGATCGCGCCTTCTGCGATATCACCTAATTGTGAGCGAGAAAGCTGGGAAGCCGCACCGCTGGTAGCGGAAATCGCATCACGTGCGGCAACGATCGCATAAGAAGCTTTCATTTCAGCCAGCGAGTGACCCAACGCGACGTGGCCCAGTTCATGACCCAGAACGCCTTCAATTTCGTTGTCGTTCATCATGTCCATCAGGCCACTGTAGACACGAACACAGCCGTTCGCCATCGCCCATGCGTTGACGTCGCTGGTCATATAAACCTTATAGTTGACCGGCGTGCCATTAATATTGTTACCCAATGCTTTGGCGATTTTTGCCAGACGTTTACCGTACTTGCTGGATTTACTTGCGACTTGATTGCCGCTGTCCATTTCGGCACAGCCCTGATTGGCAATCGCTTTTGCATCAGCATCGCTTAACGTTGCTGCTTTATAGGCATTTAAACCTGAGCTGATAGCCATATTGGTATCAATACCGTGGGTATTTTGACACCCTGTCAGTAATGCTGCAGAGGCCGCAATCGCCAGCAGTAATTTAGTATTCTTCATGTGAATCATCCGTTGATTAATCATATATAAATATTATGTATCAATAACTTACATTGACAAACGACGCTACCATTAATCAAAATGACTCACAAGGTCCGAAAAAAAACGCCGGCAATGTGCCGACGTTTTGATAAAGAAAGATTTGGCTATTTATTGCACGTTGTTCATTCAGGCTGCCTGGCTAATCCGCGCCAGCTGCTCGAAATAATCCGGAAATGTTTTGGCCGTGCATTTGGGATCAAGAATCGTCACTGGTGTATCTGACAACGCCACCAGCGAGAAACACATCGCCATCCGGTGATCATTGTATGTTGCGATCTCGGCAAAGTTCAGTTTTTCCGGTGGAGTGATACGAATGTAATCGTGCCCCTCTTCTACTTCCGCACCAACTTTACGCAGTTCTGTTGCCATCGCAAACAGGCGATCGGTCTCTTTAACACGCCAGTTATAGATATTGCGCAGCGTGGTGGTGCCTTTTGCAAATAACGCCGCCGTGGCAATGGTCATCGCCGCATCAGGAATATGGTTCATATCCATATCAATAGCGTTCAGTTCACCCCGCGTGCAGGAAATATAATCATCGCCCCAGCAAATGGTCGCGCCCATTTTTTCCAGCACATCAGCAAAGCGAATATCACCCTGCATACTGTTGCGTCCAATGCCGGTCACTTTTACAGTGCCGCCTTTGATTGCTGCTGCTGCCAGGAAGTAAGAAGCCGAAGATGCATCGCCTTCGACCAAATAAGTACCCGGAGACTGATAAGACTGCCCGCCTTTTACGACAAATTGTTGATAGTGCTGATTTTCAATTTCAACACCAAACGTCTTCATCAGATTGAGTGTGATGTCGATATAAGGTTTAGAAACCAGATCGCCTTTAATACGAATAACCGTATCTTCCGGCGCAAGAGGCGCAGTCATTAATAGTGCGGTGAGGAACTGGCTGGAAACGGAGCCATCAACGTCAACGTTGCCGCCAGTAAAGCTGCCCTGTAAACGCAATGGCGGATAATTTTCTTGTTCCAGGTAAGTGATCTTCGCCCCGCCCAGGCGCAGCGCATCCACCAGATGACCAATCGGGCGCTCTTTCATACGCGGCTCACCAGTCAGCACAATATCATTGCTACCCAGACAAAGAGCTGCCGCCAGCGGGCGCATTGCCGTTCCGGCGTTTCCGAGGAACAACTCCAGGGCACCTTCTGCGTGTAATGGACCGCCGTTACCGATAATTTCGCAACGCGTACGATCAGCTGAAAGCGTATAGCTTACCCCTAACGCTGCTAATGCATTCAGCATATGGCGCACGTCATCGCTATCCAGCAGATTGGTTAATACTGTTTTGCCGTGTGCTAATGCCGCCAGCAATAAAGCGCGGTTAGAAACGCTCTTGGAACCGGGCAGATTAATAGTGCCATCGACACGAGCGATGGGTTGTAACGTCAGGGATTCCATGAACTCAACTCTCTACAACAGAAATAAAAACCCCACAGGCTGGCTGTGGGGATTAAGCAAAATTTCGGCATTAGCCGTGACGGCGTTCGAACTCAACCATGAAGTCTGTCAGCGCTTTAACGCCTTCCAGCGGCATGGCGTTATAAATAGATGCGCGCATTCCGCCGACCACACGGTGACCTTTCAGCGCATGAAGGCCAGCAGCAAAAGACTCTTCAAGGAACAATTTGTCAAGCGCACTGTCCGCCAACTGGAACGGCACGTTCATCCGCGAACGGTTAGCTTTCGCCACGTCATTGCGGTAGAAATCGCTGTTATCAATCACCCCATACAGCAGTTCTGCTTTTTGCTGATTGATTTTATCCATTGCAGCTACACCGCCGTTCGCTTTCAGCCATTTAAAGACCAGACCAGACAGATACCAGGCAAATGTCGGCGGCGTGTTAAACATGGAGTCGTTATCGTTGAGAATGGAATAATCCAGAATCGACGGACACGCGATATTCGCTTTGCCCAGCAAATCTTCACGAACGATGACGATTGTCAGGCCAGCCGGGCCGATATTTTTCTGCGCGCCAGCGTAAATTACACCATAACGGCTGACGTCAATCGGACGGGAAAGAATGGTTGAAGAGAAGTCGGCGGCGACCACCACATCTTTGCCGAAGTCTGGCGTTTCGTCGATAGCGATACCGTCGATGGTTTCATTCGGGCAGTAATGCATATAAGCAGCATTATCAGAGAGTTGCCATTCGCGCATTGGCTTAACCGCGCGCAGACCATCAACAGTCACTTTGGCGTCGAAGACATTAGGCGTGCAATATTTTTTCGCTTCTTTAATGGCACTTGCCGCCCAGTAACCGGCATCAACATAATCTGCGGTGGTTTTATCACCGAGAATATTCAGCGGAACAGCAGCAAACTGACCGCGACCGCCGCCATGGCAGAACAATACTTTGTAGTTGGAGGGGATGTTAAGAAGATCGCGAAAATCCTTCTCGGCTTCCTCTGCAACCTGAATGAACTCTTTGCCCCGGTGACTCACTTCCATCACCGACGTACCAAGACCGTTCCAGTCACGCAGTTCCTGTTGAGCCTGTTTAAGCACCTCTGCCGGTAGCATTGCCGGACCAGAACTAAAATTGAAGATTTGAGCCATTTCCCCTCACCACGTTGCGTTGCTATTAACCCCCGGTCAATCGATTGCGACCGCGGGTAATATGTTATTCCTGTCGCTATCGGTTTTATCATTCAGTGACACGCATCGCAATGGGTAAAAGCGTTGAGGGCAAAAATGCGGCACGCGTCACACAACAGAATCTCTCGGATTATTACCAAAAAACCGATATTTTTGCTGTCAGGTCACCCGTTTAGCTCGACTTGCCTTCGTCCATTCTGGATTTGCACAGCGCGGACATAATTGTTTTTCCCCCGCGTTCATATGAATGATTTCACTGCAACGGATGCAGGCATAGTCCGCCGACTCCGGCACCACTTTGTAACGCTGAGTACAGTCACTGGGTAAAATAAGTAAGCCCGGTTTCACCTTGTCATCTTCAAAGAAATAAACACTGATTTGCCCGTTGGTTTCGAGAATCGCCAGACGTACTTGCCCCAACTGCTCTACACCGCGCAATCGTAGCTCCATAAAGAACTCAAATTCCGTCATGTTGGAGTTATTGAGTTTCGACCAGGCCAGCTCGCCATCTTCAATAATGACAACCGGCTTACCTTCCAGAAGATCTTCCAGTTTTTCACTGTGTGCCATCAACCACATTACCAGGCGGTATAACAACGCCAGAGTGATAAAGACGATAAGTACCGGGACCATCGGCACATCATCATAAAACGCCACATCTCCCGCCGCTGACCCCAGCGTCAGAATGATTAACACTTCAAACAGCGACATCTGCCGCACTCCGCGTCTTCCGGTCATTTTGAGGAACAAAAAAACCAGTACAAAGGTATACAGACTACGTAGTGCCACTTCGCCAAGGAAATCAAAAGGCACTTTATCAAATGCCATACGGTGGAGATCGAACGCCTTCATTTGTATGCTCTTATCGTGGTTTATCCGCTAAAAGCATAGTCAACAGATCATCGGCATGGCGGCGGTGATAGCGCCTTTGAGATAAAACCCGTATTATTGCGCGCTTTCCGTACGACTAAAGTGATTTTCATGACGCAAACATTTATCCCCGGCAAAGATGCCGCACTGGAAGATTCCATCGCTCGCTTCCAGCAAAAACTTTCAGACCTCGGCTTTCAGATTGAAGAGGCCTCCTGGCTGAATCCCGTGCCTAACGTCTGGTCTGTACATATTCGCGACAAAGAGTGCGCACTGTGTTTTACCAACGGTAAAGGCGCAACCAAAAAAGCGGCGCTGGCTTCTGCACTCGGTGAATATTTCGAGCGTCTCTCAACCAACTACTTTTTTGCTGATTTCTGGCTGGGCGAAACCATCGCCAACGGTCCGTTCGTGCATTATCCCAACGAAAAATGGTTCCCACTGAGCGAAAATGACGATGTGCCAGAAGGGCTGCTCGATGACCGTCTGCGCGCATTTTACGATCCGGAGAATGAATTGACCGGCAGTATGCTGATTGACCTGCAATCCGGTAACGAAGATCGTGGTATTTGCGGTCTGCCGTTTACGCGCCAGTCCGACAATCAGACCGTTTATATTCCGATGAATATCATTGGTAACCTGTACGTTTCTAACGGTATGTCCGCTGGCAATACCCGCAACGAAGCACGCGTTCAGGGGTTGTCCGAAGTTTTCGAACGCTACGTGAAAAACCGCATTATTGCTGAAAGCATCAGCTTGCCGGAAATCCCGGCAGACGTGCTGGCGCGTTACCCAGCGGTGGTTGAAGCCATCGAAACGCTGGAAGCAGAAGGTTTCCCAATCTTTGCTTATGATGGTTCGCTTGGCGGCCAGTATCCGGTGATTTGCGTGGTACTGTTTAATCCTGCTAACGGCACCTGCTTTGCCTCTTTCGGTGCGCATCCTGATTTTGGCGTAGCACTGGAACGTACCGTGACCGAGCTGCTGCAAGGTCGTGGCCTGAAAGATTTGGATGTGTTTACTCCGCCAACCTTCGATGATGAAGAAGTTGCTGAACATACCAACCTCGAAACGCACTTTATCGATTCCAGCGGTTTAATCTCCTGGGACCTGTTCAAGCAGGATGCCGATTATCCGTTTGTGGACTGGAATTTCTCCGGCACCACGGAGGAAGAGTTTGCTACGCTGATGGCTATCTTCAACAAAGAAGATAAAGAAGTTTATATTGCCGATTACGAGCATCTGGGCGTTTATGCTTGCCGAATTATCGTGCCTGGCATGTCCGATATTTATCCGGCTGAAGATCTGTGGCTGGCGAATAACAGTATGGGCAGCCATTTACGTGAAACGATTCTTTCGTTACCAGGCAGCGAGTGGGAAAAAGAAGATTACCTGAACCTCATCGAGCAACTGGATGAAGAAGGTTTTGATGACTTTACCCGCGTGCGTGAGCTGTTGGGTCTGGCGACCGGGTCGGATAACGGTTGGTACACCCTGCGTATCGGTGAATTAAAAGCCATGCTGGCGCTGGCTGGTGGCGATCTGGAACAGGCTCTGGTCTGGACCGAATGGACGATGGAGTTTAACTCATCAGTATTTAGTCCGGAACGCGCCAACTATTATCGCTGCCTGCAAACGTTGTTATTACTGGCGCAGGAAGAAGATCGCCAGCCGCTGCAATATTTGAATGCGTTTGTTCGCATGTACGGCGCAGATGCCGTGGAAGCCGCCAGTGCGGCAATGAGCGGCGAAGCGGCGTTTTATGGCTTGCAACCAGTAGATAGCGATCTGCACGCGTTCGCAGCACATCAGTCGTTGTTGAAGGCCTACGAAAAGCTGCAGCGCGCCAAAGCAGCATTCTGGGCAAAATAAAATCAAATAGCCTACGCAATGTAGGCTTAATGATTCGTCTGAGTTATATTACGGGGCGTTTTTTTAATGCCCCGCTTTACATATATTTGCATTAATAAAATAATTGTAATTATAAAGTTAAATGTCGGTAATTTGTATTTAATAAATACGATCGATATTGTTACTTCATTCGCCTGGTGCTCCCTTTTAATTAACTGTTTTAGCGGAGGATGCGGAAAAAATTCAACTCATTTGTTAATTTTTAAAATTTATTTTTATTTGGATAATCAAATATTTACTCCGTATTTGCATAAAAACCATGCGAGTTACGGGCCTATAAGCCAGGCGAGATATGATCTATATCAATTTCTCATCTATAATGCTTTGTTAGTATCTCGTCGCCGACTTAATAAAGAGAGAGTTAGTGTGAAAGCTGACAACCCTTTTGATCTTTTACTTCCTGCAGCAATGGCCAAAGTGGCCGAAGAGGCAGGTGTCTATAAAGCAACGAAACATCCGCTTAAGACTTTCTATCTGGCGATTACCGCCGGTGTTTTCATCTCAATCGCATTCGTCTTCTATATCACAGCAACCACTGGCACAGGAACAATGCCCTTCGGCATGGCAAAACTGGTTGGCGGCATTTGCTTCTCTCTGGGGCTGATTCTTTGTGTTGTCTGCGGAGCCGATCTCTTTACTTCCACAGTGTTGATTGTTGTTGCTAAGGCGAGTGGGCGAATCACCTGGGGTCAGTTGGCGAAAAACTGGCTAAATGTCTATTTTGGCAACCTGGTCGGCGCACTGCTGTTTGTACTTTTAATGTGGCTTTCCGGCGAGTATATGACCGCGAATGGTCAATGGGGACTAAACGTCCTACAAACCGCCGACCACAAAGTGCACCATACTTTTATTGAGGCCGTCTGCCTTGGTATCCTGGCAAACCTGATGGTATGTCTGGCAGTATGGATGAGTTATTCTGGCCGCAGCCTGATGGATAAAGCGTTCATTATGGTGCTGCCGGTCGCGATGTTTGTTGCCAGCGGTTTTGAGCACAGTATCGCAAACATGTTTATGATCCCGATGGGTATTGTAATCCGCGACTTCGCATCTCCGGAATTCTGGACCGCTGTCGGTTCTGCACCGGAAAATTTTTCTCACCTGACCGTGATGAACTTCATCACTGATAACCTGATTCCGGTTACGATCGGTAATATTATCGGCGGTGGTTTGTTGGTTGGGTTGACATACTGGGTCATTTACCTGCGTGAAAACGATCACCATTAATGGTTGTCGAAGTACGCAGTAAATAAAAAATCCACTTAAGAAGGTAGGTGTTACATGTCCGAGCTTAATGAAAAGTTAGCCACAGCCTGGGAAGGTTTTACCAAAGGTGACTGGCAGAATGAAGTAAACGTCCGTGACTTCATTCAGAAAAACTACACTCCGTACGAGGGTGACGAGTCCTTCCTGGCTGGCGCTACTGAAGCGACCACCACCCTGTGGGACAAAGTAATGGAAGGCGTTAAACTGGAAAACCGCACTCACGCGCCAGTTGACTTTGACACCGCTGTTGCTTCCACCATCACCTCTCACGACGCTGGCTACATCAACAAAGCGTTGGAAAAAGTTGTTGGTCTGCAGACTGAAGCTCCGCTGAAACGTGCTCTTATCCCGTTCGGTGGTATCAAAATGATCGAAGGTTCCTGCAAAGCGTACAACCGCGAACTGGACCCGATGATCAAAAAAATCTTCACTGAATACCGTAAAACTCACAACCAGGGCGTGTTCGACGTTTACACTCCGGACATCCTGCGTTGCCGTAAATCCGGTGTTCTGACCGGTCTGCCAGATGCTTATGGCCGTGGTCGTATCATCGGTGACTACCGTCGCGTTGCGCTGTACGGTATCGACTACCTGATGAAAGATAAACTTGCACAGTTCACCTCTCTGCAGGCTGATCTGGAAAACGGCGTAAACCTGGAACAGACTATCCGTCTGCGCGAAGAAATCGCTGAACAGCACCGCGCTCTGGGTCAGATGAAAGAAATGGCTGCGAAATACGGCTACGACATCTCTGGTCCGGCTACCAACGCTCAGGAAGCTATCCAGTGGACTTACTTCGGCTACCTGGCTGCTGTTAAGTCTCAGAACGGTGCTGCAATGTCCTTCGGTCGTACCTCCACCTTCCTGGATGTGTACATCGAACGTGACCTGAAAGCTGGCAAGATCACCGAACAAGAAGCGCAGGAAATGGTTGACCACCTGGTCATGAAACTGCGTATGGTTCGCTTCCTGCGTACTCCGGAATACGATGAACTGTTCTCTGGCGACCCGATCTGGGCAACCGAATCTATCGGTGGTATGGGCCTCGACGGTCGTACCCTGGTTACCAAAAACAGCTTCCGTTTCCTGAACACCCTGTACACCATGGGTCCGTCTCCGGAACCGAACATGACCATTCTGTGGTCCGAAAAACTGCCGCTGAACTTCAAGAAATTCGCTGCTAAAGTGTCCATCGACACCTCTTCTCTGCAGTATGAGAACGATGACCTGATGCGTCCGGACTTCAACAACGATGACTACGCTATCGCTTGCTGCGTAAGCCCGATGATCGTTGGTAAACAAATGCAGTTCTTCGGTGCGCGTGCAAACCTGGCGAAAACCATGCTGTACGCAATCAACGGCGGCGTTGACGAAAAACTGAAAATGCAGGTTGGTCCGAAGTCTGAGCCGATCAAAGGCGATCTCCTGAACTACGATGAAGTGATGGAGCGCATGGATCACTTCATGGACTGGCTGGCTAAACAGTACATCACTGCACTGAACATCATCCACTACATGCACGACAAGTACAGCTACGAAGCCTCTCTGATGGCGCTGCACGACCGTGACGTTATCCGCACCATGGCGTGTGGTATCGCTGGTCTGTCCGTTGCTGCTGACTCCCTGTCTGCAATCAAATATGCGAAAGTTAAACCGATTCGTGACGAAGACGGTCTGGCTATCGACTTCGAAATCGAAGGCGAATACCCGCAGTTTGGTAACAACGATCCGCGTGTAGATGACCTGGCTGTTGACCTGGTAGAACGTTTCATGAAGAAAATTCAGAAACTGCACACCTACCGTGACGCTATCCCGACTCAGTCTGTTCTGACCATCACTTCTAACGTTGTGTATGGTAAGAAAACTGGTAACACCCCAGACGGTCGTCGTGCTGGCGCGCCGTTCGGACCGGGTGCTAACCCGATGCACGGTCGTGACCAGAAAGGTGCAGTAGCCTCTCTGACTTCCGTTGCTAAACTGCCGTTTGCTTACGCTAAAGATGGTATCTCCTACACCTTCTCTATCGTTCCGAACGCACTGGGTAAAGACGACGAAGTTCGTAAGACCAACCTGGCTGGTCTGATGGATGGTTACTTCCACCACGAAGCATCCATCGAAGGTGGTCAGCACCTGAACGTTAACGTGATGAACCGTGAAATGCTGCTCGACGCGATGGAAAACCCGGAAAAATATCCGCAGCTGACCATCCGTGTATCTGGCTACGCAGTACGTTTCAACTCGCTGACTAAAGAACAGCAGCAGGACGTTATTACTCGTACCTTCACTCAATCTATGTAATTAGATTTGACTGAAATCGTACAGTAAAAAGCGTACAATAAAGGCTCCACGAAAGTGGGGCCTTTTTTAGCACGAGAGCCTTTTTTGTCAGCTATCTATACTTTAAGGTGACTGCCAAAACAGACTCGACGTAGCCTTCGAGCTGCGCACCAACACGGCCTCAGATGGGCCACATCTGGAGAAACACCGCAATGTCAGTTATTGGTCGCATTCACTCCTTTGAATCCTGTGGAACCGTAGACGGCCCGGGTATTCGCTTTATCACCTTTTTCCAGGGCTGCCTGATGCGCTGCCTGTATTGTCATAACCGCGACACCTGGGACACGCATGGCGGTAAAGAAGTTACCGTTGAAGATTTAATGAAAGAGGTGGTGACCTATCGCCACTTTATGAACGCTTCCGGCGGCGGCGTTACCGCATCCGGCGGTGAAGCAATCCTGCAAGCTGAGTTTGTTCGTGACTGGTTCCGCGCCTGCAAAAAAGAAGGCATTCATACCTGTCTGGACACCAACGGTTTTGTTCGTCGTTACGATCCGGTGATTGATGAACTGCTGGAAGTAACCGACCTGGTAATGCTCGATCTCAAACAGATGAACGACGAGATCCACCAAAATCTGGTTGGAGTTTCAAACCACCGCACGCTGGAGTTCGCCAAATATCTGGCGAACAAAAATGTGAAGGTGTGGATCCGCTACGTTGTTGTGCCAGGCTGGTCTGACGATGACGATTCAGCGCATCGCCTCGGTGAATTTACCCGTGATATGGGCAACGTTGAGAAAATCGAGCTTCTCCCCTACCACGAACTGGGCAAACACAAATGGGTGGCGATGGGTGAAGAATACAAACTTGATGGTGTTAAACCACCGAAGAAAGAAACCATGGAACGCGTGAAAGGCATTCTTGAGCAGTACGGTCATAAGGTAATGTTCTAATTTCCCCGTAAAGCGGCAACTTTTTTGAGTTGCCGCTTTTTTATTCCGCGCTGCATAAATAATTCAGAGCTCTATTTCTAACGCCCTTACAGCACAGCTTCCAAATGTATTACCCAAACCGCCAGTATATGTCCTGCGGCTTGCGCGCATTTCTCGATTATGTAAAAACGGGTCAGATCTGCCAGAGTCAGCGTCACCGACCACAATAATTATTTGCTATTCGCTTTACGCGCCAGCAGCGGGAATATCAGCCCTAATCCCACCAGCACAAACGGCGTTGCAACATTCAGCGCCAACTGGAATGTCCACTCTGCGGTGAAGGCTTCCATTTTCGGGAAAATACCAGTCAGGCAGGCAAAAGCGGTAAAGGCAAAACACCAAATTCCGACGGTCATTGCCAGCGGCTTATTACGAATAAAGACATATTCCGGCTTATATTTCTGCGCCAGGCGAACAACTGCAATAAATGCAACAAATACCCATAAATAACGCAGCGGCATCACTACCGAATTAAGGTTCAACAGCCATTTATAGAGATTGTTCATATCACCAATGCCGAGAGTCGGCAGCATTATCAGGATCGCCACCAGCACCAGGGTCAGAAAATAGCCATTAACGGGCGTACCAGAAGCGTTGGTACGACATAAACTGGCTGGAATATATTTGCTGTCAGCATCGCCTAATAACACTTTAAGCGGCGCATCAATCGAGAATACCAGCGCAGCTACTTGTCCCAGGGTATTCGCAATGGCATAAATCACCATTAAAGTATTACCCATGTTGTAATACTCGCCCAGCTTCTGAAAGGCGTAATACTGACCGTTAGTCATTAAGTCATCCGGGATATTACGCGAGTCAAACATCATCCCCATCGCCAGTGAGCCCAGAATGGCACAAACCGCAACCATCACCGCAAGGCATAACATCCCTTTTGGAAATTCTTTTCCTGGGTTGCGCGTTTGATTAACGTAAGGAGAAATCTTCTCTGCTCCGCCAACCGCGAAAACCAGCATTGAAATAGTGGTAATGTAGGTAAAGTCGATATGAGGAATGAACGTTTCCCAGGTAATGTTTGTGGTCGCAATATGCACTTCAGTAATCGCAGGCGCGGTTACCGCCATCGCCACATACAGGAGCGACATAACAAACATCGCAATCCCTGCCACAGAACCGACGATTTTCAGCGATTTCATACCGCGTGAAGCAACCCACATAAAGAAGATAAACAGCACCAGCGTTAACCCCTGTAACGCTACGACTGAATATTCTTTGATTAACGAACCGTCGCCTTTCATCGCCCAACCGAGCGCAATCAGTATTGCCTGGGGTTTTTGTGCCAGATAGGGAATATGCACTACCCAGTAGGTCCACGCGGCGAGGTAAGCCAGTCCGGGTCCCATCGTGTGTTTAATCCAGGTACTGACCCCGCCCTTCCCATCTTTGAAGGTCGAGCCTAACTGACCAACAATTAGCGCATAAGGTGTGAAATAGAGCGCAAAGATAAACACCCATGAAAAAACAACCACCAGCCCCTGGTTGGCGTAGTTATTAACAACGTTGCCAAAACCCCAGACAGTGATAAAAGACATCAGCGCAATGTTGTACCATCGCAGCTGTTTTTCCTGAACATTCCCAGCCATAGACAAATCCTTCGCCAAAATTAAAGGGGCATCTGTAAAACGAGGGATTATGCGCGGCAAATAAGAAGTGCGGAAATAGCGAAATGCAAAATTATAACCTGCTGCACATTTTATTTTTAAACGAATAAAATTTGGAATAAAGCAAGTCAGATAGAAGAAACAAAAAAGCAGAGTGTGAAACAGTAAGTTCACACTCTGCTTGAATTCATTTACACGTGAGCAACGGGTTTCGGCGTATGACCGGCGTTGCGAAGCAGCATCAGCAAATAGATAAACGATACGCTGGCGATCATGATAAACAATAAATTATCGGAGAAATTCTGCATTAGCATAGCGGTAAATGACGGGCCAAGCAGACTTCCCACGGTATAGCTCAACAGTAAGGCCTGGTTCATCGCCACCAGTTGATGATGTTCAACTTTCTCGCAAGCCCAGGCCATCGCCACCGGATATAGCGTAAAGCCAGCGGCACCGAGGATGAATAACGCTGGGGCCATCGCCGCCTGGCTAAGCATCGCGATACTGCCGAGAATGACGACAAAGACCTGAACACGCAACACCAGCAGTCGACCAAACTTATCCGCCAGACGTCCAATCGGCCATTGTCCAAGGATACCCGCACTGACCAGTACCGCCATCCAGAAACCAATGCTGGCATTGCTCACCCCTTTGTGATTGAGGTACAGCGGCATCAGGCCATATAGAGATCCCAGAACGATTCCTGAGATAATGCAGCCATTCACGCCAAGCCGCGCCTGACGGAGTTTTAGCATTGACGTAATTGACGTCGAATCATGGTTTTCAGCCTGCTGATTCAGCACACGCGTAAACAACAGCGGTAAGATCCCTGCCAACGTCAAACCTGTAACCCACGGCAATACGGACATCAGCTCGGTTGAAACTTTGCTGACCAGTAACTGGCCTAAAAACGTTCCCACGTAATAAACCATCATATACGCAGCAAGCAAACGCCCACGGTTACGTGACGTCCCACTGCACATCAGCGCGCTCTCAACAACCACCCAAATCATGGCACAGCCGACGCCGGCGACAAAACGCCAAGCCAACCAGCTCCAGAATCCAATCATCAGGCCAAGGCCGGCACAGCCAGCGGCAAAAATGAAGGAGGCCAGATAATAGCTGCGGTTAAAGCCAATGCGCTTAATGACATACCCTGTCAGCAATGTACCGACCAGGTTGCCGGTAAAATAGGATGAGCTGACAACGCCTACCTGCCATGTGGACATGTGTTCCTGGGCGAGCCAAAGCGGCACGAGTGTATTTAACACTGCGATCGCCAGAGTCAACAAAAGCAGGCCAGACAGCAAAAGCATGACAGGCCGGGTATACGTGGACATGAATTAAAACCGTGAGGAAGTTCA
The DNA here is from genome assembly GCF_046487485.1 of Escherichia sp. WS1368. Taxonomy (NCBI): domain Bacteria; kingdom Pseudomonadati; phylum Pseudomonadota; class Gammaproteobacteria; order Enterobacterales; family Enterobacteriaceae; genus Escherichia; species Escherichia sp. WS1368. The sequence continues at coordinate 239,048 of NZ_JBJQJI010000004.1, forward strand.
AATTTCATGCGCATCATGCCACCGCCAAAAACATTGTCAATGGGTGAAAATACGCGCATATCGCAGCGGAGGTATTATCGATTTATATTACTCATTCATAACGCTAATGCTGGAGAGACGATTAATCTCATCTGATTGTTTTTATTGATCTAACACAAATTTCATACGCTTCGTTCAGTCGAAAAATTTCATGGTCACAGCAAACTCATATTTCCCGTCTATGCTTTCAGAGCAATGCATCGCGTCTGACCGATTTCAGACGTACCACTGACTCTCGAAAGGAGAAGAGGATGACCAAACCGTATGTTCGTCTTGATAAAAATGATGCTGCCGTTTTGCTTGTTGATCACCAGGCTGGTTTACTTTCCCTTGTACGGGATATCGAACCCGATAAGTTTAAAAATAACGTGCTGGCGCTGGGTGACCTGGCTAAGTATTTCAACTTACCAACTATTCTTACCACCAGTTTTGAAACCGGTCCTAACGGCCCATTAGTTCCAGAACTGAAAGCACAATTCCCCGATGCACCTTACATTGCTCGCCCGGGCAATATTAACGCCTGGGATAACGAAGATTTTGTAAAAGCAGTCAAAGCGACAGGTAAAAAACAGTTAATTATTGCCGGTGTGGTAACCGAAGTTTGCGTGGCATTCCCGGCGCTTTCAGCCATTGAAGAAGGGTTTGACGTCTTTGTCGTGACTGACGCGTCAGGGACCTTTAATGAAATTACCCGGCATTCGGCGTGGGATCGCATGTCGCAAGCTGGTGCGCAATTGATGACATGGTTCGGCGTGGCTTGCGAGCTGCATCGCGACTGGCGTAATGATATTGAAGGACTGGCGACGTTGTTCTCTAACCATATTCCTGATTATCGTAATTTGATGACCAGTTATGACACGTTAACGAAGCAGAAATAAAAGAGAACCGGGGCCGAAACCCCGGTTGTTATGATTAGCTTGCGACGGCCATCCCCACGGTCATATGCAAACCATAGAATACGCCACGACCGATTAATTCCCCTGCCAGAAGCAGAATGAATGATACGGAAAGTAGCGGAACCGCAGGCTGATAACCTTTTAGCTGTGGTGCAATCCACAAGCACAGGGCAACAGCCAAAAGCACGATCCGCCAGGACAACAGCGCACCATAGTCCGGCACCAGCGCTGCGGCCTGCTGCACAGAGCTATGAATAGTCGCCAGCTCTGCGCCCTGCATCACTGACACCACGCCACTCACTACCAGGGCCAGTACAGAAATGGCTGGCAGCAGACGCATCGCCCAGCCATCGACGCCAGCCAGACTCAGCAACAGGTAACCCAGTAACGGGCCGCCCATAAACATCGTCAGGAAGAAGCCCATCGGCGTCCAGATGCTGTACCAGGTCGGAACGGTATCAATGCTGTTATACACACGCACCATCATCCAGACAAAGATGACGCCAAGAACCATCGTCACTATCAGCCAGAGCGTACGCAATGCCGGTGACAGCTTTTTCAGCATTGCCAGCAACCAGCCGATGCCACCAACAGCAAAAAAGATCGAACCGCTGGCGATTTCGTTACTGAGTGCTGAAGCCCCTACCCGGTTGAGCGAGTTAAAGGCGCGCATCGGTGAACCAAGATGAAGCATAGAGGCGATAAAGCCAATGCCCATCAGCACCCATAAACCAAACATGCAGGCAATAACACGCTGCTGGGCTTCTGCTCGCAGGTCGCCTTTGAGCAGCGCCAAAGCCAGAACGATAAAACCACCCGCTACACATTGCCCGAAGACCGTGAAGATCATCAGCGGCCATTCATGCCATCCACTTCCCATCTCACACCTCCTTCGGGTTTGCCAGATAGCCAGTGGTATCCCCGGTCGGGCGGCTGTTGGCATTGGGTTTGATCACAATATTCGGTTTGGTAAAGTGAGCTCGCGGCAACGGCGCAACGGCCGCCAGATCGCCATGTTTTTTACGCAGCTCGTCGATAGGGCCGAAATCCAGCGCCCGCAGCGGGCAAGATTCAACACAGATCGGCTTTTTCCCCTCCGCAACACGGTCATAACAACCATCGCATTTGGTCATATGGCCTTTCGTTTCGTTATATTGCGGTGCGCCATACGGGCAAGCCATATGGCAGTAGCGGCAGCCAATGCACACATCTTCATCGACTACAACAAAACCATCTTCACGTTTATGCATCGCACCACTCGGGCAGACTTTAGTACAAGCCGGATCTTCGCAGTGGTTGCACGAAATCGACAGATAGTAGGCAAACACGTTCTGGTGCCAGACACCGTTATCTTCCTGCCAGTCGCCACCAGCATATTCATAAATGCGGCGGAAGCTGACTTCCGGCGTCAGATCTTTATAGTCTTTACAGGCCAGCTCGCAGGTTTTGCAACCGGTGCAACGGCTGGAATCAATAAAAAATCCATACTGGGTTGTCATCGGTTACTCCTTACACCTTTTCAACCTGAACAAGGTTTGTATGTGACGGATTCCCCTTAGCGAGAGGAGACGGACGTTGAGTGGTCAGTACGTTGATACAACCTCCCTTATCGACACGTTTTGCATCCGGGTCATACCAGGCACCTTCACCCAGTGCGACCACACCCGGCATCATTCGTGGCGTCACTTTCGCCTCAATATGAACCTCACCACGATCGTTAAAGATCCTGACTTTATCGCCGTTGTTGATACCGCGTTTTTGGGCATCAAGCGGGTTGATCCACATTTCCTGACGGCAAGCCGCTTTCAGCACATCAACGTTGCCGTAAGTTGAGTGAACGCGAGATTTGTAGTGGAAGCCAGTAAGCTGCAGCGGATATTGTTTGTTCAGCGGATCCTGATAACTTTCAAAGCCCGGCGTATAGATCGGCAGTGGATCGATCACATCGCCTTCTGGCAATTCCCAGGTCGCGGCAATGTCAGCCAGCGCCTGCGAATAAATCTCAATTTTACCCGATGGCGTGGTCAGTGGATTTGCCTGAGGATCTTCACGGAAAGCTTTATAAGCAACGTGGTGCCCTTGTGGGTCGCGCTTTTTAAAGATCCCCTGCTTGCGGAACTCTTCAAACGTTGGCAGTTCAGGAATCGCTTCCCGCGACTGGGCATACAGATGCCGCATCCACTCTTCCTGTGTACGGCCTTCAGTAAACTGTTGCTCAACGCCAAGACGTTTTGCCAGTTCGCTGGTCATTTCATAGATGGTCTTACATTCAAAGCGCGGTTTAATCACCTGATCGTTGAAAATCACGTAAGACATATTCCCGCAGGATGCATCCAGTGCAAAGTCCATCTGTTCGGAAGCGGTGCAGTCAGGCAGCAGGATGTCAGCATATTTCGCTGATGAGGTCATGTGGCAGTCGATAACCACAATCAGCTCGCACTTCTTATCATCCTGAAGGATTTCATGGGTACGGTTGATTTCAGAATGCTGGTTAATCAGGCAGTTACCGGCATAGTTCCAGATCATTTTGATCGGCACATCCAGCTTATCTTTCCCGCGCACACCATCACGCAGCGCTGTCATTTCCGGGCCACGTTCAATGGCATCGGTCCACATAAACATAGAAATGCTGGTCTGGATCGGGTTTTCGAGGGTCGGCATACGCACAAACGGTAAGCTGTATGAACCTTCACGCGCGCCGCTGTTCCCTCCATTAATACCAACGTTACCGGTCAGAATCGCCAGCATCGAGATAGCACGGGTTGCGATTTCACCGTTAGCGTGACGCTGCGGGCCCCATCCCTGGCTGATAAACGCCGGTTTGGTACTACCGATTTCACGAGCCAATTTGATGATTTTGTCTGCCGGAACACCGGTGATTTGCGAGGCCCATTCCGGCGTTTTAGCTACGCCATCTGGCCCTTCACCCAGAATATAAGCTTTATAGTGACCATTTTTCGGCGCACTGGCAGGCAGTGTTTTCTCGTCGTAGCCAACGCAATATTTATCGAGGAATGCCTGATCCACCAGGTTTTCGGTGATCATGACATACGCCAGACCGTTAACCAGTGCGGCATCTGTTCCCGGACGAATAGGGATCCACTCATCTTCGCGCCCGGCTCCGGTGTCGGTATAGCGCGGATCGATGATGATCATGCGAGCATTAGATTTCTGACGCGCCTGTTCAAGATAGTAAGTCACCCCACCGCCACTCATTCGCGTTTCGCCAGGGTTATTACCAAACAGCACTACCAGTTTACTGTTTTCGATATCCGACGGGCTGTTACCATCTGCCCAGCCGCCGTAGGTATAGTTCAAACCTTCCGCAATTTGCGCGGAAGAGTAGTCACCGTAATGGTTCAGATAACCGCCGCAGCAGTTCATCAGGCGAGCGACCAGGGTATTTCCCGGCGGCCAGGAGCGGGTCATGGTGCCACCCAGCGTACCGGTGCCATAGTTCAGATAGATGGATTCGTTGCCGTACTCTTTGATCAGGCGCTGCATATTGGTCGCGATGATGTCGTAGGCTTCTTCCCAGCTAATGCGCTCGAATTTGCCTTCACCGCGCGCTCCGACTCGTTTCATCGGATATTTCAGGCGGTCCGGATTGTAGACACGGCGACGCATGGAACGACCACGCAGACAGGCGCGCACCTGGTGCAGGCCGTCATAGTTGTCATCGCCAGTATTATCCGTTTCAACATATTTGATTTCACCGTCCACGACGTGCATACGTAGCGGGCAGCGACTACCACAGTTAACTGTACAGGCGCTCCAGATAACCTTTTCGTCTGATTTTGTTGGAATGGCGCTATCGACAGCGTGCGCAATCCGACTAAAAGGTAATGTTAACGCGCTGCTGGCCATTGCCAGGCCGCCGATCGCTGTCGTTTTTACCAAACCACGGCGACTCACCTCAGCAGCCAATACCGCATCAGGGATTTTCGTTTTCATAATGGCTCACTCAAGCTTGCTCACGATTGATTCCAGTAACAAACCGTATTGTGTAATTATTTCTATAGCAGGTCGCTATATAGGCTTGTATACATCGAATAATTTGAAAATCAAAGAGATAGGTAGATTTTCACTCGAAAGTAGTATTACGTGTAAGTGAGGAGTAATTATTGTTCGGTATCAAAGGGAGACAAAAAAAGCGCCCGCAGGCGCTTTTTAGATTCAGAAAAATTGGGTATTAGCCAATATATTCCAGTCCGTTCATATACGGACGCAGAACTTCTGGTACTTCAATACGACCATCAGCCTGCTGATAGTTTTCCATTACTGCAACCAGCGTACGACCAACAGCCAGACCAGAACCGTTCAGGGTATGAACCAGACGGGTTTTCTTGTCCGACTTGCTGCGGCAACGTGCCTGCATACGACGTGCCTGGAAATCCCAAACGTTGGAGCAGGAAGAGATCTCACGGTAGGTGTTCTGTGCCGGGATCCATACTTCCAGGTCGTAAGTTTTGCAAGCACCAAAGCCCATGTCGCCGGTACAAAGGATGATTTTACGGTACGGCAGGCCCAGCAACTGCAGGACTTTTTCTGCATGACCAGTCATCTCTTCCAGCGCCGCCATTGAGTCTTCCGGGCGCACGATCTGCACCATTTCAACTTTGTCGAACTGGTGCATACGGATCAGACCACGGGTGTCACGACCATATGAACCGGCTTCAGAACGGAAGCATGGGGTGTGGGCGGTCATCTTAATTGGCAGATCATCTTCATCGATGATTTCACCGCGCACCAGGTTGGTCAGCGGAACTTCTGCCGTTGGGATCAGCGCATAGTTACTGGTGTCTGCTTCTTCTTCCAGCGGACGAGTATGGAACAGATCGCCAGCAAATTTCGGCAGCTGACCCGTACCGTACAGCGTGTCCTGGTTAACCAGGTACGGAACATAGTTCTCACTGTAGCCATGCTGTTCGGTATGCAGATCCAGCATAAACTGCGATAGTGCGCGGTGCATGCGAGCAATCTGCCCTTTCATTACCACAAAGCGGGAACCGGTCAACTTAACTGCGGCTGCAAAGTCGAGGCCAGAGTGCATTTCACCCAGCGTCACATGGTCACGAACTTCAAAGTCAAACTCACGCGGGGTGCCCCAGCGGCTGACTTCAACGTTGTCATTTTCGTCTTTACCTACCGGCACTTCATCTGCAGGCAGGTTAGGGATGGTTAGCGCGATATCGCGAATTTCAGCCTGTAAAGCATCCAGCTCGGCTTTTGCTGCATCCAGCTCTTCGCCCAGTTTGTTCACTTCCAGACGTAAAGGCTCGATATCTTCCCCGCGCGCTTTCGCCTGGCCAATGGATTTCGATCGGGAGTTACGCTCCGCTTGCAGGTTTTCCGTTTTGACCTGCAATACTTTACGACGCTCTTCAAGAGCGCCCAGCTTATCTACATCCAGCTTAAAGCCCCGGCGTGCCAGTTTTTCAGCGACTGCGTCTGGCTCATTACGCAGCAGATTGGGATCGAGCATGCTTATCCTGTGCTTATCGAATTAAATGGGAGATGTGGCCACAGCCTGCGACCACAGGGATACAGTAACAACATTACCGCAACGATAACATTAACGGTAGCGTTTTATGGGGCTATTTTGATCCTGTTCAGCCAGCCAGGCGAGCTTTTCGCCAATCTTGCCTTCAAGGCCCCTGTTTGTCGGGAAATAATAGCGTGTTTGTGCTATTTCCGGCGGGAAGTAAACCTCACCGGCAGCATAAGCGTTTGCTTCATCATGAGCGTAACGATATTCCTGCCCGTAGCCCATTTCCTTCATTAATTTCGTCGGCGCATTACGCAAATGAACCGGCACGTCATAATCCGGACGTTCGCGAGCATCCGCCAGCGCGGCTTTAAACGCAGTGTAGACAGCGTTGCTTTTTGGCGCGCAGGCCAGGTAAACAATCGCCTGAGCAATGGCGCGTTCTCCTTCCGCCGGGCCAACTCGGGTAAAGCAATCCCAGGCCGCAATTGCCACCTGCATCGCTCGTGGATCAGCATTACCCACATCTTCCGACGCTATCGCCAGACAGCGACGCGCGACATATAACGGATCGCCACCGGCAGTAATAATTCGCGCATACCAGTACAGCGCCGCATCGGGTGCGCTACCACGTACCGACTTATGCAGTGCGGAAATGAGATCGTAAAAGCGATCGCCTTTGTTATCAAAGCGGGCGCTACGTTCACCGGCGATTTCGGTCAGTAATTCAGGCTTCAGGACCCGCTTACCGCTATCATCGACTTCGGCCATATCCGCCATCATTTCCAGCGTATTTAACGCCCGGCGCGCGTCGCCATTCACCAGTTCAGCAATGGCGCGTCGCGTTTCATCTGGCAGAACTATATCCTGACCACCATAGCCACGGGTTTTGTCTTCCATCGCCTGAGTAAGCACCTGCTCAATATCCTCTGTACTCAGGGATTTCAGCAGATAGACACGGGCACGGGAAAGCAGTGCCGAGTTAAGTTCAAACGACGGGTTTTCAGTGGTTGCGCCAATAAAAGTGATGGTGCCGTCTTCAATATGTGGCAGAAATGCATCCTGCTGGCTTTTGTTGAATCGGTGAACTTCGTCAACAAAAAGAATAGTGCGGCGACCAGCATTGCGGTTTTGCCGAGCGCGCTCGATCGCCTCGCGAATCTCTTTCACGCCAGAAGTAACGGCAGAAATACGTTCCACATCAGCGTTCGCATAGCGGGCAATCACTTCAGCGAGGGTTGTTTTGCCGGTACCCGGTGGCCCCCAGAGGATCATAGAATGCAAATGCCCGGCTTCGATAGCACGCGGCAACGGCTTCCCCGCAGCCAACAAATGTTGCTGGCCGATATACTGTGCTAAATTTTCTGGCCGCATACGCGCGGCCAGAGGTTGAAAAGTATTATCCGAAAAATCGAGCGACAGATTGCTCACTCAGGTGCCTCTACTTACGTTGATCATCTACCGTTACGCCTTGCGGCGGGGTGAAGGTAAATTTCGCTGCATCCACAGTCCCATTTTGCTGGGATTTCAGCTGATAACTGCTGCGCTGATCGTCCTGCTCCACCGCGCTAAACTGATGGATTGTGCCATCACGTCCCACGTTAATGGTGAACTGCTTCAGATTGCCATTGCTGGCTTTCGGCGTCAGGACAAAGTCATCGCCATTCTGTTTGATATTGTACTGCTGCCAGTCGCTGGACTGGTTGCGGGCAATCAGCATAAACGGCGTATTACCGGTGGCATCTTTCAGCCAGGTTGCCGTAGCTTGCTCAACGAACGGGTTATAGAACCACAGTGTTTTACCGTCAGAAACCAGAATGCTTTCATCAGGTTGAGTCATATGCCAGTTGAATAAGTTTGGACGTTTCACCCACAGATCGCCCTGGCCTTCCTGCACCGCCGCGCCGCTACCGTCAGTCACTTTTTGTGTGAAGCTGGCGTGGAAGCTGCTGACTTTATCCAGGCGGCTTTTAAGATCGCTTGCGGCATCAGCCCAAACGCTGCTTGCTACTAAGCTTGAGAGTAATGCACAGGTGATGGCAATTTTTTTCATCATTATTCCTCAAATTACGTCACTCCCGATCGGGAGTTCCCTCTACTCTCTATTCCAGGCTAATAATCAGCTTGAGGAAAGAAGAAAATACTGAATTTTCAGTTGTTAGAGTGCCGGATGCGACGCTACCGAGCCTTATCCGGCCTACGATGCATTAATTAGTCAAACGGCGGTGGGGCCAGCACTTCACGATTACCGTTGTGCCCCTGTTCGCTGACAATCCCCTGCGCTTCCATCTGTTCGATAATACGCGCTGCACGGTTATAACCAATGCGGAACTGACGCTGTACGCCAGAAATTGATGCTTTGCGTTTTTCAGTGACAAACTGCACCGCCTGATCGAACAACGGATCCAGCTCTTCAGCGCCATCGAAACCGCCCGCGCCACCTTCGCTTTCACTGTCGGAGGTGATGCCATCAACATACTGTGGGCGACCACGCGCTTTCCAGTCCTGCACCACGGCATGAACTTCCTGATCGCGAACAAAAGCACCATGAACACGTACCGGCAACGTGGAGTTCGGCCCAGAGTAAAGCATATCCCCCATACCCAGCAGTGATTCCGCGCCAGCCTGATCAAGAATGGTACGTGAGTCAATCTTACTGGATACGGTAAAGGCGATACGGGTCGGAATATTCGCTTTAATCAGACCAGTAATAACATCAACCGATGGACGCTGCGTTGCCAGTACGAGGTGGATACCCGCGGCACGGGCTTTTTGCGCCAGACGTGCTATAAGCTCTTCCACTTTTTTACCTACCGTCATCATCAGGTCGGCAAATTCGTCCACCAACACCACAATGTACGGTTCTTTTTTCAGCACCGGATGCTGGGCATCCATACTGTCACCCGGCTTCCAGTACGGGTCTGGAATCGGACGCATCATGCGATCGGCTTCAGCAATTTTTTCGTTATAACCCGCCAGATTACGCACACCTAGGGCGGACATCAGCTTATAACGACGTTCCATTTCATTTACGCACCAGCGCAAAGCGTTGGCAGCATCTTTCATGTCGGTAACGACTTCCGTTAACAGATGCGGAATGCCTTCATAAACCGAAAGCTCCAGCATTTTCGGGTCGATCATGATGAAACGCACATCTTCTGGCTGTGCTTTATAAAGCATGCTCAGGATCATCGCGTTCACCCCGACAGACTTACCGGAACCGGTAGTCCCCGCAACCAACAAGTGCGGCATTTTCGCCAGATCGGCAACCACCGGCTCACCGGCGATATCTTTACCCAGCACCACGGTTAATGGCGACGGATTATCGCGGAATTTGGCGTTATCCAATACTTCGCGCAGATAAACGGTTTGTCGTTTTTTATTCGGTAACTCCAGACCTACATAGGGTTTGCCAGGAATAACTTCAACGACACGCACCGCCACCGTCGAAAGTGAACGGGCAAGGTCCCGTGACAAGTTAGAAATGCGCGCCGCTTTTACGCCCGGTGCCAGGTTAAGTTCAAAGCGAGTGATAACCGGCCCCGGAGAGTAATTGACGACATCGGCTTTAATACGGAAATCAGCCAGACGCGCTTCCACCAGACGCGCCATTTGTTCAAGCGCAAAGGTATCTACCGGCTCCACTTCGCTCGGCGGCGGTGTCAGCAAATCCAGAGAAGGCAGCGGCGTCGTCGGTTTATGCAACGGACGGCTGTCACCATTGCGCATCAACAGCGGATGAAGCAGGGTATCATGCGGCTGCGGCGCAACTGGCTGTTGCGGCTGCTGATATTGCGGCTGCTGTGCAACCGGCTGTTGCGGCTGCTGATATTGCTGCTGCGGCGCAACCGGTTGTTGTGGCTGCTGATATTGCTGCTGCGGTGCAACCGGCTGTTGCGGCTGCTGATACTGCGGCTGCGGCGCAACTGGTTGCTGCGGCTGCTGATACTGTTGCTGCGGTGCAATCGGTTGTTGCGGCTGCTGTACAGGTTCAACAATTGGCGTAAACAACGGTTCGTGTGGACCATCATCCAGCAACGCTTTCATTGGCGAAAATTCAAAATCATCCAGCGTGAACGGATTCGCCCCAGCCGGTTGTTCGCCGGAATAACGTTGTTGTTGAGTTTGCGCAAACTGACGAGCCAGTTCAGCCTCTGCCGCAGCATCTGCATCTTCTGCGTTCACGGGCACATCATGTTGATACTGTTCGCCATAGCGTTGCTGCTGTGTCTGGGCGAACTGACGTGCCAGTTCATCCTGCTGCATCGCATCGATTTCATCATCGTTATACTGATCGCCGGAATCGTACTGATTGCGCTGAGCTTCACGGGCTTTTTCTTCTGCCGCACGCTGTGAGGGCAGCTTAATACCGTAAGACGCCAGTTCACGACGAGTTGGCACGCGGATACGTTTCGGTCGTGGCAACTGCGGGCCAATCCCCTCTTTGACCTGTGGACGCGGTCCAGCGCTATTTGCCAGACTGAAGACTGGCGCGGCAACGGTTGCGGCAGCCCCCGTCGCCAGTGTCGCTTTTTTCACGCCAGATGCCAGAGGGGAAACAGCGGCAGCGGCTTCCACTGGAGGTACTGCTGCAACAGAAGGTGTTTTCAGCGAAGATTTGATCGGTTCTGGTTCTTTAACCGGTTCAGGAATCGGTTGATACCAGGCCGCAAGTTGTTCACGTTCACGGGCACGCTTCTCTTCCACTTCTTCAAAATAGTAAAGCGGCGGACGCGCGGGTTTTGTCTCTTCTACAACGGGTTCAGGCTCCACAACAGGCTGCTGTTCAACAGGTTGCGGCTGTTGGTACAACGGCTCCTGAGCGACTGGCTGCTGATAAGTTTGCTCAGTCTGGTATGTAGACTGTGGAGCAAAAGTGGATTGCTGCTCTTCGGCTTGCCAGGCGTTACCTGCCACCGATTGTTCTGGCGCAGGGGCGTAATACGACTGTTGCGCAGACTGTTCCGGCGCAGTTGCGTAATACGGCTGCTGAACAGGTTGTTCCGCCGCAGGAGCGTAGTAAGGTTGTTGCACAGGTTGTTCCGCTGCTGGCGCATAATACGGCTGCTGTGGCTGTACAGGTTGTTGCAGCGGCTCATTATATTGCACTGCAGGCTGCGCATATTGTGGCTGCTGTGGGTAACCTTCCTGTGCAGGAGCAATAACCGGCTCTCCCGTTTGTGGCCCCGGTACAGGCTGCCAGGCTACTGTAGGTTGTGCAGGTGGAACATCAACAGAGGCAACAGGCGGCGTCTGAGTCACAGGTTCAACCGGCGCAGCCCAGCTTTGTGTCGCCGTGGTAGCAGCAGCTGCTACAGCAACAGGTTCGGTAATTGGCGCACCGTTTAATAATGGATCGTATTCGTCATATTCTGGCTGCGTTGCACGATTGCCCGAAAAGAGGACGTCGTCCGGGTCGGCAGCCACACCGCGTGCAGTGTAGGTAATCTCTTCTTCATCATCCATCCGCTTACCGGAGAACAACGCAGCATCTGTTTGCCGCCCCATCGGATTAATGAATTTTTCCGCCAACCGTTTACGACGCGCTAACGCGCCGCGAAGAATACGGGCACGGCGTGATTCATGCTGTTTGCCGTGATTTTCATCTTCATACTCTTCGTCGTCTTCATACTCATCTTCATCGACCCAGGTATCATCGCGACGGGTACGATTACTGGCGAAGGTGAGAATGTTTAAAATCCAGCCGCCGAGTTTTTCAGCAATGGTCACCCATGACCAACCGGTGAACAGCGTCAGACCCGCAGCCCAAACGCAGAGCAGCGCAATAGTTCCCCCGCTACTGTGTAGCAGTGGTTGTAGCGTAGTGCTTAGTAAGCTGCCAATGACGCCACCGGAGGCAAAATACCAGATATCGTCAGCGTTGATTGCCGCCAGACCACAGGAGGTAAGGATGAGCGCCAAAACGCCAATGATGCGTAGCGAAACGGCAAAATAATCAATGTATTCGTCGCTGGACTGATGACGCCAGGCAAACCAACAACCGCCGACAATAATGACGGGAATGGTGTAAGCCATCACGCCAAAAATAAAGAACAGCGTATCTGCCAGCCATGCACCGGGCATCCCACCTAAATTATGGATAGGTTCATGCCAGGCCGTTTGCGACCAGCTGGGGTCCGAAGGGTTAAAGCTTAGTAAGGCAGCCATCAACCAGACGGCAAACAGGACAATAAGGATCAGCAACGCCTCCAGAAGGCGGCGGCCGCTACTTAACTTTGTCAATGTGACTTCTTTGTCTTCAGTGTATTCCTGGCTCAAGAAAGGCTCTCCAGGTTACAGGCTTTTCCTGCCCGATGCTAAAACGGACAACAGTACCAGGTTACCCCAGTACTGTTGCTGTATGGATTAACAGGAGTGTAATCAAAATACGCCGATTTTGCACCTGTTCCGTGTTAGCGCGTCTTAATAACCAGACGATTACTCTGCTTGACTTCTTCCATAACAACGTATGTCCGTGTGTCATTGACGCCAGGCAGACGCAGCAGGGTTTCCCCCAGCAACTTACGGTAAGCTGACATATCCGGCACGCGTGTTTTCAACAGGTAGTCGAAATCACCAGATACTAAATGACACTCCTGAATTTCTTCAAGTTTTTGTACAGCGGTATTGAATTGTTCAAACACATCCGGTGCGCCACGATTCAGAGTAATCTCAACGAATACCAGAAGTGATGCATCCAGATAATGGGGGTTAAGCAGCGCCGTATAGCCCTGAATAAACCCTTGTCTTTCCAGCCGACGCACACGCTCAAGGCACGGCGTTGGGGAAAGTCCCACACGTTTAGAAAGCTCGACGTTAGAAATACGCCCATCCTTTTGCAACTCATTAAGAATGTTACGATCGATACGGTCGAGATCTTTGCCAGGGCGCTTCTTGCTATCTACCATTATTATTGTCTCTCTGTATTCCTTCCCTACTCCTGTCTGACCCTGAAACATCACTGTTCAGAGTCGCTACCCGTCACGATAGACCGAAATCATGAAGATTCACGGCGCGCAATGCCTGGGTCTACGGTGAGAAGACCGTTGCCTTGTGGCTGCTATCGACATCACGAATGGCGTCTGTCCACGCCATACGTAGATTTCACTAGCACGGTAAACATGGTATTTACATGCATGGTTATGCGCATATAAGAATACTGTTTTTTTTCTTCCTCGAATGTTTTCGCAAAACACCAGGGGATTGTCAAAGCAAAACATCGATTTTTAGTACAACATGCCAGATATTCATTACTAGGGGCGTTTATTCATCATTTAATCGGCTTATAAAGCGGGAAATTTAAGTAGCAGAGGTGATAATGACGGGAGAATTTGACCTGCTTATCGATGCTGCCGATTGCACAAATTGTTAACAAAATCGTCATACTCTTTTTTTACGTCTGTAAATTCCCTACAATCCTGCCCATTGTCTGCCAACAACTATGGGGATCTCATGGGCACGACCAAACACAGTAAACTGCTTATCCTGGGTTCAGGCCCGGCGGGATACACCGCTGCTGTCTATGCGGCGCGCGCCAACCTGCAACCTGTGCTGATTACCGGCATGGAAAAAGGCGGCCAACTGACCACCACCACGGAAGTGGAAAACTGGCCTGGCGATCCAAACGATCTGACCGGTCCGTTATTAATGGAGCGCATGCACGAACATGCCACCAAATTTGAAACTGAGATCATTTTTGATCATATCAACAAGGTGGATCTGCAAAACCGTCCGTTCCGTCTGAATGGCGATAACGGCGAATACACTTGCGACGCGCTGATTATTGCCACCGGAGCTTCTGCACGCTATCTCGGCCTTCCTTCTGAGGAAGCGTTTAAAGGCCGTGGGGTTTCTGCTTGTGCAACCTGCGACGGTTTCTTCTATCGCAACCAGAAAGTTGCGGTCATCGGCGGCGGCAATACCGCGGTTGAAGAGGCGCTGTATCTGTCTAACATCGCTTCGGAAGTTCATCTGATTCACCGCCGTGACGGTTTCCGCGCGGAAAAAATCCTTATTAAGCGTCTGATGGATAAAGTGGAGAACGGCAACATCATTCTACACACCAACCGTACGCTGGAAGAGGTGACCGGCGATCAGATGGGCGTCACTGGCGTTCGTCTGCGCGATACGCAAAACAGCGATAACATCGAGTCACTCGACGTTGCCGGTCTGTTTGTTGCTATCGGTCACAGCCCGAATACTGCCATTTTCGAAGGGCAGCTGGAACTGGAAAACGGCTACATCAAAGTACAGTCGGGTATTCATGGTAATGCCACCCAGACCAGCATCCCTGGCGTCTTTGCCGCAGGCGACGTGATGGATCACATTTATCGCCAGGCTATTACATCTGCTGGTACAGGCTGCATGGCAGCACTTGATGCGGAACGCTACCTCGATGGTTTAGCTGACGCAAAATAATTTTACAAATCAGTAACAAAAGTAAAGAAGGCGACACCATGCGACTATGGGTCGCCTTTATTTTTTCCTCGTTGTAACATTGCTCTGCAAATAATTCTGATAACTCACCTGCTAAGCGTGCAATGAATAAATCCCGTCAAAAAGAGTTAACCCGCTGGTTAAAACAGCAAAGCGTCATCTCCCAACGTTGGCTGAATATTTCTCGTCTGCTGGGCTTTGTGAGCGGCATATTGATCATTGCCCAGGCCTGGTTCATGGCGCGAATTCTGCAACATATGATTATGGAGAATATTCCCCGTGAAGCCCTGCTGCTTCCCTTTACGTTACTGGTTCTGACCTTTGTACTTCGCGCATGGGTGGTCTGGTTACGCGAACGGGTGGGTTATCACGCCGGGCAGCATATCCGCTTTGCCATCCGCCGTCAGGTTCTCGACCGTCTGCAACAAGCAGGGCCAGCGTGGATTCAGGGTAAACCGGCGGGGAGCTGGGCGACGCTGGTACTCGAGCAAATTGACGATATGCATGATTACTATGCACGCTACCTGCCGCAAATGGCGCTGGCAGTGTCGGTGCCGTTGCTGATTGTGGTGGCTATCTTCCCCTCTAACTGGGCTGCGGCGCTCATTCTGCTGGGCACTGCTCCGTTAATTCCGTTGTTTATGGCGCTGGTTGGAATGGGGGCTGCCGATGCTAACCGACGTAACTTTCTCGCTCTTGCTCGCTTAAGTGGGCATTTTCTCGATCGCCTGCGCGGCATGGAAACATTGCGTATTTTTGGTCGTGGTGAAGCTGAAATTGAAAGTATTCGTTCTGCTTCGGAAGATTTCCGCCAACGGACAATGGAAGTGCTACGGCTGGCGTTTTTATCCTCCGGCATTCTCGAATTTTTTACCTCGCTGTCAATTGCTCTGGTGGCGGTCTACTTTGGTTTTTCCTATCTCGGCGAGCTGGATTTTGGTCACTATGATACTGGCGTGACGCTGGCTGCGGGTTTTCTGGCCCTGATCCTTGCGCCGGAGTTTTTCCAGCCATTACGCGATCTCGGTACGTTTTATCATGCTAAAGCCCAGGCTGTTGGTGCAGCTGACAGTTTGAAAACGTTTATGGAAACCCCGCTTGCCCATCCGCAGCGTGGTGAGGCGGAATTAGCATCGACCGATCCGGTGACCATTGAAGCCGAGGAGCTGTTTATTACATCACCAGAAGGTAAAACGCTGGCCGGACCGCTGAACTTTACTTTGCCAGCAGGCCAACGTGCCGTGTTGGTTGGTCGCAGCGGTTCAGGTAAAAGCTCACTGCTGAACGCGCTTTCTGGTTTTCTCTCATATCAGGGATCGCTACGAATCAACGGGATAGAATTACGCGATTTATCACCGGAATCATGGCGTAAACATCTCTCCTGGGTTGGGCAAAACCCACAATTACCGGCAGCAACACTACGGGATAACGTACTACTGGCACGACCTGATGCCAGCGAACACGAGTTACAAACAGCGCTGGATAACGCCTGGGTCAGTGAGTTTCTACCGCTCCTGCCACAAGGCGTTGATACGCCTGTTGGCGACCAGGCTGCCCGCCTTTCCGTGGGGCAGGCACAGCGCGTGGCGGTGGCCCGAGCATTACTAAATCCCTGTTCGCTATTACTGTTGGATGAACCCGCTGCCAGCCTTGATGCTCACAGTGAACAGCGCGTAATGGAGGCGCTTAATGCCGCCTCTCTGCGCCAGACAACGTTAATGGTCACCCACCAGTTAGAAGATCTTGCTGACTGGGATGTCATTTGGGTAATGCAGGATGGTCAGATTATTGAGCAAGGACGTTACGCGGAATTAAGCGTGGCTGGTGGTCCTTTCTCCACATTGCTGGCCCATCGTCAGGAGGAGATTTAAATGCGCGCTTTGCTACCCTATCTGGCACTGTATAAACGTCATAAATGGATGTTAAGTCTTGGTATTGTGCTGGCAATTGTCACGCTGCTCGCCAGTATCGGTCTGTTGACACTTTCCGGCTGGTTCCTCTCGGCCTCAGCGGTAGCGGGGGTTGCCGGACTGTACAGCTTCAACTATATGCTACCCGCTGCGGGCGTGCGTGGTGCAGCAATCACCCGTACTGCCGGGCGCTATTTTGAACGTCTGGTAAGTCACGACGCGACTTTCCGCGTGTTGCAGCATCTGCGCATTTATACCTTCAGCAAATTGCTGCCCCTCTCCCCTGCCGGACTGGCGCGCTATCGTCAGGGCGAATTGCTCAACCGCGTGGTGGCGGATGTTGATACGCTCGATCATCTTTACCTGCGCGTTATCTCGCCGCTGGTGGGCGCTTTTGTGGTGATTATGGTGGTGACAATCGGGTTAAGTTTCCTTGATTTCACCCTCGCCTTTACGCTGGGCGGCATTATGTTACTGACGCTTTTCCTGATGCCACCGCTGTTTTATCGTGCGGGAAAAAGCACCGGGCAAAATCTGACTCATCTTCGCGGGCAGTATCGCCAACAACTGACGGCCTGGCTGCAAGGGCAAGCTGAGCTGACCATTTTTGGTGCCAGCGATCGTTATCGCACGCAGTTAGAGAATACCGAAATTCAGTGGCTGGAAGCGCAACGACGTCAATCTGAACTCACCGCATTGTCGCAAGCGATAATGCTGCTCATTGGCGCGTTAGCGGTGATCCTGATGCTGTGGATGGCGTCTGGCGGCGTTGGCGGCAATGCTCAACCCGGCGCGTTAATTGCCCTGTTTGTCTTCTGCGCGTTAGCCGCGTTTGAAGCACTGGCACCAGTAACGGGTGCATTTCAGCATCTGGGGCAAGTCATTGCCTCTGCCGTTCGGATCACTGACTTAACGGATCAAAAACCGGAAGTCACCTTCCCTGATACCCAAACTCGTGTTGCCGATCGCGTTTCGTTGACGTTACGGGATGTTCAGTTCACTTATCCGGAGCAATCCCAACAGGCACTTAAAGGGATTTCTCTTCAGGTAAACGCCGGAGAACATATAGCGATTCTCGGGCGAACCGGATGCGGCAAATCAACACTGTTACAACTGCTGACCCGCGCATGGGACCCGCAACAGGGCGAGATTTTGCTTAACGGTAGCCCCATAGCCAGCCTGAATGAAGCGACTCTACGACAGACCATCAGCGTTGTTCCTCAGCGAGTGCATCTGTTTAGCGCCACGCTGCGTGATAATCTGTTACTCGCCTCGCCTGGCAGTAGTGATGAGGCTCTGGCGGAGATCTTACGTCGCGTTGGTCTGGAGAAGCTGCTCGAGGATGCAGGTCTCAACAGTTGGTTAGGTGAAGGCGGACGCCAGCTCTCCGGTGGTGAACTGCGCCGTCTGGCTATCGCCCGTGCGCTGTTACATGATGCGCCGCTGGTATTGCTGGATGAACCTACAGAAGGCTTAGATGCCACAACCGAAAGTCAGATCCTTGAATTGCTTGCAGAAATGATGCATGAGAAAACGGTGTTAATGGTCACCCATCGACTTCGCGGACTCTCTCGTTTCCAACAAATAATAGTGATGGACAACGGGCAAATTATTGAGCAAGGTACTCACGCAGAACTGCTTGCCAGACAGGGGCGTTATTACCAGTTTAAGCAGGGTTTGTAAGCTATTATTGAACGATCCGACTTGCGTGGAGTTTTGCGGTCATGCGCCTGGTTCAGCTTTCTCGCCATTCAATAGCCTTCCCTTCCCCGGAAGGCGCATTACGTGAGCCTAACGGCCTGCTGGCACTTGGGGGCGATCTTAGCCCTGCACGCCTGTTAATGGCTTACCAGCGTGGTATTTTTCCGTGGTTTTCTCCCGGCGACCCCATCCTCTGGTGGTCGCCCGATCCCCGCGCGGTGCTTTGGCCTGAATCACTGCATATCAGCCGTAGTATGAAGCGATTTCATAAACGCTCGCCCTATCGTGTCACGATGAATTACGCTTTTGGTCAGGTCATTGAAGGCTGTGCCAGCGATCGCGAAGAAGGAACCTGGATCACGCGTGGCGTGGTCGAAGCCTACCATCGCCTTCACGAACTCGGTCATGCCCACTCCATTGAAGTCTGGCGTGAAGATGAGCTTGTCGGCGGTATGTACGGCGTGGCCCAGGGAACGCTATTTTGTGGTGAGTCCATGTTCAGCCGGATGGAAAATGCGTCTAAAACGGCGCTTCTGGTATTCTGTGAGGAATTTATTGGTCATGGCGGTAAGCTTATCGACTGCCAGGTACTTAACGATCACACAGCGTCGCTTGGTGCCTGCGAAATTCCCCGCCGGGATTACCTCAATTATCTCAATCAAATGCGCCTCGGACGATTGCCGAATAATTTCTGGGTACCACGGTGCTTGTTTTCACCACAAGAATGAATGTTTTCGGCACATTTCTCCCCAGAGTGTTATAATTGCGGTCGCAGAGTTGGTTACGCTCATTACCCCGCTGCCGATAAGGAATTTTTCGCGTCAGGTAACGCCCATCGTTTATCTCACCGCTCCCTTATACGTTGCGCTTTTGGTGCGGCTTAGCCGTGTGTTTTCGGAGTAATGTGCCGAACCTGTTTGTTGCGATTTAGCGCGCAAATCTTTACTTATTTACAGAACTTCGGCATTATCTTGCCGGTTCAAATTACGGTAGTGATACCCCAGAGGATTAGATGGCCAAAGAAGACAATATTGAAATGCAAGGTACCGTTCTTGAAACGTTGCCTAATACCATGTTCCGCGTAGAGTTAGAAAACGGTCACGTGGTTACTGCACACATCTCCGGTAAAATGCGCAAAAACTACATCCGCATCCTGACGGGCGACAAAGTGACTGTTGAACTGACCCCGTACGACCTGAGCAAAGGCCGCATTGTCTTCCGTAGTCGCTGATTGTTTTACCGCCTGATGGGCGAAGAGAAAGAACGAGTAAAAGGTCGGTTTAACCGGCCTTTTTATTTTGTGATATGTATGAAGTACTTTGGAAGTATAAGTCCATAACTTGTCTCGATGTAGATATACTGCACAACTTGTTTACAGTATGAGCAAACAATAATTATCATTAAAATTCTTCTTGACCGTTTTACTCCAACTCCCTATAGTAGCGCCCCGTTGCCACCCATGAGGTTTGGTAGCAAAACAATTTGGTGAGGTGTCCGAGTGGCTGAAGGAGCACGCCTGGAAAGTGTGTATACGGCAACGTATCGGGGGTTCGAATCCCCCCCTCACCGCCATATTTAAAGAAAAGCTCGTACGAAAGTGCGAGCTTTTTTTTTCGCATATTGCACTCCAGGGGGGATGAGAAGCCCCGACCGGGGTTCGACAACTGGCGCAGCCAGTTGGACAGACCACGAACACAGTGAGTGGGCTGCCCGCAGGGCGAGCGAAGCGAGTCAATCCCCCCCTCACCGCCATATTCAAAGAAGAGCTCGTACGAAAGTGCGAGCTTTTTTTTCGCATATTGCACTCCAGGGGGGATGAGAAGCCCCGACCGGGGTTCGACAACTGGCGCAGCCAGTTGGACAGACCACGAACACAGTGAGTGGGCTGCCCGCAGG